>JBGTEP010000140.1:0-36144 GCA_041747735.1 Chryseolinea sp.
CGCGCTTGAGGAGAACTGATTTTAGAATTCATAATCCCGAAGACAGTACTATTATGGATGGTTTAGAACAATTCTTCGGTAACTGAAAAGACTTGGCTCCCCACTATCCTCCACTTCCAGGATGATATGCAGTTCCTGTCCGGAATTGAGCTTGGGCATTTCAAAGACAAGCTCTTCCCCATGAGGGTTATGAAATTCCAGTTTGCCGTTGAAATTGCCCGCTTCTCTGTAAACCCACCATTTATACCTCAATTGATCTCCATCCGGGTCAAAGGTTCCTTTGGCGGATAGCCTTACGGTCTTACCTGCTTCCACTTTCCCCAATGCCAGGGCTTTTCCTTCATTCCCGTTCAGCATAATGATGGGATTGTGGTTGGCAGATTTATAAGTTTCAGCGACATTCCAGTCCATTCTTGCAGCAAAATCATGCTGATACGCTTGTCGCCACCGCCAGATCGTTGCCTGGTTTGAAGCTTCTGTCCGACCGTCCGGTAATCTTATTTCGTCCTGTGTATTTACAGAACTTGTCCATATTTTACCTTTCTCTGCATACGACCTGTAGAACTCATAACGTCCACCCCAACCACCATACGCCGGACTGATATACCATCCTAAACCATTATTAATGAGGCCGAAGAAAGAAGGTGTATCGCCTTCCATGATGTAATCGAACTTAATATAATGACTTCCTAATGGTCCGTGCCCTTCACGAATATTAGCCGCAAGCCACGGGTTGTCGACAAGATCAAAATGGAAGTATGGTCCATTCTTGTACCATCTATCACCCGCTATACCTGTCCACGTTGCCCTATAGTATTCTAAGTATGAGTCTCCGGCGCTGGCATCCACGATGTAAAAGATCTCTGGAAAGTTTTGGCGTATCCATTGACCAGAAAAATCCTGATCGGAAATCGTGTAAACTCTGATCTTTGAAACAAACTTTTTAACGGCATCGGGTTTTCTTGTTTCACGCACCTTCCAAAGCGCCTGCGCAAGGCAATTTGCCCCTCCCCAAACCGAAACCCAAAGCGGTCTGTCGTCTGCTTTATCGACGGCAGCAATTAACAACGTCGAGCCTGGAGAATCTTTTCCTTTCCCGACACCATCCATACCAAACACAGGAAGATGCTCTGACACTACGCCAAGAAGGTCTTCAGCCGAAGGATACCCTTTAGCATGCTTGTCGAGATTCGGTTTCACTAATCCATAACTTTTAATCAATTCTTGAATTTTATCTTTTCGTGTCTGAGTTCTCAAATGAGTAGATGTTGTCGCCACAATACCTTCAATATCATATTCATTTGCATAGACGAGAAAACGGACAAGTGACTCCTGATCGTCGGGTTCATTTGTAATATCAGTAAGAACAAAGACTCGTTGCTTTACCGACTCTTCGAATTGCAAGATTGATTGTGCAACGACAAATGAAGTGACTGTTGAAAGAAGGATTAAGCTCAGGTATTTCATCACATTTATGTTTAGGATTTCATTCAAACAAATCTATGTTTCGCGGAAAGTGTTCTGTTTACAGATCACGCTGCGTTATACCTCATATCCTACTTCACATCTTGCGTTGTTCTTAAATACGCCACCATGTCTGTGATTTCTTTATCTGTTAAAGTCTCCAAAAGACCCTGTGGCATCATGGAGACCGGTGTGACTTCCCGCGACTGAATCGTCGATTTATTTACAACCACAGCATCCTGCCCTACTATGCGCATCGTTAGTTGGCGTTCATTTTCTGACACAACGTTACCGGAATACGTCCGTCCATCACGGGTCGTTACCACTACCAGTTTATAGTCTTCCTGAATTTCTGCACTGGGCTCAAGAATATTAAGTAGTAAGTAGTCAATATCCGATCGGTTGGAACCTGTTAGATCAGGTCCGATCTTCCCACCTTGTCCATACAAAGTATGGCAACTACCACAGGTACGCTGATAAATAATCTTCCCATTTTTAAGGTCAGCACCTTGCATTGCTTTTTCTGAAAGTACAGTCTTGTACTTAGCATAGGTCTTAGCATCATGCGGAACCTCATCGATCGGTCCCCAGATTTCAACGAAACCACTACCAACCACCCGTCTTAGTTGACGCGCTACGTTAGCAGGAACATCGCGCTTCGGTATTACTTCGTTCTTAATCGATTGCGCTAACATCCAACCGTATTGCGGACGCGATGATAAGGTAAGGATTGCCTCCTGCTTTTCCTGATCAGTGAAGTCCGGATATTTTTTGATCAACAATTCTCCTAATGGCTTATGGTCAAAGCCCGCGACCGATCGTATGACATCAAGTCTTAGGCTAGCGTCATCAAGTAGCGAGGGTAATTCTTTTATAAGTTCTTTCCGTTGTTGTGCCGTAAGTGCCTGCAATGCTCGTCTGCGTTGGTCCATCGCAGCATTTTTATTTTTTAATGTAGCCAATGAACGTTGGGCAGCTTCTGTATCGCCAAACAGTTCTGAAACATTTTCGGCGAGCCTGACAACTTTTGCGTCTGACTTCTTTAGTTTCCCAAAGACATCTTTCCAGCTTGCCGGAGCTTTAAGATCGGTACGCCCCTCCATCCCACTCAACATTCCTTCTAATAAACTAATTTGGGTTTTCGGATTGTTTCCTATGGTTTTAACGAGTAAGTCTAGTGCGTCCGCATCCACTACTCTACGAGCAGCATATTGAGCGATCATCAAAATCTTTGCATTACTTACTATGTCCAGCGCGCGGGAAGGATCGCTGGCGACCAGCGGTTCGAAGCCAAACCAGATGAGCTTCGGAAGGTTGTGGTCATTCTCGTCCTCTCCATGCATCACCAATTCTGTTGCAATCTTCCATCGGGTTTCACCATCAACCCGCTGGAGCGCGGATGCCAGGTAGAGCCGCACCACGGCAGATTTGTCCCGCTTTGACATCGTGACAAACTTGTTCAGGATGTCGGCTGCCGGCACCTTATCTTCACAAAGCATTTGAATTGCCCAGGCACGTATAAATTCATCATCATCATCCAACGACTGCGCTAGAGTTTTTTCTGTAAATCCACCGGTTATATGCAAGGCCCACATTGCACGAAGTCGCCAATCGCCATTATCATGACTTTTAAATATTTTTCGAAGACTTTCGTGCGTATCCGACTTTAACTTTCCTTCAGAAGACCGATGTTGCAAAATGGTTCTCGCACGTCGCGCATGCCAGTCACTCTTGTTGGTCTGCAATGCCACGAGTTGCTGATCTGACATCTTCGTTAAATCTGAATAACGACCGTTAAAATTTTCAGCTTTTGAAGCATTTGGTATAATCCTGAATATTCTGCCCGTCTCTGCATTCAAAACTTCCTGGCCACAAATGTCTGCATCGTGCCAATCCAATACATACAAACCACCATCCGGACCAATCTCCATACTAAAACCAACCCACTGCCCATTGTTTGCCATCAAAAAATCATCACCATGGCTGGCAGAAAAACCAGAACCTTTTGGGGTGAGTACATCCGACAGTACAGCATGCTCATGAATATTGGCCATGAAAATTCGACCTTTCTGATCTTCAGGAAAAGCATCGGATTGATAGATACGTGCACCGCCATGAGCAGATCTATGGCTGTGGTCGGTGATTGTTCTGATATCGCTGTAAACAAAAGGATTAAAATGCTGCCCTCCCTGACGATGATAAATGCCGCCGGGAATGACATGCCACATATGCGGTATGACACACGCACTGATGAATATTTGTCCTTTCGCATCGTAGTCAATACCCCAGGGGTTGCTGAAGCCGTGTGCGACAACTTCAAACCGATCCTTTGTAGGATGATAGCGCCAAACACCACCATTAATAGGTGTTCCATCTCCTTCCAGAATATCTTCCGGAAATTCATCATTGTGTTTGTACAGCTTACCTTTACCCACAGGCTTTCTCACATTTGACGGAGTGGCGAATCCCTGACAACCGTAGAGCCATCCGTCGGGTCCCCAGTGAAAACTATTGAGGGTTTCATGGCGATCGCGTATACCCCAACCTGTTAGTCTGACTTCTATATCATTCATATCAGCTTTGTCATCCTTATTGCGATCAGGGACAAAAAGCAGGTTGGGAGGTGATCCCACAAAAACGCCATCAAAACCTACGGCTAGTGCAGCCGGGAAAGGGATACCTTCGGCAAATACGGTACGCTTATCAGCTACACCATCGCCATTGGTATCTTCAAGTATAAGTATTCGGCTATTCCCTGAGTTAGCGAAACCAGAGCCTCTCGATTCGTAGTCTTTGTTTTCAGCAATCCACAGTCTGCCACGATCATCCCAGCAAAACGCCATCGGCTGTGTCATCAGCGGTTCCGAAGCCCAGGCATTGACGGTATAACCTTCCTTAACTGTCATGGCCTTAACCGCTTCCTCCGGATTCAAAAAAACAGCTTCCCGTGCTTCCTTTTGTGCAATACCCCACAACGCTGCTGTGTTGTATTGCGAATCGTTTCCAGTGTAATCAGACCAGATTTTAGTTAATTCAATATCATTTAACACACCGGTATAGGCGACGACCTGATGTCTAATTATCTCTGTTTCACCTTTGGGGATCTTCCAGTCAGCAAGGCGTGCGCGGGCCGGTCCGATACCCAACTGACCGTCTACCCGCCAATACTGTGGAAAACCTTTATTGTCCGGATGGTCGAAAACTGCAATGTGCGCGAGATCATCACGACCATCTACCTGCATCCCTACATCCACCCACATCGCACGTTGGCCTTCAGCTTTTTCATTACGTTGCCGTGCGGCGTTTACCACTTCACCGTTAATGCCTTCCTTCCAGGGCATACGCAAAAACAATCCCCCATAATCATATTTGCCAATTGTAATGTCTGATATCGCTTCACCCTTCCATTCTAGTGTAATCAGAAATTTGCCGGACTTTTCACGAAACGACCAGGTCTGCGTTTCTTTGAGGATTGCATCACCATTTTCATCAAGCAGATTGTAAACGGTTTGCCATCTAACTTCTGTTCCGGTTGATGTAATAATGTTTGCCGAGACACGCTGCCAATAGTCACCTTCGGGATGGTGAAAGTAATCCCGACCATTTACACGTGTGAATCCCCAATAGAGGCCTGTCTGATGTTTATGATGTCCGGGGCTGTATTCTGTTAGTAAGCCCTTGCCATCCGGAGCAATGATGGGATGAATGAATGGACGGAAATCTGCTTTTGCATTTTGTACGAGAATGGGTTCCTTTTCATTCTCCCTAAAAACTGAAATTGTTGATGCCTCTTGATTTTCCTTCAGTAACAATTCAGTTTCCGCGTCGCTCTCATCAGAATCGGTTGAAGCATCAGATTTGGGAGTTGAACAAGAACTGAAAAATATTAATATGATACTGATAATACATTTTAGTCGCAGTACGGCTATCTTCATTTCATATACAGGTTATAGTTGTAGATGAAAGTAAGGTAATTTTTTCTAAATAATAGAAACTTTTTGATAAGGAGCGGCCTCGGCAGGGGTAATTGGCGAACCAAAAGAACAAATTAATGATCTTCTAAATGTTTTGCATAAAGCTGGGTATTCGCCTTATAGTTTCAAATCTACCTTTCCGCCGCTTTTAACAGCAAGATAGATCGCATCTATTATTTTCATGTCTTTGACACCTTCAGCACCATCAACAGGAACTATTGGTTTCTTGCCTTGCAAAATGATTGCAGCCATCTCATCCATTTGAACAGTCTGATGCGTCTCATGGGGCTGCGTTAGTTCACCAAGGTGTGTACGTCCCTTGATCGGTCCATACCCTGTAGAGGGTTGCATTTCGGCAAAACCTTTTTCTCCATTGAGGAAGAACCTATCCAGATTACTCATACTATAGGTCGACAGACATGATGCAACAGCTCCACCGGGAAAACCCAGCTGAAATAAAATAGTTTCATCGACTCCCTCTTTAAATTTTTCAGGATTAGTCTTGGTTTCCTGCGCTGTAACCCACACTGGCTCTTCACCTATCATGTAACGAGAGCCGTTAACCGCATAAATTCCGATATCCATCAATGCACCTCCGCCTGCTAATTTTTTTGTCAAGCGCCACTGACCCGGGTCACCAATTCTAAAGCCGCACAGCCCTTGAAAAAACAAAACTTTTCCAAACTCACCAGTATTTCTTTGCCGGATTATTTCAAGTGTCTTTGGTTCAAAGTGCATCCTGTACCCAATAAGCAAACTGACCTTGGCCTGCTTACAAACGTCAACCATCTCCTGCCCTTCTTTCGCATTCAGCGCCATTGGCTTTTCGCATATAACATGTTTACCTGCTTTTGCTACGCGTATGGTCTGACTATGATGCAACGAATTGGGAGTTATAATGTAGACGGCATCAATATCAGGATTGTTCTTAATGTTATCAAAGTTTTGATAGTTATAGCAATTTTTTTCAGGGATATTATACTTGGTTTGCCAGTCTTTAATTTTTGAGGGAGTTCCACTTATAACACCCACAAGTTTAGCTGACTTACTGGTTTGCATCGCTTCTGCAACCCGTGTGCCGTAACTTCCCAAGCCCATGATCGCCACTCGCAAAACCGGACCCTGATACGGTGTCGAAATGCCGGCCTGAGCAACATCAGGCATGAAAGGCAGGGCAAAAACTGAAGCACTGATTTTTTGGAGAAAGTCGCGGCGGGAATTCATAGCAATTATTTATGATGTTAGAGTACACTTTTATTTCGAAACGGTTAAGGTACTAAAAACTTTTAACAGATTCTGTTTTGATCAGAGGTAATTACAACTACCATACAATCTTGAATATGTTGACCGCAATGATAAAAGGAGATTCTGGTATAGAATTTCCAGAACGTTTCAAGCGAATCAGAAGAATATCTTCACCAGACCAACCCATTACCTATTTGCCGAATCTGATCCTATTTTCAATGAGTGATTGTAAAAGGATGTTCATACTTCATTCAGTCTTACGCCTTTTTATCCACTTTACGATTTCAAACCAAAACACCGAACTACATCCTACTGAAACACTCACCGCCAATTGAAATCCGTTTAGCTTTTCAAATTCAAAGAATCGTGTAAAGGCAGGCACAAAAATAATGGCACCGGTTAACAACAATGTGATGATTATGATTAATGGAACAAGGTTATTCTTGTAGCGAAGCGTCGTGACTATAGAATAGTAAAACGAACGATTGACAAGTGTAAGAAAAATATTAGCTGATATCAGTGTGACGAAAATCATAGCCCGGGTTGCGGCCTCGCTGTTACCCGTTTGAACTGCAAATTGATAGATGAAGAGCGTTCCGACTGTAATCACCAATCCCTGAATAATACTGGTACTGAGTTCCTGTATGTTAAAAAATGTAGCGGTAAATGGCCGGGGAGCCTGTTGCATAACGTTATTTTCCATTGGCTCATTTTCATATATGATAGAACATGTTGGCCCCATGATAAGCTCAAGAAAAATAACGTGGACCGGTGAAAAAATAGCTGGATATGCCCAGCCCAAAACCAGGGGTATGAATACCGTAAGAATAATAGGAATATGAATCGAGATAATATACTGAATAGCTTTTTTAAGGTTAGCATAAATCCTTCGCCCCATAGCCACAGCATCTATCATCCTGGCCAGATCATCGTCGGTAAGGATGAGGGAAGAAACTTCCTTGGCGAGCTCCGTACCCCTCTTGCCCATAGCAACCCCGATGTGCGCAGCTTTTAATGCAGGGCCGTCGTTTACCCCATCACCTGTCATAGCAACAATTTGTCCTCTTGCCTTCAATGCATTTACAATTCTCAATTTGGCATCTGGAAACATACGTGTGAAAATATTTACTTCCATCACCTTTTCCGACAATTCCTCGTCAGTCATTTTTAAAAGCGTCTCCCCGGTTATGGTTTTTTCCAATCCCTTAAAATTGACTTGCCGTGCAATAGTAGATGTTGTTGCGGCATTATCGCCGGTAATAATTTTTATGTCAATGCCTGCCTTATAAAACGATGCAAAAACATGCGCTATATTTTTCTTAGGCGGATCATAAAATGCTATCAATCCCGTTAACTTGAATCTTAACTGTTGTTGCTGCGCAGGGAAATCATCACCCTTAAACTCACTGACCCCTACTCCCAAAACACGATACCCCTGCGACGTGAAACGCTGCAACGCATCCTCTACTGCCTTCCGTTCCGTTTCAGAAAGTGCTGACACCTCCATCATTGCCTCGGGTGCACCCTTGGCTGCAATAATTCTGTTGCCGGAAGAATCTTCAAAAATATGGGTCATCATCGGAGGTCTTCCACTCAACGGATATTCATGAATCATCTTATATTGTGGCCTGATATCCTCATCGGTAATTTGTCCGTAGACATCGTGCAATGCGACTTCCATGGGATCAAATGGAATGGGTTCACTTGCCCACATCGCTTGTTCAAGAAGTTTTTTCACCGCAGGTTCGGTAAAATCCTGCGTTATACTTTTTTCTGTGCCCGTACAAAAAACTGCAGCAAGACTCATTTTATTCTCCGTAATTGTACCGGTTTTATCGACACATATAACGGTCGCGCTACCTAACGTTTCAACAGTTTTTGTGTGCTTCACCACAATACCAACTTTCATCAGTCTCCAGGCACCCAGAGCCATGAAGGTTGCGAATGCTACAGGAATTTCCTCCGGTAGAATACTCATCGCAAGCGTTAAAGCTTTTAGCAAACTATCGAGAACGCTGTTTGACTTGAAAAAATTGATTCCCCAAACAATTAAAAAAAACACTACTCCCACCAGCGCCATCTTCTTCACAAAGTTTGCAATCTGTGTCTGAAGGGGCGTTTCTTCTTCGGCGATAGACTCCAGACTTTTTCCAATTCCACCTAACGTTGTATGGACACCAACGGCCGTTACTCTACAAATAGCAAGACCACCCGTCACTGTGGTTCCTTGAAAAATCCGGTTTTCACTTTCATCCTTGCTCTTGCGAACAGGTAAGGATTCTCCTGTAAGAATCGATTCATTCGCAGAGAAGTCATTGGAATGTATAATAATGCCATCTGCAGGTATGGCACTACCCTCTTCTACGACAATACAGTCACCTACCACGATTTCTTCACGCTTGATTTCCAGCGATTGCCTGTTCCGAATTACTTTACAGGTTGGCTTTGTAAGTGTTTTTAATGAAGCAAGAGCTTTCCGGCTTCGAGATTCCTGATAGAGTGAAATACTTGTTACCAGCATGATGGCAAACGTCATAAAAAGGCCATCTCCAGTATGCCCGATAATGAAGTACAATAGAGCTGCAACAAGTAGAAGCAATACCATGGGATCCTTCACCAGATCCGTCAATGCAATAAGAAGATTATTTCGTTTGTGAATGACCTCATTCCGCCCAAACTTCTTCCTGGCTTCACGAACTTCATCATCGGTCAAACCTTTCACATCGAATTCAGGCGGTATAGCGGCAGAGGGCATGTTGAGGGATAAGCATTTAACGAATATTAGTCATTTTAGGGCTAACATAAAATTCCGAAAAACCCGCCCAGGTAATACAATTCGGTAAACTTTAGATACGATCGCGGTCTTTAGAAAAAGTAAGACAAAACTATGGTGAGAGAACAAAAAAAGGAGAACAATTTTG
The DNA here is from genome assembly GCA_041747735.1 of Chryseolinea sp. Taxonomy (GTDB): domain Bacteria; phylum Bacteroidota; class Bacteroidia; order Cytophagales; family Cyclobacteriaceae; genus Chryseolinea. The sequence goes on from JBGTEP010000140.1 coordinate 9,605, forward strand.
TTCCCCTTTAATAGATCGCTTAAGCAATCTGCTACAATAAAAATTTCCGGTAGCTACAATCTAAGCTGCCTGAGATTTTTTCTTATCGGCAAGCCGCACCTGTTTCACAATATCTCTATGTTTTTTTTTCAAATCACTTTTTATCTGCACAGAAAGCTTTTTGGAAATACTCTCAAGTAATTTTTTCGTCTTTTTGGACGGAGACGAAACATCAAGTTTTATAAGCGTCTCGCTCATTACTTGGTTCACTGTATTCTTTAATTCCTTTTTTGAAATCTTTTTTACTTCCATAGTCATTATTAATGTCAGAGTTGTTCTTCACAAACATAGATGATGTTAAGATAATGTTAAACAACTTAACAAAAACTTAATATTTACTATTTGTAAACACAGGCTAAGTCATTGACTAGCTGCAAATTGTCTAAAGTGGGTTACCGCAGATACCAAAAAAAATGTTGAATTTTACTCGCTACGCAACGATTCGACAGGATTTTTTAGTGCAGCCTTCATTAATTGGGCAAATACCGACACAAATCCGAAAAACACCACCAGCAAAATGGGTAAGATAAAAATGAGTATAGTTACCGGCGCTCGATAGGCGAAATTACCCAGCCAAAGATCCAACACATAGACGGCCAACGGTATCCCTAAAATGACTGCAATAATGATAAGGCGAAGGAATTCTTTTGAAAACAGAATCAAGATACTACCAAAGGTCGCGCCAAGAACTTTTCTAATTCCAATTTCTTTCATCCGGACGGTAACTGAATATGAGACCAATCCAAACAATCCAAGGCAGCCAATAAAAATTGAAAGCGTCGAAAAAATTGAGAATATCTTTTTAAATCTCTCTTCTTCTAAATAATGATTGTTCACGTCATCCCTTAAGAATGAATATAAAAACGGACTCCCGGGATACGTTGTCTGCCAGATGTTATTTAGTTTGTGAATGACCTGGTTAACGTTAAGCGATTGATTGTCGGATAACCGAATCGAGATGTAAAGTGTATTGGCGATGCGATTGCGAATCAAGATCGGTTCAAAATTATTCTTCAGGGATTTATGATGATAATTTTCAACTACGCCGATTACTTCTTTTATATCCCCGCCATAATCGAGTTTCCTTCCGATGATATCCATCGGATCAGAATATCCTAATAACTCAGAAGCTTTTCTATTGACTACAATGACATCATCGGGTTCATCCCCTATTAATTGATCGTCCGTCATTAGATTTTCCCCGGTGAAAAAACTCCCGGCGGCCATTTTCATTTGCAATGTCTCCATGAAATCCTGGTCCACCCTGAATACAGCAAAAGATTTGTTGTAGGAATTGTCCTGCCCCAACATCTTAATTGGTGAATTCATATCCAGATCATTTCTAAGCCTACCCGGCAATGAGGAAGATATCGTGACCGTTGTAACTTCCGGATACTTTAATGCCTCTTGTTTAAACTGACGATATCGGTTGAGAAATTCTATTTCACTTTCCAGCGTCCGTGGAGAGTTGATTACCAAAGTCTTTTCGTGTTCAAAACCTAAATCCTGGGACTTAATAAAATCCAACTGATTACTAATGATTATTGTACCCGCAATCAAACCGATAGAAATCACGAATTGAAAAACAACAAGGGATTGTCGCAGGAATGATTTTCCTCTTGCAATATTATGAGCGCCTGATTTGAATACATCAACCGGATTGAAATTGGAAAGAACAAATGCAGGATAGATACCGGAAATGAAGCTGCCCAGTGTATAGAGCAATACCAGTGCTTTAATAAATGAACTATCCGAAAACAGTGAGAACGTCATCGGCTTGCCCAACAACACACCAATGAACGGTGTCAATGCTTGAACAATAACCAACGCTATCAGCACAGCAATAAAATTCATTAAGAAGGATTCTAGCAATAACTGACTCATTACCTGCTGCCAGGAAGCTCCATTCACTTTTCGAATACCAACTTCTTTCGCCCTTCCTTCAGACCGCGCAGTAGCCAGGTTCACGTAATTAATCCAGGCAACAACAAGAATTATAAGTGCGATAATAGATAGAAAATAAACAGACTGTGCACTCCCATTCGGCTCCAACTCAAAACCTATATTCGAATGAAGGTGAATATCTTCGACGGGTTGCAGAACCAATTTGTCTTTGGTTTCTTTCTCCTGGTATTTGCGTGGGAAATCAAGAACTTTCGACTGAAACTCTTTTTTATCGATGCCAGGATTAACTTTTATGTAGGTATAGAAGTCGTTCCATCCCCAGTTATTCGAAGGATCATTTTTATTAATAAAGGTTGTAAAGGAAATCAGAACCTCAAATTTGAGGTGAGAGTTTGCCGGTGTGTCTTCCATTATCCCCGTGAGGATATAGCTCTCCTTGTTGTTGATCAAAATTAACTTCCCTATGGGATTTTCAGTCCAGCTCGCTTTCTCACCGAAATACTTTTCTGCAACCGAAAGTGATAAGACTACAGTATTAGGTTCTTTCAGTGCCGTTTGAGGATCGCCATGAAGCAGTTTGTATCCGAAAAATGTAAAAAATGTCGAATCAGCATAGTAGACCTTCTTTTCTTCAAAGATCCGTTCATCATGATTCAATACAAGTCCAAAATACTCAGGGCTGATGCGAACGAAATCTATTACTTCAGAAAAATCATTTTTTAACGCAGGTCCGGTTGGCGCAAATACCGCCGCATCCCATACTGTCTCCCCCGCAGATTCGTATCCCAAAATTACCCTGAAAATGTTACTGCTATCGGGGTGAAATTTGTCATAACTCTTCTCAAACTTCACATATTCTAAAATGACAAGGCAGAAAGACAAACCAACCGACAACCCTAAAATGTTGACGAGTGCGTACGTCTTATTTCTGAACAAGTTCCTGTAAATGACTTTGAAGTAGTTGAGAATCATGGCAAAAACGTTTGGGTTTCGAAACACAAATACATCACCAAGATAATTTTGATTGAAATACGCCTTAAAACGGCGGATTAGCTTAGAAAATCAAAAATTATTCGTGCCGAAACCGGTCACTTCCGTCCGCTTTAGGGCATTACTCTCTTTAAAATCGCGCTGCAAGAAACCTACAACCGAAAACCTAAAGAAATCCACAATTGCCCCCACTTTCGTATGTATAAGCGTAACTTTTTAAACTCGGGCACCATCGCGATAAGTAAAAGAGAAAAGCATGAGTAACCAATTACAAAGGAGATTGTTTAAAGGGATTGTGACACCTAACGAGAATGTTAAGCAAACAATAATGTCGATAAATAGTCCAGTACATCAGGTTAACCTTGCTTCTCAAATTCCAAGTTCTTCGTGGAAGCAGGAGTTGGAAAAATCATCTTCAAAGTATCATCTCGTAGCAGCCTGGATAGCGATAATATTTGATCCGGTGTTCGCCATTACTGACTATTACAATATCCCCGACAGCTGGAGTCATGTGTTTGTTCTGAGGTTATCTGTTTCCGCCATTACACTAACGGCTTTGTTGGTAAGGAAGAAATTTAATCTTCCCTCTTTTTATATTATCGCAATCCCCTTCTTACTCATTTCGCTCCAGAACGCTTATACCTACAGTCTCATTGTTGATAAGGATTTACTTGGACATAATTTAAACTATATGGCACTGTTTATAGGCGCTGCGATGTTTGTAGCATGGGACTGGCCATATTCCGTTGTGATCGTTTTTATTTCAACGCTGGCCACGGTATTCTTTTTGTACACAAACCCGGTGCTTGAAACCAATGAGTTCTTTGTGAAAGGTGGTTTACTTCTAATCGTTTCTGCAATATTTATGATTGTGCTGGTGAGAACCCGTTATGATTTAACCGTGAAAGAAATTAAAGCAAGGATTGCTCTTCAATTAAGCAATGAAGAGATTAAGGCGCAAAATCATGAGATACAGGCACAGGCGGAAGAAATTCGGGGAATAAATGAAAACCTTGAAGGTATAGTACGTTCCCGAACCGCTGAACTGGAAAAGAAAAACAAAGCGCTTGAAGAGTATGCTTTTATAAACGCTCACAAACTCCGCGCTCCGGTTGCAAGCATTTTAGGCCTTGTAAACCTGCTCCATAAAATACCAACCAGTGAAGAAGGGAAATCCGTAATGGAACACCTTCAACTTTCCACCGATAAACTTGATGCCATTGTCAATTCTATTACAAAGGCAATTGAGCGCGGGGATAAGAAGTGGTAGAATTTATAAATGCGCGAAGCAATAAACACATTTTCTGGTTACATTATTTTAAAACTACCCTTGCCGATAGCTTGCATCGCATACCAAGCTTTTTTTAGTAGAAAATTTACGCCTCCAATAATTCGTTAATATCTATCATATACATTTGCCTGCCGTTGCCGCCATGTGTTGAATCAAAAAACACTTTAGTACCCGCCTGATTACATTTTGGATGAAGATCGCACCGCCACTCGCCCACGTACTGTTCGGGTTCGTTAAATTTTCCTAAGGTTACTTTCTTTGCGGTAGGTACATGGTATAAAAACAGGTGTTGAAACCGGTTGCTACTGCCATGGGCATAGGTATCATTAAGTATCCATTCCCCTTTTGTACCAGGTACGTAGGTGTTATGCCCGTTCTCAACCATATCTTGTTTGCCAACCACCTCGAAAGATCCCACTTTATCTTTGAATAAGTAGAAAGCTGCTTCATGTTCCTGTGGTTGTGTCCAGGCACAAATATGCTGTGGGTCGCGCCAGATAAAATGAGAAGTATAGCCGGAAGGATCGAGGTTAAACAAGTCTTTTCCGTTTTCATTAGCCGTAAACATTCTCGTAACAAACCCTTTCCTGGCCATATCCTGGCGGTCCATTATTTTATCTCTCCAACGATGCAGGAAAATAAATCTTTTACTATCCGGACTGATCAACAAATGATTGAACCAATGCCAGTTGTCCCTGACATCCTTGCCCTGGTGAGGGACAGCAGCCATTTGTTCCAGGCTTATTATCAACTCATTTTTTCCATCTTTAAGATCCATCCGATAAATTCCAATTTCGGCGGGAGCTTTTATTTTTTCGTAAGGGTCTTTAACTCCTGCATACCCGTATCCGGGACGAAGGTTTTGAATACGGCTGAATTCCGTACCAATGGCATACATACCATCGGGACTTAAAGTATAAATAGCCTTTGGCAACGTTCTGATTTTGCCCGTTTTATAATTATAAATCCGTGAAACAAATGCATCACCTTCACGATCGTTCCAGATTACTTCCTCTCCAGAGCCAGGAATCCACTGCAGCATACATCCTTGCTGCCATCCAAAAGCTTTGCTTGTGCCAAGTTCTATCCACTTGTTATTGTCCGCGGTATCAACCATACCAATCTTAACTGAATCATCGGATGTTGGTGATCTAAAAAACTCCTGTAGTTCCATTCCCAATACGTAGCGGCCTGACGGATCAGTCTGGAACTTATCATAATATCCAAACCAATGTTGTTTTGGGCCTTGCGTTAGTGCGCGTACAGGAAGCTCTGCCAGCTTAAATGACTGCAAAAGCATTGGCATAGTAACCATTCCGGTGCTTAGCCCGATGGTGTTTTTTATAAAGGCACGTCTGTCAAGTTTTTTCATTTTTCTCAAGTACAATTTGACTATGAGGTAAGTCTTCAGTTTCCGAACTGAAATAATTCAGCGAATATATTGAGTTTTTAACCAGCTAAATATCGGAATCAGTTTTGACAATTAATTACACTCAGATCCTTAAAGATTTTCATAGTTCTTATATTTCCTGAGGGGATAACATACAAGTCCTCCACCCGTCTAAATTTCAAGGTTGATGTGTGCGTCCCATCAAAATAGTTGACGCGCAGAATAACAACATTTTTGTACACTTATAGAATAAGAATACGCATATTTAGTTTGTAGTCTCGACATGACGAGTGTGATCGTTGAACGAAGTAAATTCCTCCCCTCACGAACTGAGTTAAAATATTGGTTGTTATGCGTACTGACTAGCACAATAAACCTTTAAATTTAATGTATGGCACAAGCAACGTTTTCCGAATTGATCCAAAGCGAAAAACCAACCTTCGTGGATTTTTCCGCCGAGTGGTGTGGTCCTTGTAAGATGATGGCGCCAATACTTGAAGAACTTAAATCAAAGATTGGGGATAAGGCGAAGATCATAAAAATTGACATCGACCGAAATCCACAAGCTGCATCTGCCTATAGTGTTCAAAGTGTCCCCACACTAATACTATTCAAAAATGGAAATATCGTATGGAGACAGTCTGGTGTGGTTCCAACAGAATATTTGAAACAGGTTATCGAAAAACATGCATGAGCGCCAGTTGAACTTCGTTGGATTTAAAACTTTGATACTCCACCAATAATAGTATTTCACTTTTAATCATTTACCGGCAATTTGGCTTAGTCATAAAATCAATTTCGGTCAGATTAGCATAAAATCCGTTCTGGACCCGTCTTTGTTGAAAAGAAATATCTTAAGAACTGTCAATAAAGATTTATGGACACTTTTTCAACAATGATTATCGACGCCGTAGGAAAAGCCAAAAATGCGGTCGTAAAAATCGATGTTTATAAAACATTAAAAGGAAAACTCCGCCCTGCCGGATCGGGATCAGGATTTATATTTTCCTCCGACGGCCTAATCTTCACGAACTGTCATGTTGTGGACGGAGCAGAAAAAATAATGGTAAGCCTGCTCAATGAAAATGAAATCGAAGCAACACTAATCGGTAAAGATCCCGATACGGATTTAGCCATCTTAAAAATTTATGCTGAAGGATACTCCGTTGCTAAACTGGGCGATGCTGATCAACTTCAAATCGGGCAATTTGTCATAGCGATTGGAAATCCTTATGGCTACCAACATACTGTTACCACCGGCGTGGTGAGTGCGTTGGGACGAACACTTCAGACCCAATCTGGTAGAATGGTGGATAATGTTATTCAATCGGATGCAGCACTTAATCCAGGGAATTCCGGCGGACCGATGATCAATACAGATGGTGATGTTATTGGTGTGAATACTGCCATGATACAAGGGGCACAGGGCCTAAGCTTTTCTGTGGATATTAATACGGCGAAAGAAATAGCCCGCCAACTTATTAAAGACGGTAAAGTCTTTAAAGCTTATATTGGTTTGATGTTGCAGGAGGTGGACATCAATCCAAAAATCAGAGTTCATTATAATCTCCCAAACAAAAAAGGGTTATTCATTACGCAAATCGAAAAAGATTCGCCGGCATCGCGATCCCAACTCCTGGAGGGTGATATAATTATTTCCTTCGGTGCGAAAACTGTAAACAGCACCCATGAACTTTTTAAGTCGTTAACAAAACGGGATGTATTGTCGATGGTTGACATCTCTGTAATCAGACATACGGAACTATTAAACGTGAGCATAACACCACTAGAAAGAAACTAAGCATAACATCCGCTGAAAACATAAAACATAAAAAAGGCCGCCTCGATAGAAGTGGCCTAAATTTTTTTTGATCCTATTCCTCAATGGAACCTTTCACAAAGGCGAAGAATCAAGAGTGGTCTTTTGTTTAATTGCTGGTGAAACAATCTCACAATGCTGTTAATACGGAAAGAATGTAACCTGGTTACAGTTTGTTGAACTTTTCTTTACCATTTCTCTCATTTCATAAACATAATGCTGAATGGACGAAGTACAATCTCCTTCTTCATTTCTGAATAAACAGGGTTAAAGCCTTTATAATCGAGTATACAGTCCAAAGTATTCGTCTCATCCAAACACCAGGACTTAGTCATTCCTAAACTTGATGGAATCATTACAAACTGGTCCTGATTAGAAAAATTCGCCAACATTAGGGTTGTCATTCCTTCGGGATCAATCAGCGCAAGCCCATCAACCTTCAATGGATTACCACTTTTTAGTTTTGCTATTTTACAATCCTTGTTCATGAGTAAATGCTTCAGGACAACATACATCGGGTAAACTGCAGTGCGCGGGAAACCGAATTCCGCCGGCCATGGTTGGTCTTCGTGAGGCAGGAGACCATTCCAGCCAAACGTCTCAAAATAAGTTACAGCCTTTACACCGTTTTCAGCAATGTATTTAAAACTTCCAAGTAACCACGCTGCACCAAATAGCGAAAGCTGTCGTGGATCTACCCGATCAGGCAAGGTATCAGGCATTAAAACTTCTTCTTTTTCCGTTGCATTTGGATTCCATCGCATCTTAAGTGTGACTGGACCAACATAAACTTCTTTACCATCGGTAAATGCTCTGCATGATTCAACTACATCCTGTATTGCTGCCAGGTTTTCAGTCATTGATAAAATATCAAAGGCATGCACTTGTGGATTTATTGAGAAGCTAAGGAAATCAAGATCAGTGGCAGGAGTTCTGTCACGGTTGAGTTCAGTAAAAAAAGCATCCGTACCCCCTCCGATCGTTGCCATCGGAAATTTGCTTCGCAGTAGCGGAACAACATCGGTGATCAAATCAGCATTGGTACACTTAGAATCTTCGGGGAGAATAATCAGATGTTTTATTTGATCAATAAGAGGAAGCAGGGAATCAATGAAGTCCAGACCAGAATCCTTTTTTATAAAAAGAACAATCTGTAAAGGCATCTTTACCTCAACCGCTCTTCGGAGCATTTCCGTTGTTCCCTGGTGATCGACAGTGTGAATTTCGATTCGCAAGAAATCAATACCTAATTCCTGAATCTGTTTGATCATTTCGCGACTATACGACAGATTACTCAGCGGTATTCCGACTGAAGGGAAATTGGTTTGTCTACTTTTATCGACTGCAATGTTTATCTCAGTTTCGGGTGAATATTGAGGAACAAGATCGGTTGTCAGTCCAAAACGAATCGTCTGCCGCACCGTATCGCCCTCTTGAACAAGCACGGGAAACGGTTTGGCTAGCGGTGTGCAATAGGTTTTATACGATGCATCAATCCAGTTCCGCTGGTCTTCTGTTTCGAATACTTCTCCATCAAAATGGATAGATGCTTCAATGCCTTCAGCAGGATTCCATTGCATACCTGTTATTTCGAAGAAAGGCTGGAATGGACTTATTTTCTCGGGGAATTTTAATACTTCATTTGACTGATCAGGATGAACGATGGTGCATTCCTTACCTGTACAGTTTTCGATCGGATGTAAAACTGTAAATCCTAAACGGTTTCGCTTGAACGAAGTGAGTGCCTTGCCCTCGATGTCAAACGTGATAGTGGAATCTTCGTTTCCGATAATAGTACAACTCCACTGAAAGTGTATGTCATCCTGAAGGGACCGCGCAGCATATGAAATGGAAAAGCTCTTTTCATTTTTTTCAATCTTTTCGTCAGTAATAGTCATCGGTACTGTACCCCAATTCTGATCGCGCAGATAGTAGTTAATCATTCGAAGACCCTCAATGTCTCCAATTCGAATATGCCGGAGAAAACCTGACTCATAGAGGATATTTAGTTTTCCCGCTTGCAACGGAACTGGTTTCGGTAGTGGATGGGTGGACCCGTGAAGTAGTACAAGTAGATGAATTGCCATACGTTAAAGAATCATTGTGTTTCGTATCTCATGAACGAATTCTAGTTGAAGATCAGAAATCCCATCTTCTACTTATAAACATTCTAAATTAGGATTTCAAAACGATACTTTAAAGATCTACATTCAGAATCAATTCAATATTAATTGTTTATTTGCTGGTGAAATGAAAAGATTTACGGCTGGTTTGTTTTTATTCATTTACCTGGTTGCAAATACAGAACTGCACCAGGTGATGAGACTACCTGTATTTTTTGCGCACTACGTTGAGCATCAAATGTGCACTCCGGAGATCAGTTTGATAGAATTTATTGTGTTGCACTATTTTGATGACGACACCGATAAAACTGATTACCTGCGGGATCAACAATTGCCATTCAAGAAAGCAAATTGTCCTGAAGTATCAATTGCCCTGGATTTGCCTCCGGAAGAATTTCCTGAATCGAAGGGCCAAACGTTCAGGCTGTCAAAAAAGAGAATAATATTCCAATCCGTTTTTAACTCCTCATCATTTCATTTCTCTATCTGGCAGCCCCCCCGGGCATAAATTGGTTGGTGAGCGATAGCAAAGTGAATTTCTACTTTATTGGCATTGAGTCACAATGACGTTTATCATACGGTTCATACGATCCGTTGGATTAAAATGCATTGAAGCGACCCATCGTTTTCACGTCTCACTATTCGAAATTTCTAATTCCTGGTTTCTTTCATTTTAACATGACTAAGCGCCATGCTTAATTCAATTATTCAATTCTCCATAAGGAACAAACTTATCATTGGTATAATGATAATTGCATTGATTGCCTGGGGATCGTATTCCATAACGCAGCTACCCATTGATGCCGTGCCTGACATCACCAACAATCAGGTACAGGTTTTAACGGTAGCCCCTTCACAGTCCGCATTGGATATTGAACGACTGGTAACCTTTCCGGTTGAACAAACTATGGCAACTATACCGGGGATAGAAGAAATCCGATCCTTTTCCCGATTTGGATTATCCGTGGTTACAATAGTTTTTACCGAGTCTACAGATGTTTACTGGGCACGACAACAAGTCAGCGAGCGGCTCACTGAAGCGAAAAAACAAATACCACCCGGGGTTGGAATACCCGAACTGGCGCCAGTCACAACAGGTCTGGGTGAGATATACCAATACATCCTATCCGTAAAACCGGGCTATGAGAAGAAATACCCGATAATGGAACTCCGAACCATTCAGGATTGGATAGTGAGAAGACAACTACTAGGTACGGAAGGAGTTGCAGATGTAAGCAGCTTCGGAGGATATGTGAAGCAGTATGAAATTGCACTTGATCCGGAAAAATTACGAAGCATGAATGTTTCAATCGGTGAAATTTTTATCGCGCTTGAAAACAATAATCAAAATACAGGAGGCGCATACATCGAAAAAAACACAAGCGCATATTTTATCCGGAGTGAGGGGCTTATTCAGTCTGAGGATGACCTCAAAGCCATCGTTGTCAGAACATCACCATCGGGTCTTCCCTTGCTTATACGGGATGTAGCCGTTATAAAACTTGGTCATGCCGTTCGATATGGAGCAATGACTCAGAATGGAGAGACCGAAACTGTCGGAGCGGTGGTTATGATGCTAAAGGGTGCAAACTCATCACTCGTTATTAAGAATGTAAAAGAAAGAATAGCCCAAATCGAAAAGACTCTTCCGGAAGGTGTAACGATTGAACCTTTCCTGGACCGAACGAAACTTGTTGATAATGCTATTCAAACGGTTGTCACCAATCTCGCCGAAGGAGCGCTCATAGTAATCTTTGTTTTAGTTCTGATGCTTGGTAACCTGCGCGCAGGCCTGGTCGTTGCGTCTGTTATTCCACTTTCCATGTTGTTTGCAATAAGCATGATGAACCTCTTTGGTGTCTCTGGAAACCTTATGAGTCTTGGTGCGATAGATTTTGGACTCATCGTCGATGGTGCTGTCATTATAGTTGAAGCAACGTTGCATCATATTTCAGCAGCTGGATTTACGATGCGGCTCACCCAAGATCAGATGGACAAAGAAGTAGGAACTTCAGCTAAAAAGATGATGAACGCGGCAGCATTCGGTCAGGTCATCATCCTCATTGTATACCTCCCTATTCTTTCGCTCGTAGGTATTGAGGGAAAAATGTTCAAGCCTATGGCCCAGACGGTAATATTCGCCATTATGGGAGCCTTCATTTTGTCACTTACCTATATCCCGCTTGCATCTGCACTCTTCCTCAGCAGAAATCCAACGCATAAAAGAAATCTTTCTGACAGAATGCTGGAAAGAGTTCACAAAATTTACGAGCCAGTGTTACAGTGGGCACTTGAAAGCAAAGCCATTATTCTAGGTATTGCTTTAAGTTTATTTGTAACCGCTTTGATTATCTACTCCACCATGGGCGGCGAATTTTTACCAGAACTGGATGAAGGTGACTTTGCGGTGGACACAAGAATCCTCACCGGAAGCAGCCTGACATCGACTGTAGCCGCTACCCTTCGTGGTGAAAAAGTATTACTAGAAAACTTTCCTGAAGTGGAGAAGGTGATCGCGAAAATCGGCTCGGCCGAAATTCCCACAGACCCAATGCCGTTAGAAGCTGCTGACATGATGGTCGTGATGAAGGAAAAATCCGAATGGGTAACTGCTAAAACGAAAAATGAAATGATCGAGAAGATGCAACAGGTATTACAGGAGAATGTCCCGGGTGTATGGTTTGGTTTTCAGCATCCTATTCAAATGCGCTTTAATGAACTCATGACCGGGGCACGGCAGGACGTGGTCATCAAAGTATACGGCGAAGATTTGGATGAACTGACCAAGTATGCAGTGCAGATAGGAAAGCTGACGACAGGCATTGAAGGTACGGAAAGCCTTTTTATTGAAAGTATAACCGGCCTTCCACAAATCACCATCCGGATGAAAAGGGATCAACTTGCACGTTTCGGTCTCAACGTACAGGATGTAAATGATGTAATAAACACTGCCATGGCAGGGCAGAGTGCCGGGCTGCTCTTTGACGGTGAAAAAAGATTTGACATTGTAGTGAGGTTCGAACTTGCAAACCGACAGTCAGTTGAAGATGTCCGTAACCTCTACATTACAACAAGTACAGGCCAACACATCCCATTAGTACAAGTCGCGGATGTCACACTTGAAATAGGTCCAAACCAAATTCAGCGCGATGACGCGAAAAGAAGAATAGTGATTGGCTTTAATACACGTGGACGTGATGTAGAAAGCATCGTTGAAGAACTTCAACAAAAGATAAAGAACGGGGTAAGATTCGCGCCAGGATATTTTGTCACCTACGGAGGTACATTCAAAAATCTTCAGGAAGCGAGAGGACGACTCGCCATCGCAGTGCCGGTGGCCCTCATTCTTATATTTGTACTACTCTATTTTACATTTGGCTCTGTTACACAGGGGCTACTCATCTACACTGCTATTCCACTATCTGCAATAGGCGGCATCTTCGCCCTTTGGATTCGGGGAATGCCCTTTAGTATTTCAGCTGGTATTGGATTTATCGCTCTGTTCGGAGTTGCTGTGCTAAACGGTATCGTTTTGATTGCTGAATTCAACAGACTAAAAAAAGAAGGAATAACAGATCTAAAAGAAATTATTATGAAAGGAACTTCGACCCGGTTACGACCGGTTCTAATGACAGCCATGGTAGCTTCGCTTGGATTCCTTCCAATGGCATTGTCGCATGGCAGCGGAGCAGAGGTTCAAAAACCGCTGGCGACGGTTGTTATTGGTGGATTAATCAGCGCCACACTGCTCACACTTATCATCTTACCTGTTTTATATCTGATTGTAGAAAGAATTTCATTGAAATCTATTAAGCCGGTAGCCGGAACTCTGATCGTCCTTTGTGTGCTCATACTGCCATCATATACAAATGCACAAGAGAAATCCATTTCCCTCGACACGGCATTAAAAATGGCTTTGGAAAAAAATCCTGCTATTCACGAAGCGGCTGCAGAAACAAAAAGACAATCTGCACTAAAGAAAACTTCTTTTGAAATTCCCAAGACCGATTTCTCAATGCTGTATGGTCAGTATAACAGTATTCAAAAAAACGATAATAATTTTTCAATCTCGCAAACAATTCCGTTTCCACTTGTTTTCACCACCATGAATAGGTTGAATCAAGAATTGATCAAATCATTTCAATTGAAAGAAAGTATAACAAAAAATGATCTGATCTATCAGGTGAAACAGAGTTTCAATCAAATGCTATATTTTAAAGAAAGACAACAAACCCTTTTGAGACAAGATAGTCTTCTTAGCGATTTGGTACGAGCTACTGATCTGCAGTTCAAAACCGGTGAAGGTACATTGTTGATGAAGACGTTGGCTGAAACACAACGTGAAGAGATGAAGAATCAGGTGACCCGTAATCTGATCGATATACAAATCGCATTAAGCAATCTTCGGCTGGTTTGCCAGTCGCCTCAATTCGATGATGTTGAGGGCACTCTTCAATCGTTCGTGACAGAATTAGATACTTCCTTTTCGGGAAGAAATCCTCAGTTAGAATTCTCAAAGCATCAGGTTATCGTGGCAGACAAACAGAAGGGAGTAGAAAAAGCAAAAATGTTACCCGACTTGCGCTTTGGCTATTTTAATCAGACACTGATAGGGTTCCAAAACGTTAATGGTCAGGAGCAGTACTTTGGCTCAGATAACCGTTTTCAAGGGTTTCAGCTTGGTGTATCTATTCCGTTGTGGATATTTCCACATACATCACGCATAAAGGCAGCCCGCCTTACTACACTTGCAGCAGAAAAAAATTTCGAAGCAAGTCAACTCGGTATTAGTCAACAATACAATGAAGCATTATTGGAGGTACTCAAAAATCAGAATAGCATTAACTATTACCAGACTACCGCGTTGGAGACCTCTGACCTCCTTACGAAACAAAGCAAAAAATCCTTTGAGAGCGGAGAACTTGACGTTACGTCACTACTGCTAAGTCTGCAGCAGGCTTTAAAAATTCAGGAAAACTACCTGTTTACATTACACCAATTCAACCAAAGCGTAATCACACTTCAATACCTAAATGGAAATGAATAGTCAGAATATTTACCCCAAAATCAAATACTTTCCGATACTTATTGCAATGTTATTCGCGAGATGCGGAGAGGTTCGAACAAATACCACAGTGGAAGAACCCGTTTTCACATCAGCAACAATTGTTAACCTGACTCCAAGTCAACTGAAAGCAGTAAACTTTACTATGGGTAGAATTGAACAGAAACCAATAGGATCAGCGTTACGCGTTAATGGTGTACTGGACGTTCCACCTCAAAATCTAATTACCATTGCAGCGCCAATGGGTGGTTTTGTAAAGTCAACCAAACTCTTACAAGGTATGAAAGTAAAAAAAGGAGAAGTGCTGGCTACTTTGGAGAATCAGGAATATATTCAATTACAGCAAGACTATCTGGATAACCGGAGTAAGCTGGAATTTTTTGAATCAGAATACAACCGGCAAACAGAGCTGGCGAAAGAAAATATCAATGCACAAAAATCATTGCAGCAGGCGAAATCCCAATATCAAAGTGCGCAGGCAATTGTTAAAGGCCTTGAAGCGAAACTAGGTATGATAAACATTTCTACGTCAACTTTACTTAACGGAAACATTCAGTCGACCATACGCCTTTATGCACCTATTCAAGGTTACATCACTGCAGTGAACGTAAATATAGGACAGTATGTAAATGCAACGGATGAGATGTTCAAACTTGTAGATATTGAACATCTTCATGCTGAGCTTCAGGTTTATGAAAAAGATATCAGCAAGGTCATGGTAGGTCAGCGCGTAAAATTTCAACTGGCCAATGAAACGGATATACGCACAGCATCTGTCTATCTTATTGGTAAGGATATCAGCCCTGAAAGGACAGTCCGAATACATTGCCATCTGGATAAAGAAGATGAGCATTTGCTACCTGGCATGTATATTACGGCCTCAATCGAAACAACGCTTCACGACGCCGAAGTAGTTTCAACCAGCTCGATTGTCAACTTTGAAGGAGAGGATTTCATTTTTGCCCAAGGAGCAAATAAATCCCAATTTGAAATCATTAAAGTAAAATCAGGTAACAGCAACGATGAATACACAGAAGTTGAACTTCCTGAGGGATTTGACAAAACACGAAACATCGTCGTACGCGGTGCTTTTGAATTACTGGGCTTGCTCAAAAACATGGAGGACGAGGAATAACAAATGGAGCGAAGTGTCCTTACTTTGATCTGGGCATCTGGAAAAATAATTTCTAGCTATGGTTGAGCCATTCTGTCCTTCATGTGCCGCTGGTAGTAGAAAGCAGGAATCAGCAACAACAGCAACGTAGGATTAAGTATGAGTCTGTGCAGAAAAGATATCATGGGACCATTGTATGTTGGCAGGTAAACCTTGAGGATGAAGTACGGAATTAAAAACAGCACCACGCCAACAAGTTGTACATAAAGTGAAAAAATTATGTACTTCTTTTTTTCAAACAACGCATAGATCAACCCAATCGCGAAAGCATCATTGAGTAAAAATCGAATTGTCCGGTTAATCAAAAATTTATAGATTGGAGGACCTCCAACGCCCAACATTGAGGCTACATCAATTCGCTGAAAAAGAAAAACCGCTACCATACCGGAAACACTCAAAATGCCGATTATTAGCCGCCAGCGAAGCATCAGTGTGCGGTGGGTTTATCGACAGAATATTTTTTTACCCATACGATCCAGAGAATAAAGACCACGACATATAAGATTGCCGTAAAAAAATATTTATGCGTGAAGTACATAAAATCGGGCATGTACAACGCTACCCAAAAAAGGAGTGAGATACGCGCGAGGTTGATGATATGAAGTATAAACAATCCCGCAGGAATAAACCACCCAAGTGCCTTATTCAATGGCCCAAATGCAATCAGAAAGGCCACAAATATAATGATGACATTGATACCGTTACATCCTTCATATACGGCTAATATTGAGTTCCCTTCAAATACCAATTCGGTTGTTGGTTTGGTAGCATTGTCTAAGACTATTGTTTCCCAACCAAATAATGAAAGAGTGCCGGCGGTATGGAGTGACACCCACCGTGTGGCAGGGTCTGGCGCCGGATAGTAAGCTGTTACATACAACCCGTAAAACAGATTTGCCACGACGTATATTCCGACAAATTTTACGAGAAAAAGTATCGTCGGTTTGAATTCCTTTATGGAGAAGTCTTTCATCAGCGAAGTGACTTTCTAAAATCTAAAAAACTGCAAGCTACAGCTTGGCGGTGATTGCACCTAATGCCCGGAATAACTTATGAGCCTCCGGGAACCGGGCTGTTCGCACTATGCTAAGGAGAAATTCGTCTTGCCGGAACACCTGCTACGGTAATGTCAGAAACAACGTCGCGAATTACCACGGAACCCATACCTACCTTGCTGTTGTCTCCAATGCTTACGCGGTTCAGGATATTTGAGCCTGAGCCAATGAGAACACCAGTTCCAATAGAAACCTCCCCGGCAATATTTACCCCCGGCATTAAAGATGTAAAATTTCCGATGCTGGTATCATGCCCAATTGTACATTTCAGATTGATCAATACGTGGTCTCCAATCCTGATATCTGTGGTGAGTATAGAACCTGCACAAAGTATACTACCAGCGCCAATGCTAACAGATGCTTCATCCTGAATAATTACCGAAGGATGTTTGATAACCGGGTAATATACAAGACCAGGATCTATTTTCGCTGCAAGCAATGATTTCGCAACGGGATCACCAAGGGCCAGCACAATGTTCACGGGTTTCTCAAAAACATGAAGTACTTCCAATCCACCTAATACACGAGCACCGTTTATCGTCTTGTCTTTCGCGACTCCATCATCGAGGAAACCAAGCGGCTCAAAAGCATCGAGTGATCTGACAAGCGAAAGTATTTCACGCCCTAGTCCGCCAGCGCCATAAATTAACAGAGGAACGCTCATGGTTTGTTATATTTTATGATTCGGGCTGGATTTCCAACAGCAACCGCATAGTCCGGTATATCGTGAATAACAACAGCTCCTGCGCCTATTGTAACCCATGCGCCAATTCTACGCCCCGGAATGATCGTAGCACCCGCACCAACCAGTGTACCTTCGCCAATGTGAACATTACCGCACAAAACCACTCTTGGTGCCAGATGGACAAAATCAGAGATCGCACAATCATGATCTACCTGAGTACCTGTATTGATGATAACGTGATTGCCAACGGTTGTCTGCGCCTGAACTATTGCACCGTGCAAAATCATATTACCAATACCCATATTCGAGAACCGGGAAAATATAACCGATGAATGGATGACGTTTGTGAAAGCATGTTTCGAATTTCCCGCGACACGTTTACGAACTGCATTGTCGCCAATGGCAACAACAGCACTTGCGTCCTTCTCGTAATTTGGATCATATTCGCCACGCTGAGGAACACCAAACAATTTACCTTTTTGAATGGTATCAAAGAGTGCCAGTACATTGGCATCTTGACTTAACATACAATCAAGTACTACACGTGCGTGCTGACCGCCGCCTAAAATGATAAACTTAGTTATTGCCATGGAATTTCTCCATTGTTACCGACGTTGCACTATTGATACCTTCCGCTTTGAAAACTTTCATCACGGTTAAAAGTAGTATTTTAATATCTAACCAGAATGAAATATTGTCAACATACCAAACGTCGAAGGCAAATTTCTGAGGCCATGAAACCGTATTCCTGCCATTCACCTGAGCCCATCCGGTAATACCTGGTGTAGCATGATGACGTCTTTGCTGGTCTTTATTATATAGCGGTAAATATTCAACCAGCAACGGACGAGGTCCTACAAAAGACATTTCGCCTTTGACTACATTAAACAGTTGAGGTAATTCATCAATCGAGGTTTTGCGGATAAAACTACCCACCGTGGTTAATCGTTTTTCATCCGGAAGTAAATTACCATGCTGATCTCGTTGATCCGTCATCGTCCTGAATTTGACTACAGTGAAAATCTTTCCATTTTTTCCGGGTCGTTCCTGCGTGAACCATACTTTTCCGCGATTTAAAATGAAAAGTGCGGTAACTGCTATCATTAGTAGAGGTGAGGTAAGGGTAAGAATCAAAAGGGAAAAAACTTTATCGAAGAGCGGTTTAATGACGTTGAGGTACAAGGATTCAGAGGTTAATCGCAAAAGTTTATTCTACCGTCTAAAATTAATTCTTTCCAAAGCGATGAGCAAACTTAATCAGAACGATAAATTGTGACGCCAGCGGTAACATGCTTCTGAGAGATACCGTGAATGTTAATTAATGGAACCTAAGTCAATTACAAAGCGATACTTGACATCATTTTTTAACATTCGTTCATACGCCGTATTGATGTAGGGCATATCAATGACCTCTACATCGGAAACAATAGAGTGTTCTGCGCAATAGTCGAGCATCTCCTGAGTCTCTGCAATTCCTCCAATCATAGAACCGATAATACTTCTTCGCTTACCTATAAGTGTAAATGCAGGAACTTCTGATGGCGTAGGCGGAGCCCCAACGACAATCATTGTACCATTAGTTTTTAACAGATTAAGGTAAGTTGAATAACTATGCGGAGCAGATACTGTATTCAAGATATAGTCAAAGCTGTTTTTAACCTTCTTCATTTTATCGTCATCAGATGTCAGCACAAAATGATGTGCACCCAATTTCTTCGCGTCAGCCTCCTTCGATTTGGAACTGCTAAGCATCGTAACCTCAGCTCCAAACGACGACGCAAATTTAACGGCCATATGACCTAAACCACCAAGTCCCAAAACAGCGACCTTATGTCCTTTGCCTACACGTGTATGCCTGAGCGGTGAATACGTAGTGATCCCTGCACATAAAAGCGGTGCCACACCCGAAAGGGGAAGCTTTTCTGATACCTTCAGTGTATAATTTTCATCTACAACAATCAGTGTCGAATACCCACCATACGTTGGTGTTTTACCATCACGCTCATAAGCGTTATACGTTCCTGTCATACCTTCCTCACAGTACTGCTCAATCCCAGCTTTGCAATTGGCGCATGCGCGACAGGAATCAACAAAACAGCCTACACCAGCAAGCTCACCAATTTTGAATTTTTTTACGCGATCTCCGACCTTCGTGATCCGGCCAACAATCTCATGCCCCGGTACCATTGGAAAAATCGAACCACCCCACTCATCCCTGATCTGATGCAGATCAGAATGACAAACCCCACAAAACAAAATTTCGATTTGAACATCGTGATCTCCTACCTCTCGTCTCTCAAAGTTGAAGGGTCCAAGCTGCGAAGTAGCCGTCTGTGCTGCATAAGATTTTACTGGTATCATCCGTGTATGAAGGTTAGTTACAAATATTCCTTTGTCTATAATTCACATGTTCCATTCCATTTTCTAATATTTTCACTCGCCGTGATAAATCAATCGGCGGTTTGTTACCCCGATGACGAACAAACCTGATGACAATACGTGCAGAAGTGCCATCTACTTTCTAAAGGTAGGACAAGTGGTGCAGCCCCTTTCTGCCTTTTATACATACGGTAAATAGCAGAAGAAATATAAGTATCCTGTCCGAGATTATAGACCAAGTGATACCAGAGCAAAATATTCGTGATGCGGAAGATCTATCCCACGATGTTTTGTCAGCCTTCGTTTCACTTTAAAGTTGGTTATCAACCGGCATCCTCCAAGTCTGAGTTAATCTGCTTCACTACGCTATCGATCTCCTTTGCCTGATCTTCAACTTTATCGAAGAAAAAACTGTAATTGGGGTTAGGTTCCAATTTATGAATGGTAATCAAACCGAGTAGCCGGGCTACAGGTCCTCTTAAGTGATGGGCATTCGTGTAGGTATACTTCAGTAATATTTCATTTTGTTCATGAACTTTTTTAGTACGCTCCATCACCAGTCTTTCCAGATTTTTATTCAATTCATTGACGTTTTCATGACTCTGCAACAATTCTTCGTGCTGTGCTTCGATTTCATCTGCTTTGTCGCGTAGTTCTTCATTAGCTTCAATCAGAGCCTTGTTAACCTGATCATAACGCATCTTTAATTTTCCGGTAGTGTAACTGATGATGAAATAGAGGACGAAATAGGTAATGGCAACAGTTAGCAGTTCGGGAATATCGAGAGGGCCTGTCGAAACGTAATGTGCCCCGGCATAGATGGCTACGATGATCGTCAAAGCAGTAATACCATGCATAATGAACATGATTTTTCCTTTCAGTAACATGGAAACAATAAATCCCAGTAGCAGAATAACGGCCATGGAAGTGGTCAGATTAACACCATTTACCCATTGGTATAGCATAGCCGAAAGTGTAATTCCAGTGATGATCAACACCGATGCATTGTAACTCCATTTTCGAACTAAAAAAGCCAGCAGACAAGCTGAAACGATAACAGCATCGATGATTATTGATAAAACATCATGGGCATAGATAAGATCAGTGATGAGTATCAGTGATGTACCACCAAGGGTAATTCGCAATAAATTGAGAAGGAAAAACCGTTCTATATTCTCCATACCATTATCCATTCCCGACATAGTGAGCATCCGACCTAAATTGGAGACTTAAAAATAACACAAAGGTTCACATAGACAATCGTGAACATTTGAATCCCGGGGGTAATATAGAAAACAGCAGTAATTTCTCTCCTCTGTATGGAAAACCATACATCGCGTGTGTCTTCTCGCTACTATTCGTGAAAATTATAAACTCTGAATCCACCTTGCTTTAATACATTTTCCCCACGCATCAGGTCAATGTCAGCATCAACCATTTCACGCAATAGTGCATTTACATCATATTTTGGTTTCCAGCCTAAAACAGTTTTCGACTTTGTGGGATCACCCAACAGTAAATCAACCTCTGTTGGGCGGAAGTAGCGGGGATCAATAGCGACCACTTCATCACCAGGACGCAGGCAGTTGCCTTCAATTACATCTGATTTTACGGTATCAATAATACCTACTTCATTTACTCCTTCTCCCTTGAAAATCAGTGATGCACCGACATGAGCAAATGCCCTGACCATAAAATCGCGAACGGAAGTTGTTTCTCCTGTTGCGATAACATAGTCATCAGCCTTGGGTTGCTGAAGGATAAGGTACATCGCTTCAATATAGTCGCGTGCGTGACCCCAGTCGCGTTTGGAGTCGATGTTTCCCATATATACTTTTTGTTGCAGGCCCAGGACCATACGCGCAACAGCACGTGTAATTTTACGAGACACAAATGTTTCACCCCGAAGTGGTGATTCATGATTAAAAAGTATTCCATTGCAGGCATACATGTTATACGCCTCACGGTAATTTACTGTAATCCAGTACCCATACATTTTTGCAACCGCATAGGGTGAGCGTGGATAAAAAGGTGTTTTTTCAGATTGAGGAATCTCCTGAACTTTACCATATAATTCAGAGGTCGAAGCCTGATATATCCTTGTGGTTTCGGTCATTCCTAGAAGTCTCACGGCTTCAAGAATTCTAAGCGTTCCGATAGCATCGGTATTGGCAACATACTCAGGCATGTCAAAACTTACCCGTACATGACTCATTGCTCCAAGGTTATAAATTTCGTCCGGTCGGATTTCCTGAATCAAACGGATAAGGTTAGTAGAATCAGTAAGATCACCATAATGAAGTTTCATTCGCGCTCCCTTGTCGTGAGGATCCTGATAGATATGATCTATTCTCGCGGTATTAAACAACGACGAACGTCTTTTCAACCCGTGAACTTCATATCCCTTATCCAACAAAAATTCAGCAAGGTAGGCTCCGTCCTGCCCCGTAATCCCGGTGATAAATGCTTTTTTCATTTTGGTTTATTTGTTAAAAAATATTCACTGCTTCTACGCAGTCTTACAAAATTCAAATATTCAGTTTTACCGTCTTTATCAATTACCCTAGCTTTTGATTTCGCTGTATGCACCAACCTTACTCAAAAAATCCTGATAGGTAACTTTGATTCCTTCCTTTAATGAGGTTTCATGCCTGAATCCCAAACTATGGAGTCGCTTGGAATCCATGAGTTTACGAGGCGTTCCATCCGGTTTTGTCTTATCAAATCCAATACGACCTTTGAAGCCTACTGTTTCGGCAATAAGATGTGCCAGTTCAAGAATAGAGATTTCTTCTCCAGTCCCAACATTTACAATGTCAGGCTTATCATAATTTAACATCAGGAAAAGACATGCAGCACCAAGATCATCGGCAAACATAAACTCACGCAACGGCGTCCCCGATCCCCAAATTACAACTTCCCCACTTTCTTGCTCCATGGCTTCATGAAACCTTCGCAGAAGTGCCGGCAATACATGCGAGTTTTTTGGATGATAATTATCACCGAAGCCGTACAAGTTTGTCGGCATCGCCGATATAAAATGACGACCATGCTGGTTGAAATAGGCCTGACAAAGTTTTATTCCGGCAATTTTTGCAATGGCATAAGCTTCATTTGTCGGTTCGAGATATCCGCTCAATAAACTTTCTTCCTGAATCGGTTGTGGAGCAAACTTGGGGTAAATACAAGATGATCCGAGGAACAATAGCTTTTTTACATCATAACGAAAAGATGCTTCTATGACATTATTCTGAATCATAAGATTGTCATAGAGAAAGTCGGCCGGGTAAATGTTGTTCGCCAATATACCCCCAACTTTCGCCGCCGCTAAAAAGACATATTCAGGTTTTTCTGTTTGGAAAAAATGATCGACATCAACTGTATTTTTCAGATCAAGTTCCTTTGATGTGGCCACACATGTATTCGTGTACCCTTCCTTGTGAAGCTTCCGGTAAATAGCAGATCCGACCATACCCCGGTGTCCTGCTACGTATATTTTCGCATTTTTATCCATCTTCTGGTAATTGATTTTGCGTTCCCTAAAGGCAAATTCTAACAAATATAAGGAATAACACTTATTCCGTTGAGCGTTAGAAATCAGACTTGGCAGCAAATATAGAAGCCTGACTAGTACAGAGTGATGACGAAAGTCCTTCTGATTCGAAATATTCGTCCGCAAAAAGCGAATTGAAATACATTCACGATTGCACTCGTTTTCGGAAATTAACTAACCAGGAAAAACGGATTAAGAAGATTCTCTTTGTTATACACTAACGGAAGCCCTGAACCGTATTGTGTTACTTGTAATCCAACTTCACTAACCACGGCATGAGCCGCGGCAGTATCCCATTCCATCGTTGGAGCGTAACGGGGGTAAACATCTGCCTTGCCTTCCGCGAGGAGCATGAACTTCAAACTGCTTCCAGCGGACACAAGAACTGCATCATCGAGTTCATTGATAAAGGCTTGCGTCTCGTCATTCATATGTGATCGGGAAGCGACAACGCGCAAGCCCTTTTGCTTGAGGTCGATCGATTTTCTTTTGTGTAAAAACACTTCCTCCCCACCTCTTTTCAATTTTGCTCCCGACCCGGCAACGGCATAGTAAACCTCTGAACTGACCGGGACGGCTACAACGCCTAAAACCGGGACACCGCTATGGATAAGCGCAATATTCACCGTAAATTCATCATTGCGCTTAATAAATTCTTTTGTTCCGTCAAGCGGGTCAACCATCCAGAAATAATCCCAGGTGCGTCGCTCTTCATAAGGAATAGCCCTCCCCTCCTCCGATAAAACCGGAAGGTTTGAAGATTTTAAAATGGAAACTATTGCCAGGTGAGCATTCTTATCAGCCTGAGTAAGCGGCGATTGATCACCCTTCGCTTCTGCGTTAAATTCCCCGGAATGATATACTTTCAGAATTTCTTCGGAAGCAGTTTCAGCAGCTGTTATCGCAAGACTTAATAATGTTTGAAAGTCCGGTTTCATTTTTCTTCTAAGAAGTAAATAAGATTAAGTCGACTATACGATCATCCCGGCTGCTACAGTTTCATTCGTCCCTTCATCAACTAGAATAACGCTGCCTGTAATTCTGTTTTTACGGTAGCTATCAAAGGTTAAGGGCTGGGCTGTCCTCAATTTTACACGTGCAATTTCGTTCATCGTTAACTGTTCAACTTGTTCTATACGTTGCAGCGTATTTATATCAAGTTTATATTGAATTTCTTTCAACACCCCTCTTACATCTTTGGTGGTGTGCCTGATGTAAAATTTAGAGTTAACATTCAACGGTCGCTGGTTCATCCAGCATAACATCAGATCAACATCCTGCTCAGCGTTTGGATGATTGTTGGGTTTAGCGATGATGTCGCCGCGGCTGATATCTATTTCATCTTCCAATGTAATAGTAACAGACATCGGCGCAAACGCCTCATCAATTTTTTCATCGCCCAGTGTAATGGATTTGATTTTAGAAGTAAACCCGGAAGGTAATACTAATACCTCCTCACCCGTTCTGAAAATTCCTCCGGCTACTCTACCTGCATATCCTCTGAAATCATGGTACTCTTTTGATTGTGGTCGTATAACATACTGTACAGGAAAACGGCTGTCAATATGATTGTAATCGCTTTCTATATGAACACTCTCCAGCATGTGAAGCAAGGTTGCACCCTGATACCATGTCATGTTCTCGGATCGATTCACTACATTATCACCGGCAAGTGCACTGATCGGAACAAACTGAATGTCGAATACCTCAAGCTTAGATGAAAATGCTTTGTAGTCCTCAACAATCTTTTCATATACCTCCTCATCATAGTTGACAAGATCCATTTTGTTTACACAGACAATAACATGAGGAATTTTCAACAACGAAGCGATGAAAGAATGACGATGCGTTTGCTCTACCAGACCTTTACGCGCATCGATCAAAATGAGCGCGAGATTCGCAGTCGACGCCCCCGTTACCATGTTTCGTGTGTATTGAATATGGCCCGGAGTATCGGCTATAATGAATTTGCGCTTTGGTGTCGCAAAATATCGGTAGGCAACATCAATGGTAATACCTTGTTCACGTTCTGACTTCAGCCCATCGGTAAGCATCGAAAGGTCTACATATTCAAATCCCTTCTTTGCACTGGATAATTCCACCGCTTCAAGCTGGTCTTCAAAAATTGATTTACTATCGTACAACAGTCGTCCGATAAGTGTACTCTTCCCATCATCAACACTTCCTGCCGTTGTAAATCGTAATAATTGGTTATTCATTTTTTATGCGGTTTCTACATTGATTGAACGAATATCATTTGATCTGAAGGACAAAGAGCTGAGTGCCTAAAAATATCCACTCTTTTTCCGATCCTCCATCGCCGTCTCCGAACGCTTGTCATCGGCACGGGTTCCACGTTCCGTTTTTCTGGATGCGGCTACTTCTTCGATAATTTTTTCTATCGTGTCTGCTTCTGATTCAACTGCTCCGGTAATAGGCATATCACCACACGTTCTAAAGCGTACCGTCATTTCAACGGGCTCTTCGTTTTCTTTCAGTTTCAGCCATGGCGATGTCGATAAAATACTGCCATCGCGAAGTATTACCTCGCGCCGATGTGAAAAATACAACTTAGGAATAGGTATATTTTCTGCATGAATATATTGCCATACATCCATTTCCGTCCAGTTAGAGATCGGGAATACGCGAAAATGTTCACCTATGCTTTTACGTCCGTTAAATAAATTCCATAATTCGGGACGTTGGTTTTTGGGATCCCACTGCCCGAACTCATCACGGTGCGAAAAGAATCTTTCTTTCGCTCTTGCCTTCTCTTCATCACGACGGGCACCGCCCATTGCCGCGTCATATTTGTTTTTCTCTATAGTATCCAGTAGCGTGACCGTTTGAAGAGCATTGCGGCTCGCGTTAACTCCGGTTTCTTCTTTAGCCCTTCCACTGTCAATGCTCTCCTGAACAGAGCCTACTACCAGTTTCACACCCAACTCGTTTATCAGCCAGTCACGGTATTCCATCGTTTCAGGAAAATTATGACCCGTATCAATATGAACTAATGGAAAAGGAATCCGTGCGGGAGCAAACGCTTTTTTGGAAAGGTATGCCAGAACAATG
>JBGTEP010000141.1:0-4042 GCA_041747735.1 Chryseolinea sp.
AAAGTTACCCGGTTAAGTCAGATGGAGTATTTGCTTCTGGCTCTTTCAGTAGTTGTAATTTTACTTGAAATAATTTTCATCTTCCGACCTACCACGATACACGTAAACAAAACAATTAGTAAGCTGATTGATTCTGAAAAGAACGCGAAGAAACTTTCGAAGGAAATCGGAGCGCTGTATGCTTCGCTGGAAAAATCGTACGAACAGATTTCTCAGATCAATGAACCAGTCGAGAATCCAAAACTTTTTGCTAAAGCTGATAAAGGAGGAAATGTAACTTTTATAGCGCAACTGTTTACTGACTTAACAGGAAAGATGGAGTTGAACGATGCGCTTCGTATTTGCGATTTATTTGAAGGTTCATCCACAGATAATGATTGGATGGATGAAGTTGTCGATACGGTATCAGAAGGAAACCACTGGCAAGGGCAACTTCATTTTAAATCGGTAAAAGGAATGGCGTTGTGGGCTGACATTGTGATTAGCCCGGTATATAACGAAGTTGGCGAAATAGATGAACTTATAGTTATGGGTTCTGATATCACCCGACATAAGAAGGCTGAACAAAACATGTCGATCAAGAATAAAGCTGAAATTGAAAAGAAAATAAATCAGCAGAAGTTCAGGTCAGTACTCATATTGGAAGGCCAGGAGGAGGAGAGAAAGCGCCTGGCTATGGATATCCACGATGGAATAGGCCAGCTCCTTACGTCGTTGAAATTTCAGATTGAGTCTATTGATGTAAAGAATATGGCAGAGGCGGGGAAGAAGCTACATGAAATTCAACAACTAATCCGTGAGGTGATAAAGGAAGTCCGAAGAGTAACTTTTAATCTGAAACCAACAGTGCTGGGTGACTATGGCTTGCAAGCGGGCTTGAATGTTTTTATCCGGGAAATCGGGAAACTTACTGATAACGAATTAACGTATACTGTCGAAGGAGATATTACCCATCGTTTGCCGCAGAAGACGGAGAATAATATATTTCGAATTGTACAGGAAGCTATTAACAATGCGATCAAATATGCAGACTCAAAAAGAATCGAGGTAAGTTTAACGCAAACCGAATCTGAAATTGTAATTACGATAAAAGATGACGGAATAGGATTTGATGAAAAAATGGTGGAGGCGCGAAGTATGAACATTGAATCCGGAAGGGGATTCTTCAATATGTATGAGCGAACAGAATATATTAGCGGACATCTTGAGATTAAGTCGGCTCCAGGTAACGGCACAATAGTAACACTTTCTGTACCGGTTAACGTTGTCGTATCACTGGAAGAAGTATAGCTACGTTATGTATTTAGCAGAGTAAATGATTTAAAGATAAGAAAGGTCAGATGGAAAAGATAAACATAGTACTTGCAGATGACCACATACTGGTTCGTAAAGGTATTAAGGCGATGCTAGAGTCAGAGCAGGATCTTAATGTAATAGGCGAGGCGGGAAATGGTATTGAGGCACTTGAAGTAGCTAAAGCTCTACATCCGGATATTCTGGTGTTGGATATCCGGATGCCAGAAATGACCGGGCTTGAAGCCGCTGCAAAACTTTCTGAATTTTCTCCAACAACTAAGGCTCTTATTCTTTCGATGCACGATTCAGAAGAATATGTATTACAGTCGCTCGATGCTGGAGCATATGGATATTTGCTGAAAGACACAGATAAGAATGAATTCATAAAAGCTTTAAAACAGATTTATGCAGGCAATAAATATTTTAGCGGAACGGTATCAAACGTTTTGGCGAATCGATTGCTCAATCCTGCATCCTACGTGCGAAGTGAAAAAAATGAGGACCAGTACCATCTGACCAAGCGCGAAAGAGAAATCTTACGGATGGTAATCAATGGTACTCCCAACAAAGAGATAGCCGAATCGCTCGGCAAAAGTGTCCGCACTGTTGAAACCCACCGCTTTAATATCATGAAAAAAATGAATGTAAATAATGCGATAGACATGGTAAACAAAGCGGTAAAGGAGAATTTAGTCTGACGCTGCTGCCCTTTCCCTGTTTTATAAAGCGCATCCCATGAAAAACACGCAGGCTTGATGCTCCGACGGCTTTTTAGAGTGGTATAGAATGCATACCTTTCCAGCAAACCTAACCATACCAATATGTCAGTTGTCCGGCTTCAGTTGCTCTGCCTTATTGTAATGATGTGCGCTTTTGGGGCTTCGCGCGCGCAATGTCCTACCGCTGACGGCGATCAGGTGTCATACGGAGCAGGCTCATGGATTGGCTACGTCTATGACGGCGTAGATAACTTTGATGCCGCGAATTATCAAGGAACAATTACTGAACCTGAAAATTTCGATGAAAGCTTTTGCGGAGCAAATTGTGATTTTACTGCGGCTTCCGGTTGTTTGGTTAATTCGAATACATTTACGGTCCGCTTTAAGATGCAAAAAACCTTCGATTGTGGAACGCATCAGTTCATCATCGGAGGAGACGATGGTGTTCGCTTGAGTATAGACGGAGGATTGACGTATCTTATTAATTTCTATACCAATCATGCTTACGCCACACGATCTGCCAGTGTTTTTCTAACTGCAGGCACCTATGATCTTGTTCTTGATTACTATGAAAACGACGGTCAGAACCGTGTCTCTTTCTCATCGTCACTGCTTTTCCCCGCGCGATCCGGTCAAATTGCGGGAAGTCAGAATCTGTGCCAGCCTGTACTTGATCCTGCACCCTTTACCAATATTTTAGCGCCGTTTTTCTGTTCTGGGTTAACACCAACTTATCAATGGCAGGACTCACCGAATGGCACGGTGTGGAGCAATATTTCAGGCGCCACGTCTCAAACCTACGATCCTCCTGCGGGTTTTCCAGTAGGCACACGATACTTTCGTCGGACAGCAAGCGACGGAACGACTACTGTCACGTCAAATGTACTCACGGTTGCCGGTGATTCTCCGCAAGGAGATCAGATCACTTACGGAACGGATTCGTGGATTGGCTATGTTTACGATGGAGCGCAAAACTACTTATCGGTTAACTATCTTGGTTATTTTACGGAGCCTGCTATGTTTGATGAACCGTTCTGTGGCGGAAATTGCACGTTTGCTTTAACGGGGTGCGATGTAGTTACAGAGACGTTTTCTGTTCGTTTCAAAATGCGTATCACATTGCCTATTGCAGGATATACATTTACGATTGGAGGAGATGACGGGGTTCGCCTTAGCATCGATGGTGGAAATACGTTTATTCTGAACGATTACTCTAATCACCCCTATCGAACTGTGACTTCGTCGGTGATCGATTTAGAAGGAACGTACGATTTTGTGCTTGAGTATTATGAACAGAGTGGGGGCAATCGTGTGTCCTTCTCATATGTGGCAGGACCGCTTCCGGTTACGTGGGCTTATCTTAACGGCTTTCATCAGGATGATAAGAATGTCATCGAGTGGCATACATCATCTGAATTAAATAACCATGGGTTTGAAGTGCAGCGCAGCATCACTGGAATTGAGTTCGATAGTATCGGATTTGTCGTTGGAAGTGGTACGTCACAACTACCACAGACTTATGTGTTTGAAGATCTTTTTCCATCTTCGGGTTGGAATTACTACAGATTAAAACAGATTGATTATGATGGTGCTTCTGAATACTCACAATTGATTCCCATTCGGGTAAGTGAAGTGTCTGTAGTTGCTGTTTACCCCAATCCGGCAACGCAAGAGCTATTTGTTTCACGCTTCGATAATAATGAACAGGTTACCGTTACATTGAGGCACATCATATCGAAGAGACCCTATGAACTCCATCAAGACCCCAAACAACCGTCACGGTTTTCGCTCGAAAACGTAGACCCCGGAATTTATATTGCGAATATTACGGTTGGTCAAAAAGCCTTTGTGGAAAAATTGATCATTCACTAAAGCTCATTGTAAAACGCCTTTAAATCATTACCAAATTTCGTCGTAAATAAGGTAGCACCTTTTTTATTGAGATGTCCTGTATTATAAAAAAGGGACCGGTTGTATGAAATCGAGTCATTAGAGTAATCCATAAACGGGATATTGTACCGCCTGGC
>JBGTEP010000142.1:0-7318 GCA_041747735.1 Chryseolinea sp.
TATTACATTATTCGGCCAATGATTTTGTATGTAGCTCCAAAGTCGATCCGGATTGAACGGACGATGATCACGAAATACAAAAGAGCTAATACCATACTCTTCTGTTTCAGGAGTGTGAATGTTGTTGAGTTCCTTTATCCATCCAGCCGATTGTTCTGCTTTTTCGTAATTAAAAAGTTTTGTATTCAGAATGTCGTTTGCATCGATCTTGCTGAATGATGTTTTTATAATCCGTGCATCAGGATTGAGTTTGAGAATTGTTCCTTCGAGCAGTTTCAGGTTTTCAGGCGTGATGAGATCAGTCTTGTTAAGTACGATCACATTGGCGAACTCAATCTGATCGGTTAATAGATTTACAATGCTGCGTTGATCCTCCTGATCATCGTTCAGCTTTCTGGTCAATACCGTATCGGCACTTCCAAAGTCTTTGAAGAAATTAAAAGCATCAACAACGGTAACCATCGTATCAAGCCGGGTGATGTCTGCAAGATTGAGCAGTTGCTCACCGGTATCGAACGTAAAAGTCTGCGCTACGGGAATCGGTTCTGATATGCCGGTGCTCTCGATGAGTAAGTAATCAAACTTACCTTGTTTGGCCAGTGTGCTCACTTCTTTGATTAAGTCTTCGCGCAGTGTACAGCAAATACAGCCGTTACTCATTTCAACTAATTTCTCTTCCGTGCGTGAAAGCTTCACTTCGTTCTTGACCAATTGTGCATCGATATTCAGTTCACTCATATCGTTAACAATTACAGCCACACGCAAACCCTCGCGATTGTTGAGTACATGATTGAGTAAGGTTGTTTTTCCTGCACCCAGAAATCCGCTGAGTATGGTGACAGGAAGTTTTTTATTGCGAGCGAATAGCTTCATTGTTTTTTATTATTGCTAAAATGATTTAGTCGTTTTCCTATTTTACCAAGGTAGCTGTCCAACTCTTTTTGTATGAGCAGCATTTGCTCCGGAGTAACATCAGACTGATTTTGATCATGATGTCCATGACTCTTATGATCATGGATTTCATTACCTGGGACTTCCACTAGTTGTTCTTTCCATTCCTGCAAGTCGGTAAGTATGGATCGTAGCGAGCCGCCTTCGGATAATGGTAAACTATCCTTCATCATCTCGCGGATAGCATGCTCCATTTCATTTGCTTTCCTGATCATGGAGTTATGTATCAGAGCAGATTGCGCATACGCATTCTCATTTGTCTTTCCTGATGTACACGCCAATATCAGCAGGCACAATGCAAAGCCATACAGTCGGCTCATTGATGTAGAGTTTACAAAGATTGGTTTGTGAATAATGAAAGCACGATTCAACTTGAACGCGCAGTCGAAGGTTGGATACAGCGTATCAGGGTCAGAAAGACCCGTTGACTAAATCATTGGAGGTCCGCGAAGATGCGGTTCCTGTAAGCAGGTTGTTGTAAGAGGAGCGTAACAGGAAATGAAGAATGCCGCGCTTTCATATGCTACTAATGGCGTTCTCTCACGCGTCAGAAGTTGTTGTGCCTGAAATACTACATGGCTGAATTTACATTTTTCAACCTTAGTAACATGTGTCTGGTGATGACAACCATTCTTTGTATCCTGATGAAATATTGTGCGGTGACAAGCATCTTTTTCTGCGATAGCTGAATGTACTTCCGAGTCACCGTGGTTATGAATGGCATGATGAACAAGATCAACACTGATTGTACCCGATGCGTAGATCAGCAACAGGAATGCCGAAAACAGTGATCGGAAATTCATCCGCACACGTTTGTCAAAAATTCTTGTCGAGAAGATCACGCGAGTCATAAATGGGAGGCAATCTATACACCTTATAAATCAAATGCAACTATGTTGCAACAGTATTTTAACCACTCTTCAAACATTCACTGGCTGATTAGGATGGCATCTGTTAGTATGAAGTTCATGTGTTTAATGTCTTTCTCGTTTAATCTAAGCTTGCCGGATACTTGAATGACCTGATCAGCTTTGAACTTCGGATGCTTTTCCTTGAAGTGTATTTCTGCTACCGACTCCGGCCCCGCACCGCCACAAAAGAAGCAGGCCGCGTATGGATGTTTCGACAAAACGATTACATTTTTCTCTTCGAGGTCAAATGGTATAAAGTGACCTTTCAACAGTATTTCCTGATTTTCATACCGTCTGATTTTGCTATCAAAAAATGGAGTGAGGTAGTATTCGTTTACTTCTTTATAAAACTTCTCGGTGTACTTCACCTTTTCAAACAGGAGCCAGCCATTGGTAACGGGCACAGGTGACTGACATAAAGAACCATGAGAATACAATAGCACCATCACTATAATCAGGAACGTTCTCATCTTGATGTATCAGAATTACAATGAATACATACTCCCCGAATCAATAAGTTTACATTCATTACCTCATATCCCTTAGGCAAAGGATAGTCCTTAATGTATTGATCCTGTAGACACTTCACCTGCCCACAAATAGTGCATTGAAAATGGGGATGATTACGCAGCACATTTATTTTATCATTCAACGCATACCGCAGTACACCTTCTTCGCAGACAATCTTATGGATGAATACTTTGTTGAGTAACGTGCGAATGGTGCGATATACAGTAGTGCGGTCAAAACTTTTGCCTGTTATATCATTGAGTTCTGATTCCGAAAACGCAATTCCAGGATTGTTGAGAAACAATTCGATCAGCCCATCACGCAGTGGGGTAATTCGCATTCCGAGTTCGGCATGGGGATGTTTGTTTTTCATGCGATGGCAAGATAGCTATATGTGCAACAATGTTGCAAATAGCGTTTACCTTTTTATCTTGCGTCCATAAAAGAATCTATGTGAATATGGAACAGGAATTTGATGTTATTATAATAGGTGGCAGCTATGCGGGGCTGTCTGCTGCTATGGCCTTGGGGCGTTCTATAAGACGGGTATTAATTATTGATAGCGGCAAACCATGTAACCGGCAAACGCCACACTCTCATAATTTTATTACACACGATGGCGAAGTGCCCGCGATAATTGCACAGAAGGCAAAGGAACAGGTATTAAAATATTCTACCATTAGTTTTATTGAAGGGCTTGCTGTTTATGGCGAACGAATTGGTAATAAATTTCATATCAAACTGGAAAGCGGACAAAGTTTTCATGCAGGGAAATTATTATTTACTACTGGAGTAAAAGATATCATGCCCTCGATTGATGGTTTTGCCGAATGTTGGGGTATATCGGTTTTACATTGCCCATACTGTCATGGTTACGAAGTGAAAAATAAACCTACCGGGATCATTGCTAACGGTGACTTTGCTTTTGAATTGGCACGACTCATTCATCACTGGACAAAAGATCTGGTAGTTTTTACTAACGGAACATCAACCCTAACCTCTGAACAACAGCAAAAGATCGAATGGCATAACATCCGTGTTGAAGAAGCAATGCTTGAAAAGATCAACCACAAGAATGGCTATGTAAGTTCCATTTCGTTAAAAGGAGGTAAAGACATTAAAGTGAATGCTTTTTACGCACGACCAGCACTCGTACAGCACTGTACCATTCCTCAAGAACTTGGTTGTGAAGTCAACGAGCAAAATCTGCTTAAGGTGGATGCATTCCACCGCACTTCTGTCCCTGGAGTTTATACGGCCGGAGATAACACAACCATGATGCGCTCAGTTTCGCTGGCTGTAGCGGGTGGCAGTTTTGCTGGTGCTGTAATCAACAGGGATTGCATTGACGAAGCATTCTGAAAGAAAGTTGATAGGTGACAACAGGTACATTTAACTACACGTCACATTGCCCCCGCCAAGCAATATAGCAACTGCAACTGCCGGGCGAATTTGCGTTAGACGTAACGATGAATTCACAGAGACTTTTGAATTAGCCGAAAAGAAGTTCGAAGTATATTTGAAAGCAACTTTAAGCGCACCAAATGAAAGAACTTTATTAGCTACAAAAGATCATTCTCCCGCAAGCCAAAGTTAATCCCGTTCCGAAATGCCTGTCAAGGGTAATACAGAGTGACAATCCTATTTCGTTTATTTCTTTGGTGGAATTGTCACCCTTGACAGGCATTTCAGAACGTGCTGATTGGCGGCTTGTCGGAAAGAATGGTGGGGTGTGATTACTTACTTGAGGTAGACAATTCAAACAAATTCATTTCAGGTCACTCGCATTCTTTTCAATTCATTCATATTCCTATACCCGTATTCGCTGGTTGACTCACATTGCCCCTCATGAAAATCTATACCAAGAGAAACAGGCAGGGCGATTGGATTGCCTTCCTGTCGGGAGCGTTGCTCAACATGATAATTGCTGCTGGTGAAAACGGATGGTCGGATGCGGAATTGATGCTACTTATTGCCGGACTAATCGGAGGCATCATCTGGTTACTGGGAAACTGGTTGTATCAGTGGGTTAAAATTCGTTGCCGGGTTCCGTGGTAAGTCATTTGATTCGGTAGTATGAAATTCGCCCTACCAAGTCTATTTGCTTTCGTGCTTTCCATGCAAGTATTAATCATGGTCAAAAGTAGCTTGGATGTATTCGTTCCTGCAAAAGCTTACGGCATAAACGGTTCCCCCTTACAGCTATCGCTTCCAGGAACCCCCAATTATTCCGTTTCCTTTTGCATACACGTACATCCAAGCCTGATGACGACCATAATTAATTCTTACAATTATGGAAAGCACACAGCAAAACAAACAATGGCAGGTAGCAGAGATTCAACTCTCGTACAAATCAAATGTAAAACCTTCACTTCGTCCGAAGATTTCAAGCTCACGTGATGCACACGAAGTTTTGAAACGAGTTTGGAATGATTCAGTAATTGAACTTTGTGAACAATTCAAAGTAATCTTCACCAACCGGGCAAACAAAGTACTTGGTGTATTTGAAGTATCAACAGGTGGTATCGCAGGAACTGTAGCTGATCCGAAATTGATATTCGTTGCTGCATTGAAAGCTGGCGCGACCGGCCTGATTTTATCGCATAATCACCCCAGTGGAAATCTTACACCAAGCCACGCTGACATTGAACTGACAAAGAAAATAAAAGAAGGCGGGCGGCTGCTGGAAATTCAGGTGCTCGACCACATCATTATCACCAGTGAAAGCTATTATTCATTTGCAGATGAGGGGTTTCTATAGGCCCCTCTCTATTTTTATTTATCGATTTGAGAATGCACGATCAATCTGCAACACAAGTTCATGCATAAAATATTTCAAAAGCATCCGGCATCCTTTAAAGAATCTCACCCCAAGG
The DNA here is from genome assembly GCA_041747735.1 of Chryseolinea sp. GTDB lineage: Bacteria > Bacteroidota > Bacteroidia > Cytophagales > Cyclobacteriaceae > Chryseolinea. The sequence goes on from JBGTEP010000142.1 coordinate 5,249, forward strand.
AAATATGACAATATTTCAGATCACAATTCTGACAGAATTGTGAATAAGACCTGATCATCTTAACGATCTTATCATCTGATGAGAAGGATTTAGGTCATGAGTAAGAGAACAAAAGATAATGCTGTACTAAGTATTGAATGGCTAAAGCAGTACGAAGGGTTTGAGAATTTTTCTGACCAACAAGCATTAGAAGCTATTGAATCTATCCGTTCTTTTGCGTATCTTTTTATGAATGTTTACAAGCGAAAAAAAAAAAGATCATGCAACCCTCCAGCAAAATGGAACACTTTCAAACCTTCGCAAAGGGAAAACTCAAGGAGAATAGAAGTGCCCTTAAAAATGCCATTATTTATACGCGGGTATCCAGTAAGGAGCAAACAGAAAACATGAGTCTTGATGTTCAACGCAAGGGATGTGAAAATTTTGCCTTGAAGAATAAGCTCATTATTAAAGACACCTTTGGTGGCACATACGAAAGTGCACAAACAGACGAACGCAATGAGTTCAAACGGATGGTCACGTTTGCCAAGAACTCAAAAGAAGGAATCTCATACATCATTGTATACAGTCTGGAAAGATTTAGTCGTACAGGCGAAAATGCAATCTGGTTATCACGACAACTTAGAGAACTTGGAATTACTATTCTGTCAGTAACACAACCCATTGATACCAGCAACCCTTCAGGTGTACTTCAACAAAACATACTATTCCTGTTCAGTCAATACGACAACGACCTCAGACGTCAAAAGTGCGTTGATGGAATGCGCGAAAAACTCCTCAGGGGTGAATGGGTTGGTGTTGCTCCAAAAGGTTATTCTTATGATCATTCCAGCAATTCACGTGAACAAAAAATAGTTATCAATGCTGATGGCAGGTATGTAAAGAAAATTTTTGAGCTTAAAGCGTTTGATAAGTTATCCAACACGCAGATATGTGAAGTCATAAACAAAATGGGTTTCAAAATTACTATGCAGCGTTTGTGTGAAATGCTTCGTAACCCGTTTTACTGCGGATTGATTTCACATAATCTTCTCAATGGTCAGGTCGCTAAGGGGAAACATCCGGCTATTATTTCAGAAGAGATATTCCTACAGGCTAACGAGCTTATGAAAAAGAATGCAAAGAATTTTCATGGGTATAAACAGAACAAGATTGAAGATAACTTGCCCTTGAAACAATTCGTAGTTTGTGCTGAATGCAATACTCCCTTCACAGGGTATATTGTAAAGAAGAAAAACTTATGGTATTACAAGTGTAACAGAATTGGTTGCAAGTGTAACAAGAGTGCCCGGCACCTACACCAGAAGTTTGAAGAAATCCTGGATCACTATTCTCTAAAGAAGCAGTATGTCAATCCGATCATTGATGCAATTTCTGAATTGTACTTTAAACGTTCTTCCGAATCCATTGATGAATCAGCAGGAATCAAAACCAAGATTGCCGAGGTAGAACAGAACCTGGCAACCATTGAAGAACGCTACGCATTGGGCAAGATTAATGACGAGATTTTTGAACGCACTTCCTTAAAATTCAAAGCTGAGAAGGAGGCATTAGAGGATTCGTTGGACAACTCGTTTATAAATTTATCGAACCCATATAAAACCATCACTGAAGCTGTTGAAAAAGTGGCAAATATTAAAGATTTGTGGGTTTCTCAGGATGCTTTAGAGAAGCAGAAATTCCAATTTCTGTGCTTTCCAGGAGGGATTCAGTATGATCGTAAAATTGATCATTATCGAACCGTGAATGTAAATCCGGCACTCAAGCTAATTGATTCAATATCAGGCAATTTTGACAAACAAAAAGCGGATAAACCAAAAGCATTTCTTGATTTATCCGCGTCAGTAGTCCCAACGGGAATCGAACCCGTGTTGCCAGAATGAAAATCTGGTGTCCTAACCCCTAGACGATGGGACCGTCTTGTAATTAAGGTTGCAAAGATATGTCGCGATTTGCTTTTTGCAAACCTGTGCGAAAATATTTATTTGGAATGCCCGCTTTTTTCATTGGTTTTGGTACCCTACTATTATATTTTTGTCGCATTCAATAAAAAAATAAACCCAAAAAGAT
>JBGTEP010000143.1:0-7758 GCA_041747735.1 Chryseolinea sp.
TTCCTTGCTCAAGATCATTGACGATCTTCCGTTTCAATCTCTCACTAAACACTCGCTTGGGTTTCTTTCCAGGAATCATTGTTCCAAAATTTAGGGTTAAATTCAACCAAATTTTGGTCAACGTATGTCAGGCACGGACAAATGAGTATTAAGTATTAAGCCTTGAACATTGTGTAATTGAATATAGGGCCTTAAATAGTGAACATTGATATTGATATTGATATTGATATTGGTATTGAATATTGAATATTGAATATTGAATATTGAATATTGAATATTGATTAAAATAACCCACGGCTAAAGTCACCTTGTTAACCTTCAGATATTCACCGGTGAAACGTTGTGATTGAATCTATTCTAGCGATGCAAAAATTTTGCTCATAATATTATACGAACGTCTGTGCCCATATCCTTGCCCATATGCGCTTGATGTTAATGCGATGACCATTTTTTCGTCAGGAACGACGATTAAAAGATTGCCACCATTTCCTGATGCAAAAAGGTAGTCCACCTTTTTTTCTCCGAAAGTTCGGTGAGATTTATACCAGAGCATTCCGTAGAAGTCTGCAAATGGATTGTTGTTGGAGATATCAAAAGTTTCCACTGACAATTCGTTGACGTATTCCGGAGCAATGATTTGCGTATTTGTCCATTTGCCCTGATTTAGAATTAACATCCCGAGTTTAGCGAAATCTAAAGTTGACAGATACAAATTGCCTGCTGCCCCCGTCTGGTTGGCTGCGTTTGTATACCAATAGAATTGATCGATGCCTAAAGGGTCAAATAATTTTTTCTTCGCATAGTCATTAAGGCTCATCCCTGATTTCTCTTCGATTATGGCAGAAATAAGAAGAGGATTGATATCTGCATAAACCCACTTTTCACCTGGGCTAAAAACTAAAGGCACCTTGAGAATATACTCCGTCCAATTTTCTTTTGCGATCCAATTAACGGCATTGCCCACAGATTTAGTATTATCTGCGTCAGCATCCAATCCGGACGACATATCGAGGAGATGTCTGATTTTAATTTTCTTGTACTCCTCGTTTATGTAATGATATTTATTTTTTGGAAAAAATGAGTAGATATCTTGTTCCATATTTTGTACTAACCCATCCTTTAGAGCGACACCGAGAAGAATAGCAGTTATGCTTTTTCCGGCGGACCGGATATCATGAATCGAATTTCTCCAGTAGGTATTAAAATACTCTTCAATTACAATTTTGTTGTTTTTTATGACTACCAATCCACGGAAATCATTAGGTGGTGTGTCGTTGATTTGTTTTAACAAGTTTCTGATAGAGTCTTTGTTGAAGCCTGATTCTTCTAAAGTCGCTATCGGCAGTCCGGGAATTGATTTTTTTAATTTATCAGTTGGCTGAGTGTACCCACTTGAATAGAAGAAAAATAAACCTAGCAAGGTGAAGAATAGTCTTATGTAGTTGTACATTTACATGTTAACGTTAGGGAAAAAACAGTACCGGCCGGTTTTGCAAACGTGTATTTGCAAACCTGATTATACCTCGTATCGAAGATAGAAATTTTATCTTCACTTTATTCGGCAGGCAAAAAAAAGCGTTTGAATTGGTTGGACTGGGTGTAACTCAAGTGTTAGTTTGAAGCCCGGATGATTTGTGAAACAGACTTATTGTACGGAAACCATATGAGTAATTGTGTTAGGAAGCGGAATTTTTGCAACTAAGTGATCTGTTGCAATTAAAAGTGAATTTGTAGGAATTCAAAATCAAAGAACCAATATCCAAGAAATTGAATTTTTACTGATCAGGCGAAATGGAAATTGTAACTCACGAAATAAACGATATAAGAATTGCTGAAGTCACTTCGGATGCTATCATTTTAAAAAAGCCTGAAGACGGAGTGGACCTATTGGGAAACCTCTACTATCAAGGTTTCGACAAGATCGTTATCAACGAGAAAAATATTACACCTGTTTTTTTTGACCTTAAAAACGGAATGGCAGGGGAGGTACTTCAAAAATTTTCAAACTATCGTGTCCGGCTTGCTATTGTTGGTGACTTCTCAAAATACCTGGGTAAAAGTTTACATGACTTCATCTATGAAAGTAACAAGGGCAGACATGTCAATTTTGTGGCTTCCCTTGCAGAAGCTTTAAGAATCCTTTCCAGTCAATGAAATCCTTTATCGCTGCAACCCGGCGAATACTGATACAGTTAGGAATTTTCTGGTAGAGTAAATAATCCAATTGATGCAGTCAATATAATAGGCAATGGCCTGCTTTCAAAACCCTTCTTTTATCTTTGTGCATCAAAGTCGAGATTCTCCTGCGCGCGAACTGTGTCTACAAGGTTGGGGATGCGGATGTAAAATTTAGTCCCGAATCCGACCGTCGATTCTACAGAAGCATGGCCTCCCAAACGGTGAACGGTTTCTTTAAAGATGTATAACCCTAAGCCCGAACCTTTGGAATGCTGATGTGCCCGGTAGAACATATCAAAAATATTCTTAAGATGGCTTTCATCGATTCCTATGCCATTGTCAGTAAATTCGATTTCCGCCTCATGCTGGTTTACGTTGACAAAAATTTTGAAGAATTGCAAGTCCTTGTCCACATCAGCATATTTAATAGCATTTGATATCAAATTGTTAAAAAGAATTAGTAACCGGCCACGATCTGAATAAAAAGAAACTATCTCTACCACTTTAACAACTTTCTGAATCCTGAGGGCGCCTTCAAAGAATTGATGATCTGCGAGAATATCAGAAATCAATGTGTTTAAATCGATGTATTCAACTTTGATCTCAGTTCGTTTATTTTTAGAATAGCTTACTATTTGTGATATAAAACTTTCCGACCGAAGTATACTTTTTTCCATTAGAGCTATGTATTCCACAATCACGGGTTGGGTATTTTCTATTCGCACCAGATTTACTAGTCCCAATAACGAACTCAGAGGCGAACGAAGATCATGCGCAGTACTATAAAGGAAATTGTCCAATTCCTCATTTAGTTTTTTTAGTTCTTTGTTTTTCTTTTTCAGTAAATTTGATTTGTCTTTAATATTGGCTAATTGTATTTTAACCTGGTCCATTAGTAATATAAAAGACGTTGCCAAAGTCGTTATTTCAACGGCCGCATTTCGAATTCGAAAATCAGTCTTTGCTATATTTCCTGATTGTAAGGATTGTTTGATCAATTGAGACAGTTGTGCAATTGGTTCAGAAAGGCGTTTTGAAATCCAATATCCCGATAGGATAGAAAACAAAATTGCACCACTTAATAAACATATGTAGAAAATCCGGAGACTGTAGTACGCGGCTTGTGTATTCGCCAGGGAATATTCTGAGAGGGAGTAATATTGTTCGCTAAGTAGGTGGGTTAGTTTGTTGAGTTCATTTCTTAGGCCATGTTTGCTGGAAAGGCCTAGCTCCCCCTGAATGGATGCCAACTGATTAAATAACCGTCGATAGTTATCCAGGTGATAGATTGCTTGGGGCTGTTTTGCGGAACTTAGCTCCATTTTTTTTCGGAGTGCAAATGCGCGCTCCTGGAACGACTCCAGATAAGATGTGTCATTGCGTAAAAGATAATCTTTTTCATGTCGTCTAAGAAACAATACACCGACAAAATCCGGCGGTTCGATTACATTTTCTAAGGCATGCGCGTGGTATCGCATCAACCCTTCTATCCCATAATCTTTAAAGCCTTTTTTGTAGACAAGTTTCTCCAGGTTTATAAACCTGACGTGATAAAGTAAAAGCATTGAGTCGATCACTTGTAAACTATTTCGTACGCCGAAGTCTTTTTCTGTTTCATCTCTTAATATCGCCTTTATCTTTCGTCGGATGAGGTAGTTGAGGCTATCATGTTTGTCGATGAAACTACTCTTATGAGTTTTAAAATAGTCGTCGTTTAATGTTTCCTGTTCGAAGAAATCATTATCTGACTTGATTAGATTGAGGGTCAGGATTTCTAACTGGCTAATATTTGAATGAAGACTTGCGATTTTAGTTACGCGATCAATTATTGAAAGGGAAACAATCGCCAGAACAAAAACTAAAAACGTTAGAAATAGAAAGCCCGATACCATACGGGTTCGTATGGAGTTAAATATATTCAGATTAAACATACCTTTTTTCGTAAGGCCGGGAATAAAAAAATGGTACTGTTTGATAGTTATAGTTACAGATCTCCGAAAGATAGGTTCGCATTTGATAAATGAATAACTTTTGCCGGTTATAGGCTTAAAGATAACACTAAATACAAGTTCATAATCATCATGTAATATAATCAACAAATTACGTGTGGGTGTTAGTTTTGCTTCCAGCTGCATGCCACTATTTTCCGCAAAAAAACCCAAGGCGCTTTAAGTACTCCCTAATTCGGATGCACGCCAAGAGTTTCCTCTTGCTACTAAATTTTTCCATTGTGATTTAATGATTACATAACATGCAAATGTTAATCATATAACATTACTAAATACAGACCTCTCTTGAAGTTAAATTTTAGCATTAAGGGTGTGTTCCGCAGAAAATTTGATTTCTGAGAGGCAGACAGAAGCTTCGGTAGTGAGTTCCAAAAATCCGTTAGCACTTAACACCAATGCAACTGGGGATCATCTTTTCAAACTTGCAATTTTCAGCCAGGCATTTTCAAGAGAATTATTCAATTTTGATTTGATCGTCAGAAGCAAGTTGATCTGTTCATCTACCTGGTTTATCTTATCTTCAAGGTGGACAAAGGATTTCGTAAAGTATTAGATTGATTTCTAGTCATCCTCGAAACGCTTAATCATTGCTTTCATTTCTTCAATTTCCTTTTCCTGTGCTTTAATAATTTCCTCTGCCAATTTCTTGACCACTCCAATCTGTATTCGATTTGGCATTGTTCTTCACATGGTGGCAAACTTATAAGCAATGTTTTTTGCTTTGATTGGAAAAACGTTTTGGTTTTTTACGGCGACATTAAGCAGGATTGCGGCTCTCGAAAAATTAAGGAAATCAACCTGAATATGTTTCGAGAGAAGTTCCGGGATATAAATAAGCGGAAGAAGTCGCTTGATATCCACGTCAAATTTCTTTTTAAAAACAATGTCAGTGAAGAAGGTTGCGTGTAATCTATATTCAACCGAATCAATATCCTTTCGCTCACTGGCTTTTAGGATTGACGTAAAGTGATTATTTTCAATCGTTAAAGGAAGGGAAATCCAACTGGTGTCATTGCTTTCCAGTGCAATTGTCTTTTTGTGATGACTCTTGATTACTTCTACGCCATTGATGAAAGTACTGTATTGGACACTATCTGCGGTGAATCCGATGGGAAGTTGGTTTTTCAAGATCACTTTTACAGTCATCTCTGTCTTCTCGGCAGTTAATGACGTTATCTCTACAACGGAAAGTTCAACACGCGGAAGCAAAAACGTTTTATGTGGACTCGTATCCCGTTTATAGCCAACAAATCGCCAAATAAAAAACACAGCCAGACTAGCGATGATTACAAATAGAATCGTTAATAGTATTTTCTTTGTCATGATTAATTCCTCTCTTCCTTCTCCATTATCTTAATCTCTGTTTCCTCCTTTTTTATATCCTGTCGGATAAGTCCGAATAAACTCATGTAGATATTTGCAATCCATACCAATGAAAATCCGGCTATGACATAGCCTCGCCAATCATCTATCAATAGTCTGTAGTCCGTTAGGAAGAGAAATAGAATCGTTATGTAATGGCTGAAACAATACTCACAGGTAAACAGGTAAAAAAATTTTCTTTCCAATAAAGTCTTACCATGCACACTTCGGATAGTACAATAGTCTCTGGGCTCGTGAAAAACTTCTTCATGAGTAAATGTCCATGCGATGCAAGCAATGGGCATAGCCAATATAAAAAGCCATAGTAATTGCATAGAAAGTGTCACTTCGCCAATGCACAAGCCTTGCCAGTGTCTATAATCATAATTTTGTTTTCGAGTTTCTTCATTGCTTTTTTTATTTAAATGTTTAAAATCAGTTTAAGTATTCTCCACCCGCAACAGATGAAGTTTGGCTATAAATAAACTTTGCAACTCTTTGACGTAGCCTATTAATTTTAATCCGGATCAAGTGTAGAATATTCACAGACAAATCTTTTTCACACCACATATTTATCCCAAAGGCCAGACGTTTCTTTGATTTTCCCTTTGAAAAAGGAAAGTGCCATGATGATAAGACCCGCCAGACTACTACTTATCGTGATCGTCATATTGCTATCTTCTATTAACCAGGGCATCACCGCCAGTGCCAGGCCTAACAATATGTTGAAATAGCGAAAGCTTCTGAGCACTCGGCCAGAGCCACTACCGCAAAAACGATTACGATTGCTCCTCCCAAGTGATTCAGTGAGCAGCGGATGTTTCTATTCCCATCTGGAAAACGGTTGGGGAAAACATTAGCCAAAGGCCAATGATTACAGAAACGGTTAATTGCCAAGGGGCACTCATTCCCCATATCGTTAATTTCTCTTCCAGTTCAATTACCAATGAGCCTATTATCATGCCACAAGGCCGTTCGCATAATGGCAGTAACTTGATGTTGATGTGATATAAGAATTGTTTGGTGTAGAGGTTGCGGATAACGTTTAGAAGAATTGACTGGTGATCTGAGGGTAAATGAAGGAGGTTGTTAACTCTACTATAGTGTAGATAAATTTATACGATTATCCCACTTCGTTACCCCACACAGTATCAGGAAAGCGTTATACTCTATCTGACGGTTTACATGTGTTAATACGGATATTTTTGAAGTGGCTAGGGGTAATTCTGCAATTTGTTTGAATTCGTTGGAGAGATGTTTGGACGCTGCTGTAATTAAGCTGATCAGATATCTGGTTTATTGAGAGTTTTTGATACTCTAGCAACTCTAAAAAAAAGACCTGCCCTCTCAGGCAGGTCTCCCTTATTTAAAGATTAGCCAATGCTAAACTCCAACTCCCTTTCCTTTTTTAACTCGTTTCTCCTTCTTCCCCTCACACTCCTCGTCAACATCTTGTTTCTGAGTTTCTTTTTTTTTCCTTGGATTTGTCCGGCTCTTGCTTTTCCTTTTCTCTATTCCCTGGAATTGCTTTTCCATTTTGGAATCGTAGAGGTTCAAGGTCTTGAACTGTGGATTGGCCTCGATGAACATTTTTTCTTCCAGCCCTTCCTTGGCAAATGTCACAGGTTGCACGTTGCCTTTCTCCAACGATTTGATCAACTTCCCTTTATCTTCCTCGTTGCCTAATTCTTTTATGGGATACTTATTTAACGTTGCCTCCAGTTCATAGCCGTACCCAGTGTGGTATTGCTTCACTTTGAAATTGTCGTTCTTATCTTTTTCCTGAAAGTCGAGTTGCAACCAGGCAATGAAGGGTTGACTCTGTATACCAAAATGTAACCGCGGGTTGGATGAATATAGTAAAGAAAAATTATTGCAAAATGAGAGACTGAGGCTTAGCAGTGAGGCTCAGGCAATAGTAAAACAAGAAAATCTCCTTTCAAATTGGGTCTAAAATGCTGTGAATCAACGTTTTGAACTCCCGCTAAGAGGGATTCATCTTACAATTCTGGCGGACCGGACGGGACTCGAACCCGCGACCTCCTGCGTGACAGGCAGGCATTCTAACCAGCTGAACTACCGGTCCATTTATTATTCTCAATTTTTTAGTGATAACAGGTCAATATTCGAATCGAACTCCGCTATCTTCCCGACCTTCTGTCGGGACATTCTCACCAGCTGAACTACCGGTCCATTTATTATTATCAAT
>JBGTEP010000144.1:0-2634 GCA_041747735.1 Chryseolinea sp.
CTGGCCCGAACCACTTTATCTAAATCATCCGGATGGACAAATTGATAGAACGTGATCTCTTTTTGATCAAACTCATCAGGGTCTAGACCAAAAATGTTGCAGGTTTCCTTTGACCATTTGAGTTTTTTAGGTTCAAGTTCCGATATCCAATGCCCGATTTGTCCGACCTTTTGCGCCATTTCCAGGAAATAGTTGCTGTTGCGCAAGTCGAGTTCCACCTGCTTTTGTTTTGTTATGTCGCGACTGATTCCTACTAAACCCGTAACCCTGTTATTTTTATCCTTTAATGGTACCTTTGTTGTCAATAAGTATTTTAGTTCACCGCTGGAAGTGATTGTAGTTTCTTCTCTGTCCGTCACAGCTATTCCCGTTTTAAACACTTTCTGGTCGTCTTCAAGAAAGCTTTGCGCGATAACAGGTCCGAAAATATCGTAAGCCGTTTTTCCCAGTGTTTCTTCTTCAGTCGTTGCTCCCATTAATTTCAGGTTAGCCTTGTTGTTTATCAGATGTCGCGACTTTGTATCTTTTACGTATATGTAGTCGGGAAGATTGTCGATCAGCGTTCGCAAAAGTGCTCGCTCCTCTTTCACCTTCTCCTCGTACATTTTTCTTTCTGTAATATCGATAGCAGAACTGATAAAAATAGGAAGGCCATCTTGATCGGCTGATAAAATGCTTGTCATCAACATTTCAAAGGTTGTACCATACTTTCTGCGGGCGGTAAATTCGATTTTTACATGTTTTTGTTCTTGAAGCAGCAAACGAATCCTTTCTGGAAGCGTTGGATCCACGCTACGGCTGGATGCCGGGGTGCCGGCGACTTCATCTATCGACGTATATCCATACATATTCAAATATGCCCGGTTTACATAAATATGTTTCCCTGCCTGGTTAATAATCTCGAACGCATTTAGCGAGTTTTCTAATGCTTCATAAATAAGGTGTAGTTGTCGGGAGCTCTTTTTCTGCGTTGTAATATCAGTATGCATAACCACTACTCCTGATCGACTCTGTTCCAAAGGGGTAACCGTTAGTCTAAACCACCGGCGGTCGTCCTGCTCATGGTACGGATACTCTGTTGAAAAGAATGTTTCCTGACCCGCTAAAATCTTTTCTATCGCTAAGGCTATTTGTTTGGAATCTGTTCTAGCGGATGATTTTTTGTTTCTGACAAGTTGAGGATAATTGTCGCCTGGTGGATAATCTCGTCCCGCAAAAGCAGATTGCACAGACAGATTATCCCAGTTTTTATTTACTTTAATGATCTCACCACTGGCATTCAACAATGCTATGGATGCGGGAAGGGCATTAAGAATGGAGGTCATCTGAACAATATTTTCAGCCTCTTTTTCGCGCAGAATAGAAATCTCTTCCTCCGATCGTTTTCTTTCTGTTATGTCTCTGTAGTTGGAGACAATCGCATTTATACTAGCTTCCCGCAAAAGATTAGTGACCACACCCTCTATCCATATGTAGTGCCCATCCTTGTGTAACCGCCGATATTGAAATGGAATAGGTAACTTAGGATTCGCGCGCAATTTTTTATCGATCGTGTCAAATTTTTCTAGATCGTCCGGGTGAACGCTATCGCGTGTAGATTGCCCTACTCGTTCTTCACTGGAATAGCCTAGTATTTTTTTCACAGATGGACTTTGGCTAATGAACCGGTAATTTTCATCATTAAGGACAATAGCGTCCGAGATATTTTCGATAAGCGTTCTGAAGTATTCTTTACTTTCAATGAGTTGTTTTTCAGCATGCTTGCGTTGAGTGATATCAATTGCCAGAGCAGTGATTCTAAATCCTTCTTCGGTTTGATAGTGGTTCAAACTTATTTCTACCGGGAAGGTACTTCCGTCTTTTCGTTTTGCTTGTAGATCAATACCTTCTCCCATATGACGAAGTTTTGGTGCACTCACAAAGTGACTTCGATGTACCAGGTGTTTCGACCTAAGGGACTCCGGTATGAGTACTTCGACTGTCTGTCCAATGAGTTCTTGATGTTCATATCCAAACATTTCCTCCATTCGCGAGTTTATCATCAGAATTTCACCAGATGAATCTGAGACCAGGTGACCTACTGCTGCTGACTCAAATAGACTACGGTATTGATTTTCACGTATTTTCAGATCTTCCTCCATGCGTTTTCTGTACGCAATTTCATCCTGAAGTTTGGTAGTGAGATCCGTTAGCTCTTTTGTTCTTTCGAACACAAGCTTTTCCAGTACATCCGGACTTTTTAATTGTAAAAAAACAGGTGTAACTTTTATTAATGCAAAAACTGTCCCGGCAGAAACGACACCGGTCATAAATCTGATTAAGGCACTTAGCCGATAGGCTGGCCACCAAAACATCGCAGCATCAATAAAATGCGTTAAGCCGCAAGCCAGAATAAATAGAATGAATAACACAAGAACAATTTTGAATGTTCGTTGCTGCTTTTGGCGAGAAAGAAAGAACAACAAAATTAGTGGGATCAGGAAGTACGAAATACCAATAGTAATATCAGATACAATATAAAGCCATCCGTGGAACGGTGACCACACACCGCATTGCCAACGCGCAGGCCAGTTGCTGATGTCTGTGAGAGACGCGAAAAACTCTGAAGCCTGTGCTGTAAAAGCAAGGTTGCTT
>JBGTEP010000145.1:0-2451 GCA_041747735.1 Chryseolinea sp.
GTGTATAAAATTGATGTAATTCATTGCCATTCTGACGGGATACTGAAGTTTAATTTATACTCAGGGCTTGTCAAGGTATGTGAGGTCAGGCGGGCCTCCTTCTGTAGTGTAGCGAACAAGGCCGTTAAGAATTTTTGAAGCCTTGGAAAAAATTTAGGCCTTGGTCGTGTTCCCGAAAATACTTTACGATTTTCGGGAACACATAATGAAGGAGTGTCCTTTTCTTTGTTTCGTTTCTTTTGGACAAGCAAAAGAAATGAAAAACATGATAAAAACCTTAAACATCAATCAGTACCAAAAACCATGTGGACAAAACACAAAGTCACAAAACAATTTAAGCATGAACGAATAAATAACAATGTACAAAACAGGTATTTCAGAACATAAAATCCACCACAAATCAATAACTTAAAACTTACGTCAATGGTAGTGGTTGATTTAGAAAGCGACAGCGCTCTAAATCAACTGTATCGAGAACGGGTCGCGAGTAGTATATGGACAGAATTTAATTGAGAAAAAATAACCTTATGAACAAACTGAAAAGCACACTAAACAAAGGAAGCAGAACAAATCTCTTCTTACTAGTTCTTGGCATCTCAAACGTAATGCTAATACCCCAATTATCAGCGCAGCAAGCCAATGTAAATCTGGATTATAACCCGCAAAAAAACACCGAAAACCTAAAACCTTTCAGTGCGCCATTAAATTCACCCGAGGTCCACGACGATCAAACGGTAACGTTTAGATTAAAAGCGCCAGAAGCCAAGCAAGTTAATCTTACCGGTGGCGCCCTGCTTTCCGCTTTGGGAACATCCGAGAAATTCATGGCATTTGCTAAAGGAAATGATGGTATTTGGACCTTAACGGTTGGTCCAATCCGACCCGATATCTATATGTATTTTTTCAATGTGGACGGGGTACAGATAACCGATCCAAGTAACACGGTTGCCGCATTTACTGCAATGCCCCCTTACAGTCAATTAGTGGTGCATGGAAATGCCCCGGCCTATTACGATGCAAAAAATGTTCCTCATGGGAAGGTTACCCGTCATATTTACCATTCGGATGTGACAAAAGGCGAACGCGAATTGTATGTGTACACCCCACCCGGATATGATGGCACTACAATTTATCCCACCCTGTATTTAGTAGGAGGGAGTGGGGAATTACCTTCCAACTGGATGTACGATGGGCGTGTAAATCTTATTATGGATAACTTATTGGCCGAAGGAAAAGCAAAACCCATGGTGATTGTAATCCCCAATAATCAGATGCTACACCGAAATCATCCCAAGCATGTGGAACTGACGTTCCCATTATTTGAAGATGAAATGAGAAAGCATGTTATTCCTTTGGTGGAAAGTGAGTACAAAGTGCAAGCGAACCCAAAGGGACGTGCCTTATCCGGACTTTCAATGGGAGGGAGACATACCATGTATGTAGGGTTAAATTCCCTGGATTTATTTGCCTCTTTCGGGGTATTGAGTGCCGGGGATACGGAAAGTGAGCAAACACTTTCTACATTTCTTAACGACCCTAAGGTCAATGAGAAAATTGATTATTTGTTTGTAGGACTGGGAACTGCGGAAGCAGAAGGTTATTTGGGCGCCAGAAGTGCGGCTTTTCATAAAGCCCTGTTAAACCATAACATAGAACATGAATATTATGTTGGTGGTTATGGCGGGCACGATTGGGGCACGTGGAGGCATTTATTGTATGAGCGATTTCTGCCCAATCTTTGGAAGTAAAGCAAAGAAAAATTTATTTTTTTATAAGCGGAATGTTTTAAAGTTGCTTTAAGGCTCTTTTGGTAGCCTTTGTATTTATAGGAGACAGAAAGAAGCAGGGTTGCAAATACGCGTTATCGGAATCACGGAAAACATTTCCGCGCTATCGGGTTTGATTTCGAGTATATAACTTGAAATTCTATTCCAATACAACCAGAATTTTTATTTGCACATTCGAAGTACGAACTTGCTTTATTAATTCTATAAATTTTTCCTTCTACATTATATTCGTAAAAATATGTGTAAGCTGACCCGTGATTATGCTTAAAATCCACAATTGTACCAGTTGTTTTCATACCATCTAATTCAAGTAAATTAGAATTTGAATAAGATTTTATTGTTGAATAAATTACAAATAGAATTATAGCGGCTATAACAATTAAATAATATCTTTTCATTTTGTATAAAATTTATTTTATATTTTCAGAAGATCCCCGATAGCGCGGATTTGCAATCCGTGCCCGCAACCGGAAAGTATCAAAACAAATTTAAAACCAATACATCCAATTCGTTCTCTAAATCCGCATAGTTTCTTGCCGAGCTAAAATAATAGTCCTCCGGTAAACATTTGCGCGCTATCGGGTAAAATATAAATCTATCCCTTTTGCTTCAAGAGAACGATGAAAACCTATTGAATCCAAGGGCTTTAATTCATTTTCACTTT
>JBGTEP010000146.1:0-27256 GCA_041747735.1 Chryseolinea sp.
AGAATAATTGCCGTTGTACGTGTCCTTCGAAGCACACGCTTTTGCATCATCTCCTGGTTCTTCAGTTCCGCCTCGTATGTAATGCGACTGGTATCCAGAAAAACTACGGCGCGTTCAAAGGCTTCGTCATAACGCTGGCCCCAGGTCCGGGTCGGGTTTTGCTTCTTCTGCCAATTCAGTGCCAGTTGGAGATCTGGTGGTCTCCACAAGCCGGTTTTTCCGATTTGATACATGGCTGCGGCTTCTGAAAGACGCTTATACATCGAAGCGGATTCAAACTCCTCATCCACCCATGTTTCTAACCTTGTCCATATACGCATCAGGCTTTCGTGGGAAAGCTCGATAATCGAATTGGCGTTTAAAGGGACGTTTGACGCTGGCATCAAAAAAGAACGTCCTGCTTTCCTGAAGTGTTCGACAACATTAATTACCTCCTCATCGCTGGCTTCTGCCAGTTCAGCAACGAGACCAAGGCGACAGGGTCT
The DNA here is from genome assembly GCA_041747735.1 of Chryseolinea sp. Lineage (GTDB taxonomy): Bacteria > Bacteroidota > Bacteroidia > Cytophagales > Cyclobacteriaceae > Chryseolinea. Next base: position 486 of record JBGTEP010000146.1, read on the forward strand.
TCTCATCCCCCTGTTGTTTTGATTTTTTTCAGTTATATTCTTAAAAAGGACTTCTGCAATCTGCTTATTTCTGGTCGAAAGCTCCTCAAATACCTCATTAGCGTGCTGGGCAAGTGCCTGGCTAACTTTGCCAACTGCATTGTAGTGCCTGATGTCGACAGGTTCGGAAGGTTCATGATTTTCGATCCAATAATCCCACGTTCGCATCAGCGCGTGCTGAAGGATAGGAAGTTGATCATGATTATTTCCGATGTCATTCAGTAACCGCTTGACGAGCCGTTGTGAAATCTGACCCCCTGCGACTGTAATAGGACCTTCAATGACGGCTTTCTTTTGTTCGCGCATCAACTGCGGAATCAAGTAATTACTAGTATTTATTTTTTGGGTAAGGCCTGAAAAAGTTGAGCATTCTCCAATAAAATCAGATCGCATTGTCAACGCAACGTAGGTTGGAACCTCCTTCTGATTAACAGCAGTTAATACGAGATTAACATAAAGCTGTGCATCGTTAAGTCCCTCGGTACGTTCTGTTTGATCACGATAACGAAAAACTTCTTCGAACTGATCGACAAGGATGAATGTATTTTCGCCTTCACTGCGGTGAAGGTATCTCGATATTTCTATCAGACCATCCGATCCACTTCTCAATACAGAGTTAACAATTGCTTTGTAAATTTCATTGTCGGTCTCCTCTATTCGATGAGTCTTCACCATGAATTCCACAATGGAATCTGTAAGGCTGCCGATCGGTGATGACCCGGGCCGGGTTGTTATTACATTCCACTGCGATCCTGAATCTGAAATAAAGCCGCCGTATAAAACCGGAACCAATCCACAAAACATCAGCGAAGATTTTCCGCTACCGGAATAACCCATTACGGTAATGAACCGGTTTTTAGAAATCTTCAACAGGATATCGTCAATCTGACCTTCGCGGCCAAAGAAGATATGACAGTCGTCAATGGAAAATGGTCGTAATCCTGGAAACGGATTTTCTACTCCAGTTTGAACGTCTATGGAAACGTCATCAGAGTATCGTTCAGGGAAGTCACTATGCAAAGGCTTGTTCAGCAATGACATATCTCGGTTCCTGAAGTTAGCAATGAAATCTAAAGCCTATAATACTAATACTACACACCTGGGATATGGGTTAAAAAAACTGCGCCTTTAAAGTTCAAAAAATGATAAGGCACAATTTAGACTAAAATTTACAAAAAGAAAAGGGGCAGATAATTGCCCCCTTTTCTCTTTTGATTCCTTATCAAATTATTTGACCTTGTTCACCAGCGTTTCAAAAGCTGCAGGATGATTCATCGCCAGGTCAGCGAGTACCTTTCTGTTGAGGCCAATATTTGATTTATGAAGTTTACCCATAAATTCCGAATACGATAATCCATGTAGACGCGAAGCCGCGTTAATACGCGCTATCCATATGCCTCTGAATTCTCTCTTTTTTTGCTTTCTGTCGCGATATGCGTAGACTAAGCCTTTCTCAATTGCATTTTTTGCAACTGTCCATACATTTTTCTTGCGACCAAAGAAACCTTTGGCCAGCTTCAGGATGCGTTTTCTTTTAGCACGCGAAGCTACATTGTTTACTGATCTTGGCATTTAATTGCATTTTTTGACTGATGGCGAAACTGAGTTGATCAGGATACTTAATGCCAGCAATCGGGTGAAACATAAACCACTACAGAATAAGCATTGCTTTTACATTATTCATATCCGACTTCGATACCAAAGCCTTGTTGCCAAGTCTTCTCTTTTGTTTGGTTTCTTTCTTAGTCAAAATATGATTTTTGTAAGCACTCTTACGCATAATCTTACCAGTGCCTGTCACTTTAAAGCGTTTTTTGGCTCCTGATTTTGTTTTTAATTTGGGCATCGTATAAATATTAAAATCTTACTTTTTAAGCGCTTTTGCCATTACAATCATACTCATCCTCTTCCCTTCAAGTTTGGGTAACTGCTCTACTTTTCCAAATTCTTCAAGGCCCTGAGCAAACTTTAAAAGGAGTATTTCACCACGTTCCTTATACACAATCGAACGACCGGCAAAGAAAACAGTAGCCTTTACTTTTGAACCTTCTTTGAGAAAATTCTCAGCATGCTTCAGCTTAAAGTTGAAATCGTGTTCATCCGTATTCGGACCAAACCGAATTTCCTTCAAGACAACTTTTAAAGCTTTTGCCTTAATTTCCTTCTGTTTTTTCTTCTGCTCGTACTTAAATTTTGAATAGTCAACAATTTTACAAACCGGCGGATCAGCGTTTGGCGATATCTCGACTAAGTCTAATCCTTGATCCTGGGCCATCTTTATAGCCTGCAAAATCGGATACACATCTACCTTAATATCCTCACCTACTACTCTAACCTTCTGAGCAGTAATCCTTTCGTTAATACGATAGGGCTCTTCCGGACGCTGAGGGCCTCTTCTAAAAGGTTTGTTAAAACTGGGTTTGTTAAAGATTGCGATACTTTTATTATTTAAGTTTTAAAAACAGGGTGCAAAGATCGTTATATTTTTATTTTTTCAAAATATCAATTTGGCGCCGAACATTCAATTTTGAAGCGGTTAACAAACTCTTCAAGTTTTACACTTCCCTGATCGCCCTCTCCATGCTTTCTTAGGGCTACAAGGTTCTCAGACACTTCTTTCTCACCCACAATCAGCATGTATGGGACCTTTTTTGTTTCTGCATCGCGAATTTTCCGGCCTATCTTTTCATCCCGATCGTCCAAGATACCCCTTATATCCTGTTCTTTTAGCTTTTCATAAACATGGCGTGCATATTCATTAAATCGCTCCGAAATTGGTAGCACTGCAATTTGATCGGGAGCCAACCACAATGGGAAGTTTCCTGCGCAATGTTCAATTAACACCGCTACGAAACGCTCAAGGGACCCAAAAGGTGCCCGATGTATCATTACCGGCGTATGTTTCTGATTATCGGAACCTACATATTCCAACTCAAAGCGCTGCGGTAACTGATAGTCGACCTGAATAGTGCCGAGTTGCCAGCTTCTGCCCAGTGCATCTTTGACCATAAAGTCCAGTTTCGGCCCGTAAAAGGCAGCCTCACCCTTCACTGCAATTGTCTGTAGCCCCCTTTCGTCAGCCGCTTCCTGAATTTCTCTTTCCGCACGGTCCCATAAATGATCGTCACCGATGTATTTCTGCTTATTGTCAGGATCCCGAAGCGAAACCTGCGCAGTAAAGTTTTCAAACCCCAATGACCGGAATACGTGCAGCACAAGATCAATTACCTTAATGAATTCATCTTTAACCTGCTCAGGTCGGCAAAAAATATGAGCATCGTCCTGAGTAAATCCCCGAACCCGGGTAAGGCCATGTAATTCACCGCTTTGCTCATAACGATACACGGTTCCAAATTCGGCCAGTCGAATTGGAAGATCACGATATGAGCGTGGCTTAGTCTTATAAATTTCGCAGTGATGCGGACAATTCATAGGTTTCAGCAAGAACTCCTCCCCGGCATCTGGCGTATGAATGGGCTGAAAAGAATCCTTCCCGTATTTTTCATAATGTCCTGAAGTAACATAAAGGGATTTACTTCCGATATGCGGAGTTACAACCGGATCATACCCTGCTTTTATTTGCGCCTTCCGCATAAATTGCTCCAGGCGTTCGCGAAGTATAGTTCCTTTTGGAAGCCATAGGGGTAGTCCCATACCCACTTTTTCAGAGAAGGCGAAAAGCTCAAGTTCCTTTCCCAACTTCCGGTGGTCTCTCTTTTTTGCTTCTTCCAGTAAATACAGATACTCCTCAAGCTCCTTTTGTTTCGGAAAAGTAATTCCATAAACACGAGTGAGCATTTTGTTCTTTTCGTCACCTCGCCAATAAGCGCCCGCAACGTTTAATAATTTCACCGCCTTGATGAAGCCCGTATGTGGGATATGTGGACCTTTGCAGAGATCAACGAAGTTTCCCTGCTGATAGAACGTGATCTTGCCATCATCCAATCCCTCAATCAGTTCAATTTTATATGGATCACCCTTCGACGTAAAATAGTTTAATGCCTCTCCTTTGCTGACATCTCTCCGAACATAGACACTATCCTTTTTGGCAAGCTCTTTCATTTTCGCTTCCACGGCCGCAAGGTCTTCTTCACCAAATGGTTTTCCATCGAGATCTACATCATAGTAAAAACCATTTTCAATAGCGGGACCAATACCAAACTTAACGCCAGGATGAAGTGCCTCCAATGCTTCTGCAAACAGGTGAGCCGATGAATGCCAAAAGGTGGTTTTTCCTGGCTTATCGTTCCAGGTAAGAATTTTAATTGACGCATCGTTGGTGATAGAACGGGATAAATCCCACACCTCACCATTCACTTCGATGCCTAATGAAACGCGGGCTAATCCTTCGCTGATGCTTGACGCTATTTCAGAACCTTTAACCCCTTGCGGATACTCCCGTAAACTACCGTCGGGAAGAGAAATTTTTACATTCATGACTTGAACTAAACTACAAAATTAATTCAGGGTGCAAATATGCACATTTTAACGAGGATACCAGCACTCGCGACGCAAAGATCTACTTTTACCAGACTGTTTAAAAGACCATTACAAGGTAAACTGGAAGCTGAATAATATGCCAAATTTACGAACATCGGGATTATCCAGGTACGAAAGTCTATGCACAAAATCGACCCGCAAAAATTTGAAAATATTTTCTACACCATAACCTAATTCAACATAGGGTTTCTTATCAAAATACCCTACTGGCAATGTCTCTTCTCCTTCCGGCGTAAGAGGAGCATTGATGGCGCGGCTAGCCTCGCTCAGCCCCCCGTAAATCACATTAGCTGACCCAACCAATCTCCACTTTAATTTTCGCATCAGGGGTACCCGGTTCAACAAAAATCCCTCAAAGTGATGCTGATATTGAAGTGTTGCATAACGATCACTAATAAACTCACCGAAGTTCATTAAATTGTACGTAACAGATGTGTAGACTGGAGATTGATTACCCAGATGTAATCCTAACATTGGATAAGGCAATGGATCAAATACGTACTCGCCAGCAAGATTCAAATATCCTACACCAAGTGGCCCAAAACGTATTCGTTTGTATACGCTTAGTCTGAGTTTGTCATAATCAAAATCGCTTTCGAATACTCCTTTAAAACCTTTTGTATAGCGGACTGTAACTACCGGCCAGCGTGAAGTACCGAGGCTGATTCTATTATTATCCGACTGTATAAAAACTTCATCTCTGGCAAACCGCGATTCAAATATTAATTCAGATGTCTGAAAACTTTGTCGCAATTCGGAATTGACGATATCACCAGGTTGTTCATAGTAGGCGTAATTAAATACGGGATCGAATGTGAAATACCGGGCGGCTACACGCTGGGTGAATCCTTTAAATACCTCTCTCTTGAAATCAACACGAGCCTCATTTAAATAGTATCCTCTTCTAAAGACTCCGAAACGCTGTGATGCTAACAACAGAAAATTATCTCCAGCACTCTCTTCATCAATGCCTACCCTCCCTAAATCACTACGGGCTCTGACCGTGAGCGTTGTCCATGGGTGTCGGGATAAAATTCTTTGAACATAGGCCAGGTACTTTATACGTTCATCCTTAAATCCATATCCAAGCTGCCCCCCAATCACCCATTTGTTACTAAAGTCAATATTGGTTCTAAAACCCGGCTGAAACCTGATCCCCTCAATATCGTTGGCAGCCAAAATAGAAACATACGGGCCGAGGTCAATCTTACCTACTTTATAATAGCCGTTCAGAAAAATTTTTATGATATCAGTGTAAGCACGAACGATCGGAATGTTCTGTAATGTGTCAATCATTTTGTAAACATTCTTCTCGGTTTCAGTTAACGGTTCATGCCTGAGTGAATCCCAAAAATCATTATCTTCATTGAGCCTTGCATCTTCAGCCATAATTATCGGAACCTGATAAAAAGAGGGATCATATGGTTTGTTAACCACAAAGTTTTTGTTTGATGTATAAAACTTTGCCAACATCCCGGGGTTGTTGGGAGTTACTTCACCAACATCAATCAACACCCGATTCTTTACAGGAAGCCATGCTCCTCCCGATGACGGCTCGAGTTCCTGCTGAATCTTAATCTTCTCTACAAAATTGATGTTAGCTTGCTTACCCATTGTAGCATCAATCTGTCTTAGCGCGTAATCTGCTTTGCTGATCCACATACTTCCGGTAAACGCCAGGTCTTGCGGACTCTTCGGATAAAAATCGAGACGGTAGCAATAGTGATCGCCAACGTAAAGGCTATCCATCAGATCATATTCGTAATAGAGACGCCAGCCATCCGCTATTGGCGACACAAACTCTTTACCAACAATATTGAGCCAATTCTGGTAAAAATTATACTCCTGAAACGAGGATCCAACCAACTGCGTCACCAACGCACCATCCTCGACACCAACGCCGTTAATCTTAGATCTTAAAATATTTTCATATCGTAGAGTAGGATTTCCCCGATAGTATACCTTTGAAACACTTTCGGTGATTAGCAATGGTAAGATCGGCTTACCATCCTCCCCTGCTATTCTTTCAATACTATCCAGTACCTGAGTAATCTTTTGAATAATCTTTCGCTCCTTGAACTTGTCGTTAATATTATCAACGTCGATCTCTATTTTAGTGTAGGTATCGTATTCAAATGCCGAAAGATTGCGTTTATCGTTCTGATTTTTGTTTTTAACAACTCTTCGCATTACTTCAAAGGCAGGATTTTCGCCAGCCATCACAACGACTTCCTGAAGACTCGTTACATCTTCCTCAATCTGGAAATTTACTACCTGTTTGGAGCCCTTAACTATACCCTTCTTTTTTGACTTATAGCCGATGTAGGAAACCATCAGCGTATCAGACGCATTGGACGACTTTAGGAGGTAGTTGCCATCAAAATCTGTGGTGACACCGATGGTCGTGCCCAAAAAAATAACATTTGCGTATGGAACAGGATCACCTGAGTTTGTATCCGTAACTTTCCCGGAAACAATCGTTTCCTGTGACCACGCTAAAAAAGGTAAAAAGCTAATTACAAAGATGAAAATGGTTTTGAGACCAGAAAAACTAGCCTTTGGATTGTTACGCACAAGTTGGATTGGTATCAAAATTAATGATTAAACCGCTGTAATCACAGGAAGGTTTCAGATCAGCTATTATAAGATCTTTAAGAATAAACCTCCATCGTTATTTCCTTAAAGGTTACATCAAACTTTGAAACTTCTATCGCGCAGTTGAAATCTCTATTTTCTCTTCGTCGCCCAAAAATCTTGGAGCAGTTTTAAGGATGTATAAATCAAGTACGGCCTTTGTCCTTGCAAAATACTCGCGTATACGAACTTTAAAGGAATAATTTACATCAGGTTCAGCTGTCACCATCGCCACAGCATCCATATCATAATAATTACTAATAAACAACGCTCTATAGCTATGAAACGGCTGTGTTATTATAATAATCTTATCCTGACCAAAAATCTTTTTGCATCTCACGACTGAATCCAATGTTCGCAGGCCTGCATAATCCAGAGTGATTTTGGATTGAGGTACGCCTAATTTTATCAATGCTTTACGCATTTCCATGGGTTCATTGTAATACCGTGTTCGGTTATCGCCGCTTACAATCAGGTGATCTATCTTCCCCATCCGATAGAGGTCGGCCGAGGTTTCCATTCGTTTTTGAAAATACGGATTAACCTGTCCTGAAGTTGTTTTATTACTGGTGCCAAGTACGAGTGCTACCCGATTATCGGGCAGCTTCGAAAGATCGCTGAATACGTGCTCCGATGTACTGGTGATAATCCAAAGATTCGAAAAAACAACTGCTAAAATGGACACAGTCAGCGCTAAAAATATCATTCGCTTCATCCATCGTATTACCATATATATCAGCTAAGCCGAACAAAGTTAGACAATTGTACGTAGAAACTCTCTTTCAATAAGTTCAGACCTCCGAACAATTTTTCTATACCATTTAAGCCTGATAAGATCCTTTTCATTCGTTGTCAACCCGAAATCCAGATTCGAGTGATGAAGTTTCGTTGTTAACACATTGAGACAAATGGCGACACTTACAGAAATATTTAAACTTTCGGTAAAGCCGTACATAGGAATCTTTATTTTTTGATCGCAGTTTGCAATCGCCTCTGCCGAAACCCCGCGAAGTTCGTTACCGAATAACAATGCAATTTTACTTTGCGTGACGTCAACATCGTGTACAGAAATCCCGTCTTCACCCGGATCGGTAACAAGAACTTTATAACCTTCGGCCTTCAACCGCCGAATACAAGAAACAGTATTGTTTTCTTGTTTAGAAGCGTAGTGATTAAAGTTGATCCATTTATTTGCTCCCTTCAACACTTTTGGATTGATGCTATACTTACTGATATTCTCAACGATATGAACATCCTGTAAACCCATACATTCGCAGGTTCTGATTACGGCACTCGCATTTTGTGATTGAAAAATGTCTTCCAGGACGACGGTGAGGTAACGTGTGCGAAAATTTAAAATTTTTTCTACGCCTTCTTTTTTATGATCGGAAACAAACTGACCAAGATGCTCAAAAACTAGTTTCTCTCCGGGTGATAACATGGATGAATTTAAAAAGGATTTTTTTGTGCTCTAAATTTTGACAACAGCTATTTCTTTTTTGATGTGCTGCCTTTATCTATACACGCTCCGTTGATTGTGTTATTCGTTGGCATGGTGCGGTTCGGGTGAAGGATAACCTCATAGGAATATTATTTTTCTTTTCTGAAGTCAGAACAATCAACTGAACAGGGCGCCTGCTATTGTCGCTGACATCAGCGTTGCTAGTGAGGCTGCAAAAAGCGCTTTCAAACCGAGTCTTGACAAATCAGCTTGCCTTTGAGGTGCCAGACCTCCGATCCCTCCAATTTGAATGGCGATAGAACTAAAATTAGCAAATCCACAGATAGCATAGGTAGAGATAATAATGGATTTTTCACTTAAGAGTCCAGCTCCTTTCATTTCGGCCAGACTCAAATAGGCTACAAATTCATTGATCACCATTTTCTGACCCAATAAGCTCCCGACTTGTAATGCTTCATCCCAACTCACGCCAATGGCAAATGCAAATATTCTGAAGACCTGACCAAAAATATATTGTAATGAAAATCCGTTAAAAGCACCATTTGTAGATTCTACAACCCAGACATTTAATCCTGTCCAGTTTCCGATTCCATCTACCAAAATCCAGTTCATAGCAAAAATAATAGCGATGAAAGCCAGAAGCATACCGCCAATATTTAAGGCCAGTTTTATTCCGTCGGCTGCACCTGTCGCTAACGCATCAATTACATTAACACCGATAGACTCACGACTTACTTTCAACGACTTATCAATCTTCTCAGGCTCCGTTTCAGGTAGAATGATTTTTGCCATTACAATTGCGGCTGGAGCATTCATGATCGAAGCACATAACAGATACGTTGCAAATTTTATAAGTAGAGCTGGATCCGTACCTCCCAGGAAAGTAATATAGGCGCCCATTACGCTGCCTGCGATCGTAGCCATCCCCCCGGTCATGAGGCACAACAGTTCCGATTGAGTCATGTTGGCAATAAAGGGCTTCACTAAAAGAGGTGCCTCGGTCTGTCCGAGGAAAACATTTCCGGCTGCAGACAAACTTTCAGCACCAGAAAGCCTCATGGTCTTGGCCATAATCCAAGCAAAAACAAATACAATCTTTTGAAGTATGCCCAGGTAGTACAGCCCGGCCGTGACCGCTGAAAAGAAAATTACCGTGGGTAGCGCTTGAAAAGCAAAGAGGAATCCCAGGCTGTGATTAGCACCTTCAGCTACCTGACTATTCTTGGCGAGGTCACCAAACAAAAACTCTGCACCGTTGGCCGCAAAACTCAAAAATTTCACAAAGCCACTGCCCACTATTTCAAAAAGATGTCTGACAAAAGCTATTTTAAAAATGGCAAGTGCAATGAGGATCTGAAGGACTAACCCTGTCGCTACAAGCCTCCAGTCGATTTTTTTTCGGTGGCCCGATAATAGGTAAGCTATTGAAATGAGTACGGCAAGGCCCATCAATCCGCGCAGGTAATCCATTTGGTTTAGGTTAAAGGCCACAAATAAAAAGCAGAAAGTTGAGGTAACATTCTGCTTTTTATTTCAATCTAATTTCTCTTACTCAACTCATCACGGATTTTTGCAGCCCGTTCATAGTCTTCCTTGTCGATAGCTTCTTTCAGTAGTTCATTTAGTTTTTCAAGCGAGTAATTTTTGAAGTCATCCTTGCGGGACGATTCTTTTTTTACTTTTGCTTTTGATTCGGCTTTTGGCTCCGGTTTCTCTTCCTCTACTTCATCTGTTAGAACAATACCAGCTTCGGCAAGGATATTCTCGTAGGTAAAAATCGGTGAATCAAAACGCAACCCAATCGCAATTGCATCGGAAGGTCGTGCATCTACTTCACTTTTCTTTAAACCATCTGAGCATACAATTTTCGCAAAGAACACACCCTCTTTCAGGTCTGAAATTATTATCTCCTCTACGGTAAAATGAAAGTTGTTGGCAAATGCCTTAAAGAGATCATGCGTCATGGGACGATTGGGAATTATTTTCTCAATCTCAATAGCAATGGCCTGAGCTTCAAACATTCCAATGATGATAGGCAACCTTCGATTGCCTTCGGTTTCTCCGAGTACCAGCGCAAATGAACCTGTCTGTGATTGACTTGATGATAACCCCAGTATTTCGAGTTTAATTTTCTTCACTACTTCGCAGCTTTGATCGCTTCAGTCAATTTAGGAATAATTTCAAAAGCATCGCCTACGATGCCGTAATCTGCCGCTTTAAAAAATGGTGCGTCAGGATCTTTATTAATGACAACAATGTATTTCGAGGAGTTGACGCCCGCCAGGTGCTGAATTGCTCCGGAAATTCCAATAGCAATGTATAGTTGAGGAGCAACCTTTACCCCAGTTTGTCCAACGTGTTCATGATGCGGTCTCCAGCCCATATCGGAAACCGGTTTACTACATCCCGTTGCAGCGTGTAAAGTCTTAGCAAGTTCTTCGAGCATTGACCAATGCTCAGGCCCTTTCATACCGCGACCTCCTGAAACAACGATATTTGCTTCCGGTAAAAGTATCTCGCCAGTAGCTTGTTCAGAAGAGGTAATTTTTGTCGCAAAGTCACTTTCGTTGAGGGAAGCCGTATACGGTGTAATCTGAACCGGGCTACCTACCTCCTTAATTTCGGCAGCATTCTTCCTTATCCCGATTACTTTCTTTGGCTTGCTCAATTCAACATGCGCGAATGCTTTTCCTGTATATATACTTCGTTTAACACTAAACCCGGCTGTGGTGTCGGGCAATTCAACAACATTTGACGCCAGACTGGCACCCAGCCTCGCTGCCACCCTTGCAGCAACCGGTGTACCCAACGACGAATTCGCCAGAACCAGAATGTCAGCGTTTTCATCTTCCAATGCTTTTTCTAACACTGTTGAATAAACCTGAATAAGTCCCTGGTTCAACTTTTCATCAGAAGCATGCAGAACTTTTTGAGCGCCGTATTTTCCAAGGGCTTCCAATTCACTTTGCTCAACTGTACCCAGCGCAATAGCGGTTACAGGTCCGCCCATAGCGTGCGCATAGGCGATGGCTTCCAAAGATGTCTTCTTAATTTTTCCTTCTGCACTTTCAACAAAAACAAGTATCGGCATGCTCTTCAATTTACAATTCGCAATGATAACTATCTGTTACAAAATCTTCGCTTCGTTTTTCAATAAATTCACCAGCTCCGCTACATTGTCTGCTGAAATCATCTTCACGGATCCCTTCGGCGGCGGAAGCTCGAATTTCCGAAGTTTCACTCCACTGTCCACTGCAGTTGCATCAACAACCTGCAACGGCTTTGTCCGTGCTGCCATTATTCCACGCATATTCGGAATTTTCCATTCAGCGATCGGCTCCTGGCACCCTGCAACAAAAGGAAGTGTAACTTCAAGGTATTCCTTTCCTCCCTCGATCTCCCTTGCAAGCTTGGCCGTGTTACCTTTCACATCTAATTTCATAACGGGAGATATGCTTGGCATTCCCAACATCTCGCCAACTATGGCATGAACTACGCCACTATTGTAATCAATAGATTCACGTCCCATAAGGATGAGATCGTAGCCAACGGTTTTGGCGTGTTCGGCAATTTGTGTTGCTATGAAGAAAGAATCTACCGGTTCTGCATTTACCCGTATCGCATCATCCGCGCCGATTGCTAAAGCCTTACGGAGTGTCGGTTCAGTATCCTGAAGGCCAACGTTCAAAACCGTAACCGTGGCAGACAAAGATTCCTTTAACTCAATAGCGCGTGCAAGCGCATAGTCATCATAGGGACCAATAATAAATTGAACTCCGTTAGTGTCGAACTTGGTATTGTTGTCAGTGAAGTTAATTTTGGAAGTCGTGTCCGGAACGTGTGTAATACAAACTAAAATCTTCATCTCGCTCTAAATCAATAAGTTCTGTTACTCTTTTCGAAACCGCGCTCAAGATACAAAAAACCACTTTCGATTTGCCAAAATCGGGACAAATTTCAGGTTTCTGGCGGTAATCGCATCCTTTTAATGCTTTCGAAGCATTCGCGTTTTGATGGTAAAATTTATCTTATTTTGGTGGCTTTTTCAGATGAAAACACGCATTGAACAGCTCCAGCAATTTATACTCGACGAACCCGCCGATCCCTTTAACCACTATGCCTTAGCGCTTGAATACCAAAAGACAGACCCCCAAAAGGCCATTACTATTTTTGAAAAACTTGTAATAGAACATTCTACATACGTGCCTACCTATTATCACCTGGCGAAACTGTATGAGCGCATGTCTCGGAAAGAAAATGCACTTCAACTATTCGATAGGGGTATTGAAGTTGCAAAGCAACAAAGTGACTTTAGGACACTTCGCGAATTACACGCAGCCCGGGAGGAATTGCTCGAAGACGAATAAAACCAGACCTAATTATTGGGTGCGCCATCATCAACCCAGCATGCGATAATGTCAATCTGTTGCTGCGTCAGTGTGCCCTCCCTTGGCATACTTCGGTCTTGTGTTCTGGATTTTATTGAACTTGCATTGCTTTTGGCGTTTGCGAATATCCTAAGATCAGGGCGTGAAGAACCATTGTGACAACCACTTAAAGCGCACGAAGTTTCCATGATTGGCCTTATTTCATTTTGCCAACTTGTCCCAGTAATTCCACGAGTTACCGTGACACTCAAGGTGACGCTGCAATCATTATTATCTTTGACAGAAATTGCATGACTTCCTGACTGTAATCCGGAGAAAACATTGTTATCCGTAAATGGTCCAAGACCTAAACTGTACGTGTATGGGGGATTTCCATCGTTAACGGAAACTATGACTTCTCCATTACCATCGAGGCAGGAATTGTCTGAAGTAATGTTAGTTGTAAAAGTAAAGTCCGCAGCCTTAACAGTTACATTATCCACCGAGGCCTCGCATCTGTTACCATCTTTAACTGAAATCCGGTAGATGCCAGCATTTACGTTTGAGAATTCACCCGAAGCCTGCCCGGCCCCTTCGTTTAAAAAAAATTCATAAGGTTCTTTTCCACCGCTCGCAGAAACTCTAATACTCCCGTTAGCAACGCTGCAACTTTCTGCATCCGTAACGATGCCAAGGCTGATTATCGGTCCCGATGTTTCGCAATTAACCGGCTCAACGTCATCACCACCACAAGAACTAAAAAGAAAAGCGACCACACCAATCCACAAAATTTTCCTCATAAAGTAATATTTGTAATTTCAAAGATAAGCAGAATACAGAGACAATTAAGGACCATACTCTAGCATGCGAGAACAGAGAACGCTGGGGAGAAAATTTTGTTTAAAAAATTAGAACGGAGTTTCATCCGCACCACCCAACAACGGAGGTGGCTCAGAATCGGAATTGAAAGTATTGAGACGGCTTTCGCGTGTGATCATTCCCGAAAAGGGATTATCATGAGATGACGTAGGTGCATCAAAATCTGCAAACTTCGTATATTTTCCGATGAACTTGAGCTTCACACTGCCCACAGAACCATTGCGATGTTTTGCGATAATTACCTCTCCCATGCCCTGGGTAGGCAATCCTTCTTCGTCAACTGTAATTTTATAATATTCAGGACGATACAAGAACATTACAATATCAGCATCTTGTTCGATAGAACCCGATTCACGTAAGTCTGAAAGCTGAGGACGTTTGTCTCCACCGCGAGTTTCAACACCACGACTTAATTGTGACAGCGCTAGTACCGGAACACTTAGTTCCTTGGCAATGCCTTTTAGTGCACGAGAGATTGAAGCAATTTCCTGTTCTCTGTTTCCGCCCTGATCACCTTTCATAAGCTGCAGGTAGTCGACGACTATGATTTGAATATTATGTTCAGCTTTCAACCTTCGGCATTTTGCACGAAGTTCAAGAACTGAAAGCGCAGGGGTATCATCAATGAAAATCGGGGCGGATGATAACTTATTGGTTTTATGAACAAGCTGGGTCCACTCGTGATCCGCCAATGTTCCGCGTTTAATCTTTTCACCTTCTAATTCGGCCTCTGCCGAAATCATCCTGTTTACCAATTGAATAGAGGCCATCTCCAGCGAAAAGATTGCAACAGGTATTTTAAATTCTACTGCAGCATTTCGCAATGCTGAAACGACAAATGCAGTCTTACCCATACCCGGGCGTGCCGCGATAATAACTAAATCTGATTTTTGCCATCCTGAAGTCATCCGGTCAAGTGCAGTAAATCCACTTGGTACTCCCGTGAGGCCATCCTTGTGTTCTTTCAACGACTGAAGCTCTTGAATAGCGCGCGTCATTAAATTACGCATGCTATCATAATTCTTCCGAAGGTTGGAGTCAGAGATTTGAAAAATAGATTGCTCTGTTTTATCAAGCAATTCAAAAACGTCTGTAGTATCTTCGTATGCGTTGTGATGAATCTGTGACGCCACCTGAATCAACTCACGCTTGATCGCCATCTCCATGATTACCCTGGCGTGGTATTCGATGTTGGCAGCAGAACTTACCTTCGATGTTAATTCAGCAATGTAATAGGCCCCTCCAACCAATTCAATTTTTGCTGTCTTGCGCAATTGATTTACCACGGTACGCATATCCACGGGGTCGGACGACTTAAAGAGATCTACAATAGCAGTATAAATCTCTTTATGATTTTCTGAATAAAAATGTTCAGGCTTAAGAAACTCAACGACAGCATTCAGGGCGTTTTTCTCCAGCATCAGAGCACCGAGCACCGCTTCTTCAAGATCAAGCGCCTGAGGTGGCAACTTACCAAGGCTTTCCGAAATATCTCTTGGAATTAACTTTGATTTATTGCTTAACCTCAGTGACGTTGATCTCCCTTGCTCCATACAGTGGTTGTTGTACTCTTTTCGTAGTAAAGGCGACAAACGTACAATCAATACATTTCAGTCTCTCCACAACTTATACACAATTAACGAACAATTATATTGTGAATAAATTCAATTTTATTAGACAAGCTGAGCCATTATACTAAATGCCAGGTCATGATTATCAATATAATCAGGCTTTTAAACACCAAACATTTTCCTTTACTTTAAGCCGGAATTTTTTACATGCAGGCAACAAAACAAAAGATACATTTTATTGCGATCGGTGGCAGCGTTATGCATAACCTGGCTATTGCATTAAAAGAAGCAGGCCATGATATCAGTGGATCGGATGACGAAATACGAGACCCTTCACGTAATGCATTAGCGAAACATGGGTTATTGCCTGATAAAGACGGTTGGGAGCCAACGAAAATAGACCAGAATCTGGATGCTGTGATACTGGGCATGCACGCTCGCAAGGACAACCCCGAACTTATTAAAGCTCAAGACCTGGGGTTAAAGATTTATTCTTTTCCAGAGTACATTTACGAACATTCGGAAGACAAACAACGCATTGTTATTGCAGGGAGTCATGGTAAAACTACTATTACCGCCATCATCATTCATGTTTTGAATTATTTCAACCGCAAGTTCGATTATGTAATCGGTGCGCGGGTTAAGGGGGTCGAAAACACTGTTAAGCTTTCCGATGCTCCTATAATTATCATTGAAGGTGACGAATACTTATCCTCTGCGCTTGATCCCACGCCAAAGTTTCTCCGTTATAAGCATCATATTGGCGTAATCAGCGGAATTGCGTGGGATCATGCGAATGTTTTCAACGGTGAGGAAGAATATGTTAAGCAATTTGATCTCTTCGCAGACGAAACCCCTAAGGGCGGAATCCTCATGTACTGCGAACAAGATTCATTAGCATTGATTGTTGGAAAAAAAGAACGCGCCGATGTTCAGGCTGTATCCTATAAAAGCCATCCTCATGTTGCCAGTGGCAATGGGCTTTTCTTTCTTACCGATGGCAACTCAAGGTATCCGGTCAAAATCTTTGGTGGTCATAATTTTCAGAATATCAGTGCCGCCAAGGAGGTGTTAAAAAAAGTAGGCATCATTCCCGAAATGTTTTTTGAAGCCATTACAAGTTTTGAGGGTGCCGCGGGACGTCTGGAGAAAATTAAAGAGACCCAATCATCTGTTTTTTTTAAAGACTTTGCTCACGCCCCTTCCAAAGTTAAGGCTACTGTTAAAGCCGTAAAAGAGATCTCTACCGGACGGGAATTGGTTGCTTGTCTTGAACTGCATACATATAGCAGCTTGAATAAAAATTTTTTACCTCAATATAAAGACAGCATGAAGTCTGCCCAGACGGCGATCGTTTATTTTAATCCTGAGAAGATGAAAGCTAAAGATCTTGAGCCATTAACTGAATCTGACATCAGCAAAGCATTCAACTCAC
Organism: Chryseolinea sp.; assembly: GCA_041747735.1. Lineage (GTDB taxonomy): Bacteria > Bacteroidota > Bacteroidia > Cytophagales > Cyclobacteriaceae > Chryseolinea. The sequence continues at coordinate 17,373 of JBGTEP010000146.1, forward strand.
CTGCTATCCTCGTTTTCCAGGATGCCTCAAAACTTGAAGCGTTTTTATCCCAACAGTCGTGGATGAATAAAAATTTATTAATGATGAGCTCGGGCAACTTTGGCGGCATTGACTTACATAAGCTTTCTGAAAAAATCTTAAAATAATTAGTTCATTCTCTATCACAGTTCATCCTTTCATCTTTCACGCACCCCATTTGAATGAAACTTAATCTTCGTACACCGCTTTGCTTTTTTGATCTCGAGACTACGGGGATTAACATTACTCAAGACCGAATTATTGAGATCGCTGTTATTAAGATGATGCCAGATGGCCAGATCGTACGAAAAGCGAATATTCTAAATCCAACAATACCCATTCCGGAATCATCTTCCGCTATACATGGTTTAAGGGAGGAGGACGTAAAAGACAGACCTACATTTAAAGAAGTCGCCAAAGATTACGCGAGGTTTTTTGAAGGTGCCGATCTTGCCGGTTTCAATATTTTGAAATTCGACATTCCTATGCTCGTAGAGGAATTCCTTCGCGCCGGAGTTGATTTTGACTATAGCCGCAAAAGAATAATTGATGCACAGAAAATATTTCATCTGATGGAAAAGCGGACACTCTCCGCTGCGTATCGGTTTTATGTCAATAAGGAGATTCAAAATTCGCATACAGCCGAAGCGGATACAGAAGCTACTATGGAGGTATTGATCGCTCAGGTGGAGAAATATGAAGGCATGGATGTAACGGATGGGCTGAATAACAAAATTGGAGAGATCAGAAATGATATGGATGCGCTTAATAAGATAACTGCAACGAATCTGGTTGATCTGGGAGGGAGAATGGTAGTTAATGATCAAGGACAGGAAGTATTCAATTTTGGAAAACATAAAAACAAAGTGGTTACTGAAATCCTGAAACAGGAACCCTCCTATTACGACTGGATGATGAATGGTGATTTTCCATTGGATACAAAAAGAAGATTAACCGAAATAAAGTTACGAGGCTTTAAAAAATAAAGACCGAAATTTTTAAATTCAGCTGATCGGTTTGTGCCTTCGTGATTATGAAAAGTAGCAGACGAACATTTTTAAAATCAGGTGTCAGTGCTGGCTTGGGTGTAGGCACGATGGGCGCATCCATGCATAACTTTCCAGAAGAAGATTATTCAAAGTTAGACGAAGCGATCAGCAAACCCGTTTTAGACAGGTCATTGTTTACTTCTCCGGTTATAATTGAAAGCGTTTCTTTACTTGAACATGATGGAAACTATATCTGTAGAGTAAGGTCGAAGGACGGTGCTGAGGGAATAGCTGTCGGGCACAACATAAGCATGGGGTATCTATATCCCATCCAGGTAAAGCTCGTTAATCCTTTCTTTATAGGGAAAGACGCACGTGACCTCGATAGCCTGATCGACAACGTGGTTCTTCATAAAAATCTTTATAAATATCAGGGATACGCAATCTGGATTCCCATTGCAACGGTCGAGATAGCAATTCTCGACATGCTGGGAAGAATTGCTCTTAAAAGTATGGGTGCACTAATTGGTGGTGGCACTATTCATCAAAAACAAATTGCCATCTATCAGGCCAATGAAAACCGTGGACTTGAGGCAGAAGAAAGTATCAGGCGCATAAAACATTCGCGAGATGAATTTAATGCCAGGGCTGTCAAATTTAAAATCGGAGGCAGGGAAGGCAATGCAGAAAAGCCTACTGGCATATCGCGTAAACTAATAGCAATGATGCGAAAAGCGATGGGCGATGATATAACTATTTACGCTGACGCAAACGGAAGCTACAACGCGAAAGAAGGAATTGAGATAGGACGACTTCTCGAAGAATACCGCATCGATTTATTTGAACAACCCACATCTACGGATTGGTACGAAGACTGGAAAGCGATTGCAGATGCAGTGCGCATTCCAATTGGCTCAGGCGGAGGAGAAGTGAGCATGCGCGGATTTCGCAGATTGATTGCCACAGAATCGGTGCAAATGGTGCAGCAAGATATTTATTATTTCGGAGGGATGATAAGGTGTATGAAGGTGGCACGTATGGCCGAAACGAAAGGCTATGTATGTACGCCACACATTTCAGGAACTGGGCTTGGATATATTTACATGATGCAATTTGTTTCTGCCTTAACTAACGCAGGACCATTTCATGAGTTTAAAGGATTGGCTAAGAATATTCCAATAACTTGCAACACGTCATCACTCAAACCGGAGAATGGCATACTTCATCTTCCAACGGGAGTAGGATCGGGCGTCGAAATTGATCCTGATTTTATTTCTAAGCACAAAATAGTATCGTAATAAAACCGACTATTGTCGTTGAACTTTCAGGCAGGCTATTTCAAACCTAATGTCCCTCCTGCTTGAATTTTTTTTCTCCTGCTTTGATTGCAATAGGTAAATTATTTACGGCTGGAGGAATGGGGCAGGAATAATTTGGACTATAGCTGCAGTATGGGTTATAGCTTTGATTAAAATCGAGAATAACATCTTCAGATGTTGGTATTCTGAATTCGAGGTAACGTCCGATATCGTATGTTTCGTTTCCATTAGTTTCATCAGTGAAAGGAATAAAAAGATAATCCTCATAACCAGCCCGCTTCATAATCTCCGGACTCTGATAAACCTCAAGGATATAGTTGCTTTCCAGTAAAGAAAAATGAACTTCTCCGTATTTTATGTACTCAGGAAAACGGTTGGTTGTAGTTTTCATTGTAAAGAGAACCGGGTTTTCAGTTTTTAAAAACTTCACCTTTACCCGATATGCAAGATCAACTGGAAAATAATTCAATCCTTTAAATCGGCGCCTTCCTTTTTTATCCAACGGAGAATCCTCCACATCACGTAACTTCTCGTCTTGCTTTTTACGATGCTCGTTGATCTCGGCAAATGCAGCGACATCCGACTGACTATGCGCCAGGAAGAAACAAAAGGTGAGGTACAAAATAGACCCCACCCTTTTCGCAATCAAGCTTCGAAATTTAATGTGGAAGAAAATTTCCAATGGTCGCCGCTATTTCTTCCTGTAACTGAGGGCTTCGGGTATCCAGCTTTTCAAATCCTTTACTCTGGTAGAATGAGAAGGGTGTGTTGACAAAAACTCCGGTGGTGCCTGCCCTCCTCCAACGGAACTCATTCGTTCCCAAAATGCTGGAGCCTGATTTGGATCATAGCCGGCGATAGTCATAAAGATTAGGCCAATTCGGTCTGCTTCCGACTCATGCTCCCTGCTAAATTTTAGCATACCCACGTTTGTCCCTGCTCCCACTGCTTGCATCAAAAGTTCTTTCCCTGCCGTAGGATTTTGACCCATTACAGCACCCAGTGTACTTAACCCGTATTGGGCAAGCATCTGCTGGCTCATTCGTTCGCGTCCATGATTTGCAATCGCGTGCGCTATCTCATGCCCCATTACTACAGCAACCCCGGTTTCATCCTTACAGATTGGCATTATCCCGGTATAGAAGGCAACTTTACCGCCAGGCATACACCAGGCATTAACTGTTTTCGGATCATCAATGAGGTTGAATTCCCATTCAAAGCCCGCAAGCTCGGCACTGGCACCCTTGTTAGACATATATTCTTCTACTGCCTTTTGAATTTTCAATCCAACATTTTTGACCATCTGTGACTGCTGCTGGTCTTTTGAAAGCGGTCCTTGTGCCACTACTTCTCTGTACTGTTGATTGGCCATAGGAATCAATTCGGAATTAGGCACAAGACTTAGTTGCTTCCGTCCGGTTACAGCCACCGAGGAGCACGCGTATAGTATCAACAAACTGATTGAGTATAATATTATCTTTTTGATCATGGTATTTTTTTGTGTAAAAATACAAATCCGTGCGCGGATTGTTTCATAGATTTACAAGAAGTTATATTGTAATTGATGAACGCCATATAACAGTTAACTAACTTTATTTAATAATACACGCTATGAGAATTTTCGCAGTCGGCAGAAATTATGTTGAACACATTCAGGAGTTAAACAATGAAAGGCCGGATGAGCCCGTTATCTTTACCAAGCCTGATACCGCACTTCTGCGCAATAATGCCCCTTTTTACTATCCAGATTTCTCCAATGACATTCACCACGAAGTCGAACTCGTTTTAAAAATCTGTAAGGAGGGAAAAAACATTGAGGAGAAATTTGCCCACAAATATTACGATGCTATCGGGGTTGGAATAGATTTTACGGCTCGTGATTTGCAACAAAAGGCAAAAGTGAAAGGCTTACCTTGGGATATTGCCAAAGGCTTTAACGGCTCTGCACCGGTATCAGACAAATTTATCCCGGTTGATGAGATCAATGATCTCAAGAATATCAATTTTAGTCTGACGGTTGATGGAGAATTAAAACAACAGGGCAATACAAGTCTTATGCTTTTTAGTTTTGATTATATAATTTCGTATTTATCAAAATTTTTTACACTCAGGACGGGTGATTTTATTTTTACAGGCACTCCAAAAGGAGTTAGCCCAGTCAAGGTTGGAAATGTGTTATCTGCTTATGTTGAAAATGAAAAACTCCTTGAATTTGAAGTTAAGTAAAATTGTATCTTCCTTATTAGTGATACTTCCTCTTTTAGTGAATGCTCAATTCAGTAAACCTGAAGAAGAATTCTCAAGTGATAATGAAAGGTACATTTATCCCGTACTTCCAGGTCAGCCCGGATCAATAGCAGGAACAATGGGTGAACTCAGGAGCACTCACTTTCATTCGGGCATAGATATTCGCACCAATAACATGATTGGCTTTCCTGTTCTCGCATCGAAGAGTGGATACATATCACGAATCTCCGTGTCAGCATCGGGGTATGGAAACGTAATTTACATAACCCATCCTGATGGTAATACTACGCTGTATGCACATCTTGACAAATTCAACGGGCCAGTCGCAAATTATGTACTCGAAGAACAATACAGAAGAAGGAGCAGCGAAATTGATTTATTCTTTCATCAGGATCATTTCCCGGTAAAACAGGGCGAGACAATTGCTTTGTCGGGCAATACGGGAGGCTCAAGTGGACCTCACCTCCACTTCGAAACCCGTGACAGAAATAATCATGCACTTGATCCATTAAAGGTTGGTGGCTTTGCTGAGCTGGTTGACAAGTTCCCGCCCGCCGCTGAAAAAATTGCGCTACGCACACTGGATATCAATTCCAGAATAAATGACAGGTTTGGACGGTTTGAATTCTACGCTCAACGATCCGGGAATGATTATTTAATCCCACATGCAATTCTGGCCTGCGGCAACATTGGTGTTGAGATTATTGCCAAGGATAAACTTTCATCACAAAGCCAGTTTTATGGCGGTGTGAATTTTATTGAAATGAGTGTAGATAGTCAGTTAGTTTTTAAACAGGCGATTGACAAGGTAAACATTGCCGAAACCCGCGCCATTTATACACTCATGGATTTCAAAACCATGCGAAATAAAGGCACAAGGTTTTACAAACTCTATATTGAAGACGGCAATGATTTGGAATTTTATAAGAACTCTCCCGGTTCGGGTAAGATTTCTGTAAATCCGGCAAAGGAGTCACTGGTTCAAATCAAGATGAAAGACAGTGATGGAAATTCCAGTCTGATGAAGTTTCGACTAAAACCGAGTGTGCCTATCAGTACGGTTATGTCATTGGAAGCCTACTCTTCTGATTTGGGATTCGAGATATCAGAGAACACAATGATGATTACGGCAAAACCCTGTAAAACATCTGAGAACAGGGCCATTATTTACACGGGTGGAAAAACAAATGAAGTTGAACCAGATTATTACAATAACCATCGTTCAGTCTACCTATGGGATTTACGAAAGAGCATTCCCGACTCAATTGCAGTGTGTAGTAGGACCGTTGAACCTAAAATTAAAATCAGCATTCCGTCTGCAACAGAATACAAGTATTATAGCGATCTGATGGATATTCAGTTTCCAATGAACGCCATTTATGATACACTATATCTGAATACAGACTATGCAACCGATCAATCAGGCAGTGAACTATTCACCATTGGATCAAGAATGATTCCGCTTCGGAAGGCAATAAGTGTCTCGCTCAAGCCCCAGAAAATTTATCCCAGACAAAGGGACATCGCAGTTTACAGAGTGGTTGGGAAATCCTATTATTATGTTGGTGGCGAGTGGATCAACGGAAGGGTTAATTTTAATACGCGGGAGTTTGGGGATTTCACCATCCGAAAAGATTCTCAACCGCCCACGATCACACCACTTTCTGTAACGCGGCAAGGTGCTCGGTTTAAAATCACCGACGATCTTTCGGGTATATACAAATTCGAAGCAAACATAAACGGTCAGTGGTTGTTAATGCTTCGTGATGCGAAAACCAATACCATCTGGTCTAAGAGTCTTGACCCTACGGTACCATTATCAGGAAACTTTGAACTTGTTGTGACCGATAATGCAGGTAACAAATCCAGATATAGCAAAAAAATTCTTTAACATGGCATTATCTATCGGAGCCAAAGCTCCCGAATTCTCAGTCGCCGATCAGGATGGAAACATTGTGAAGCTTTCTAAGCTGAAAGGCCAAAAAGTCGTTCTTTTTTTCTACCCAAAAGATATGACCCCCGGATGCACAGCGGAAGCGTGTAACCTTAGGGATAATTATAAACTATTACTAAAACACGGTTATCAGGTTTTTGGAGTAAGTACCGATAGTGAAAAATCACATCAAAAGTTTATTGCAAAAGAAAAACTTCCCTTTAGCCTGCTCGCAGACACCGATAAAAAACTTCATGAATCTTATGGTACATGGGTAGAGAAATCGATGTATGGCAGAAAATATATGGGTACTGCCCGGACTACGTTTATCATCAACGAATCGGGCATTGTCGAGGATATAATTGAAAAAGTTGATACAAAGAATCACACTGATCAGATCCTTGGAAAAGAGACACCAATCTCAAAGCCTTCAGTTGCCAAGAAGGTTACAGCGACTTCTAGTCAGGTAAAAAAACTCGGCGCAAAAAAAACATCTCCAAAAAAGAAATAACGCTTCTCTCTTGGTGGATACACATGCTATTCGGTGAAGTCGGAGCGATAAGGACCTTATGTAGCTAGATTTATCCTGGTAATACAACTTCGGCAGAGAATATTCAACCTGTATTTGGAAGTAGCGCGTGGCGATCGGTATATTCGCAGCAAACCTTTTAATAATGAGCCAGTCAAAAGACATTGAATCACTAAAAAAAATAGCATCGCAAGTTCGCAGAGATATTGTCAGAATGGTTCATGCCTGTCAGTCAGGGCATCCAGGCGGATCTTTGGGCTGCACTGATTTTCTCGTGGCTTTATACTTCCACATAATGAATCATGACCCGAAGTTCAATATGAAGGGTGTTGGTGAAGATCTCTTTTTTCTTTCTAACGGACACATTTCGCCGGTATGGTATTCAACGTTAGCCCGCGCAGGTTACTTTGATGTGAAAGAGCTATCTACATTCCGGATGTTGAATTCGAGATTACAGGGACATCCTGCAACGCATGAACACCTACCGGGTATCCGCATTGCATCCGGATCTTTAGGACAAGGCCTTTCAGTCGCGTTAGGTGCGGCAGAAGCAAAGAAACTTGATAAGGACGATAGCCTGGTATTCGTATTGATGGGTGACGGCGAGCAGCAGGAAGGTCAGGTGTGGGAAGCAGCGATGTATGCGGCTCACAATAAAATGGACAATGTAATTGCTACAATCGATTATAATGGTCAACAAATTGATGGTCCTGTAAAAAAGATCCTCGACTTGCTCGATCTGAAAGCAAAATGGGAATCGTTCGGATGGGAAGTTATCGATAGCAATGGAAATGATATGGAGGAAGTTGTAAAGACACTTGAATATGCCAGGACTCAATCCAAAAAAGGAAAACCTATCCTTAATTTAATGAAAACTGACATGGGCTTTGGTGTGGATTACATGGTTGGCTCGCACAAATGGCATGGCGTTGCTCCTAATGACGACGAATTAGCAACAGCCCTTGCGCAGTTAGAAGAAACATTAGGAGACTATTAAGGTCTATCCAATTTTAATGTTCGATATCCTGGATTTCAATTTTCCTGGTGCCATTTTTATTGACACAAAAGATTCCGAAAATTTCGTTTTAACGGCTTTTTATTGCAAGCCGCAATTCCTTTAGATTTAGAGCGTTACCTTTCAGAATGAATCTGAAATTACGAACACGCGCGCTGCCTTTTATACTTTTTCTCGTGACATCAATCTATTGTTCTGTTGCTTACAGTCAAACCAAGGTTCAGCAAAAGATACCTGAAAAAACCCGCATACTATTTTTGCTTGATGCGTCCGGAAGCATGCTGGAGCAATGGGAAAGACCAAATCAGACAAGGTGGAGCGTCGCAAAATCCATCCTCACCAAATTAGTGGATTCCTTACGGCAGAATAACCAACTTGAACTTGGCTTGCGTATTTATGGACACCGGTCTCCCCAGGAGATAAAAAATTGTAAAGACACCTGGCTTGAAGTCCCGTTTAAAGCGAAAAATCATACAGTCATTATTAATAAACTAAATGAAGTAAAACCAAAGGGCGTAACACCGATCACGTACTCCCTGGAGCAGTCAGCAAATGACTTCCCGGCTGGTCCCGGATACCGGAACATTGTAATTCTGATTACCGATGGTATTGAGTCTTGCGGTGGTGATATTTGCGCCACGTCCAGAGCGATGCAAAAGAAAGGTGTTTTTCTACGTCCATATATTATTGGTTTAGGTCTAAAATCAGAAAAAAGTCTGGAATGCGCAGGTAAGTACATTGACGCCGATACACCTGGTAAGTTCTACAACGTATTAAACGACGCCCTTGAATCAAGCTTTGCAAAAACAACGGTCTCTATAGAGTTGCTGGACAGTGACAATCAGCCAAAAGAATCCAATGTGAACATTACCTTCGTAAACAATACAACTGGTGAACCAATGTATGACTTCGTTCATTATCGGGACCGACTCGGCAAATCAGATTCAGTTCAGATTGATCCGGTGGTCGAGTATGATCTGATTGTAAATACTATTCCTCCAGTCATAAAAAGAAATATTGTTATCAACAACGGGAAACACAACGTTATCAATATACCCACAGCTCAGGGAAATCTTGTTATTCAGCAGGAAGGCAGAAGAGACAACAACCTTCAATCTATAATCCGTGAAAAGGGCAAAACAGAAATTATTAATACACAGCAAGGCAATTTAACGGTACGCTATCTCGCGAGCAAGTATGAAGTTGAAACCCTCACATTACCACGAAGGACGTTTGAAGCTGACGTGCAGCCTAATAAGACAAAAACAATTCTACTGCCCTCACCGGGAGTCGTCAATTTTAATACTATTTCCTCCGGGTATGGAAGCTTGTATGAATTAAAGGACGATGGTACACAACAATGGGTATGTAATCTTAATGACCTCAAGCCACAGTTTGCGCTAAGTTTACTACCAGGACAGTATAAAATTGTATTCAGGGTAAAACAGACAACTGGAAGCAAATACACTGCCTTCAAAAAATTTACTGTTCGCTCCGGCGCGACAGCTAGTGTAAACGTGTTTAATTAGAGACGAGCTCTAAGACAATATAATCCACGGAAGCAAGGCGATAAATAATGAAATAAAGAACCAAATAATAAGGTTACGATTTGACTTCTTTTCAATTGGTGTTATCTCATCAGGCATTACGGAACTCTTTTTAGTAAACTATAGTCGTTTACGAATATATTATCATGTCTTAGCCCCCTAATAGACTGCACAGATTCTGAAAAACGGATTTGTACAACTAAATTAGGGAAAGATGACAAGAACAAGACGAACATTTTCACCTGAAGATCGGCTGAGCCTTCTTCGGGAAGCGGAGAAAGAAGGAT
>JBGTEP010000147.1:0-3496 GCA_041747735.1 Chryseolinea sp.
TCAGCCTTACGGCCAGCTTCATGCTCCTGAATCGCTTTTACGATTTGTGTTTCTGTGAATCTAGATTTTTTCATAATAAACCATTTAAAGTTGAAAATTTGTTCTCAACTTTCAAATGGCCGAACTTTAGGGAAGCTTACAATTGTATCTCTACCTAAAGCAAAGAAATCCCAAACCACTTAGGCATTCCAAATATCTTCAAAATAATAATCACTTGATTAATACTGTCGAAGTTCCAGGTCTTCTGCCCAATGTGACTTTCATTCTTTTTTACGCATCTCTGAAACGTTAAGCATACGGCATAGAAGTCGACCATTATTCGATCGTTATGGCAGTACTGAGGCAATTCATTTTAACACCGTTTTAACACCGAAATGAGTATCATTTGATACTCATTGATACTAATGTCCTTATTCCAGCGGGATCACAACAAAGCCTCAGACGTAAAAATCTGAGGCTTTTTTATTTTCATTTTAACTTAGATCGCTGGAGTTAGAGGTCTTGAAAATACTATTTAAAGGACAGCTTGTAACCGATGTATGCAGTTTAAGTATGATTGATGTTGATGCATTTTATGGAATAGAGTACGAAGAATTCCCTGCGCAGATTGCCACCGTGGCCATGTGGCTGAGTGATCATCAAATGAATCTAAAACTCTCAACAGAGTTCGGGGAATATTTTAAGAGACTACCAATAAAGAAGAGCGCAACCATTGTCATGGAAAGGCAGTGCGTTCGAAATGGAAAGAAATTATTCCAAAAGAAAAGCTTAGCTATATACTTGGTAATCCTCCGTTTATCGGAACATCTTATCAAAACAAAGGGCAAAAGGAAGATATGGCATTTGTATTCAATGCTAGATTATTTTGTTTTTTTCTAAACTCAAAATACTTTATACTTGTGTTTCCCAAACCAAGAATCGTCCAGTTGTCGCGTTAAGGAGCTAAAAGCTCATAAGAAAAAAGTTAATTGCTTGGAGACATTGTTAAATGATTGCACCCCAGCTTCATAACCAAACTGATTTGTTTCATCAATTTGCCGACGGCTCTGATGAGGCTTTCGATACTATATTTGCCCTTTTTAAAGACCGTCTGTTTCGTGTAGCCCTGAACTATGTAAAGTCGGCAGAGGATGCTGATGAGGTGGTGCAAGACGCTTTTGTGAAGCTGTGGGAAGGGAGGAATTTATTGCTCTCCGTGAGCAATCCCGAGAACTATCTGTTGACCATAGTAAGAAATAAAGCGATTGACCGCCTGCGAAAAATGGCCGCAGATCAAAAATTGCGGGCTAAAGTATGGGAGGGCATGCAAACCCTTGTCTGCGAGACTGAGTCAAACTTATTTGCTGAGGAAGGCAATACGATTGTGCAGCAAGCGGTGAACAAAATGAGCCCTCAATTGCGCACAATTTTTAAGTTGAGCCGTGAAGAGGGCTTAAGCCATGATCAGATCGCACACCAACTTCAGATTTCAAAAAATACAGTAAAAAATCAGTTGGTGTCATCTTTAAAGCTCATCAAAAACCTCCTGGCACGTCACATACACCTACTGTTTATTGCTGCCGCCATTCTTCCTGCTTAAAAAAATTCTTATTTTTTTAACAAACGTATAGTCCTTCCCGGAGGTTCGTTCGTCATAAATAATGTCTAGGCGTTTGAGCGCCCATTTATATATATCTATGTCAAAAGAAATGATAAAAAACAGAGCACGCTATCTTTTTGAGCGGTATGCAACCAACACCTGTACGCGAGCAGAGTTGGATGAATTTCTGGATTGTTTGCAAGATGACCAACAAGCTACTGTGCTCCATGAGTTTGAAAGCCGGATGGACCCACCCCATCACGCATTGAGCTCACGCCTCACAATTGAGGATGTTTTGAAAGCCACACGTGTGAGGGAAAAATCTATATCTCTGCATAAATATTATCAAGTATGGGCTGTTGCAGCGTCCGTTTTACTGTTTGCTGCTTTGTCCTATGTCATTGGTGTGAAGGATCCGGCCAATCTACCCACGCCGCTAACGAAAAGTGCTGAGCTCACAACAAAAGCGACACAGGCTGAACGTAGGCTTGTGGTGTTGCCCGATGGAAGTTCCGTCCAAATTAATAAGCAAACGAAGCTTGAGTATCCTACCACCTTTTCAGCCAATAAGCGTGAAGTCTATCTGGAAGGCGAAGCTTTTTTTGATATTCAACCTGATAAAACGAGGCCGTTCATAATTCATACGGGCAGCATCACAACAACCGTGTTGGGTACGGCTTTTAATATTCGAGCGTTTCCAAAAGAAGAGCGCTTTACGGTGACAGTTGCGCGTGGAAGAGTGCGGGTGGCGGATACAGAAAAAGCGTTTCCTGAGCTTACAGCTCAACAAGAGTTGTCTATTGATATGGTAGAAAAACAGGTTGATGAAGTAGAGCCAACTTTTGTAGCCAAGGTAGCGCCCGCATGGCTTAAAGAAGACCTGATCTTAGACAATGTAAAGTTTGATGCTGCTGCAAAAGTCATTGAAGAGCGATATGATGTGAAGGTGATGTTTAAGAATGAAGCACTTAAGAACTGTTCATTCACCTCCACATTTTTAAAGGATGCAAGTTTGATTCAAATGCTGACGGCTATTTGTATAGTGAACCGAGCCACATATCGGGTTGAGAACAATTCATCCGTCATAATAGATGGAGAGGGTTGTAACTTATAAATGAGGATATCAAAATAGAAAAGATGAACAAGCAACAACATAACCACTCGCCGTAGCGAGTTAAAAAAGAAAGCCTCGGCGGCCACCAAGGCTTTCTAAACATTTTTAAATAATCTCCAACTACTTAAAAACTTATGCAATATGCAAAATTTTACGCTATTGGTATGTAGGCCTTGTCGGCTAAAACATGCACTCTTCCTTTCATCGTCATTCCGCTTTTTTATGAAAGTTAATCTGTTCATATTCATTTTTTCGTTGGGCTTTTCAAACTTTCTGTTGGCCACCGACGCAGTGGGGCAGAGCCTAGAAAATGTCAAAGTTTCTTTTCAACTAAAGGACGCTTCCATCACGGATGCGTTGACGTTGATCGAAAATCAAACAAATTTTAGATTTACCTATCGGAGGGAAGACCTGAATTCTTTTTCTTCGGTCACGATCAGCAATCGATTACGCTCGGTGAAAGAGACGTTGGATCTGATGATGGCTAAAACAGATTTGGAATATCATCAGGTAGACAACTATATCGTGCTGGCAAAACGGGGCGACCAGCAGATGGTATTGGCCGCCTTGTCGGGCGTTATCTACGATGAAGCAAAACAACCCCTGCCGGGAGTAAATGTACTGGTGAAGGGAACTTCTATTGGAACAACAACCGATTCAAATGGTCGATTTACAATGACCGTTCCGGAAGACGCGACCACACTTGTGATCTCCTTTATCGGGTACAAAAAGATGGAAGTTGACATTGTGAATAAAACTGAAGTCAGCATTACTTTGGAGACAGACATACAATCTTTAAGTGA
>JBGTEP010000148.1:0-65337 GCA_041747735.1 Chryseolinea sp.
TATTACGACATAAAATTCTTGAACAGTATGAGGAGGTAGTTAAAGAGAATGCTTCAGGCAATAAGGAAATAAAAACTAAACTAACAGAGCTGAAACAGAAGCTTGAAAAAGTTGAGGAAAGATTTGCGTATGGTGAAATCGATAGATCGATTTACGAGAAGATTTCAGAAAAATTAAAGGCTGAGTTAACAGACTTAGGCAATGAAATTGAAAAGTCGGCTTTGATTTTATCGAACCCATTAGTCCAAGTGAATAAAGCACTAGAAATCATGTCAAATTTGGTGAATTTGTGGCTTTCTGGTGGGTCTAAGGAGAAGAAGAATATTCAAAATCTACTCTTCCCGAAGGGATTATTGTATGATCGTAAAATAGACCATTATCGAACCGATGAGGTCAATCCGGTACTAGCTCTAACTTACTCATTCTCAGAGTCGCTAAGACAAAATAAAAACGGACAGGAAGGAAAAATTCCTCACCTGTCCGCATTGGTAGTCCGTACGGGAATCGAACCCGTGTTACCAGAATGAAAATCTGGTGTCCTAACCCCTAGACGAACGGACCAAGGTTACTGTATTTCGTCTTTCTCTCTAAAATGAGGGTGCAAATATAGATCGGTGTTATTGATTTGCAAACCTGTGCACTAAAAATTTACTAAAACCATATTTTATTTCGTTGGTTTTGGTCGCCGGGTCAAGTATTTTTGGCTTCTCGAAATTTAAACTGACAATAAAATGACAAAAGTAGGAATTAACGGATTCGGCCGCATCGGTCGTCTCGCATTTAGAGCAGCCATCAATCGTAAAGATATTGAGATCGTAGGAATCAATGACCTCGTCGAGCCGGAGTATATGGCGTATATGTTAAAATATGACTCAACTCATGGTCGCTTCGATGGCACAGTGGAAGTAAAAGACGGAAATCTTGTTGTAAACGGAAAGAAAATCCGAGTTACCTCAGAAAAAGACCCAGCTAATCTAAAATGGTCAGATGTAGGTGCCGAAATCGTTGTAGAATCTACTGGAATATTTCTCACTCAGCCTGATGGACAAAAACACATTGCCGCAGGTGCTAAGAAAGTTGTTTTCTCTGCTCCCGCTAAAGATGATACACCCACCTTCGTAATGGGCGTAAATCATAAGCAGATTAAAAAAGAGCATACTATCGTTTCCAATGCTTCGTGTACTACAAACTGCCTTGCTCCAATAGCAAAAGTTTTAAATGATAAGTTTGGTATCGTTGAAGGACTAATGACTACTGTGCATGCCGTTACAGCAACACAGAAAACAGTCGACGGTCCGTCTGCAAAAGACTGGAGAGGTGGACGTGGTGCATATCAGAATATTATCCCATCTTCGACAGGCGCCGCTAAAGCCGTTTCCCTGGTTATCCCTGAATTAAAAGGAAAACTCACCGGCATGTCGTTCCGCGTTCCTGTTGCCAATGTTTCTGTTGTTGATCTTGTCGTACGATTGGATAAAGGTGCTTCTTATGATCAGGTAAAAGCTGCTATGAAAGAAGCTTCAGAAGGCGAATTGAAAGGAATACTTGGTTATACTGAAGACGACGTTGTATCTCAGGATTTCATCAGCGATGCTCGAACTGCAATTTTTGATGCAAAAGCAGGTATTGCTTTAAACGATAACTTCATCAAAGTTGTAGCATGGTATGATAATGAATGGGGATATTCCAATAAGCTGATTGACCTCGTTCAGGAACTTGCTAAAGTCTGATCAGATTTTATACAATTACGAAAGGCTATCCATTCAGGGATAGCCTTTTTCGTTTTTATCAATTACGCTTCGTCTACCATTATAACAGCGGAATTTTCGGCCAGGTAAACCTTCGCGACATTTTTTTGGTTTTATATTTATTTCACGATAAGCATGGTCGGTTTAAAAATTTTTTCGGCCTGAATACGTAAAATGAAGGGGAATGTCGAAATTCAGCTGTGCAGAATTATTATGAAATATTAGGCATCGATCAGGCAGCAGATTCAAAGCTGATCAGGACTGCGTATAAAAAGCTGGCTAAGGAGTATCACCCAGACCGGAACCCAGGAAACAAGGACGCTGAAGAAATTTTTAAAATGGTCAACGAAGCGTATCACACGCTTTCTGATCCTCTTAAAAAATCAAAATACGATGCGATCATCAATCCCGGATATTCCATTCCTATCGAAGAATGGGAGGAACGGAGAAGGAAGCATTACCAGAGAGGGCCTGTGCACAACGCTAGCGGGCCGCATTATAAAATTGATAGAAGCTATTACCGAAATCAGGCTTTAGCCATCCTCGCCTTTTTCTTGATTGCAGGCTTCTGCTTTATTTTGTTGAACACTACTCAGTATTTCGTGGAGCAAAAAAGACTCGCAAGTTATCAAGCTAATCGACAGACGTTGCAGCAGGCAAGCAACCTTTTCACAACAGGTTTATTTGACGACGCGTTTGGGCTCATCAAAAGTTTGGTTAATAAAGATCCGCTCGAATATCGGATATATTCCACGCGCGACAGCCTCATGAATCTACTTCGCGACATGGCTAATGAAAAGTTTAAGGCGAAAGATTTTTCATCGGCAGCAGGGCTTTATCTGGCTTTGGAAAAAAATGAACAGCCGGTTAGCTTTGAAACCATGCAAAGACTTTCCGTGTGCCAATATGCGCTCGGGAATTACAAGAGATCTCTCCTTGCCATGAAAAAACTTCATGAGCAACAACCAAATAATGCTGAGTTATTGTATAGCATGGGAATGATAAATCTAGAGAAACTAAACAATCCAACGGAGGCCATGAGTTATTTCTCAAATGGTAAAAGGCTCTTCGATGAAAGTATCATAAAAAAACATGGCTCCGATTTTGAAACAAGGCTGAACCCGGCGGAGGTTCCTGGTATTTACTTTGATATTTACTATGGCAGTGGTCAGACAAACATGCACCTCAAAAACTTTGAGGAAGCCGTCAAAGACTGCAACCGTTCGATATTTCTCAAGCCGAATGAAGGGGAACCCTATAAACTCAGGGCAATAGCAAATGCAAGTTTAGGTAAATACGAAACGGTTTGTCGCGATATTCGCAAAGCCAAAAGTCTGCTTGCCTCCGACACAGAACTTCTCGAAAGAAAGTATTGTCGTTAAAGCTTCAGATAAATACCTACCCCATAATTTGGCGAAGCAAGAATGTTCTTTCCTGCAAATGCAAAACCAGCTGACCCAGATACGCCCCATTTATCATTTAGCGCATAACCAACCTCCACCATAGGCGAAACGTATTCTGTGTTATTTGAGAATATTCCGTTATCCGCAACTGCATCACCGCCGTTGTACAAAGATTGTACAACATTCACTTTCGCAATGGCGGTTAATTTTTTAAAAAATGTATACCCTACTTCAGCACCAAAACGGATTTCGTCTGAAAAACCTTTCGTGCGATTATTAAAACCTGCATAGGCTGAAGCATACAATGGTACAGGATAAAAAGATGTACTGGCATCGACTCTGATCATTTGATTGAACTCACCATCACCCGTTTGCAGGATCCCTCCTTCCCCACCTCCGGTCTCTCCGAACGGAAGACCAAGTAAGATAGTCGCACTTACAACAACAGGCTTGTCAACAATCACGGCATATTTAAAGGCAACATCTGTATCCCCAATTGAATTTAAAAATTCACCAGGAATAACAGTGCCACTCGGGCTATATCGTTCCTCATTCAATGTGCTGCGTACAAAGAACGGCAGGTAAAGAATTCCGGTTAGCCTTTTGGTGATACCGTATTCACCATAAAAACTGGTTGTGAAAAGACTCGTAGTCCGGATGGTTACGATATCGCCACCGGGCCCGTAAAATGAGTCTGCGATAATCCAGTTCTGACTTACCTTATAATATCCGGAGTTTTTTGGCTGTGGCCATCCGCCGCCGGCAAAAGCGAGGGCAGAAAAAATGCAAAAACCGATTAAGGATACTATCTTTTTCATTAGCGGTTTGTTTATTGTAAGTATTTAATAACCATCATCATTTTTCAATTATTCAAATCGGCATACCCAAAGGTTAAACGCGCAGGCTTACACAAGATGATCACATAGAGATAATCAAATAATCCAACTCCTGGGCTGATTGCTGAAACATCAAAGGTCTTTGCTCCATTGTTAAAAATCTGAGCTACCTCTAATCCATTGGAAAAAGTTGCCGACCCTGATGTTGAGTTGGACAGGTATATAAAAGTGCCCAAGGCAAAACTTGTGCGGAAGTTATTGCTAAGTTCCAACACGACCTTGCCATTATCAAGCTTTAGCATAGCCGTACCTTCTGCACTATAACCCCCGGCCGGCACGAATAAACCTGACCGCGCCGAGCCGACAACAAATTCGACTGAATTACTTTTCACCCCTTCCGATTTAGCATGAACTCCCGCCAGGCCCGGCGCGATGGCCGTGACTTCCCCGACATCACTTACGGTTACAATCGAAGAATTTTCGCTAAACCATTCTATCAATCGATCATCAAAGGTTGACCCGTTGATATTTTTTACCAGGACCGCCAGGGTTACTTTCTCGTTAACATCCAAAGCTACTTTGGGGGATGTTACTTCAACAGAAGCAACATCATTCTCATCGGTTACAACGGTTATATTTGAAGATTCACTCACTGCGGTTTGGAAAGAGGCCGTGATCATTGCCGTCCCTGCGCCAGCGGCTGTTACTAATCCGTTTTCATCCACAGACGCGACTTGAGGAGCACTTGAAGTCCAGACAACCACTACCTCATTTTCCTGACCAAACTCATCAAAATAAACCGCTGTCAACTGTACCATGTCTCCTGGCATAAGCGCCGTCTGGAGCGGGGAAATTTCAATTCGTTCCCCTATAATCGGATCGGACAGATAATCGGTGCCGATACAGCCGGAAACCATCAGTGCTATAAATAAAATCTGTAATCTCGCTTTCATCCTGTATTTTTACCGAAATTACCTTTATGATGCCGTATGCAAAGTCGGGTAAATGACATTCTGTTATGAACAATTTTAAAAAAGAACACCTTGCTTCTGTAAAAAAGAGCTATTTCAATATTCTCGCCCTTTTCCTTGGCCATCAAAGTATAGAAAGCCGGTTTTTACGATGCTTGTTGAAATGGGGTTTCCAGTTAAACCTTTCACCAGAGGATTTAAAGAATGCAGATGTAGATATCTCTCATCTTAAGTTCACATCAATTGCGGATAAAGTAGAAAAGCTTGAGGCAATTTATCACCTGGTTTATATGATCTACCTGGATAAAGTGGTAGAGGACATTGAATTGGAGGTCGCTGCGATTTATGCCGGAGAACTAGGCTTCCAATCGACCGTGGTAAGCGAGTTATTTAAGTCGATTGCTACCGAACCTTACGACGAAACTAAAGAACGAAATGTAAGACAGGAGGTAATGGACTTTTTAAGTCTCTATGAAGCCTAGTCCCCATATTTACTATATGGCAAAGCAATTCCGCCTTCTATTCTTTTGTTTATGCTCCTCTTTGATAGGATATAGTCAGGTAGAAGTACCCCCCGAAATCAATCAGTTCCTAAATGCATGGCATAAAGCTGCGAGCGAAGCAAATGCAAAGGTGTTTTTTGAAAGCATGACGGATAATAGTATTTACATTGGCACAGATGCTAAGGAACGATGGAGTAAAACTGAATTCATTTCCTTTGCAAAGCCATACTTCGACAAAGGGACGGCATGGGATTTTAAACCTTACGATCGAGACGTTCATGTAACATCCGAAGGTCGGTATGCATGGTTTTCAGAACTTTTAACTACATGGATGGGTGTTTGCCGCGGTTCGGGTATTGTAGTCAAGACGAGAGATGGCTGGAAGATTGAACAGTACCATCTGTCCGTCACAGTTCCAAATGACGTAATCCGCGATTTTATAACGTTAATCGACAATTTCAATAAAAAAGAAAAATGATGAAGTTCACCTTCAATCATTTTATTGGCAGATCAGGCTAATTGATTGCATTTCAGCAAAGTAAACTACCGATGTATGATTTTATTCAAATTTTAACGCCGTAGATTCAGATTCCTGGCGACTTTTGGTTGCCTCTAACCAACACAGCTATGGCCCATATGAACCACGTAGATTTTAGATCTGTATCTCACTCCAGATCATCTTCAAAGCTTAAGCCACTAATCGTCCTGGTCATGACCATAATTATTGGATTTCTACTATCGGTAATGATCAATACCTGAATTTTTTATCAATAAACAATAATGAGTCGACATGACTTAACCGTTTTCAGCTGCTATCAGAAGGGCTGGTAGTAGCTGACAAACGTTCAAATTTTTAAAGCCAACTATTCGTTAAAAGTCCCGCAGCAATGTGGGACTTTTGATTTTCCGCCATCAGCTTTCTTTCTAGTTTTGAAGTATGGACTTCAGCGAGGAAATCTTCAAAAACAACTTAGCCCAAACAACAGCTTCTCCTTATTTGATTTCGGTTGCCCGCGCAGAAGGAATCTACCTTTACACACCGGAGGGAAAACGATACACCGATCTTATTTCCGGGATCGGTGTAAGCAACATTGGCCATCGGCACCCCACGGTAGTTCAAGCGATTAAAAACCAGCTTGACAACCATATGCACGTTATGGTTTATGGTGAATACATCCAATCCTCCCCGAATTTACTGGCGAAAAAATTAACGTCGCTGCTACCCCGGACACTGGACTGTTGCTACTTCGTAAATTCAGGAACCGAGGCAAACGAAGGTGCTTTAAAACTTGCCAAGCGCTACACGGGTAGAACTGAAATAGTTTCATGCCACAAATCGTATCATGGAAGCACGCATGGTTCACTTAGTGTTTCGGGAAATGACATAAAGAAAAGGGCTTTCCGACCTCTTCTACCAGACGTCCGGTTCATCCATTTTAACGATACGAACGATTTGGACCAAATAACAGATCGAACTGCCTGTGTTATTATGGAAACAGTCCAGGGTGATGCTGGCGTACGAATACCATCCATAGGGTACATGAAAGCTATGCGTGCCAGGTGCAATGAAACCGGTACATTGCTCATTCTGGATGAAATCCAGTGCGGTATGGGGAGGACAGGAACTCTTTTTGCTTTCGAGCAATTTGGTATCGTTCCCGACATCCTCACCGTTGCAAAAGCCTTCGGCGGGGGTTTGCCAATCGGCGCTTTCATATCGAATAAAAAAATTATGGAATGCCTCACGCATAACCCAATGTTGGGACATATCACCACATTTGGAGGGAATCCTGTTTGCAGCGCTTCGGCGCTGGCCACGCTTAACGTGATTGAAGAAGAAAACCTCCTCGAAAGCGTTGAAGCGAAAGGTAAGCTGATAGAATCCCTGCTCAAGCATCCTAAGATTACTGAAATCAGAAGGATTGGCTTATTGTTCGCAATTGACTTTGCATCCGCAGATATAGTAGCAAGAATTGTAGACAACGCTAAAAACCTTGGTGTGATTTGTTACTGGTTCCTTTCGCATCCAAACAGTTTCCGCATCGCGCCTCCCCTGACCATAACCGAAGAACAGATAAGAGAATCTTGCGCATCGATTTTGACAGCGATCGATAATGCTTAATTTCGTTTATGGCACAAAACGAAATCAAGACCTTTAACCGACTAGATTATACCTATAAGCTTCTAATGGTCATCGCGCTTACTATAACAGCCGCGATTCTCGCGAAGGATATTGTTATACCGATGGCCATTGCGGTATTCATTTCGGTAGTGATGTTGCCGCTGATTAAATGGCTGGAGAAACGAAAAATAAGTAAAATCCTTTCTATCATTCTCGTCTTGCTAGTTACAGTCGTGGCGCTCGGATTGCTGATCTGGTTAGTGGTTGACCAGGTTGCAAGTTTGATGAACGATCTCCCCAACATCCAGAGTAAGTTGGAAACATCTATTCGCGATATCAGCAGGATGCTTAGGCGTGATTTCGGGATTAGCACTTCAGATCAAAACAAGTTGCTGGAGGAATTTGCAAAGAGTGTGAGCGTCTACCTTGGAAATATCGTTCGCAGTACAACCACGACGATCGCGACGCTCATTCAGATACCCATTTATATTTTTCTGTTGTTGGTTTACAAAGATAAATTCAGAGTTTTTTTTCTGAGCTTAATTCCCGGCGACCAGGGATTCGGTTGGATGAAAGAAGTTGAACGCGTTGTTCAGGGTTACATTGTCGGGTTAATGCTGGTCACACTTATAGTTGCCTTTCTAAACTGCATAGGGTTGTGGGCCCTTGGGATTGAACATGCTATATTTTTTGGAATTCTTTCCGGTGTGCTTACTATAATTCCGTATGTCGGAATTATTCTTGGGGCGCTGTTTCCAATTCTGATGGCATTGCTTACAAAAGATAGTATATGGTATACAATCGGTGTTATTATTGTCTTTGCAGTTGTTCAGTTTCTGGAAGGAAATTTTATTACACCACGAATAACGGGGTCAAAGGTAAGCATCAATGCACTTGCTGCTATCGTAGCCCTGCTGATTGGTGGAAAAATTCTCGGCATAGCTGGAATGATTCTGGCCATCCCTACTATTGGAATACTGAAAATTCTATTGTCTTACTCCACGCACTTGAAGCCCTTTGTACTATTACTCGAAGATACAAATGGAAAAAAAGCTGATGATTCGGGTAGTGATAAGTAATCTACAACTTCTCGATTACAAGGTTGTGGTTAGTATAAATGCAGATGTCTGCAGCAATCGTTAAACTTTCACGAACGATTTCCTCCGCGGTTAAATGCGGCGCATGTTTTTTCAGCGCCAACGCGGCAGACTGCGCAAACATTGCACCAGATCCGATAGCAGCCACCTGATTATCAGGTTCAAGAACATCGCCTGTCCCTGAAAGTACAAGTATCTGATCCTTGCTTGCAGTAATCAGCATCGCTTCAAGTCTTCGTAGAAACCTGTCCATCCGCCAATCCTTTGCCAACTCAATCGCTGCACGCTTCATGTTACCTCCATAACTGTTGAGTTTTTCCTCGAAACGTTCTATTAACGTAAAGGCATCTGCAGTAGATCCGGCAAAACCTGCCAGAATTTTCCCGTCTGCTAGCTTTCGGATTTTTCGGACATTACTCTTCGCCACGTAATTTCCCATTGTCGCTTGCCCGTCTCCACCTATTGCGATCTGACCATTATGCAGAACAGCTACAATGGTGGTAGCGTGAATTTTTTCCATATGATTAAAAATAAGAAGCCCCGGAGTTCCAGGGCTTATTTATGTCCTAAGTGTCTACTAGATGAGAATTCTAACCGGATCTTCCATCAAACCTTTCAGGGTTTTGAGGAACGCCGCACCCACAGCGCCATCCACGGCACGATGGTCACATGAAAGTGTAACCTTCATCACACTCCCCGGAACAAGCTTACCATCTTTTACAACAGCTGTTTCCTTGATGCCTCCAACGGCCAGGATACATGCATCTGGTGGATTTATGATCGCCGTAAAATCTTCAACGCCAAACATACCCAGGTTGGAAATTGTAAATGTACTTCCCTCCCAGTCTGCCGGCTGAAGTTTTTTATCGTGTGCTTTCTTGGCAAGATCTTTTACCTCAACAGCTATATGAGAGAGTGATTTATTATCCGCATACCGAATTACCGGAACCAGTAGTCCATCTTTAACAGCTACCGCTACCCCAATGTGGATGTGGTGATTCTTACGCATCTTATCGCCCAGCCAACTGACATTTACATCAGGATTCTGACGTATCGCTGCGGCTACACCTTTGATCACCATATCATTAAAAGATATTTTCACCGGACTAATCTCATTAATACTTTTTCTTGCCTCGATGGCTTTGTCCATATTAATTTCCATGGTGACATAGAAATGTGGCGCAGTAAACTTGCTCTCTGCCAATCGCTTCGCAATGGTTTTTCTCATTTGAGAAACTGCAACTTCCTCGAAGCTTTCCTCTCCAACTACTTTCGCGAGAGTAACAGGCGCCGCTTGTCCTTCGTTTTTAGATGGTGCTTCCTCTGAAGGCTGATAGTTCTCGACATCGCGTTTCGTGATACGACCCTGGTCGCCCGAACCTTCAATCTTGCCAATATCAAAACCTTTATCTTTTGCTAACTTCTTTGCCAGAGGGGATGCTTTGATTCGGCCGTTAGTAGAATGCTCCGCTGACGATTCAGCCTTTGGTGCATCTGTACTCGATTTCTTTTCCTCCTCCGTCGGCGCTTTTGCATCAGTAGAAGATGATTCCCCTTTTGCTTCGTGGGCTTTCAATAAGGTCTTCCAATCCGCATCCTTATCGCCAATAATAGCCAATACTCCGTTTACAGGGACGGCCTTACCGGCTTCCGCTCCCATATAAAGTAGAGTTCCAGTGTTATAGGATTCATATTCCATAGTGGCCTTATCGGTTTCCACCTCGGCCAATAATTCGTTATTCTTGACACTATCGCCAACTTTCTTGTGCCAGGCAGCGATAACGCCTTCGACCATTGTATCGCTCATTTTAGGCATCAATACAATTTCCGCCTTAATACCTGACGTATCCGGAGCCGCTTCAGCTTCTTTTTTTGGAGTAGTCTCTTCTTTTTTATCAGTCCCTTCCTTTTGTACAGGTTTCGGCTCTTCAGCTTTTCCACCTGATGCCGCAGCATTGGAGGCGCCATCTAATAATGCCGAGTAGTCCTCTCCTTTATTCCCGATGATCGCTAGTACATCATTTACCTGTACAGCCTGCCCCTCAGGTACTCCTAAATAAAGGATAGTTCCGGAATTGAAAGACTCATAATCCATGGTGGCCTTATCCGTTTCGATTTCGGCCATTAACTCTCCGGATTTAACTGTATCACCCACTTTCTTATGCCATTTCGCAACCACACCTTCAGTCATGGTATCGCTCATTTTGGGCATTCGTATGATTTCTGCCATTGTCTATTGTATATTTTATTGATACTCGGTCTTCCTTTTTAAGCCCGAATTGCCAAAAATAGGTTTAAATCAGTCGAATTTCAAGCTATTAGAATCCGATATTACCAATCAGGAATTCAAATACTAAACCGTTTGAATTATAAGAGTTCGCGAAACGGTAGGTCGATCTGAATCCAAGCTCAAACTTCGGTAAAAAGCGCATCACATTAATATCAAACGTAGTCTCGACGCCTACTGACTGATAAATTTCGTCGCTGGTTGATCGGTAAGCCCGGTCCGAATTTACTGAATAATAAAATTCTTGTCCGGTACCCTTCCCAAAGTCATAAAATAAATTCGCCTTCACCCGTTGAATGTTAAGAATTGGCCCCAAGGCAATATCCGGATACCAGAGAGGCAATGCATAGTTCGCCGACAGCGACAGAAACTCTTGATCGGATGGATAGCTGTGACCGCGTGGTTTAGCTATGCGGTTTCGAAACGTGTATTGGTTAATTTCGATTCCTTGCAAGCTTTCCTGATAAGCAAAACGAGCGTATAAAAAGTGATGTTTCGCAATGCCCGGAAAGTAAAAAGCGGATCGTACCGCGAAGAGTCTTCCGTCGAAATCCCCTCCATACGGTGTATTGTAAAAATCGATGTTTAAAGTTTGTCCCCACCGTGGTAAAAAATCCCGGTAACTTCGTTTCAAAACGTTCGAAAACGCGAAGGTAAAACGATTGTAAAGTAAATCGCCGTTGTTTAGTTGATCCTTATAGATAAACAGCAACGTATCGAATGCCGGCGTTAATCGTTCCGGGCCCTGATAGATCAATGTGTCGTTCCGGGTTACCGTATTAACAAATGATGATGTTCGGGTATACCCCACCGCATTGCCAATGCTGATGTTACGTGCATATTTGGAATTGGTCAGCTCAAACGGTATTCGCAACCCTCCCTCTACTGTAAGTTCATCCCAATCGAACTTTACAGAATTACCAAAACTGTTCTCCTTATTTTCTCTGTTACCGACCAAAACATCTAGATCCAGAATAGGATATAAACCCTGATAACTAACACCGGCTCTCCATGAGGATGTTCCTTCATTGATATCATATAAATAGCCGGCGTTTATTGATGTAGTGCTTAAGATATCACGGGATGTAATGCCAACATTTATTTGCGCAAGATCATTACCAACAAAAGCACCCCACGTGTATGGATTAATGATACCGCTAAGTTTTGAATACTTTGTAACGGGCCTTATGGTTTGAGGAATACTGTCAAAAAGATTAGGTCGTCCCTCCTGATCTACCAGGTGCTGAAAAAAACTTTTAGGCTCGGGCCTGTCATTCTTCTCAAATATTTTCCAGTCAGTTTCATTGAGGGAAATTTTAACAACATCCAGCCCGTTACGAGATTGTTCATTATAAAAAATCGTCTTGCCATCATGTGAAACGGATGGGTTATACGCTGCGTACTTACTGGAAGTAACCTGGTAGCGGGTTTTCGTTCCAAGTTTTAACACAAAAATATTATCAATACCGGTTATCGGAGAATTAAAAAACAAATAATCCTTATGCAGTACCGGATGGCCAACATTCTCTTGTGTGAATGGAAGTACATCTTGCGCCATACCCGATTCAAAATCGATAATTGAAATGGTTTTTCCTTCTTTCGTATTTTTTAAAAGGACAATCTTCTTTCCGTCATCCGACCACCGTGGCATCGAAACAAAATGATTTTCGGGGTTGGAAAACGTCTTTAATGTATTGCCCGTCGAAATGTCCAATACCACGACTGCATTCTTATAATCGTTGTTTGATCGAACTGCGACAACCTTATTTCCGTCGGGTGAAAGCGCTGCCGCTCCCAGTCTGTCGCGTTTGCTTCCGATAACTGATCTCCGCCGGGTCGCAAAGTCAAATACTTTAACCAAAGAATAATTTCTTACTCCCCACCGTGGGTCATACCCATATTCGGTCCATACCACCCGGGAATCTGTAGCTGAAAGCATCCCACCATCGTTGATGAACCCAGGGGTAAAAACTTTCTCTTCCTTACCTTCATTTAAAAGCACGAACTGTTCAATCTCGCCAATGCCGCGTTTCATCGCCAAGACGGATCCATCCTGCATAACTTGTGGGTAGAGGTAGTTAGTGTAAGCTCTTGATTTCCGTGAGTTAACTCTTTCAAAAGCAGTAATCTGTAATGTATCAATAGACTGCCGCCACTCCTCCGTTAGCTCCGTTGCCATTTCTTTGAATAATTCTGTTACATATAGTCCGGCTTTGTTATGAATCGCGTTGGAAAAAGCAAAGGGTATAAAGGGAACATTCCAGGAGCGGGCTGTTATTTTTCCCCATATCTCCGGGTCATTTGTTTTCCTCCTCAGATAACTCACCATATAGTATCCCAGCACATAATGATTGGGAATGAAATGCTTGTAGGACCGCAGATACTGCTTGTGATAGTTGAAGGTTCTTCCTTCCATCAAGTTCGTCCGGAAGACTAATCCAAAGTTTGGAATTCTTCCCCTGCCGCTTTGTGTGAATGCCGTTTCAGTTGCTACAGCATCACCTTCCCAAAACCACTGCGGGGCTGCTGCCTGTGACATCCCGGCAAGCGTTGTAGATCCAAAAAGATAATAAAAGGCCCGGTTAAATCCACGGGTAGCATGCTGATATTGTACTACGTGTCTATACTCATGCGATGCCAGCAAATCAAGCCAATCGTTTGTTCCAACAAAATTGTAATCCTGCGGCGCCATGGTGTAAAACTCTGATCGTCGGGGAAGTATGGACACAAAGCCATTCGAAGTCGCCGATTGATTTTGCAGTATAACAGAGATTTTCCGGGGCAGAGATCCCAGTGAACGCGCTTCGGCATTGCGAATATGTTCCAAAGTGTTGGCTACCCGTTGCGCTTGTTGATCAAAGCCTTTCGGAAACAAAACCCGGAAATTTGAAGTATTAACCTGTTGCCATTTAAGGCTTGGGGGGTTGTTCTCTAAAACAGTTTGTGCCTGTACATGCAGGCACAAACTGATAGAGGTTATAAAGAGTAGAAAATCTTTCATCTGGCAGCTCTTTTCCAAATGAAAGATGAAACTCCGTTTTGTGAAAAACAAACTTTGTCTATTCTTTAATAACGAGTTCCCGCATTTCTACCGCACTTGTCTGAAAGAAACCCAGTGCTCCGTTGGAAAGATTAGTCCGGGAGTTAGCCGGAGGCTGACTAAACATACCTCCATCATTATTTAACAGCAGCTGCAAATCGTTGTAAAATACATACCCGTTCCGCGTGAGACTATACATTTCAATACGTGCAACATCTTCCGGGGCATAAAAAATCGGAGAAGACAAACCATCAATATTTTCGCCTAATAGTTCATCATCGGCGTAGTAAATATCTGTATCATCATACACCTTCAATGAATCGTTCCGGTAGAATTTAAACAGGTAATAGTCTTTCGAATTCTGCGGCTCCTTCGCGTACAAAAGAAGTTCATAAAACTTTCCAAAATCTTTAGGATCTTCTTCTTCATCGGTATTCCGGGTATAGGTCACCGAATCGATCGCTGTTACCGGTGGCAGATTATCTTCAGCCTCATAAACTTCACCATCAACGGCGACTGTGAGTTTATAGACTTTGCCGACCTCCCCTATAAAGGGTTGTACAGGCAAATAGTATCCGTTGGAGTCGGCATAATTTCTTGGGTTATGAATGAATTCAAATTCATTACCTGCATTATCTGTTACGATCACACTGGCATTTTCTGCAGCGGGAGGTTCTCCTGTTTGATAAAATCCCAACGAACGAGTTACCCTTACATATTGATACCCGGGATGATTGGTAACTTGCCCCTCAATGATAATACGGGGAACATTTTGATTTAAATCGAGAAGTACGGTCTTTTCACATGAAAAGAAAACAATTGATATCAGGAAAACGAATAGTATATTTTTCATGTCAGATGATGTCTAGAATTTGAAATTGTATGTAACCGACGGCAGGATTGGGAAAAGATAAACCATTCTAGCCTCTTTTGTTTTACCATCTCCAATGATATCACCATCGTCATTTTTAGCAGTTCGGGTATAGATGGTGAATGGATTCTGACGGTTGTATGCATTGTATACCGAAAAAACCCATTGACCATGCCATTTACGATTGGCATTTTTCCTTGGACTTAATGTGGCAGATAAATCCAGGCGATGGAAAGCAGGAAGTCTATAGGCATTCCGTTCCGTGATAACATCAGGATTGTAATTCTGGTATTCAAATTTTCCGGTTGGTAGTGTTGTGGGCCTGCCGGTACTATAAGTAAAGGTTGCTCCAAATGTCCACTTTTGATTCATGTCGTAAGCTGCCTGTATGTTCACTACATTCCGGCGGTCATAATTCGCTGCAAATGCTCGATCCAGGTTTACGCCTGGTACTTTGCGCATAGCCTTAGACAACGTATAGCCCACTGAACCGGTAAGCTTTCCTTCGCGCTTTGCGATCATGAGTTCAAGTCCATATGCCCATGCTTTCCCTTGCCTAAACTCCGTCGACAAATCCTGATTAAAAAATATTTCTGCATTATCAGCAAAATCTGTTACGTTCTGAATGTCTTTGTAATACGTCTCTGCTGAAAACTCATACATATTCTGATTGAAGTTTCTAAAATATCCGGCGGCTACCTGGTCTGCTAACTGGGGTTCCAAATAATAGCCGCTTGGATTCCAGGTGTTGAATGGAACCGGTACTGTACCTGCTGCAATAAGGTGTGTATTCTGAACCATTCTGTTGTAAGAAAGTTTCAACGATTGACCATCAGCCAGCATATACCGAATAGCCAGGCGGGGCTCGATGTTTACGTACGTCTTAATATTTTCCCATGCAGCATACCGGACAGTATCCGTACGGTTAATATTAATATTATCCTGAGGATTGTCATATAAATACAAATCACTACTCCCTACATTCTGGAAGATTGACAATCGTACGCCATAGTCCAGCATGATTTTATCACTTAACCGTTGTTGATTAGAGACGTAGAATGCGTGATCGATCGCATACATATGTTGTAAGTCAACCTCAGAAAATATTGAACCCTCTGTATTAGGAGCGATTCGACCCGGTGAAAATCGTCTGCCTGTAATATGATATCCAAAAGACATTTCGTTGTTTGTGTTCATGAAATAGTTAAAATCGTATTTCACACTGAGCTCCTGCAGGTTGGACGTCCATGCAAAGCCCTGAACAGGATCTTGCAATTCCAGCTTATAATCAAAATTACTGGCAATAACCGATGTGTTTAAGAATAGCTTCTCATTGAAAAGGTGATTCCATCTGAACGTTCCTGTGTTATTTCCCCAGGCAAAACCAAATTCATTTGAAAAACTAAACACATCCCTACCTGAATAGAATGCAGCGAAGAATCTGTTTTTGTTATTGTGCTTCCAGTTAACTTTTGCATTGATATCATAGAAATGTACCAGGTTATCCTGATTAGCTGCTCTTAAGAAAAGATCCACGTAGGATCTTCTGGCAGAAACAATAAAGGAACTCTTATCTTTTACGATCGGGCCTTCAACCATTAGCCTACTGGCCATTGAGCCGATTCCGCCAGAAACTCCAAAATTCTTATTGTTACCGTCCTTGGTTCGGACTTCAAGAATTGAGGAAAGTCTTCCCCCGAAACGCGCGGGTATACCTCCTTTGTAAATCTCTGAATCTTTGATTACATCAGCATTGAAAACAGAGAACAATCCGAACAAATGAGAAGGATCGTAAATCGGTGCTTCATCAATTAAAATTAAATTTTGATCAGCACTTCCACCTCGCACGTAAAAACTTGAAGTGCCCTCCCCGGCAGTCAGCACTCCCGGTAGCATTTGGATGTTTTTTATGATATCAACTTCACCAAATAATGCGGGCAGTTTTCTGACTTGTGTGAGGTCAAGCGTGTTTTTACTCATCTGAAGCGATACCACATTTTCGTCAATACGCCGGTCAGTAATTACTACCTCCTTAATCATTGTTGCTTCACTGGCGAGTTCAATATTGTTTGCGACGTCTTTGTCAAGAGTCATCGAAATCGTTTGAAACGAATATCCGATATAGCTGTATTGAACTTCATATGTCCCCTTCGGAAGTGTAATGGAATAAAATCCATACGGATTGGTGACCGCTCCGGCTTTTAATTCAGGGATGTAGACAGTAACACCAATCAGCTCTTCACCGTTGCTGGCATCTTTTACATATCCGTTAAGGGTAACTTTATCCTGAGCATTAGTTCTCAAACTAAACAGGACACAAACAACAAATAATAAATTTCGAATCATTTTGGTCATTTAAGTGATTTGGTTTACAGGTCAGACAACTAAACATCCAATCACCCCTATGCAAAAAAAATGATTGGTTTAGATACCACCTGTACACACGGATAAAATATTAAATGGTTACCTTGGAGATTAAGATTAGATAACGCAACGGCTAATTCTAAGGGTATGTTCAAAAAACTTAGAGAACTCTATAATAATTACAAACCGTATGTTCGGGTAGACTTGATTATGTACGCAGTGTTGATTCTCTCTATTATTTTGTATTTTATTTTGAGTACAATATTTGGCTAAGTGAAATTCATACTACCAAATCATTATCACTATTACCTCAAGATTAATTTCAGAATCAATAAAAAGCCGTCATCAAGGCGGTGATGACGGCTCGCCTTTGAAATGGACCTTGATCGAATGGATCAGAGATAATTCACCATTCAAAAAGAACTCTTTTAGAAGAAGAAGTAGATAGATGAGTGATCACCTTTCGTCCAAGCCAAAATTCTTACAGGCTAATTCCGGGATCAGTAACGAGTCAAATATTAATTATACTGACAGCAGCTTTAACGTCTTCAAAAGATCAACAAGCTGTTGTCGGCATTTTTTTAGATCTTCCACTTCAGACTCAACGAAGGTCCCTTCCCTCTTGCGCTGGCACCATGCCCTCAAAATACTTTCAGTTTGATTCAAGACAGCTTGAGTTTGGTTCCTAATGGCTTCAACAGAATCCATGATATCAGTTTCATTTCAAATGGGACACACCGTTGATTGGAGATAATTATAGTGCCAACAATGAACCACCATCAAGAATAGTTGATTATCAATCGGTTATCAACAACTACTGCAATGATTAAAGCTTTTGAAGGGAGAAATTTCCACAATTTGTTGCTCCGCATTTACAGATGCAAACATTGGCGAAGGAACCCAGAAGTGATGCTTTTTACCCAGCCTATGGAGCGAAACCCAAAAACAAAATAACCTATAAATGAATCATCTTAGGTTACCAGGTCGGCTAGCTATCTGAGTGATCAATGGGATCACAATCCTGGAGATTTTATTTTCCAGGGCTTATCGTGGTGGTCGCTATTTGGAAACAAAACTTTTACAAGTTTAAAAGCTATTAACGCGAAGATGCCATAAGCGGCTATGAAGCATAAAATGATCAGTAAAAGATTCATGGTTCCTTGGGGTTTTCATCTATCCTATAGAAAATTTGTGCCACGGCGGGCTCATGCATCAGGAAGATGTACAATAGATTAATCCAACACACCAAAAAAGTGCATTTTTAATGCTAAAAATTGCGTTTTATTTTTCTGATGAACTCCTTCTGCGACGTTATGCGGTACGAAGCACGAGGCCCGTATGGCCCAATTTGAGACAAGGAGGATGTGATTTATTCCAAACTTTGGAATAGTTACACACTCATACTGCTTGGACACCGGGTACTGATAGTACATTTGATGGCAGGCAAAAATCTTCGATATTTCGAGATTCTTAATTCACTTCATGCTAAAAATTGATAGCCATACTCATATCCTTCCGAAGAAATTGCCCAATTGGGCTGATAAGTTTGGCTATGGCGACTTTATTTACCTGCAGCATCACCGCAAGGGTTTTGCGAAAATGATGCGCGGAAACCAATTCTTCAGAGAGATAAAAGAGAATGCCTGGAACCCCGAACTCCGAATCCGGGAATATGAAAACTTTAACACTCAGGTGCAGGTGGTCTGCACCATTCCTGTAATGTTTTCGTATTGGGCTAAACCATACGATTGCCTGGAGATCTCGAAATTCCTGAATGATCATATTGCCGAATTAATTTATAAATACCCTAAGAACTATCTCGGTCTGGCAACCGTCCCGATGCAAGACAGCGAAATTGCGATCCAGGAACTAGAGCGGTGTAAAGAGCTGGGAATAAGTGGTGTCCAAATAGGCTCGAATGTTAACGATCTGAATCTCAACGAAGAACGATTCTTTCCCATATTTGAAGCTTGTGAAAAACTGGGGATGGCTCTATTAATTCATCCCTGGAATATGATGGGCCAAAAAAGTATGCAGCGATACTGGCTTCCGTGGCTGGTGGGGATGCCGGCTGAAACATCCAGAGCCATCTGTTCCATGATTTTTGGGGGTATTTTTGAACGCCTGCCTAAAATTAGAGTCAATTTTGCGCACGCTGGCGGGTCTTTTTTAACTACAATTGGACGGGTTCAGCATGGTTTCGACTGTCGGCCCGATTTGGTAGCAATCGACAATCCTGTAAGTCCGAAAAGCTATCTGGGAAAATTCTGGGTTGACAGTGTTACGCACGATGAGTTGATTTTGGAGTATGTTTTGAAAGTGCAAGGATCAAAAAGAATTACCCTTGGCTCCGATTATCCTTTTCCGCTAGGAGATTTGGAAATTGGAAAGTTTATTGAGAACATGAATCTTGATGAGAGTATCAAGACCGATATTTTTAGCGAAGCTGCATTAGAGTGGCTCGATCTGTGTAAAGAAAGATTTGATTGATGATCCGAATTATTTTAATTACTCTCGTCGTTCTTGCTTTCCAGCAAACTGGTATCGCGCAACAAACAAAAGTTGACCAGTATCGCATGCAGCAGGAGCAACTTAAAAAATCAGCCCTGCTTAGAGAGTTGGATTCAGGGGTTTATTATATGGAGCTAGGCGACCATCTCGTGGCCGACGAAAAATTTCAATATGTTCTGGAGAATGTAAACAGTGTTCCTTCAGACCTAACCTTCTTTTTTGGGAAAAACTCTTACCATCTTGAAAAGTACAAACAAAGTATAGACTGGCTGAATAAATACATTCAGTTAAAAGGCACGAATGGACAGTATTCTGCAGAAGCGGTGAGTTTACTAAAAAAATCGGAAGAAGAGTTTATTAAGGAAAAGTCAAAGGCCTCTGCGAATCTCAGTCAGATTCTTTCTGTAAATTATGATATCGACTGTGGTCCTACCGGTAAAGTAATTTGCCCTGTCTGCAAAGGCCGCCATGTAATTGTCAAACGAGGAGCATTTAACCCCGAATACAAAACCTGCTCGTATTGTAATGAACATGGCATTTTAACCTGCGAAGAATACAACATGCTTCTGCGCGGACAACTTTCGCCTAAAAACTGAGTCAGTACACCCACTTTTATTTCTTCATCCCGGATTGTTACCTTTGCTGCTGATTAACCTGCAATTAATCGATTATGGCATTGTATAACCGTATTAACGGTCGCGTTCTCAAGGAGAAAATGCGGTCTTTACCCGAGAAAAGGGTCACCATTTCGTTTTATAGATACCTTCAAATACCAAGTCCCCAGGAATTCCGCGACGAATTATACAAGGGATTGGATTGTTTAAAAATACTGGGGCGAATCTATGTTGCCCACGAAGGAATTAACGCCCAGATTAGTATTCCGGAAACATCAGTAAATGATTTTAAGAACTATCTGTATAGCATTCCTTTTTTGACGGGCGTCAGACTCAATATTGCCATTCAGGATGATGGAAAATCCTTTTTCAAACTCAAAATATTGGTGCGTAAAAAAATTGTCGCGGACGGGTTAGATGACGCCAGCTTTAATGTCACGAACTCCGGCGTACACGTAAATGCTATCGAGTTCAACAAATTGGCTGACGATACTAATACCGTTATCGTGGATATGCGTAACCACTATGAAAGCGAAGTCGGCCACTTTAAAAATGCTGTATGTCCCGATGTAGATACCTTCAGGGAAGAGTTACAGGTTGTAGAAGATCTGATGAAAGATCAGAAAGACAAAAATTTACTTATGTATTGCACAGGGGGAATACGTTGCGAAAAAGCAAGCGCCTGGATGAAACATCAGGGATTTAAAAACGTCTTCCAGCTTGATGGCGGAATTATAGAGTATGCACGACAAGTTAAAGAGGCAGGCTTAGAGAATAAGTTCATTGGGAAAAACTTCGTTTTTGATGAACGCCTGGGTGAACGGATTTCTGAGGATATAATCGCCGTTTGCCACCAATGTGGAGCCCCTTGTGACGATCACACGAATTGCAGAAATGATGGATGTCATTTGCTGTTCATTCAGTGTAAAACATGTGCAGCACAATACAACAACTGCTGTTCAAATGAATGCAAGGAAATTATTGCATTACCCGAATACAAACAAAAAGAAATCCGAAAGGGAATCAACAAAGGAAGACAGGTATTTAAAAAGGGTCGATCGGAGAATATCCTTTTTCGAGGTGAAGTGGAATAACATGCAGTTCAGGTAGTTAAACGAATTGAATCACAGGATAATGACTAATTCAAATGCCCACAAGACCATTCGGATTGGAATAATAAACGTCTCAGACAGGGCTAGCCAGGGAATTTATGAGGATATCCCGGGCAAGGCGATCGTGGAAACACTAAATGAATATCTGTCCAGCGAATGGGAAAAGGAGTACGCTGTGATCCCGGATGAGCAGTACCTAATCGAACAAACACTCATCGAAATGGCAGATAGCAAGAAATGCTGTCTTATTATTACATCCGGCGGCACGGGCCCAGCCCTTCGCGACGTCACCCCGGAGGCCACAGAAGCAGTCTGCCACAAGCTAATGCCTGGTTTCGGGGAGCTCATGCGGGCAAAAAGTCTTACATACGTACCTACGGCCATTCTTTCGCGACAGACAGCAGGGATAAGGAACCAAACTTTAATCGTAAATTTACCGGGCAAACCAAAGGCAATACGACAATGTCTGGACGCGATTTTCCCCGCAATTCCATACTGCATAGATTTATTAGAAGGGCCGTTTTTGGAGTGCAACGAGGCGGTGATGAGGCCATTCAGGCCAAAATGATTAACTTTGAAGGTTTATGGCAAGGATTAAATACTATTATGATACGGAGACCTGCAAATACGAACGGGTAAAGACCAGAACAAGCGATGTGATCTTAAACGCGCTGGGTATTCTTTCACTTACCGTTTCCATGGCAGTTGGCCTTCTCATCTTATACAGCACCTACTTTGAATCCCCAAAAGAACTCCTCTTAAAGAATGAAGTGAAAGAACTGGAATTCTATTATGAGAAACTTACCAAGGATGTTCAAACACTCAGCACTATACTTGACAATGTAGAACACCGCGACGACAATATTTATCGTGTGGTTCTTGGCGCTGAACCTATCGAAAAGTCTGTAAGACATGCAGGTATTGGTGGCGTGGATCGCTATACCGATATTAAGGAAAAGAATTTTTCTCATTCCAACCTCGTCCTTGTGTTACAGGAAAAGGTCGACTTGCTTAGACGAAAACTTTACATCGAAACTAAATCACAGGATGAAGTAGTAGCGCTGGCAGAAAAAAAGGAGAAGTTATACGCATCTATCCCCGCTATTCAACCGATCTCAAATAAGCAGCTTGTTGCACTGGCATCCGGTTATGGATGGAGAACACATCCAATTTATAAAGTAAAGAAAATGCATACCGGCATTGACTTCGCTGCTTCTATAGGAACACCGATCTACGCAACAGCAGATGGTGTTGCCGAAGTTAGTGTAAGATTCAGTGGCTATGGTAAGATGGTGGAGATCGATCACGGTTTTGGGTACAGAACCCGTTATGCCCATATGCATGAGTTCGCTGTTCGTTCAGGGCAAAATGTAAAACGTGGAGATTTAATAGGCTATGTTGGAAACACAGGGCTTTCAACTGCTCCTCACCTGCACTATGAAGTATTGATCAAAGGAGCACAGGTTGATCCAGTACATTATTTCTATAACGACCTTTCCCCTGCTGAGTACGAAAAAATACTTGAGCTTGCATCCATCGAGAATCAATCACTCGGAATGTAACAGGGTTCAATGGATTCACGAGATTTTTATTTTACATCTAAGATTGTATCTTCAACGCAGAAATGTGTAGCGTACACGCATGAAGGTAAAATTCATTCTTTTTTTACTACTAATCTTTTCAGGGAGTTGTTACGAGCTTACTGTGCTTGAGGGTGAACCCATTCGGCAGTATGCAAGTCAGGTGATTGCGTTTAGTTCCCAGTATACCGCTTCAAATTGGTCTGCAAATCGTGCTTTGGGGAAAGAAAATGTATACCCCAAATATGGCGACAATTCAAACGCATGGGCATCCTTGACACAAAACGGCCAACGTGAATTTCTTGTGCTGGGTTTCGCAACACCACAAACAGCAAAGACGATTGAGATCTACGAAACATTTAATCCGGGAGCAATCGACACCGTATATCTTCGAAACGCAGATAACGGATCGTGGATAAAAGTATATTCAAAGCCTGCAATTACTGATCTCCCGGAACAATCAAGAATCTTCAGCATTTTTCTGGAGGAACCCACCTTTTACACTGATGCTGTTCGTCTTGCTATTAATAGCCCTGAAGTTGAAGGCTGGAACGAAATAGATGCGCTTGCAATAACAGGAAAACGGAAGGAATAAAGTATAATTCATGTTCAGATATTTCAGTGTTCTCATCCTCCTTATCCATGTAAATGTAATGGTTTGGGGACAAGGTTGCAGCGATGCAGGATTTTGCACCATGGGTGCTATGAAGCCTGATCAACCCTACAACAAAAAGGTACCATTCAAGCTCCGATCAGTTGAGTTGAGTCTTTATCGGGGAACCACACACATCTCTCCGGTAATTTATGTCGCAACACTGGATGCTAACTTCAGCGTCATTGATGACAAAACATCATTGCAGGTAAAGTTGCCATATCAATCTGTAACCGGAAACTTTGGCAACACGGGTAGCATCGGAGATATTTCGCTTTGTATTACACGCAGCATTTTCTCCACAGAAAAGTTTGACATCAACGTGTCGCTCGGCGGGAAAATTCCTACTAACAATTCGGACCTGACGTCAAACAAAGCCGAGTTTGATGGGCTGCCTTTGCCAATGTATTATCAGACAAGCCTTGGAACGTATGATGCTATTGCCGGAATATCTTTCATCACCAGGAAATGGCTTTTTGCAACGGGTATCCAGCATCCCTTTAATGAAAATGGAAACGAATTTAGTTTTCAGGAATGGACAGGGATCTACCCTGATCAGGCATATCTTGAACAGAACAATAATGCACTACAGTTAAAACGAGGTACCGATCTCATGTTGAGGGCCGAAAGAAATTTCAGGTATGCTCAATTTAATTTTTCTCTTGGACTACTTCCGATTTTCAGAATAACCAATGATGAAATAACAGACTTTAACACTGGCGATCGAATAAAACCACAGGCAGCAAAAGGCATGGCGCTTTCTGGTATTGCAACCGCCGGATACAATTTTAACGTGAAAATGGGTCTCAGACTTTTAGTGGGTCATAAGATTGTACAGCGCGAAAAGAATCCGGATGGTCTGACACGCGATTTGGTAACTACAGTAAGCTATTTCTACCGATTCTAAATGTATGGTGAAGCATATCCTCACACTATTTTTTATATCTACTATTCATACGGGTTACTGCCAAACGGAAGATGTTATGGCAAAGGTAGAATCCCTGCTACTTGATTCGCGTTACCAGGAAGCTGTTAAATACATTGATGCTTCACTGGCCAAATCGAAAACCCAAACAGTACTCACATTGAAGAAAGCTAATGCTTTGATTCGGATGGGAGATCTCGACGACGCTGAAGCGCTGCTCAAGAAAACGCAGGCTGCCGTTGACAAAGAGAAGAACCCATTCTATCACAGGGGCCTTATCATGATGAATTATGGTTCCCTGTATCAAAACCAGGGTCGGAATGATCTCGCAATTGAAGCCCTCCAAAATGCATTAGACGACTTTGAAAAAGACAAAAAATCCACAAGTCTTGAAACAGCGGAAACATTAGCGTACCTGGGAAACGTATACAGGGCTACCGGCAAGTATGTGCAGGCTGAAGAACACTTGCAACATTCCCTCTCCATCCGCCGCGAGAAATTACCGGAAACGCATGAACTCATCGCTGCATCTTATAATGATCTGGGATTAGTCTACTCTCAACTGGATGGCGACAAAGCATCTGAGTACTACGAAAAGGCCTTAAGTACATACGGAAAATTGCACGGCAAAGAACATCCGAAATTAGCGATTGCGAATACTAACTTAGGTGTCTTGTATCGATCTGATAAACTTTACGGCGATGCAGTGATTTACTTCGAAAATGCATTGAAGATCTGGGAAAAGATATACGCACAACCTCATCCTAATAAGGCACTGGTATTAATGAACCTTGGGCAGACGTATTCTGGCATGGGTAGTACAACGGCAGCACTAGGCTACTATGAACGGGCGCGACTGATGTACGAAGAAGCTTTAGGAAAAAAACATCCCGACGTTGCTTACGTCTACAACCTGATTGGAAATGAAAAATTGGCGCAACGAAAATACGATGAGGCTCTACTCGATTACCAGAAAGCGTTGATCGCAAACATTCCTGAATTTAATACGCAGAACGTTCTTGTAAATCCGCCGACCAAATCATATTACAATGGCAACCAGTTACTATATTCTCTCATGTATAAGGCTGAGGCTTTAGAAGCAAAGCACCTTGGCAAAACGCTTCGCATCAGCGATCTGACTTTAGGTATCAAAACACTTCAGACCGCAGACTCCTTGATCGACCGAATACGGCAGCAGATTACGAATGAAAGCGATAAGATATCACTTGGTGCAATTGCGAATGAAGTTTATGCTGATGGCGTGCGGATATCGGCGATGTTGAGTGACGTTGCTTTTAGGGGAAGGAAAGCCTATCGTGAAATGAGTTTCTATTTTGCAGAAAAAAGCAAATCAGCGGTCTTGCTGGAGGCGATTTCGGATACCAATGCCAAATCCTTTGCCAATATCCCTTCAACTCTGCTGGAGGAAGAGAAAAATCTGAAAGCCAACATTGCGCTGGTCTCGCAGAAACTTGCACAAAAACCAACAGAAGCGGAGGAGAAAACACTACGGGCTTCCCTCTTCGCATTGAACAGGAGTTATGAAGAGTTCACAGAAGGCCTGGAAAAAAAATATCCGGAGTATTACAACCTCAAATTCAACTCCGCTTCACCTTCCACTTCGCAACTCAGGGGTATTTTACCTGAACAGACAGCCTTGATCAGTTATTTTATTGATGAAAAAAATTCGCGTCTTTATACCTACATTCTTACAAAGAAGAAATTCTCCATCAATGAGGTTTCGCTACCGAAGGAATATGACAAATACATTACCGGACTGCGAAACGGACTGTATTTTATGGAAGCTAAGGTATTTACAGAAGCCTCCAGGAAACTCTACAAGCTGCTAATACCAAAACGCATCGAAGGTGGCATTAACGACTTGTTAATAATCCCTACCGGTAGAATGGGAATCATCCCTTTTGAGACTTTATTGTCGGCAGACGTTAAAGACAACCCGGGTTTCACTCGCTTACCCTATTTGCTGGAAAAGTATAGTGTTCGTTATGAATTTTCCGCAGGACTTGTACTTCAAAAAAAGCGCAGTCCACAAGCTTCCAAAATCACTTCTGTTATGGTATGCGCTCCCGTAACCTTTCCGGAAAAAGACAGACTTAATGAATTACCCGGAACAGAATTGGAAGTAAGTACAATAGCAAACCTGTTCAAGCAAAAAAATATTGATAGTAAAGTCTATTTAAGAAAGGATGCTAATGAAGGGGTAATCAAGGCGGGCGCATTAAAGGACTTTTCTCTCGTTCACTTTGCAACGCATGGTATAGTTGATGAAACCAGTCCCGAACTCTCAAGAATTTACCTGCAGAATACACCAACAGAGGATGGCAATTTGTTTGCGGGCGAAATTTATAACCTTGAATTCAATGCTGATTTAGTTGCATTGTCAGCATGTCAAACAGGATTGGGAAAAATTTCAAAAGGTGAAGGCGTTATCGGACTTTCCCGGGCCCTCGTATATGCCGGGGCGAGAAACATTGTTGTATCTTTCTGGAGCGTTGCTGATGAGTCGACTGCTCAATTAATGACTGACTTTTATAAACAACTACTTGATAACAACAGCAGCGGATACAGCGCTAATCTCAGGAAAGCCAAACTCAACTTGATGAAAACAGCAAAATACGAATCACCATTCTATTGGGCTCCTTTTATTCTTATTGGATTTTGATCGGAGATTTTATTCTGCCCATACAGTAGTTAGTGAAATTAATCACAACTACTGTAAGGAGCAGATAAAAACACATGTGAACGCTATGGCAAAAAAGCACTTTCACTGTGTGGAGAGAACTTTAAAGTAAGGGCATAAGTTCGACTTTTCCTAAGGAATTTCTGAAACTTTGTTAAGCCTGAAAAAATGGCTTTTTTGCGACTTGTTAAGGACGGTGCTATGACATTTATTCATTCGCAAAAAGGTGATTTATTTTCCTAATATGCTGACTTACAGATTATTAACTTTTTATCCACAATTAGTCCACAATCTAATTTTTTTTTGAAAAGCATGTTCGAAGACAGTTACAAGCAGCGCGGATTGAGGCAGAAACTGATTAAAAAACTGACTGAAAAAGGCATCAAAAACGAAGGTGTTTTGGCCGCAATTGGCAAGGTGCCGAGGCATGTTTTTTTCGAAAATGCATTGCATGACCACGCCTATCAGGACAAGGCATTTCCTATCGGAGAAGGCCAAACTATTTCGCAACCGTTTACGGTCGCCTTTCAAACGGAGAAACTGGAAATCAAGCCCGGTGACAAAGTTTTGGAGATCGGAACAGGTTCTGGCTACCAGGCCTGTGTTCTTCTGGAAATGGGCGCCAAAGTTTATACAATAGAGTATAATCGGAAGCTGTATGAGCGAACCCGCGAATTTCTTCCGCAGATGGGTTATAAGCCATATTTCTTCTATGGTGATGGTTCTAAGGGGTTACCCGTAAAAGCTCCCTACAACAAAATTATCGTCACCGCGGGTGCGCCGGTTGTTCCGGCAGCATTGACCGACCAATTAGCTGAAGACGGAATACTCGTTATTCCCGTCGGAGACCGTGAAAAACAAGTTATGCTCCGAATCAAGAAGAAGAATGGAAATCTTATAAGAGAGGAATTCGCGAATTTTGCATTCGTTCCGCTTCTGGGAGAAGAAGGGTGGAAAAAATAGAAACCGGCTAAAACTCGTTTATCAGATACTTTTTAAAATCGCCGAAGTCGATCGTAGCTGGAATAGTTTTCTTCTTCCCTTGCATAAACTTTTGAAGTGCCGGTGGTATGTCGATTGGATGTCCCAAAGCCTGATCAACCACATCTTTAAACTTGGCCGGATGGGCAGTTTCAAGAAAAACACCTGTCACGTCTCCACCAGAATCTTTGATGTATTCTTTTAATCCCAGGTAGCCAATTGCTCCATGAGGGTCCATTACATATCCTCCCGATGAGTAAACCTGCCGCATGGCCTGATTGGTCTGTGCATCTGTAAAGGCATAACCCGATATCTCCCGTGAGAGATCTTCAAAACTCCCCCCAAATAGTTCGAGCATACGAATAAAGTTGCTGGGATTACCAACATCCATAGCATTGCTGATGGTTTGTTTTGAAGGCCTTGGATTGAACGTTCCGCCTCTAAGGTATTCGGGCACCACATCGTTTATATTTGTAGCTGCTATAAACTTATGAATGGGTAAGCCCATTTTTTTTGCCAGCAGCCCTCCCGTAATATTCCCAAAATTTCCACTTGGTATAGAGAAAACAAGCGGCTTGTTTATATCCTTCAGTTTTGAATAAGCTTGAAAATAATAAAATGACTGAGGGATAAGCCGCGCAATATTGATGGAGTTAGCAGAAGTCAGAAAAAACTTCCCACGAAGTTCTTCATCGAGGAATGCTTTTTTTACCAGATGCTGACAGTCATCAAAAGTACCTGCCACCTCCAGGGCTGTGATGTTTTGATCTAATGTCGTGAACTGCTTCTCCTGAATCTCACTCACCTTTCCCGTTGGATACAGCACAACAACCCTGATGCCGGGAACTCCCAGAAATCCATTGGCAACAGCACTCCCGGTATCACCAGACGTTGCAACGAGTATTATAATTTCCTGATCCTGCTGTTTAGCAAAGTACCCCAGCAACTGAGACATAAACCGGGCACCAAAATCTTTGAACGCCAGCGTAGGCCCGTGAAACAACTCCAACGCATAAATATCCTTCTCAATTGACACAACCGGTGCATCAAATTGAATGGTATGCTCAATGATTTTTTTTAATTCTTCCTCAGGGATATCATCTCCAATGAGATTGTGCGCAACTTCGAACGCAATTTCCTTAAATGATTTTTCGTGTATAGTTTGAAAAAAATCGTTTGGTAACACTGGAATTTCAACAGGCATATAGAGACCGTTATCGGGCGCAAGACCCTGAGTGACCGCCTGCCTCAAATCAACTTTTAAATCCCGGTTATTCGTACTATAAAATTTCATTCAGCTCATTTTTTTATATCTCTAAATCATTTTGTTGCAAGGGCAGACGCTCTAATTATCGATGACACTTGCGCCTACATCATTAATTCGTGAAACGAACACATCACTCTTCAATTTAATATCCACAAACTGCTGCTGTATAATTGTTCCTACATATTCAGCTGTTGCTCGTTCTGTGCTCAGTGCAAAGATCGTTGGCCCAGATCCTGAGATTCCACAACCTAATGCTCCGTTACGAATAGCCTCCGCTTTGATGTTCGCAAAACCAGGAATCAAAACCGAACGGATAGGTTCTGCTACAACATCATGCAATGATCTTGTGATCAAACCGTAATCAGGTTTCATTAATCCCACGACCAGACCTGCAATATTACCCCATTGGGTTATGGCATCTTTCATAGGTATCGAAGCCTTCAATACACGTCTGGAGTCTTCTGTTTTGAGTTCCAGGTGGGGATGAACCAAAGTGCAATACAACTGGGCCGGTGTTGGAATTTTTGTAACATCCAAAGGGTCGTATCCACGGATCAACACAAATCCTCCTAACAAGGATGGCGCAACGTTATCGGCATGTGCAGCGCCGCACGCAATTCTTTCTGCCTCCATAGCAAACGGCAGTAGTTGCTCCCTCGAAAATGGGTTGTCCAGCAAATGATTAATGGCTACAAGTGCTGCAACAGAACTGGCCGCGCTCGAACCCATTCCACTACCCAGCGCTAATTTTTTATGCAGTATTATTTCAACACCAGCATTACTTTTTATCGCCTTCAGAAAAGCTTCAACAGCTACACCGGAGGTATTCTTGCTGGCTTCAAGGGGCAGCCGTCCGCCGTCGCCGGTTATTTGTTTGATTACTACACCAGGCGTTGTGGTTAACGTCATAATTACCTCATCTGCCGGGGCTTCAACAGCAAATCCAAAAATATCAAACCCACAGGATACATTCGCCACTGTTGCAGGCGCTAACGCTCTTACTGATTTCATTTTGTGTAGATCCTCATTTTGAATAATGGCCAATACGGATAACATCTGCAAACACACCCGCTGCTGTTACATCCGCTCC
Source organism: Chryseolinea sp. (assembly GCA_041747735.1). Taxonomy (GTDB): domain Bacteria; phylum Bacteroidota; class Bacteroidia; order Cytophagales; family Cyclobacteriaceae; genus Chryseolinea. The sequence continues at coordinate 30,676 of JBGTEP010000148.1, forward strand.
TGCTCCCGGGCCGCGTATCACCATCGGTCGGTCATGATACCTTTCTGTGGTTAGCAGTATGATATTATCACTCCCGGACAGTGAATAAAAAGGATGCTTATCATCTACACTACCTAATTGTATTTTGACATTTCCATTATCAAGAATAGCCATATACCTGAGCTTTTCATTCCGATTGGCAGCGGTTTTACGAAGTTTCTCAAACTCATCGTCATACTTTTCAATTTGTTTAAAAAACTCATCAATATCCATCTCTCCCCGACATGATTCGGGAACAAGATTTTCTACAGCTATTTCATTTAACTCCATTGATAATCCCGTCTCGCGCGATAGAATTAATACCTTTCGGGCGACATCCATACCATTAAGGTCATCTCTTGGATCCGGCTCTGTATATCCTTTAGCTTTGGCTTCCTTGATAACATCGCTGAATTTTCTGCCTTCCTCAAAAGAGCTAAAAATAAAATTCAGTGTACCGCTCAATACCGCTTCAATACGTAAGACTTTGTCACCACTGAGAAGCAGATCGTTCATGGTGTTAATTACAGGAAGCCCTGCTCCAACATTGGTCTCATACAGAAACTTTGCCCCTCGCTTGAATGCGGTAGCCTTTAACTGCTTATAGTTTTCCATCGAAGCGGAATTGGCTTTCTTATTCGGGGTTACTATCGATACGTTAGCGGACAAAATCGCCTCATAAAACGTTGTCACTTCCTCACTCGATGTGCAATCAACAAAAATGCTATTCGATAAATTGAGTCCAACCATCGTAGAGTAAAAATCCTGCATCTTCATTTCCTGCCCTACAACGTCAAGTTGTCTGATACAGCTATTAAGTTTTAGACCATCTTCCTCAAACAACATCTTCCTGCTATTGGCGACGGCCACCACATTGATCTCTAATAAATTTTCCTTGGCAAGCTTGGTATACTGATCCTGTATCATAGCTATTAAAGCCTTGCCAATCAATCCTGTTCCCACCAGGAAAACGTTTAAAACTTTCCGGTCAGAAAGAAAGAAAGCCTCGTGCAGAGAGTTGAGCGCTTTGGCAGCATCAACCTGAGGGATAACCGCGGATATATTCCGTTCTGATGACCCCTGTGCTATAGCGACAACGTTGACTCCATTTTTACCCAACGCACTAAACATACGTCCGCTTGTACCGGGACTGTGTTTCATACCATCCCCTACCACAGCAACGATTGACAATTCATTCTCAACGTGAACTTCATCAATTTCTTCGTTAGCAATTTCGTACTGAAATTCTTTTTCGATAGCAGTTTTCGCTCTTACTGCGGAGTGATTTTCAACCGCAAAGCAGATCGAGTGTTCGGATGATGCCTGACTTATCAATATCACATTGACGTTTTCCCGGGCAAGCGTAGCGAATAATCGCATAGATGCACCTACCACTCCTAATAATCCGCTACCTTGAAGATTCAGCAAGCTTACACCATTCATCGATGATATACCCTTGATCATGTTTCCGTTCGATGATTCGGAATGAATAAGCGTGCCTTCAAAAGTTGGATTAAACGTATTTTTGATCCAGATGGGAATTTGATTTACCATGGCAGGTTGCATCGTGGCCGGGAAGATCACCTTCGCTCCAAAATGCGAAAGTTCCATCGCCTCTTCATAGCTCATCTCCGACACGGTAAACGCCTTCTTCACTTTCCGTGGATCAGCCGTCATCATACCATTAACGTCAGTCCAGATTTCAAGGGCTGTAGCGTTCAGTGCACCGGCAAAAATTGCAGCGGTATAGTCGGAACCACTTCTACCCAGGGTCGTGGTCTCTCCACTTTCTGAAGTTGCCACAAATCCGGTTACAATCTGTACTTCGTTATGGCGGTCGAAATAGTCTCTGATAAATTTATTTGTTGTCTCAAAATCGACTTTAGCATAACCGAAGTGGCTATCAGTACGAATCACATTCCGCGCATCTAAAAAAGCAACGCTATGGCCACTGTCTTTCAATGCTTCTGAAATAATGTAAGCAGACAAACGCTCGCCAAAACTCATAATATAATCGAGCGTTCGCGGCGTGCGTTCCTTCACGAGGTATACCCCATGTAATACATCCTCCAGCTCATTAATCATGAATTTGACCTGTGCAAGTGTGCCGCTTTGACGTTGTATATTTATCAACGCACGAACGCTGTCGAGATGTCTTTTCTCCAACTCAGCAAGTTCTGATTTATAACTAAGGTTCCCTTCTAACGCTAGCTGGCTAATTTGAATCAACGTATCCGTTACACCACCAAATGCAGAAAATACTATTGTGACGTCCTCAAGCAGATGAGGTTTTATGATATCAACAACCGACTGTATTCTTTCAGGGGTGGCTACAGATGAGCCACCGAATTTCATGACCTTCATTTAGTAAATTTCAATTAAGGATTGATTTTTTGTTTTTAACTCTGGTGATTAATCTAACCAACTCCTGGAGATGGCATTAATCGGACGTAGCTGGGGTATACAATCATTCACGGGTCACCCCGTAATGATGGTAATAATAATTGAAGTAGAGGTGGGACAAGCGATAACATCCTTCATAGAAAAGGGTGTTGTGACGGATATGTATTTGGTCGCCTGCATATTTGGTGTGCCGAAATAATGAAATGATAAACTTGATTGCAAAGTATTTTTTATGATTTTTGCACGAACTAACGGTTAGTAGTGAGTCGGCAACGTTTGAAATGACGATCTTCCTCTGTTTGCCTACAAACTGAATTCTCTTTTTAACCTTTACCCTGCAAATTATTGTTTCGAAAATGATCCGAAAGAAAAAATTTCCGCGTGAGTCAGCAGTGAGCATGACCGAGCTTGTGTTACCGAACGATACCAACACCTTAAATAACCTAATGGGAGGCCGGCTTATGCATTGGATGGATATAGTTTCCGCCATCGCCGCCCAGAAACATTCGAATAAGATTGTTGTAACAGCATCAGTCGACAATATCTCCTTTAAGCATCCTATACAGCTGGGTAATGTAGTTACCCTTAGAGCAAAGGTTACGCGGGCATTTAATTCTTCTATGGAGGTTCGAATTGACGTTGACGCGGAAGACATTCCGGCCAATACCAAAATGGAAAGTAACAGTGCCTTCTTTACGTTTGTGGCTGTTGATCACCAGGGACGCCCTACCGATATCCCTGAGGTGGAAACGGAAACCGACGAAGAAAGGGCACTATACGAAGGCGCCCTGCGGCGAAGACAACTTCGGCTTATCCTCGCCGGACGGATGAAGCCATCTGAAGCTAAAGAACTAAAATCAATTTTTGACATTCAATAATCATGACCCAAACTAGTTCCGTCGAAAGCCTCTACCAGGAGGAATTATACCTACTAAAACCAAAGGTTTTGGTTATACTTTCCCAAAACTGGGAGCAAATCTCACCTGAAGATCAACTGCTTCTGGGCAAGATACTGGGGTCTGTTAAGTTTGGTCTTGATGCAGTCCAGATCATCACACTGAAGGAATTCAATACTGAAGATCTGAAAGCGTTTGTCCCCCAAAAAGTAATTGCCTTCGGTTCTTCATTCAGGGAATCACAAAACCTTTATGAACTTCTTTCCGTGAGGGAAACCTTAATTATTCAGGCAGACACCCTTGATCAGCTTGACGACGCCAAAAAGAAACGGCTCTGGGGAGGTTTACGGCAGATGTTCACGCTTTAAATCTCAAAAACAAAGGATTTTGCCTGTAATACATCTTCTTCTATATTTGCCACACTTTTGAAAACCGTTCGTCAACCTGATGAACGGTTTTTTGACGCTAAATCGATAACCTAAATTATTATGGAAAACATTCTTTATCTACTGCCACTATTTGGGGTGCTTGGTCTTCTCTTCGTTGTCTGGAAAAGTGCATGGGTTAACAAACAAGACGCCGGTACCGACAAAATGAAAAAAATTGCAAGCCATATAGCTGAAGGAGCGATGGCTTTCCTGAAAGCAGAATACAAAGTACTTGCAATATTTGTGGTTTGTGTAGCAGTTTTGTTGGCAGTTACAGCAAACAGCAAAACTTCTCATCCACTGGTTGGAGTTTCCTTCATCTTAGGAGCTTTCTGCTCCGCACTGGCCGGTTTCATAGGAATGAGAGTCGCTACAAAAGCGAATGTGAGGACCACCAATGCTGCACGTACGAGCCTGGGTAAAGCTCTTGAAGTTGCTTTTGCCGGAGGTTCAGTAATGGGCATGGGCGTTGTGGGACTTGGTGTTCTTGGTCTCAGTGGTTTATTCATTATATACTCTCAGATGTTTGGGATCAGTAACCAGATGAATCTCAATCAGGTTATTACCATTCTTACTGGTTTTTCATTCGGAGCTTCTTCCATCGCCCTCTTCGCACGTGTAGGTGGTGGTATCTATACAAAAGCCGCTGATGTCGGCGCTGATTTGGTTGGAAAAGTTGAAGCGGGTATTCCCGAAGATCATCCATTGAACCCGGCTACTATCGCCGATAACGTGGGCGACAATGTTGGAGATGTAGCGGGTATGGGTGCTGACTTATTTGAGTCTTATGTCGGATCTATAGTGGGTACTATGGTTTTGGGTGCTGCCTTTATGGTACCTGGCTTTTCAGATAATTTTAACGGTCTTTCTGCCGTGTTTCTTCCCATGGTTTTAGCGGGAGTTGGTATTGTAATGTCTTTCATCGGAACCTTCTTTGTAAAAGTAAAAGAAGGTGGCGATCCCCAAAGAGCGTTAAACGCAGGAGAGTTTATCTCGTCGATAATCATGATTATTGCTTCTTACTTCATAATCACCTGGATGCTACCCGCGGAATGGTGGTTTAAGGATCCGTTGTACGCATGGGCAGATCCTGAAAAAGGGAATCATTACACATCTATTGGTATATTTTGGGCTACCGTTATTGGTCTTGTTGGTGGAGTATTAGTTGGTCTTGTAACAGAATACTATACCGCTATGGGCAAAGGCCCTGTAAATTCAATTGTAAGACAATCATCAACAGGAGCAGCAACTAATATCATCGCCGGACTCGGTGTGGGTATGATGTCAACTGCTATTCCAATTGTTATCATTGCGATTTCCATCATCGGCGCATTCCATTTTGGTGGCCTTTATGGAATTGCTATTGCAGCTGTAGGAATGCTTTCAAATCTTGGAATTCAGTTGGCTGTCGATGCGTATGGTCCAATATCAGACAATGCCGGTGGTATCGCAGAAATGTCTGAGCTTCCTAAAGAAGTTCGCCAAAGAACTGATAAGTTGGATGCCGTTGGTAATACTACGGCTGCAATCGGTAAAGGCTTTGCTATCGCCTCTGCTGCGCTGACTGCGCTGGCTCTTTTTGGAGCGTTTATGACAACCGCTCACCTCAGAACTATCGATGTATCAAAGGCTAACGTTATGGCTGGTCTCTTTATTGGTGGAATGCTTCCCTTCGTATTTTCGGCGCTTGCCATGGGTGCTGTGGGTCGCGCGGCGATGGCGATGATTGAAGAAGTAAGAAGACAGTTCACAACAATCCCTGCCTTGAAAGCTGCTCTCGATCTGATGCGCAAGCATGGTGATAAACCAGTTGAAGAATGGTCAAGTGACGATCAAAAAGTTTTTCATGATGCTGACGGTAAGGCAGAATATGGAAAGTGTGTTGAAATCTCAACGAAGGCTGCTATCCGGGAAATGGTGTTACCAGGATTGATGGCTGTAGTTATTCCTGTTGTCATTGCCTTCCTTCCGGGATTTGGCGTGGAGTCGCTGGGTGGTATGCTTGCAGGTGTAACAGTATGTGGTGTGTTGATGGCTATATTCCAGTCAAACGCTGGTGGTGCATGGGATAATGCAAAGAAAAGCTTTGAAGAAGGCGTTGAAATAAATGGTCAGATGTATTACAAGAAGTCTGAGCCGCACAAAGCAGCTGTTGTCGGAGATACAGTAGGAGATCCATTCAAGGATACTTCAGGTCCGTCACTTAACATCCTGCTAAAACTGATGTCCGTTGTTGCATTGGTAATTGCCCCTATCTTAGCTCCTGATGATGTTGTGACAACATCTCAATCCAACGACCACAATGTAAAGATTGAAAAGGTAAGCAAAGTGGCTTCAGAAGATTTAGAAGTTAAATAACAGAATATATAGAAGAAAGTATCTAAAAAGCCCCGTTGATCGGGGCTTTTTATTTTATAAGCTACTGAAAATCAAGGTGTATCCCGTTCCTTTTTTGGTTGAAAAATGAACGTTTCTTTGAGTACCAACCGTTACGAAGAGCATTGTATTCAGCCGAAATGCAGAATAACGAGCCGACTTTTTATATTTGGTACTTGGTGACTAATTATTTTACCGATGAAATTAATTGTACCCCTCTTACTTATCGCTTATCTCGGCCATGCGCAGCCGTTAATAACGGGAAAATGGAAGACGATCGACGACGCTACCGGAGAAGCAAAGTCCGTTGTGGAGATCTTTGAGAGACAAGGTGAGTTCTATGGGAAGATTATTAAAATATTCACCAATGAAGATCCTGACCCGGTATGTGATAAATGCTCACAGGATGATTCACGGTATAACAAAAAGATTATCGGCATGGAAATCATCAGGAATATGAAAAAAACTGGCGATGAGTATTCGTCAGGTAACATTCTGGATCCTGAAGATGGAAGGGTCTATAAATGCAAACTCTGGATTGAGGGAGGGAACTTAATGGTTCGTGGATATTGGGGGCCATTCTTTCGGACACAAACCTGGGTAAAGTCAACTTGATATCGTGCTATTTCAACGGAGAAATCCAAAAATTCGAACAGTAAAAGGTTACTAAGTTATCAAATCATGGTATTCAGATCGAGCTCAGGCATGAACGAAAAGGAGATCTTCGAACGCATATGCAAAGGCGACGAAAAGGCTCTTGAGTTCTTGTACCAGAAATATTATAGAATGATGACCAAGTTGGTTATCACGAACAGTGGAACGGAAGAAGAGGCACGGGATGTATATCAGGATGCATTGATCGTTTTCTGGCAAAAGGCGACTTCGGGTAACCTTGTACTGACATCAAAAATGAGCACCTACATCTACAGTATTTGTCAGAATCTGTGGAGAAAGGAGCTAGACCGGAAAAAGCGTCTTTCTAACGAGGAGAAGGACACAGCGGTTACACTGGATACAGACTCGGCAGAACGTGAAATAATTCTGGCGAAATGTATTGATCAACTCGGTGAAACCTGTAAGAAGGTTTTAATGTTCTATTACTTTGAAGAAATGTCCATGCAGGATATCGCAGATAAACTTGGGTTTGCTAACACGGATACTGCAAAGACAAAAAAATATAAGTGCAAAAAGAAATTGGATGAATTGGTGAAAGCTCAGTATTCGGAGCAGGACTTTTTAGATTAGGATATTATGGCATCAGAGAAAGATTTGGAATTACTTGACCAATATATTGGGAACAGACTCACTCCCCAGGAAAAAACATCATTTGAGCAGAAACTTGAGTCAGACGCTAGTCTTAAGAATGAGTTTCAGTTTCAGCAAAAAATTGTCAGCGGCATCCGAAATGCTCGTGCAGGAGAGTTAAAGTCGATGTTGAACAACATCCCGGTTTCATCTATTCCTACAAACGGGACTTCGGTCCTTGTGAAAGTCGGTTTATCGGTAGTCGTCGCCGGACTCGTAGGAACGGGGGCATATTTTTTCCTGAGAAACGATGAAACAGTTGAAACTCAGGAGCCGATTGCAGCCGAGGTAATAATAGAAGAAGAACGCTCAGCCGAAGTTGCCGAACCCCAGACAGAAAGCGCTGACCAGGATATTTTAGTTCCAGAATCGGCAGAGGCTGCGACTCCGGTAGAAGAAAAGCAAAATCCGAAGCCAGCTGAAACGTCTCAAGCAACTCAAGACATAGAGCAAAAGCAAACAAAACCTTCTGTGTTGGATGTCTACGAACCGAGTGATGAGCTGGAAAGTGCGAACCAATCGGCAATTGAGGGTAGTATAAAGGCAAATGCAGAAACCACTTCCTCGATTGTAGTGGAAACGCTAACAGACAAAAAGTATAGCTTTCACTACCAATTTAAGGATCAGAAGTTATTCCTGTACGGAACTTTCGAAAAGAATCTCTACGAGATCTTGGAATTCTTCAGTGATAATAAACGGACGATGTTTCTGTTTTATAGAGATAACTATTACCTCCTAAATGAAGATGGAGAAAAGGTGAAACCGCTCGATCCGATTGGTGACGCGAATTTACTCAAGAAACTAAAAGACTTTAGAGGAAACTAATAAAGTAAAAAGCCCCGCCACTCTGCGGGGCTTTTTTTATACAAGCCCGGCTTTCTGCATTACGGATTAGACCTCTGGTTCCTTCAACAAAGCCATTACCTTCTCCTACAGGTCTCCCATATTAGATTTTCTCCTAACTTTGTGCCCTATCATGGAGAAACCAAGAAATAAAAAGACGTTAGGTGGATATCCGGCAATTGGTGTGGTGATGAGCATTACGCTGTCTCTTATTGTGATCGGCGTTTTTGGAGTGTTGGTAATCTATTCCCAAGAGCTTGAGCAGCAGGTACGACAAAACATTCGCGTTCAGGTGTATTTAAAGTCCAATCTTACCGAGACGCAGCGACTTCAAATTGAAAACAAACTTCTTTCTCAGGAGTATGTAAGCAAGGACGAGGGAACGGGCATCACGTATATTTCAAAAGATGAGGCAGCAAAAAAATTTATTGAGGAAACAGGTGAAGACTTCATAAAATTTATCGGAGAGAATCCCCTTAAAGATGCTTACCTCGTCAGCATCGATCGCGAATATCATTCGATGGAGCAAATCGAAAAGATCAAAAAGGAAATTCAGGAAATGAATGGTGTTTTTCAGGTTTTTTATGTGGAGGGTTTAATAGAATCCGTAAATAGCAACGTGACCAAAATCGCATTGATACTATTAGGGCTTATCTCAATTTTATTAATAACCGTTGTACTTCTCATAAACAACACCCTCCGGATTGCCCTTTTTTCACAACGTTTTCTAATCAGAAGTATGCAACTGGTGGGTGCTAAAAAATGGTTTATTCTCAGACCTTTTCTCATGAGAGCTTCTGGTTATGGTTTTTTGGCAGGTGTAATCGCATCTTCATTATTGTGGATGTTAGTAACCTATGCCCGTACCAAAATTGAGGACTTATCCCTGCTTCACAATCAAAACCAGTTTATGATACTTACGGGTATGCTCCTGCTTGTTGGAATTATTGTGGCTGTGTTTAGTACCCTTTTCTCAATTCGCAGATACCTCAGAATGTCATTAGACCAACTATATTGATAAATAAACAGAACATGGAAAGTAAGCTCCCCTTTGGCAAAAAAAACTATCAGTTAATGATCATCGGTGTACTCACACTCGTTGTTGGCTTCGTTATTATGTCCATGGATAAAGAACAACATGGCTTTGGTTTCCTGGGACTAACCCTCGGGCCAATTATAGTGATGGCTGGCTTCATCATTGAAATCTTTGCAATTCTCCACAAGCCGACAAAATAGTTTTGATTTTTCATTCATCGTTCAGATTATGAACCACTATGCGTTGGCATTTTTTGAACAGATCAACTTCATAAGCCCCTTATGTCTATTCTTCAAGCCATTATTCTTGCTATCATAGAAGGTCTTACAGAATTCCTGCCTGTTTCATCTACAGGTCATATGATTATATGTTCATCCGTTATGGGGATCGCATCGGATCCATTTGCAAAGATGTTTACAGTAGCTATCCAGTTTGGTGCTATTTTATCTGTTATAGTTTTATACTGGAGAAAATTTCTCCCTGAAAAAAAATCACTTCAGCAAGCCATTAATTTTTATTCTAAACTTGTTGTTGCCTTTATACCGGCAGCTGTTTTAGGGCTACTCCTAAATGATTTCATCGACGAACTGCTCGAGCGCGTAGATGTAGTTGGATACGCCTTAATCATTGGAGGCATATTCTTTCTTTTTGTTGATAAGATCTTTAGTAAAAATGAAGAGATGCTGAATCAAAACATCAGTTACCCTTCTGCGCTCAAAATCGGATTGTTCCAAACTATCGCAATGGTTCCGGGGGTTTCAAGATCAGCGGCAACAATTATTGGGGGACTCACACAAAACCTCAACAAGAAAACTGCGGCTGAATTTTCATTTTTTCTCGCCGTCCCAACAATGTTTGCCGCGACACTTTACAAAATGTATAAGTTTTACGATGATGGCGGTACCTTCGGCTCAAATGAAATTACCCTGTTAGTTATTGGTAACATCGTAGCTTTTGTTGTTGCGATTCTGGCCATCAAATCGTTTATCAACTTTCTAACTAAAAATGGTTTTAAGGTATTCGGATACTACCGTATCGTTCTCGGCGTAACCATTCTGATGTTGTATTATTTCGGCTTCGGACTTACGATTGTATAATGGACGGTATCGCACCAGATGAAGGGCGGCTTTTGCTGATCAACAAACCTTTACGCTGGACATCATTCGACGTTGTCAATAAATTACGGGTCAAGCTAAAGACTAAAAAAGTCGGCCATGCCGGAACACTCGATCCACTGGCGACCGGTTTACTCATTGTCTGCGTCGGTAAAATGACCAAGCGTATAGAAGAATTCATGGGTCAGGAGAAAGAATATACCGGAAAATTTATCCTGGGGCAGACTACACCTTCGTTTGATTTAGAGACGCAGGTCACTGAGCCAAAGGACATCAGCGGGATAACAAAGGAAATGATTCATGCCGCTACACTTCCGTTTATTGGAACTATCAGTCAGTTGCCACCACTCCATTCCGCAATAAAGGTGGGGGGTAAAAGGGCGTATGAATTTGCACGCCAGGGAAAGGAGATCGAACTAAAGCCACGCGACGTTGAAGTAAAGCTGTTTGAAATAACTTCTATCGAAATGCCTGCAGTAAGTTTCCGAATCATTTGTTCCAAGGGCACCTATATCCGAAGTATTGCGCGTGATTTTGGAAACGCGTTAAATGTAGGTGCATACCTGGCTGAGCTCTGCCGGTCTAGAATTGGAAACTATAAACTGGAAGCGGCTGTCAACATTGATCAGGTAGAGTAAGTAAGGACGGCGGATTCATTTTTTCCGATTTTCAACTTGCTATGGCATCATGAGTGATTTTAACTCAACATTTTTGAATTTAATTTTGTTGACGATACGCATAGATTTAAAAACTACAAATAAACACTGAATGAAAATTTACCATGGTATCGATGATTTTGTGAGACTTAAACATGCTGTCGTTACCAGTGGAACGTTTGATGGTGTACATGTCGGGCATCAAAAAATTCTATCACGGTTACTCGAAGCTGCCTCAAAGGATGACGGCGAAACGGTTGTGATTACGTATTGGCCACATCCCCGGCTTGTACTTCATCCGGAGGACACAACACTCAAATTGCTCAATACTTTTGAAGAGAAGGCTGAACTATTAAAAGCGCAAGGCATCCAACACCTTGTTAGAATTCCTTTCACAAAAGAATTTTCACAACTGTCGTCCGAAGAGTTTATCACCAGGATAATAGTGAATACCATCGGCACGCGAAAACTCGTTATCGGATACGATCATCATTTTGGAAAAAATCGCGAAGGAAGTTTTGAACAGCTAAAGATAAACGCCCCAAAATACGGCTTTGAAGTAGAGGAGATTCCTCGCCAGGATGTTGATCATATCGGCGTAAGCTCTACTAAGATCCGGAAGGCTTTGGAAGAAGGAGATATTGAAACCGCTACGCATTTCCTGGGAAATCCTTATAGTATAACCGGGCGTGTTGTAATTGGTGATAAACTCGGACGAATTCTGGGTTATCCGACGGCAAACATCGAAATTGATACAGCTTATAAACTCATCCCAACGGATGCCATTTATGCTGTAACGGTTCATTATGAGCAGCAGTTTTTTAAAGGCATGTTATACATCGGTAATAGACCGACCATAAGTGGTATTAAACGGAACATCGAAGTTAATATCTTTGATTTCTCAAAGGAGATATACGGTGAGTCACTAACCATTTACTTTCACAAACTTATACGGAGTGACAGCAAATTTGGTGATCTGGAAGAATTGAAAACACAGCTGCACCTGGATAAAATTGAAGCGTTAAAATCGTTGCAGGATGTATGATGCCCTGGTAGCTTTCTTCCGTTTTTTATTTAATGACTACCTTGCTAAACCACAGATAAAAAGAATCCTTACTGTATGCACCTCTGGTCTCCCTCCACGCATAGGATTGCTGATGCAAATCTCACAACGTTCATAGCCTGGCTACATGAAACGAAAAATCTTTCCTTTCATGATTATCAGGATTTATGGGAATGGTCGGTAGCCAACGTGGAAGATTTCTGGGAAAGTATCTGGCAGTATTTTGAAATTTTACATGACGGATCATATAGAAAAATACAGGATGGCAGGCCGATGCCGGAAACACAATGGTTTGAAGGCGTTGCTCTTAATTACGCAGAACATGTATTCAGAAAAAAAACGGACAAGCATCCGGCTATCGTATTTAGTAATGAGTCGGGCACATTGAACGAGATCAGCTGGAAGGTGCTGGAAGAACAGGTTGCAGCTTTCCAATTCCAACTAAAAACAATTGGGGTTACTGCAGGTGATCGCGTTGTTGCATATATAACGTGCATCCCCGAAGCAACTATTGCATTCCTTGCCACAAACGCTTTAGGTGCAGTGTGGTCAAGCTGCTCGCCTGACTTTGGCACTACGGCCGCTATTGATCGGTTTGAACAAATAGCGCCTAAAGTATTGATCGCCGTTGATCGCTATACGTACGGAGGGAAATTATTTGACAAGAACGATACTATCTTGGAGCTTTTACAAGGTTTGCCCACAATAGAAACCGTAGTCATAGTTTCAAATGAAGAACCTTCGATGAATTATGACGGCAAGACGGTTGTATCCTGGAAAGATATCATACAATACAAAGAGCATGCGCTGGAATTTGTTCGAGTGCCGTTTGCCCATCCCATATGGATCCTTTATTCGTCCGGCACTACCGGATTACCAAAGCCAATTGTACACTCACATGGAGGAATACTGATTGAGCAATTGAAGTATGGCACTTTTCATAACGACTACAAATCGGGTGAGCGATGCTTTTGGTATACTACTACGGGGTGGATGATGTGGAATTACATCCATAGCAGTTTGCTTGCCGGCGCAACGATGGTGCTGTATGATGGAAGCCCGGGATATCCCGATCTTCGCGTACTCTGGAGGTTTATACAGGATGCACGCATTCACCACTTCGGTACAAGCGCTGGATATATTTTGGCGAATCTTAAAGGGGGAATCCACCCCGCCCGGGATTTTAATCTGCAGTATCTTCTCTCATTAAGTTCGACAGGAAGCACGTTACCCCCCGAAGGCTTTGACTGGATTTATAAATTCGTTAAAAAAGATCTTTGGCTTATATCCATGAGTGGCGGCACTGATGTGTGTAGCGCATTTGTCGGTGGGAACCCAACGTGGCCAGTGTATGCCGGAGAAATTCAGTGTCGCGCACTGGGCTGTAAACTCGAAGCATTTAATGAGGATGGTGAGTCGATAACAGATGCTGTTGGTGAAATGGTCATAACAGAACCGATGCCATCAATGCCTATATACTTTTGGAATGACCCTGAGTTAAAACGATACAAAGAAAGTTATTTTGAAATGTTCCCAAGAATCTGGAGGCATGGCGACTGGACCAAAATTACCCAAAGGAATGGTGTCATTATTTACGGCCGGTCGGATGCAACTTTAAACAAAGGGGGTATACGTATTGGCACGAGTGAAATCTATCGCGCTGTAGATAAAATAAAGGAAGTTAAAGATAGCCTCATCATCTGCATCGAGAAAGCCGGAGGCGAGTTCTGGATGCCATTGTTCGTCGTCATGGCTGATGGCTCAGTGTTAACCGAGGAGATCAAAGACCATATCAATACTACAATTCGGTCTGCAAATAGTCCACGCCATGTACCCGATGAGATTATTGCCGCTCCGGATATCCCCTATACAATCAGCGGAAAGAAAACAGAAACACCGGTGAAGAAGATCTTGATGGGAAAAGACCCTCAGGAGGTGATCAATTCGGGCGCACTAAAAAATCCCTCATCGATGACGTTTTTTGTGGATTGGATAAAAAAATGACCTCTCGATTGACCTCTTGAATTGATTTTCAATTGACGAACTCATTAAAGCGTTTCATTTCTTAATTTGCGCCCGTTATGAAGAAATCCAATATCAATTTCACGGTAGAACTCGACCAGAATAATATCCCGGAAAAAATCCATTGGGATGCCACAGAAAAACCTGACCCGGGACTGTCCGAGACCAAAGCGATCAGCGTGGCACTTTGGGATCATACCCAGAAAAATACACTGCGAATCGACCTTTGGACAAAGGATATGCCTGTTGACGAAATGAAGCGTTTCTATATTGATTGCATTGGTGGCCTGGCTCAAAGTGCCCTCACTGCCACAGGCGATGAATTTATAGCGCAGGAAATAAACGCCCTCTGCGAGCGCTTGGTCAAACACATAACAAAATGAAGCGTTAATTCCTGGCTCTCTTCTGACTAACTTCCTTAAAAGCCTTCCACAATCGTTTGTTTGATAGTTATTTTTCGTACTTTTCGAACAATAAGCTCTGTATGCATAACAAATTGCGCCTAGCTTTTTAAGTTTTGTTTAATACGAATTTCAAAAAAACATGAAGAATTTATTCAAAGAATCGTTTGGCGCGGTAGTGCTTTTGCTGCTTTCGGCCACAATAGCGTTTGGACAAACGACTGTCTCTGGAAAAGTTACAGATGGCACAAATGGAGAACCCTTAGCGGGGGTAAACATCCTACTAAAGGGTTCGGTGCTCGGGACCATCACAAACACGAAAGGTGAATTTAGTCTTTCAACAAAGGATATCCCTCCCCTTACTTTGGTATTTTCTTTTATTGGATACGCCTCGCAGGAAGTTGCCATTAGTGATGCGAATACATCCGGCCTGAGCGTAGCGCTGCAAGAACAAACCATACTCGGACAGGAAGTTGTAATCTCTGCATCCCGTGTTGAGGAAAGCATTTTGCAGTCTCCGGTTACGATTGAGAAAATGGACATCCTGGCTATACGCCAATCATCAACACCTGATTTTTACGATGCACTGGCTAACATCAAAGGTGTATCAACAAACTCAGGCAGCTTAAACCTCACGTCAGTGAACACCCGTGGCTTTGCTACAATTGCCAATGTTCGCTTCGTGCAATGGGTTGATGGTATGGATACCCAGGCTCCTTTGTTAAACTTCCCAACAGGAAGCATTATGGGAATAGGAGAACTGGACGCTGAAAGTATGGAATTAATTCCCGGAGCCGCTTCGGCATTATATGGTCCAAACGCATTCAACGGTATACTGATTATGCAAAGTAAAAGTCCTTTTGATTATCAGGGACTAAGTGCACAAGTAAAACAAGGTATTACCAGTTCTGATGCCGGTGGAACACATCCTCTCGGGCAATACAGTATCCGATACGCGAAGGCATTTAACAACAAGTTTGCATTCAAGGTGAATTTCTCATACATGAAAGCAACGGACTGGCTCGGTAACGACTACAGGACCGATAGAAACAACCCCGAATCAACAACCGATTTGAGCGGAACCAAAAACTTTGACGGCTTGAATTTGTATGGCGATGAAACGCAAATCTCAGTACCCGTTCCGAGCGTCGGAATCATTACGCGGACTGGGTTTAGAGAAGAAGACTTATTAGATAACCGCGACTCGAAAACTATAAAAGGGGACGTCGCGTTGCATTATCGGATTACAGATAAAGTTGAAGTACTTTACAACTACCGCTATGGCGGAGGAAGTTCAATCTATCAGGGAACAGAAAAATATGCGCTTCGCGACTTTTCACAGCAATTCCATAAACTAGAATTCAAGGGGGACAATTTTTTCGTTCGCGGTTATATTTCTGCAACCGATGCAGGAAACTCCTATAACCTTTCCGCTCTTGGTGCCTTCGCCAACGAAGCCTTTAGCCCTTCAGCAGCGAAATGGATTCCGGAATATGTTACGGCTATGCAGGGCTATATCCCCAATGTGCCCGCTGGTAATCACCAGGCAGCCCGTGCTTTTGCTGACCGAGATATTACCAACTGGTATAATAACGACCGGCAGCGCTTTAACGATACCATTAATGTAGTTCGAAACAGATTTTTTCAACGCAGACCTCCGGGCGCATCCTTTTTTGACGATTCGCGGTTGAAACATGCCGAGTTCAATTACAATTTCATGAATGAGATTGACTGGATCGAATTACAGGTTGGTGGAAATATCAGACAATATGATCTTTTTTCAAACGGAACAATCTTTAATGAAGATCCTCAGGACGGCGCTAATTTTGACCGAATCAAAATCAATGAGTTTGGGGTATATACACAAGTTGCCAAAACGATTGCAGAGTCACTCAAGTTAACAGGTTCAATTCGATACGATAAGAATGAAAATTTTGAAGGTCAGTTCACACCGCGAGTATCGGCTGTTTACACCTTTATGGACAATCAGAATATAAGGGCTTCTTTCCAAACAGGTTTCAGAAATCCCGATACACAAGCACAGTTTATTTATTTTCCCTCTTCAAGTGGAATCTTACTGGGAAGCACAAGATCCAATGCTGAGCGATATGGTATACATAACGGGGGGGCCTACACGCAAACATCTTACAATGCATTTCTTCAGTCTGGCGTTGCCAGCGACCTCGTAACCGCTGACTTCGACTATGTTCAACCTGAGCAGCTAACATCATTTGAATTAGGATATAAAGGTTTAATTGCCACAAAGCTGCTGGTAGATTTAAATGGATATTACTCAACCTATACAAATTTTATAGGTGGGGAGATTGTGGTAAGCAAGGAAGCCACTACTCACCAGGGACAGACTCTACCGGCAGGTACACTTTTTTCACCATACACCAACTCTAAAGAAGATGTAACATCCTTTGGTGTAGGCCTGGGATTAACGTACAGCTTACCACGCAACTTTATCTTTACCGGTAGCTGGAACTATGCGGACTTCAGAGCGAATGAAGGCCCTGAATTCCGGGCGAACTTCAATACACCAAAAAACAAAATATCTGTGGGTCTTGGAAATCGCAAGATCGTAAAAAATTTAGGGTTCAATGTGAACTATCGCTGGCAGCATAGCTTTGAATGGCAATCCACCTATGGAATCTGGCAGGTACCAGAATACGGCCTGGTTGATGCCCAGATTAATTACATGCTTACCGGTATCAAAACTATGTTAAAAATCGGAGGCACAAACATCGGTGGTCGTGATTATCGAACTAACCTTGGTTCGCCTTTTATTGGACAGCAATATTATATATCACTCACGTTTGATGAATTCTTTAATTAACCGGACGCTAACTTATTTTGCTATGAGATCAATCAAATACTCCATATACATGCTTGCGCTGATTCTGGCAGGCGCTTGTGATCAGGAAGTTATAGAACTTCAACCCCCAACAGCGCCACCAGCAGATACGTCGTGCCAGGATGCTACTCCGGGATCTGCCAACTTCACCAAGTTTGTTGCCGTCGGCAATTCATTTGTAGCAGGTTTTCAGGCGGGCGCCTTATTTGACGAAGGTCAAAATAATTCGCTTGCGGCAATACTGAATAAACAATTTGAATGTGTTGGTGCATCCGCTACCTTCAATCAACCAACAATAAATTCACCACTGGGTTATAATATTTTTATCACCCCCAACCCTCTCCCTACAGGAACAGTGCTGGGCAGACTATTGCTACAGGGTGCCACACCAAGACCGACACCGCAGGTCTCCAATATAGCTGCAGTACCAAATCCTTCCGTAAACCCTGGTTTTATCTATACAGGTAGCAAAGCCGAGTTAAACAATTTTGGGGTACAAGCTATCGTGTTAGGGCAGGCGTTGATTCCTGAAACTGGCAATTGGGCCGGAGCTGGTGTTGACCCTAGGTTTAATCCTTTTTACGGACGTCTGGCTTTCCCGGGAACAGGCACTTCAACAATTATCGGTGATGCAGCCGCGGCAGGAGGGTCTTTTTTCTTGTTCTGGCTTGGCCTTGACGACTTCTTTTTGCACGCAGCATTTGGTGGCGATCCCACAAGAGCACCATTGACATCCACTGCGGCATTTGAGGCACAGTATGGTATCGCCGTCGGTTCTTTACTAGGCTCGAATCCCAATCTTAAAGGAGTGGTTGTTAACTTCCCAAGTATTTTTGTAATGCCGCATTTTACTTCTGTTACCTGGAATGCATTGCCCTTAGATGCGGCCACTGCCTCAGGATTGACTGCTTCCCTTGCTAATAATTATAATGCTTTTCTGGATGGAATGGTTGCCAATTCAATTATCACGACAGAAGAAGCAGCAATGCGAAAGCTTGCCTATAGTGCCGGACAAAATGCTATTTTGATGAATGATGAAACTTTAACAGACCTGAGCCCCTATATGGCAGGTCCTTTTGAAGGACTTCTGCCATACGCCATCGCTCGTCAAACAAAAAATACAGACATCCTGCCATTGGCAACCGGTTCCGTGATTGGAACAGCTGTGGGTGGTGATCCTGCCAAAATAAATGGTGTCTCCGTTCCGTTAGGTGATCAATATGTGCTGATTCCTACTGAGATTGCGGCCATTGAAGCTGCAAGGATTTCTTTTAATGCTAGCGTCAAGGCAATTGCAGATGCCAATCCCGATCGCCTGGCCTTCGCTGACGTCAACAAAGCTTTCGGAGATCTTATTACAAGCAGGGTCCAGGTATTAAACGGTGTTACAATTACCCCGAATATCAATCCCCCTACAGGAATCTACTCAGAGGATGGGGTACATCCTAACAGCAGAGGATATGCGTATATATCCAGAGTTATCATTGAAGCAATCAACTCAAAGTTTGGCTCAACTATCCCTCTTACCAATGTAAGTTTGTATAAAGCAACAGCGCTTCCAATCCCGTAGAAATAATAAAACACTAACTAAAAAGGCTGCCTTGATAAGGCAGCCTTTTTTTTGATACGTATCCCGTAAAGGACAAATACCCCCCCGCTAAGGTTTCACCGTTTCAAATCCACGTTCTACCCATCCTTCATAGCCGCCTTTAAGATGGAAAAGATTTTTAAACCCTGCCTCTTCCATAGCTGCAGAAGCTTTTGCACTTCGGGCTCCGACTTTACAATAAACGAAATAGGTCTTATCCTTATCCAGCGTTGCAATTCTGTCAGCGAAGTCGGCCGAATTAAAATCAATTACTTTAGCCCCGGGTATAATTCCGTCCGCTGCTTCAGAAGAAGTTCGCACATCAAGAAGTACCGCCTCCGGGTCCTCTGAAAGTTTTTCTTTGAACGTCTCACCCTCCAGGACGGTAATGACAGGTTTTACATCGGTATTTGTTTCCTTTTTTTCTGAAGGCGTACAGCCCAGTGCAAACAAAAGAACAATGATAAATTTACTTCGCATAAAAATCTGTTTTGATTTGACTTAGATATACCCGGCGATCTTATACGCCACAAGACCCACCCATTCCTTAACGAGTTTATGCCAAATAATCATAGCCTCGATTTTAGGAATGAACAATACATCGGGATAAAAAGCTCTGGGATGGGCGTAAAAATCTGTACTGAAAGCTTCGATGTTAACACCCGCCTTACGGTAGCATGCCAGGGATCGACGCATATGAAATGCTGAGGTTATTAAAAGACAATCTTCTGCATTGAATTGAAGGGAGTCCAACATCGGCTTAACTTTTACAGCAGACTCGAAAGTATTTCTGGTTTCATTTTCAATAAAAATATCCTCTTCAGATACCCCCATCATGATCATTGCCTTTTTGAATTTATCCGCCTCAGGTTCGTCTTTTTCAGTAAGCCGTCCGGTTCCTCCACTAATTAAAATTTTTTGAATTAAGCCAAGTGAATAGAGTTGAACCGTGTGTGTTACACGATCTGCCCCGCGCGAAAAATATACGCGATCATCAGGCTGAAGGAACGGTACCGTCGCACCGGTTAGTACGATTCCAAGTTTATGCGGTTTCATTTCATTGAAAGCAGTTGTCTTTACTTCCCAAACGTTCATAATTTCATTGGCAATAAAATCGTTTGAGAAAAAGAACAGCAATATCAGCCCCATCCAAAACAATCTTTTTTTCCAACGTTGATTCTTCAGCACAGCTGCGGACAACAAAAGAATACACACCACCGTAAGCGGCATGACAAGGAAACTAAGGGTTTTGGAAAGAATAAAAAACATAACCGCTACTTCCTATATAAAGGGTTTGACAGATTTCCGATACCATCAATTATTCTGCGCAATACATCAAAATAAAGCATCAGCGCCAACACAAGTGTCATGGACCAAATCACGGCTGTATTAAAGAAAAGCGTATCTATATTACGGTTTAAAAAATGTTTGGCCGGCATGTAAAACTGTGCATCAAAATCTATTGCATGATCAGGATCAGGATCTTTATATATGGGATATATTTTCTGAATCAGCTTGCCATCCTGCTCAACAATTCGATGCGTTTCTGTAAGATTCTTCACCAACTCCGCGACAGCATCATTGTGATACATTTCCCGGAACCTGTTAAATTCAGCCAGTTTTTGGGGTGTACTTGTCAATTCAAATAACAGTTTCTCTTTTTTCTGGTCGACCGAATTATACCTGTTTACATAAAACCGTTTCAGACTTTCAAGAAAGGTTGTTATTGCCCGATAAGTGGAAGAGTCAAACTTTGCCAGCACTAATTGATCGAGTTCATTCAGATCTTTATCCGTGTCTTTCAACTCCCCCCCTACTTCGCGCCGGATCAACGCCAAATTGCGTTCTACACGATTTCTAACTTCTTCATCAGTTGATCTGAAATTATTCAGGCAGTACTGTAAACGGGTTTCGATTTCAGGAATAAAATAAACTTTTTTGTAATCCGAGCTGGCCATCACTTTATCGAACAGATAGAATTCCCGGGAGAAGGCATTATCCTTAAACTGCGTAACCATAGCAGCTTCGAATGCCCAGCGTGAAGTCATTAAATCACCCACAAATGGAACAGTCGCAGTATTTCCAATAGCAGGATTTAGTTTATCAAACTTTACAACCACGCCACTTAAAATAAGCTGAGGAATGAGCAACAAAGGAATAAGAATATAAATCGTAACGGCAGAGTTAAAGGCCGACGAAATATTTAACCCAAGCAAGTTTGCAAAACACGCTGCAGAGAATAGAATAAACCAATGTGGAAAGAACATCCCTTTGATTTCCAATATGTAATTTCCAACCAGCACAAAAGCAATGGTCTGAATCGCCGATAACATAATGAGGATAGACATCTTAGATAAGATATAGCTACTCCTGCTTAGGTGAAGAAAAGCCTCACGTTTGAGTATTTTTCTGTCGCGAATAATTTCTTCTGCACTCACGGTGAGGCCCATAAAAAGGGCTACGATCACACTCATGAAAAGGTATGCCGGAACATTTACGTTCTTGCTGAACACATAACCCGTAAGCATTTTATCATCGGCATTATAATATCTTACAATAAAAGCCAGAATAAAAGCCAGAACCGGTGCCTCCAGCAGGTTAATAATCATATACTGGCGATTGTGAATTTTCGCCTGAAAATCCCGCATTAAAAACAAGTGGGCTTGCTTAAGGCGGGAGGGTATTCTCAGCGTTGAGTGTGGTGTCTCATTGGATGTTTCTACAGAAAAAGGCTTATAATTCTTCCGGAATATTTTATTCCATTGTTCTGAAGATATTTTTCGTTCATTGGTAAAGTGACCATATTCATTAATCACTTTGGTTTCGATAATATTAAATATTTGTTCCGGATTTACATTTCCACACTCATGGCATTCCCCCTCTTCGCTGTTGACGAGATTGATACACTTTTTAAAGTAGATAATAGAGTCAACAGGGTTACCATAATAAATCTGATATCCGCCATAATCCAAGATCAAAAGCTTATCAAACATCTTAAAAATATCTGAGGAAGGTTGATGTATTACAGCAAAGACCAATTTCCCTTTTAAAGAGAGTTCTTTGAGCAGATCAATAATATTTTCAGAATCCCGCGATGACAATCCGCTAGTGGGTTCATCACAAAACAATACCGCCGGTTCCCGCAGTAGCTCCAGACCTATGTTGAGTCGTTTTCGCTGTCCCCCACTAATTGTCTTTCGCAACGGAGAGCCTACTTTCAAATCGCTTGTTTCCTCAAGCCCCAGATCCTCCAGCACTTTTATAACAAGACTGTTGATTTCTTCTTCGGGTTTATCACTAAAACAAAGCTTTGCCGCATAGTATAAATTCTGATATACTGTAAGGTCTTCAATCAGTAGATCATCCTGTGGTACAAAACCGATGACACCTTCAATTTTTTTTGGCTCTTTATGGATGTCAATTCCATTAATAAGTACCTGACCTTCGGAAGGACAATCGGAACCATTTAATACATGGAGAAGAGTAGATTTACCCGCACCACTTCCACCCATCAAGGCGATCAGATTCCCTGACTCTTCCGCTAAGTTTACATCCCGGATACCAAGCTTTCCATTTTTAAATTTGAAATTCAGCCCTTTACCCTCGAACGACAGCCTTGGGTATTGACCAAATCTTTTGAATTTATTTAGTATATCTCCATAATATACAGGATCATCCTTTTCCCATCGAAGCATACTACCGACGGCAAAAACGGCAATTCTACCCGATTTGGCCGGTGTACCGTTGAGGTATACATCAGAACCACCAAGATATTTTATGAAATAAAATTCAGCCTGCGCCACATACAACACTGCCATTAATCCATTTAAGTGTCCCCGGTGAATATGCTGGGCGTTATTAAATTGAGCCGATTCCGATGAGTCGATAATAAGAATTCGCGGATGATCTAACTCGCTTGCTCGCTGACCTAGAACAAACAGCTTAATAGCCTCAATCTCTTCCTGTGAAATTTTGAAGTTTTTCCCAATAACATTAACCAACTGCAGCTCACTGTCTGAGATTTTTTCATCAGCCTTAATGATATTGATGAGTTCAAGAATTATTACAACTTTCTGCTTCTGTGTTAAATCCGGGTTAACCTCATTGCAGAGTGCAGTGACCCGATCAAGTTCCACCGCCACATCGTTTACCTTTGGCGGTAGCTGTTGAACGTACTCATCGAAAATATTCAGGTACCCTTCAACCGCCGATTGGCTTAAGTGCTCGTCGAGAAATATTCTGATTTGTTCACGTTCCTGTGAAGTCACATTATCTTCTTTGGCGGCTACGGCAAACAATCGAAGAATGGCCTTGAGTAACGGTTCACTCATACGTTTTGAATTAAGTCAGGACAGTTAAATATAATTAAAGATGCCAGATGGTTAGAAAAAAAGGGACTGGCGGTAAACCAGTCCCTTTTTAACCTTGATAACAAAGGCTTGCAAAACAAATTTACTCTGTTATGCCTTTGCGCAATTTCTCTACAATGTTTGTTATCTCTACCAGATTCTTATCGGTAAGGACCAGATTGGCTTTATTATTTTTGATTTGCTCTTCAATGTTCAAGGCTGCATATTCCGCTTCCAAAGCCTTAAGATCGGCTAACATCGTTGAAATAGATTCTGTTTGTTCGACCGAAGCGAGCATTTTTGACAATTCTGAAACCGATTTCTTTTGCTCTAATACTACTCGGATTAAAGGCGTTAACACGAGATTTTTGGTGTCTGTTGGAAGAAGGTCTTTTGGATAGCTCTTTATTAACCCTGTTGAAATATAAAGGCCTTCAATAAAACTTCCAGTGACAACAAGCGCTGACAGCTTATTACGGTTGTCGTCCTGCAGATATGCCTCCGTTCTTTGGATAGTTCTATCTAAAAGTCGAGTTAAGGAATCTTTGTTTGAAATATTGGCTTCAAATTGTTGCAATACGGCAACATCAAACGATCCAATTACACCCAGACCATCCGCGAGTGTTTTGGCAGCCCCGAGGTAGTCAATTGCTTCTTGCGTTTTGTCGTACGAGCTAAGATATCCAATATCTGCAGCATAAACCCCTAGATTAAGTGCCGCTTTATCTGTTCGGGAGGCATACTGATCAACTTTAGTACGTGGATTTAATAAACTTTCATTGAATTCAGCACCTGTAGCCTGGAGAAGATAAGGTATTTCTGAAGGAGAGGGTATATTATAAATCACCTCTTCGATTTGCTCCTGAAGGCTGTCTTCCGCATTTTTAAAATCTGAAGAGTTCTTGTCCTTATCGGTGGAGGATGTTCCACATGATGCCAACCCAATGGCCATCAGCGCACTAAGAGAGTAATAGATCAAATACTTGAATTTCATGGTTATGCTTAGGTTTTTGGAATCCAATTTTAACACATTTTTCACTGCTTTAAAACCGGCATTTATAATTTTCGGTGTTTTTTTCCCGTTTTGATTACTTTTTGTTAAGTTTAGCAATGCACCTTTGAAAAAAGTATGTTATGATGCAAAGACTCGTAGAAAAGACGGTGTTAATTGACGACAGTGACATTGATTTGTTCATTCAGCGGAGATTTTTGGAGGTCTATAACTTTTCCAGCGAATTATTTCTCTACAAATCCGCGGAAGAGGCATTAGATTGGCTACAGCATCTAAACGGAGAATCTACTCCAGATGTGATTTTTCTGGATTTGAACATGCCGGAACTTGACGGCTTTTCTTTCTTGAAGAACTTTAAAGAACTCCCAGAACAAATTCAGAGTAAGTCGAAAATTGTCGTCCTGACCAGTTCTAACAGCGCAAAAGATCGTGAACAGGCGTTTACATTCAAAAATGTAATCCAGTTTATAACGAAACCACTTAAGCAGAATGATATTGAAGAGCTAAAAAGGCTTATCACTGCTGATAAAATTTCTAATCCGGCAGTTCTATAAAGTGCACACCTTTCCTTCGCTGCATAAAGTACTTATTGTCCGCTGAACATCCCTGCAACGGGTCCGGTATGGATTTCCTTCGCAGACGCTTTCAACCAATAAAAACTCCAACGTGGATAGATCTTGTTACGATTATTTGAAATTCGGCGACGCCGACAACCGTGGTAAAAGATTGGTCAGAATCCTTATTTTTGCAGCCTTAATGCGTTAAAGATGGCCGATTACAGCAAAGAAGAAATAAAACATATTGAAGATAAGTGGCGTGCGGAATGGGAAAAAAGGGATGTTTACAAAGTTAAGAACGATTCACAAAAGCCGAAATACTATGTTTTGGATATGTTTCCGTACCCTTCCGGTGCGGGGCTTCATGTGGGCCATCCACTCGGATATATCGCTTCTGATATCGTTTCGCGATATAAAAGACTGAAAGGCTTCAACGTACTTCACCCAATGGGATTCGATGCTTTCGGATTACCCGCAGAACAGTATGCAATCGATCATGGTATTCATCCCGCCGTTTCAACCGCCCAAAATATTCAGAATTTCAAAGATCAGTTGTCTAAAATCGGTTTCTGTTACGACTGGAGTAGAGAAGTCCAAACCTGTGATCCAAACTATTATAAATGGACACAGTGGATTTTTCTTCAAATTTTCGACAGCTGGTATAATCGCAAAACCGAAAAAGCAGAGCGTATTTCTGTTTTGGTTAATGTATTTGAAAAGGAAGGCAATGCGAACCATCCGTTTCCGAATTCAAAATTTCTGGTTCCCCAAACGTCGAAAGAATTGTTTACCGCTGCGGAATGGAAATCCTTCGATAAGAAAACAAATCAAGACATCCTCATGCAATACCGGTTGGCTTACCTGGCTTACACAGATGTGAACTGGTGTGAAGCATTGGGTACGGTCCTGGCAAATGATGAAGTCATCAACGGTGTTAGTTATCGCGGAGGATTTCCAGTGATAAAAAAACAAATGCGCCAGTGGAGTCTGCGTATAACCGAGTATGCTGAAAGGTTATTGAAGGGCCTGGACGAAATCGACTTCAGTGATTCGATGAAAGAAATCCAGCGCAACTGGATTGGGAAAAGCATGGGCGCAAAAATATCGTTCCAGGTTAAAAATGAAAAGGGAGAGGTACACAACCTTGTTGTTTTTACTACCAGACCCGATACCATTTTTGGCGTCGACTTTATGGTAATTGCCCCGGAACATGAGCTTGTAAAGGATTTAACAAGCCACGCTCAAAAGGAAGAAATCGATGCATATCTGAAATATACAGAAAGCCGTTCCGAGATTGATCGTATGGCAGAAGTAAAAAAAATTACCGGAGCGTTCACGGGTGCTTATGCAATCAACCCGTTCAACGGGCGAGAAATTCCAGTGTGGATCAGTGAATACGTTTTGGTTGGTTATGGCACCGGTGCAATTATGGCTGTGCCTTGTGGAGATGAGCGTGATCATAAGTTCGCGAAACATTTTAACCTCCCTATTACCAATATCATCGGTCAGCATTATAATGGAGAAGAAGCAAATGCAACCAAAGATGCTATCCTGGAAAACTCGGACTTCCTCAACGGTATGGTTATGCATCAGGCTATTGACAAAGTAATTTTAAAACTCGAAGACAAAGGTATTGGAAAACGCCAGGTCAATTATAAAATGCGTGATGCAGGCTGGAGCAGACAACGCTACTGGGGTGAACCTTTCCCCGTAGTTTATCGTGAGGATATTCCTTATGCGATGGATGAACGTAAACTTCCGCTGACGTTACCCGAGTCCAACAACTTTAAATCTTCGGGTACAGGAGAAGGACCGTTGGCTAATCTGAAAGACTGGGTGCATTTCGCGGATGGCGAACGAAGAGATACGAATACAATGCCTACTCATGCAGGTGCTGCCTGGTATTTCCTGCGCTATACTGACCCCCATAATGATAAAGCTTTCGCCGATAAGAAAGCATTAGACTATTGGGGCCAGGTGGATGTGTATGTGGGAGGATCGGAACACGCTGTTGCGCATTTGTTGTATGCGCGTTTATGGGTGAAGATATTGCACGACCTCGGTTTTCTGAACTTTGATGAGCCCTTTAAGAAGCTGATTAATCAGGGAAAAATAACGGGAGACTCCCGATTTGTTTACCGGGTAAGGGGTACAAACAAATTTGCTTCCGCCGGACTCCGCGAAAAATATGATACCGATCCGTTACATGTGGATGTCAACATTGTCACCGGTACTGAGCTCGACACAGAAGCCTTCCGAAAATGGAAGCCTGATTTTGCCGATGCAGAGTTCATCTTAGAAGATGGAAAATATATCTGCGGTACAGGTATAGAAAAAATGAGTAAGTCGTACTTCAATGTTGTAAACCCTGATGTAATCATTGAGAACTACGGCGCGGACACGCTCCGCATGTATGAAATGTTCCTCGGTCCACTGGAATTGTCCAAGCCCTGGAATACGCACGGTATAGATGGTGTGTTTAAATTCTTACGGAGGTTTTGGAATCTTTTTCATGACAATCAAGGAAACGTTTCTGTTAGTGACGCGGACCCTTCACCTGAAGAATTGAAAGTTCTGCACAAAACGTTGAAGAAAATCGAATATGACATCGAACATTTTTCTTTCAATACCTCAGTCAGTGAGTTCATGATTTGCAGTAATGAATTGACCGCAATGAAGTGTAACAAGAGAAGTATTCTCGAACCATTAGTGATTGCACTATCGCCCTATGCACCACACATTGCAGAAGAGATTTGGGAAAAACTGGGGCATACCGATACAGTCTTAAATGAAACTTTTCCTCAATTTGATGAAAAATATCTTAAAGAGGATTCCTTCGAATATCCGATATCCATTAATGGAAAGGTTCGCACCAAAATGAACTTTGCGCTGGATATGCCCAAAGAAGACATTGAAAAACTAGTCCTGGCATCTGAAGTTGTTACAAAGTGGACCGAAGGAAAAGCACCCAAAAAAGTGATCGTCGTGCAGGGACGCATCGTTAATGTGGTGATGTAGAAAAGGGGGCACAGGATTTCGAGGCGAAAAAGTTTTGTAGGATTGTGATCAATCTTTATCTTCAAAATTCCTTGAACCCCAACCCCCGGACCACACATGCAACTTGTAATTGAAAATCTCAGCAAGACCTACTCTAATGGAGTACAGGCATTGAAGAATGTATCCCTTACCATCGACCAGGGAATGTTCGGCTTACTCGGCCCCAACGGTGCGGGTAAATCATCGTTGATGCGAACGATTGCTACACTTCAGGAAGCAGACAGCGGCAGTATTACCCTCGGTAACCTTGACGTATTGCGTCAAAAACATGAGGTGAGAAGAATACTCGGTTACCTACCCCAGGAGTTTGGTGTGTACCCTCGTGTAACCGCAGAGACTATGCTGGATCATATCGCCGACCTTAAAGGCATTGTGGACAAAAAGCAGAGAAAGGAAATTGTTGATGCCCTGCTGGAGAAAGTTAATTTAGCACACGTAAAAAATAAAAACCTCGGCACCTTTTCCGGTGGGATGAAGCAGCGTTTCGGAGTAGCGCAAGCGTTGATCGGAAACCCCAAACTAATAATCGTTGACGAACCAACCGCCGGACTCGACCCTGCAGAACGAAACCGCTTTTATAATTTATTGAGTGAGATTGGCGAAAATACAATTGTTATTCTGTCAACACACATCGTAGAAGATGTTACAAACCTCTGTAACAATATGGCGATTATTTGCTTGGGCGAAGTCATTGCCCTCGGTAATCCAAATGAATTGGTTGAATCGGTTCAAGGTAAGATATGGAGTAAGAGTATTGAGAAAACTGAATTAACGGCCTACAGAAATTCTTTCCAGGTAATTTCAACACAATTGAAGGCCGGCAAGACACAAATTCATGTGGTAAGCGAGATTCAACCTGACGAAAGTTTCAAGGCTGTCGAAGCTGGGCTGGAAAATGTTTACTTCTCCCGCATCGCCGAGAAAATGGATATCGTTACCGTGTAATTTTTTTCAGCTCTTCTAACCTCACTCCTATGTTCTGGAAAATATTCCTTTTTGAAGTTCGCTACAGGCTAAAGCGTCCTGCCACCTATGCATACTTTGCTGTATTATTTCTGTTCGCCTTTATCAGCGGAATTTATGGTAATAGCCCTGCCTCAGAAAAGGTGTTTGTAAATTCACCGTATGCAATCGGTCAGTTCCTGATCATCCTTAGCATATTTGAAATGCTTATTTCTTCTGCCGTGATGGGAGTACCCGTCTATCGCGATATTGAATATCAAACGAAAGACTACTTCTTCGCATATCCCATCCGTGAAAAATCATACTTGTTGGGTCGGTTTTTTGGATCGTTTGTAATCCTTCTGCTGATCAGCTTCGGCTATCATTTCGGCACCTTGCTTGGCGGTCCCCTTGGGTTACTGATTGACAAAATTGAACCCGAACAATATGGTCCCTTTGTACTGTCCCATTACATCTACAATACCTTGGTATTAAGTGTTCCAAACTTATTTTTTACAGGAACCGTATTCTTCGCCCTCGTTGCATTAACCCGGAAAATTGTCGTGACCTATGTGGGTAGTGTAATACTCTTTATAGGATACCTTTTGGCAAATGCGCTAACGCAGGACCTCGATAACAAGACACTGGTCGACATCCTCGACCCCTTTGCGCTTACAACCTATAACAATGCTACAAAATACTGGACACCTGCGGAGCAAAATGTTATGGTGATTCCCCTCGAAGGAAATTTTTTATGGAACCGGGTATTATGGATCGGCATAAGCCTCGCGCTCTTTGCGTTTACCTATTTCCGTTTCTCATTCAAAAGTATGCTCGAAGTATCCTCAGGTAAGGTTAAAAAGGAAGTACTTGTGGAAAAGAAAGGTAAATCATTATTGGAACTACCCGTAATCCAAAAATTATACTCTCCGTCCATTTTTTTTAGGAAAATGCTAAGACTCTCTGTCCTTGAATTCAAGAATATCGTGAAGGATTTTTATTTCATCGCCATACTCCTTGCCGGTGTACTTTTTCTTTTTCTGGATGGATGGTTTGGATCTCCCATTTTCGGAACACCCTCCCTTCCGCTCACCTACTACATGCTGGAGGTAAAAGATTTTAACTATATCATCTTCGTTTTCATTATCATTATTTTTTATACAGGCGAAGTTGTTCACCGCGATAAAAGTGTAAACTATGCAAATATCTCAGATGCATTACCGATACCAAACTGGGTTGTGTATGGCTCAAAGTTTATTTCGCTCTTGTTGATCAGTTTGCTGCTGGTCAATCTGGTGTTAGTCTGCGGTGTGTTGAATCAGATTCTTAAAGGATATTTCAATTTCGAATTCGGAATGTATTTCACCGATCTCTATCTGTTTGAGCTACCGGAATACATCCAATTGGTAATGCTCGCATTTATTGTTCATATCCTCGTTAACAATAAGTTTGTTGGACATGTAATTTCGATTGGTATCTGGGTTGCACTGCTTGGACTTCGTGGGTTTGCCGAACTGAATTATAACCTGTTTTTCTACAGCTATAGCCATGGTTACATGATTTCTGATATGAATGGCTTCGGACATTTCCTTGAGCCCGTCACCTGGTTCAATGCGTATTGGTCCAGTCTTGGTGTAGTGTTCCTCATACTTGGAAATTTATTCTGGAACCGCGGAGCAGAAACAAGTTTCTCAGCCCGCTGGAAATTGGCGCAACAACGCTTTAGTGGAAGAAGTGCCACAGCGATGACAGTATTCACTTTGTTGTGGATTGGCTGTGGTGCCTTTATCTATTACAATGTAAGTGTATTAAACGTTTACCGAACCAATGATGAAAGCAAGCAAATCAGTGCTGATTTCGAAAAGCAATACAAGAAATACGAGTTCAAGGCACAGCCTAAAATAACCGACGTGAAAGTCAATATTGATATTTATCCTGAAGAGCGATATACAAAAGCTGCGGGAGTGTTTACCATCACCAACAAGACAAATACTGTAATCGATTCTCTTATACTCAATATCGAAAGCCCCATACGACACACTAAAATCGAAAAGCTTACGCTCGATGGTATTGAACCCAAATTGGTTTTGGAAGATAAGGTGAATCGCTTCTACATCTACAAGATGCCAAGCCCGATGAAACCGGGTGACACCCTCACCATGGAAATTCAAATGGACGCCCGATACAAGGGTTTCGCTAATAGCGGCTTTGACCGTGAGATTGTTTACAACGGCACATTTTTCAACCTTAACATCTTCCCTTCCTTCGGATATCCGGGAGACCCCATGACGAGTGATAAGGATAGAAAAAAATATGGTTTACCAAAAAAGGATTACGTTTCTCCTCCGCAAGATGATCCATGGGGTCTTAGCAATTTGTTGTTTAATGATGATTCCGACTATACTACCTTCGAAGCTGTGATCAGTACAGAGGCAGATCAGATCGCCGTGGCCCCCGGCTATTTACAAAAAGAGTGGGAAGCAAATGGAAGGAAATACTACCATTACAAGATGGATAGTGAGATGGACTTCTTCTACAATATTTCGTCTGCCCGTTATGCTGTATTGAAAGATAAATGGATAGGGGAAAATGGCGAAGAAGTAAATATCGAAATCTTCTACCATCCAACGCACACCTATAATCTGGATCGATATGTAAGTTCAATAAAAGCGTCCCTCGATTATTTTTCAGAAAATTTCAGCCCCTATCAATACAAACAAATACGGATATTGGAATTCCCCCGTTATGCAGGCTTCGCACAATCATTTCCAAATACCGTTCCCTACACAGAAAGTTTTGGTTGGGTTGCCGATTACAGCGATCCGGATGATACCGATTACACTTTCTATGTTACTGCTCATGAAGTTGCTCATCAATGGTGGGGTCATCAGGTAACGCCAAGCAGCACACGTGGTGCTAATCAAATTTCAGAATCGATGGCAGAGTACTCATCGCTGATGGTGCTTGAACACGAGTATGGTAAAGACTGTATGCAGAATCGGTTGAAGTATTCCCTCGATCGCTACCTCCGTGGCCGCGCAGGGGAAAGCAAATTTGAAGAAACACTACTCGAAAATGATTCGCGCTCTTATGTGTGGTATGATAAGGGTTCTCTGATTCTCTATGCACTCCAGGATTACATTGGCGAAAAAGAATTAAACGCTGCTTTCAGGGAATTTATAGACACTGCAGCGTTCCGTCAGCATCCACCATTCCCAACCTCGAATGAGTGGTATAGTTACATCAAAGCTGCAACACCAGATTCCCTTCAATATTATATCGAAGATGCTTTTGAAAATATTACACTTTATGAAAACAGGGTCACAAAAGCAGAATACAAAAAAACAGAAGACAATAAATATAAAGTAACCATGACCGTACAGTCGAAGAAAATCTACTATGATGGACTGGGAAATGAGAAGGGAACCGGGACAGAAAAAGATCTTATAGATATTGGAATCTTTGCAGAGGATGGAAAAAACGAAAAAGGAATGAAGAAAAAAATTCCTTTATACCTGAAGAAACACTGGCTTGCACCGGGAGAACATATACTGGAATTTGTTGTGGACGAAAAACCAGTTAAAGCCGGGATTGATCCCTACAATAAACTAATCGATCGGATACCGGACGACAATGTGAAGACGGTTGATGAACTTGACTAAACGACTAACAGCATCTGGTCATTGATTGTCAAACCATTGACAAATTATTGTTTTTCAAATTTACCCGTTGCCTCTTTTATCTTAATTCGAAATACAACTGGTTTAACCTCAGCGTTGCCTGGTGAATGCGGCCGTTCAAGTCCATGACGAGGAACACTGGTTTCACTCGTTGAGATTGGATGTACTCGGTTCACGATTGACTGCAGTGCTTCCTCAGCGACTCTACCCTTTAGTTCTTCATATTCTCCCATGATAATCACGCTTTGCCAGTTCGCCATATTTTCTATACGATCCACTTCAAAACAGACTTTAGGATTTTGCCGCATCATATGAACTTTTAAGCCCTCACGAGTATGGGCATAGATGTTTTTCCCATCATAAACGTACGTGATGGGTACAACGTAAGTCTTTCCTTTCGAAGAGCAGCCGATTCTGCCTATTACTTCACTTCTTAGAAAATTATCGATCTGATATTTATTTAATGATCCTATCATACCGGAGTTATTTACAAATAAATCTCACATAAAACATTTTCAATTTAACTGACAAATCTCACAATATGAAATGATGATGGTCGTGACCAATCTGGTGCTTTTCTTTCATTGCCATCAGAAGTATTCAGCAAAGATCACTGTAGATAAAATCAATATTTTCCGACTTCGTTCCTTAAGTTCAGATAATCCATCTTCGATTAGCCTTTTAGGTTTATGTATGCCATTCGCTAACACCCTTTTTCGGGACAACCTGATCTAATGGTTTCAAATTGTTGTCAATTCGTGCTCTAAAAACAGCTCATTTGTCAACATTTCTTAACTTAGCGGACCCTAAATTCAATCGAATGCGCTATTCTAAGGTTGTTGGCATTGGCCATCATGTTCCCGAAACCATAATTACGAATGAATATCTCTCTTCAATTATGGATACTAACAACGAATGGATCGTTGAACGGACTGGCATTCAGGAACGACGTTGGATGGATCCCGCCAAAGATACGGTCGCGAATATGGCTGCAAAAGCATCGCGGATGGCGCTGGACAGGGCGAACCTCAAAGAAAATGAAATTGATTTCATCATATTCGCAACCATTACTCCGGATTACTTTTTCCCGGGTTCAGGAGTCCTTCTCCAGCGTGAGTTAGGACTTGATGGCCGAATTGGAGCGCTGGATATTCGCAACGCATGCTCCGGGTTTATTTATGCGCTATCTGTGGCCGATCAATTTATCAAGACCGGTATGTATCGTACCATTCTGGTAGTAGGTGCTGAGATACAGTCTACCGCATTGGACTTAAGTACCAAAGGCCGTAACACCGCTGTGATTTTCGGCGACGGTGCAGGAGCCGTAATCCTTCAGCCTTCAGAAAAACCTGGCGTGCTATCTACTCATCTTCATTCCGATGGTAGTTTTGCTGAAGAACTTTACGTCAAAGATCCCGGTAGCAGCAGACCACAGAAAGAAAGGCAGCCTGACCAAATTCTGGATACATCGACGTACAAAGTCGTAATGAACGGCAATCAGGTTTTTAAACATGCCGTCGTTCGGTTTATGGAAGTTATCAACGAGGCGTTGGAAGCAAACCAATTGAAAAAAGATGCCATCAATCTACTGGTTCCTCATCAGGCGAATCTTCGGATCAGTCAGTACATTCAGGAGAAGCTAGAGCTTTCTGATGACCAGGTTTACAACAACATCATGCGCTATGGAAATACCACGGCTGCCTCTATTCCGATCGCGTTAAGCGAGGCCTGGGCAGAAGGTAAAATCAAAGAAAATGATTTAATTTGTTTAGCAGCCTTTGGAAGTGGATTTACGTGGGCCTCGGCTTTAATCCGCTGGTAACGGCATTCAATCGGCAGCAACGCACAAACACTCTACGGTTATAAAAGTGATCATTGAACAAATAAAAAACTTCCCTAAATGAAGACCACTGCTTACAATCCTAGCCCTCTGGAAATAGATTTTGCCAACGCATTGTATGTATTGCAAAAGGAAATTGAAAAGAACCTACACGACAATCAAATCATTCATGTAGAAAGTCAAATCAGGCGGGATAATCCCATGGTAAAATTCAGTTT
>JBGTEP010000149.1:0-1681 GCA_041747735.1 Chryseolinea sp.
AGCAATTCCTGAGCTAGATTTTGAAAATAACGTTTTCCTTCGGTGCTGTTGATCGGCGTGTCTATATCAAAATATCTGGCGAGCACCCTGTTAACATTGCCGTCAACCACAGCATGCGGGAGTTGGAAAGCAAAACTGGCAATGGCCGCGGCGGTGTAGCTACCGATTCCTTTTAGCTTTAACAGACTTTGGTAAGATTTGGGAAATTCGCCATGATAGGTTTCTACGATTGTTTTAGCGGTGATTAATAGGTTCCTGGCTCTGGAATAGTATCCTAAACCTTGCCATAATTTCATAATTTTTTCTTCATTTTCGGCTGCTAGCATTCCAATAGTGGGATAAGTGTTAACGAACCTTAAATAGTATTTTAAGCCTTGGTCAACTCTGGTCTGTTGAAGAATAATTTCTGACAACCAGATGTAATAGGGGTCAAAGGTGTTTCGCCACGGCAGGTCCCGTTTATGCTCTAAATACCAAGAAATCAACAACTCAGAAAATTTCATCACGTAAGACCTTAGGACTCATAGGGTAAAATCGCGAATTTAGCGAAAAGACCTGTTTGTACTGATGATAACCTATATCTTTGCGCCGTCAATTCACAGTATTAATAATCACGCCTAAGTAAATTTAACTATGACTAAAGCAGATGTTGTTTCTGAGATTTCAGAACAAACAGGGATCGAAAAAGTAGCAGTACAAACTACCATTGAAGCATTCATGACTTCCGTGAAGAAATCGCTCTCATCAGGACAGAATGTCTACCTGAGAGGTTTTGGTAGCTTTATTGTTAAACAACGCGCCGAGAAAATTGGCCGTAACATCTCTGCTAAAGAACCAATCGTCATTCCAGCACACAATATTCCAGCTTTCAAGCCTTCAAAAACTTTCGTAGAGAAAGTTAAGAAGAATGTGAAAGTGAAGAAATAACTGGAAATGAAGCACCGGATCATTCCAATTGGGCTCGTTTCGGTAGCTATAGTTTTGGTCATCGGGCTGGTTTTGGCACCGAGGCTGCCTGCTGAAAAGCAGCTCCTCGCCGAAGCCAGCCCGACTGATTTAAGGTTAATGCAGGCTGTGGGTATGGTGCAGGCTGGTGAAAATCCCATGGAAGGAATAGCCATTTTGAGGACAATTCTTGAAGAAGATTCAACTCAGGTGGATGCACATTGGCATCTTGCACAATTTTCCATAACTTCGCGCCAAATTGAAAATGCATCTTTTCGGTTTGAGAAGGTTATCCAATACGATGAGGATATGAAATATCCCGAAGCGTATTTTTGGTTGGCTCAAACAAAAGTTGCCCTTGATGAAAATGAAGAAGCGATACCGCTTCTTGAAAAATATCTTACACTAGAAACTGATACAGTTGTAATTAACGGTGTAAACCGGATGCTGGCTCAGTTGAAAACAGAATTATAAACAAATTTAAATTCACGCATTATGCCAAGTGGTAAAAAGCGTAAGCGTCATAAGATGGCTACGCACAAACGGAAAAAGAGATTACGTAAAAATCGTCACAAGAAGAAGAAATAAGCTTTTAGCTGATTTTCTGAATTTTTTCTAAAGCAGCCCCCGTTGGGCTGTTTTATTGGTTTTATGTACCTAATACTTTTTTCGTGAATCTTGAACTCGTTGTCAATTTAAGGGCCAACGAAGTTGAGATTGCTTATTTGAAAGATAA
>JBGTEP010000150.1:0-49485 GCA_041747735.1 Chryseolinea sp.
CGGAAAAGCAGACTGTAATCCGCGTTTCTTTTCACACCGCCGTGACAGCTTATACAGTGCTTATTGAGGATAGGCTTTACCTGCGCACTGAAATCAACCTTCTCCTGTTTGCATCCCATCCCCGTGAGGGAAAGAAAAAACAGAAAAATCCAAAACCGTCTCT
The DNA here is from genome assembly GCA_041747735.1 of Chryseolinea sp. Classification (GTDB taxonomy): domain Bacteria; phylum Bacteroidota; class Bacteroidia; order Cytophagales; family Cyclobacteriaceae; genus Chryseolinea. The sequence continues at coordinate 164 of JBGTEP010000150.1, forward strand.
CGCAATCGATTACCATAGTCCATAAAAATAGTAGGAAATTCAGGGAAATGAATACTATGTTACGCGAAAGGATATGATGAAATTCGGGAAAAGACCTGAGTCCAGGCAAATTGTAAGGGAGGATTTTTTAAATCAGCTAGGTTTTTATACTTTTGCAGGCTCAAAACTAAAAAAGTAACATGAACAATTACGAGACGGTATTCATTTTAAATCCCGTTTTGTCTGAAGATCAGGCAAAGGATACTGTCGAAAAATTCGTGAAAGTGTTGAAGAAAGCTAATGCCGAAATTCTCAATAATGAGCAATGGGGCTTAAAAAAGATGGCTTATCCAATCAACAAAAAGTCAACCGGCTTTTACAATCTCATTGAATTTTCGGCAGATTCGCCAGTTATCGACACGCTCGAAACTGAGTACAGAAGGGATGAATCAGTTATGCGCTTTATGACAACAGTGCTTGATAAGCATGCGTTGCTCTATAATGAACGCAGACGCAAAGGCGAATTCAAAAACAAAGAGAACAGAAAACCTGTAAAAAAAGCTGAGGAGGGCTCCGGAAGATGACATTAATGAATGAACCCATTAAACGTGCAGAAATTAAACCTAAATACTGCCGTTTCAAGAAGAATGGTATCAAGTACATCGACTATAAGGATCCAGATTTCTTGTTGAAATTTATCAATGAGCAAGGGAAAATCCTTCCCCGAAGACTTACAGGTACAAGTTTGAAGTTCCAAAAGAAAGTTGCGCAGGCAGTTAAACGCGCTCGTCACATGGCTCTACTTCCGTACGTAGGTGATTCATTGAAGTAATCGTTGAACCCTTTAAAGAACAGACTATCATGGAAGTAATATTAAAACAGGATGTAACCGGTCTTGGCTATAAGAACGATACTATAAAAGTTAAAGCAGGATATGGTAACAACTACCTGATTCCTAATGGATATGCATTAATCGCCACCGATTCTAATAAACGATTGATTGCGGAGAATGTCCGCCAGGCTGCACATAAAGCGTCCAAAGTAAAGCAAGATGCAGAAGCATTGGCAGCCAGTGTTGGCGATCTGGTTATCGAAATCGGAGCGAAAGCTGGTGAAAGCGGAAAAATCTTTGGTGCTGTAACGGCCCTTCAGATTGCTGATGTTCTTAAAGCAAAAGGCTTTGACATCGACCGTAAGAAAGTCCATTTAAAAGAAATACCAAAGCAAATAGGTACCTATTCAGCTACACTCGACCTGCATAAGGAAGTGAAGCATGAAATTCAGGTAAAGGTTGTAGCGGAGTAAACTAAGTTTACAGCAAAAAAGCCAACCCGGTAATTGGGTTGGCTTTTTTTTACCCTGCCCCCAAAAAACATTCGTTTGCATAAAAAATTTGCCGCCTTTCGCCTTCAAATCACTAGGTTTAAGTGGTATTTTAGTTTCTTCTAACTAAACCTAAGGCATGACGGCGACTGAACTCTTTAGCAAATACCCACTAATCGGCAATACATGGGACGAAATGTACGATGAAGAGAACGTCAGGCTTCACTATCAAAACGTTTTCAACACCCTATCGAGCATTCCGCCGGATGAATTGGGCAAGAAGGAGGAATTAGCAAAGAGCTTGTTCATGAGTCAGGGGATCACCTTCACGGTATATTCCAGTGGAGAAGGAATTGAAAAGATTTTCCCTTTCGATATCATCCCCAGAATAATCACTGCCAACGAATGGGATTTCATTGAACGTGGTATCAAGCAACGTCTGCTGGCGTTAAATCTTTTTTTAAAAGATGTTTATCATCAGCAATTCATTCTCAAAGACGGCATCGTACCGGTGGACCTTATTTATTCTTGCCCCCATTACCTTCGTGAAATGCAAGGCATCAATGTGCCGCATGATATTTATGTTCACATAGCCGGGATTGACCTGATACGTGATCATGACGGAACGTTTTACGTACTGGAGGACAATCTCAGAACACCGTCGGGAGTTTCCTATATGATTGAAAACCGGGAGATCACAAAACGGATTTTCCCCGACCTTATTCCGCAAAATCATGTACGGCCGGTAACGCAATATCCCAACATCCTTTATAAGAATCTGTTGTCGCTTTCTCCTGGACAAGTATCATCACCTAACGTCGTGTTGCTGACTCCGGGCATTTATAATTCCGCATACTTCGAGCATACCACACTCGCGCGGCTAATGGGTATTGAACTTGTAGAAGGACGTGATCTTGTTGTTGAAAACCAAAAAGTCTACATGAAGACAACGGCCGGACTACAGCAAGTTGACGTGATTTACAGGCGGGTAGATGATGAGTATCTGGATCCGCTGGTATTCAATCCCGAAAGTGTTTTAGGTGTTTCAGGAATTCTATCGGCGTATCGTAAAGGAAATGTAGCCATTGTAAATTCCCTTGGTAATGGCGTGGCTGATGACAAAGCGATTTATGTATATGTTCCGGAAATGATCCGCTACTACCTGAATGAAGAACCGCTTTTGAAAAATGTACCTACCTACCAGTTGTCCAAAATCGATGAGCGGGAGCACGTATTGGAGAATATCGACAAAATGGTTGTTAAAAAAACCAATGGATCCGGAGGATATGGAATGCTAATGGGTCATGCTGCATCAGCCAAAGAAATTGATGACTATAAAACTGAAATATTAAAAGATCCACGGCAGTTTATAGCACAGCCGGTAATCAGTTTATCCAACGCTCCGTGCTATGTAAACGGAAAGGCTCAACCCAGAAGGATTGATCTGCGGCCATTTGCACTTTATGGTCCTGAAGGAATTGAGATCGTTCCAGGAGGATTGACACGTGTTGCCTTAAAAGAAGGATCGCTTGTGGTAAACTCTTCCCAAGGCGGCGGAAGTAAGGATACGTGGGTTTTAGCGGAATAGATAAAATATAGTTTGAACTGAAATTTTTAACAATGCTGAGCCGAGTTGCTGATTCATTATACTGGATGTCGCGTTATATGGAGCGAGCCGACAGCATTCTGAGAATGCTAAAGATTAACTATGCTTCCTCGCAGGATAGCCCAGACGAATTTTCCTGGAGACCTGTGTTACGGATTTTTGGTAATATTGAGGAAGAAGATATTGGCCCGATCGATGACAACAGCAGAAAAGTACTTCAGTATATGGTGCTGGACCGCGACAATCCTAACTCTGTTTTTAACATGGTTACGATCGCCCGTGAGAATGCACGTGGTGTTCAGGATAACATCACTGTTGAATTGTGGAAATGCCTGAATGAATTCTATCATGTTGTACGCGACGACCGGTTAGCCTATGCCATCCAGCACGGTGATCCGATTACTGTATTAGACACGCTCATTAGAGAGTGTATGCTTTATTTCGGCGTGGCAGATATAACAATGTTTCGCGGCGAAGGTTTGTGTTTTATGAATGTTGGTAAATTCATGGAGCGAGCTATTCAATCTGCCGAAATCCTGGACGTTAAGCTTAGTAACTTATCGTACGATCTGGACAAACCTACCGATACAGCCTATTGGAAATTTCTTTTGATGTCAATCTCAGGATATTCGCTCTACCTCAAGCGGTATCAATCGGGCTTTGAAGCAAGGAACATAATTGACCAGGTACTGTTTAATATTGACTTTCCAAGATCGGTACTCTATTCGCTTAACCAACTCGACAGGTATTTTGACCGCCTTCGCAGTGACAAAAACACCGAGGGATTTTCAACTGTAAAATTCAGTATCGGTAAGTTGAGAAGTAAAGTGCAGTATTCGGATGTACAAAGTGTATCGATCATTGGCCTGCATGATTACCTTACAGAAATTACGACTGATATTGATGATATTGGTAGTACATTGAACAAATACTATTTCGCCTACAGTTAATTCTTGTAAACGCTATGTCAAAATTTAAGATCCGCCACATCACAAAGTATACTTACGAAACCGCGGTACGCGACAGCGCGAACCAGATTATGCTTTACCCTATTAAAGATACTTATCAGGAAGTGCTGATGCATAATATTTTGATTACTGGTAACCCGTACGTTGAAATTTACTTTGACAGCTTCGGTAATCAGGTTGGAACATTCACTCATGCCCGGCCTCATCAGGAGCTGGTAATTCACTCAAAGATGCTGGTTGAAACGTATCCCCATCCCGTTCCCGATGACTCTACTCCTCAGGAATTACAATGGCTTGAACTTACAACCCTCACACACCAACTTGAATTTATTGACTTTTTAAAGCAAGAGCGATTCGAAGCTGTAGGTGAGCTGGAAAAAATAATCGAACAAGAAAGGTGTAAGAACTGTACACCGCTGCAAACCGTCAAAGATTTTTGCGACTATATCTACAAAAACTTTGAATACAAAAAAGGTATCACCACAGTAGAGTCGACGCTGGATGACATATGGAAGCTAAAATCGGGCGTTTGCCAGGACTTTGCGCACATCTTGCTGGTTATGCTGAGGCTGACCGATATCCCTGCACGTTATGTGAGCGGGTACATCTGTCCCAAGAAAAATGGTATGCGTGGAGAAGGCGCAACGCACGCCTGGGTTGAAGCTTACATTCCGTTTTACGGATGGATTGGTGTTGATCCAACTAACAACACTATTGTCAACGAAGCGCATGTTAGACTTGCCGTTGGTAAAAACTTTTCTGACTGTTCGCCGGTGAGAGGAACATACAGAGGAACATCCGACCATACCCTTGATGTAATCGTTTCTGTTGCGTACGAAGATGGTGTTACCAGTGATGGTGAGCATGAAATCACCCAGCCCGAGGTGAAGACATCATTTACCAAAAACTCTTTTAGAAGGCATCAGGAAATGCAAATGCAGCAGTGAAAAGGAAATATAAGGTATTGGCTTACCGCCTCATACCTTATACTTAATCCTACTTTTTTCCTAAAACTTATATCGTACAAAAGCTTCCATAGCCTCGTATTCAGGCAGACCCAGTGCATTATATGCCTCTGCAGTCGCATGGTTACGGTCTTCGGCACGCATCCAGAATTCACGTTTATCGCTTCCCGGGAACATCGCACTGTCTTTCTGTGATTGATGCTTGAACACCGCCCTGCGCTTGCGCATTAGTTCATCCGGACTAAGGGGTACTGCCATTTCGATTTGGTCGATGTCCCACTCCTGCCATGCACCTCTATACAACCATACCCAGCAATCTTTCGCCCAGGGCTTCTTCTTTAACCGTTTCAACGCTTCGAAGATGGCAGCAAGACAAACACGGTGTGTGCCATGCGGATCAGACAAGTCGCCCGCGGCATATACCTGGTGAGGCTTTACCCGTTCCAAGATATCCATGATTAGCTGAATGTCTTCTTCACCCAATGGGTTTTTCTTTACAGCACCTGTTTCGTAGAACGGCATATCCAGGAAGTGCATTTGTTCGTCGGGAATGCCAACGTAGCGGCCACCGGCTTTTGCCTCTCCCCTTCTAATCAAACCTTTGATTTTCAAGACTTCGGGACTATCTAACTGACCGGGGCCCTTTTTCTGGAGGGACTGAACCATCTTTTTATAAAACTTCGCTCCGTCAGCTTTACTTAATCCAAATTGCTCATTGAAATCGCGCACGAAATCTGCAAAACGGATGGCGTCATCATCAAACACAGCAATGTTACCGGATGTTTGATAAGCCACGTGCACTTCATGCCCCTGATCCACGAGACGTATGAAAGTACCACCCATTGAAATTACATCATCGTCGGGATGAGGGGAAAAGATGATGGCCCGCTTCGGAAACGGTTTTGCCCGTTCAGGTCTGTGTGAGTCATCAGCATGAGGCTTTCCACCAGGCCAGCCGGTAATGGTGTGTTGCAGAAAATTAAAAACTTTGATGTTGACCTGATACGCTGAGCCATATTCCGTAATGATATCCCCCATACCATGCTCCATGTAATCATGATTGGTAAGTTTAAGCACCGGCTTCTGAACTTTTTGACATAGCCAGACCACTGCTTTTCGGATAAGGTTTTCATTCCAATCGACGCTATCCAGTATCCAGGGGGTTTTAATGCGTGTTAGTGCAGATGCTGCGGCACCATCAATAACCACTGTACAATCCCGATGCTTTTGCAGGAATGAGGATGGGATCTGATCCGTTATCGGACCTTCGACAGCCTTGTGAATGACAGCTGACTTACCCTCACCCCATGCCATCATGTAAACTTTAGCGGCCTTCATGATCGAACCAACGCCCATGGTGATGGCCTTGCGCGGAACATTTTCTTCCCCGAAAAAATCGCTTGCTGCATCTATACGCGTTACCTGGTCGAGTGATACCAGACGTGTTAAAGATTTCTCCGATGAGCCCGGTTCATTAAACCCAATATGACCTGTACGCCCTATTCCCAAAACCTGAATATCCAACCCGCCCAGCTTGTCGATTTTTTCTTCATAAGTTTTGCAAAACTCCGCTACCTCACCTTTCGGTAATGTGCCATCAGGGATGTGAATGTTTTTCTTCGGGATATCGATGTGATCAAAAAGATGTTCACGCATGAACCGTACATAACTTTGAAGCGCCGCGGGTTCCATCGGATAGTATTCATCCAGATTGAACGTGTAAACGTTTTTGAAACTCAGCCCTTCTTTTTGATGCATCTTTACTAGCTCAGCATACATCCGGGTTGGGGACGATCCGGTTGCTAATCCCAGCACACAGGGCTTGTTTTCCTTTTGCCGGGACTTTATCAATGTTGCGATTTCACGGGCAACATGGACAGAACCTTCTTCAGAAGTGTTAAAGATTTTTACCGGAATCTTTTCAAAGGCGGTAAGGTCGTTATTCATAATTTTGGTTGGTTTCTGATCAACTGTGAATCAAAAGTTAAAGTATCGAAAAAAGCGCTAAATTTTCAAGTGTTTGCGGAAACATAATTTTATGGAAAACTTTCGAACAATTGTTAGCCCGGATGCATCAAAGCATAAAATGGGCATTTCTGATAGGATTTTCAGCACAGGGTCTTGTTTTGCCACGGCAATAGGTAATCGCCTTCTCTCCAACAAGCTCGCTGTCATTTCAAATCCATTTGGTGTATTATACAGTCCGGATGCCATCCATAAAACGCTTCACTATGCTATTTTTAATGAAATGCCGCCTCCGCACACTTTTGTTCAGCACCAGGACGTGTTCCTAAACTATGATTTTCACTCTGAAATCTCATCCCTGCAAGAGTTTAAACTACACAGTCAACTTAAAGAAATTATTGGATCGGCGCATTATTTTTTAGGCAATACTCAATGGTTGATCATCACCTACGGTACCTCATGGGTTTATGAGCGGAAAGACACCGGCGAAATCGTAGCAAACTGTCATAAGATACCTCAAAAACATTTTTCCAAATCACTTCTTTCAGAACAGCAGATTAAAGATTCATTTAAATCTTTTTATAAAGAGTTAAAAGAATTCAACAGAAACATAAAAATAGTTTTAACCCTTAGTCCGGTACGTCACCTCAAAGACACCTTGGAATTAAACAGCGTAAGCAAATCAATCCTTAGAACTGCCTGTTTTTCAATTGCAGAAGAATTTGATGATGTCAATTATTTTCCCGCTTATGAAATAATGATGGATGAATTACGGGATTATCGCTTCTATGCCTCTGATATGATCCACCCGACGGTAGAAGCTGAAGAATATATTTTTGAAAAATTCATGGAAAGTTATGGTTCGGCTTCCTTAAAAGACCTCATGCACCAATGGAAAGATATTCAAAATGCATTATTACACAAACCTTTTCATCCCACATCGCAGGCGCACCAGGCTTTTTTAAGGATAACATTACGTAAGCTGGAAGAACTAAAAACAACATTGAATGTTGATGAAGAAATTACAGCAGTAAAATCACAGTTGTTAACAGAATAAAACCTCGCATTGCATGAATCACATTACACAAAACCGACTAATCCACTCTACATCTCCATACCTTCTCCAACACGCGCACAATCCCGTTGATTGGTATGAATGGAGCGAAGAAGCATTGCTTAAAGCAAAGCAGGAGGATAAACCTATTCTTATTAGCATTGGCTATTCTTCCTGCCACTGGTGTCATGTTATGGAACGTGAATCGTTTGAGGTAGAAGAAATTGCAAAGGTCATGAATGAGTTTTTTGTATGCATCAAAGTTGATCGTGAAGAGAGGCCGGACATTGATCAGATATACATGGAAGCCGTTCAGGCATTGCGCGTAAATGGAGGCTGGCCGCTAAATGTATTTCTAACGCCAGAACAAAAACCGTTTTTTGGCGGAACGTACTTTTCTCCCCAGGCGTGGGTACAGGTACTGGAAAACATTAACAAAGCTTTTCGTGCAAACCGAATCCAACTTGAGGAAAGCGCCGAAGAACTTCGCTTACACCTTCTTCGGTCTGACGTAGAACGATTTAAAGAAAACATTAACGATACGGAGTGGGTATCTGCAATAGAGTCTGTTTACAACAAACTAGAATCAAAGTTTGATTTTCAATGGGGCGGAATGGACAAAGCTCCCAAGTTCGTGATGCCTTCTGTCTGGCACTTCCTACTTCGATACTATCATATTTCAAAGCACGAGCCCACACTGGAACATGTGAAGCTAACATTGAACAAGATCGCATTCGGCGGAATTTATGATCAGATTGGTGGAGGTTTTGCGCGATACTCCGTCGACGGTCGTTGGTTTGCACCTCACTTTGAAAAGATGTTATATGATAATGCTCAGCTGATAAGCCTTTATGCAGAAGCGTACTTGTTAACAAAAGATGAAGCATATAAAACTGTAGTGTTCGAAACCTTCCAATGGCTCATGCGGGAGATGACCCATGAGGAAGGTGGATTCTATTCAGCGCTCGATGCCGACAGTGAAGGTATCGAAGGACAGTTTTACATATGGACTAAAAAAGAGCTTGTCGAAATACTGGGGGATGATGAAGCAATCATCTCGGATTATTATTCAGTGACAGAATCCGGAAACTGGGAGCATGGAAAAAACATACTCACACGAAACGCTTCCGATGAAGCTTTCCTGAGAGACCATGATATTGATCCTGCCGACTGGAAAAACCGATTGTCAAATGTCAAGCAAAAATTAATGGTGCACCGCAACAAACGAATCAGGCCGGGGCTGGATGATAAAATCATTACAGCCTGGAATGCCATGATGATCGGCGGACTCACTGATGCCTATCGCGCATTTGGCGATCAAGGCTTTTTAGCTGCAGCGATTAAAAACATACAGTTTCTTGAACGTGAATTAGCATCCGAGAGGTTATTGTTCAGGTCGTACAAAGGTAAACGATCAACAACCCCGGGTTTTCTCGATGACTATGCATATGTTATTCAAGCTTACCTGAAGCTGTACCAGGTTACATTTGACGAAACCTATGTACACCGTGCATCGGGTTTTATAACGTATGCGCTTGAGGATTTTTTCGATACACAAGAAAGTTTCTTTTACTATACTTCTTCATCGTCAGAAAAGTTGATCACGCGAAAAAAAGAAATCTTTGATAATGTTATTCCATCCTCAAATGCAATAATGGCCCAGAACCTTTTTCACGCAGGCACATTGCTGGATAAGCAGGAATGGAAAACCATTGCAACGTCGATGACAAGTTCTCTGGGTAAAATCATAGTATCCGAACCTAATTATATGTCACATTGGGCGATAGTATACACGGAAATCAATAAAGGAATGAAAGAAGTGCTGATGCTCGGTCAAGGTATTCAGGAAAAAAGGGCACAACTACAACATGATTTCCATCCCTTTCTTTTACTACAGGGTTCAACAGGAAAAAGCACTCTTCCTTTATTCGACGGGAAGGTGATGGTTAACGAAAAGGATTCGATTTTTGTTTGTGAACACAAAACCTGCGGCCTTCCAGTTCATACACTCGAGGACGCGCTAGAGCAAATTGTACAAACCTCAGGGTAGACATATAAAAAGTTTTTGACGGATTTTCCAGTGCACATCCAATACAAAACAGGTCAGGAAAATATCATCATGGCGTCTTACTAAAAATCTATTGTGTATCTTCACAAAAAGCTGTTATGAAATTCAATTATTTTATACTTAGTTTATTTTGTCTCCTGATCTTTTCGTGTACTCACAAACCGGTAATTATAGCGCCCTCCATTGTAGGACCAACCCCAAGTGAAAGTCAGCTGGCCTGGCATGAAATGGAAACCAATGCTTTTATTCATTTCACAACCAACACCTTTACAGGAAAAGAATGGGGATTCGGTGATGAAAGTCCTAAGGTTTTTAACCCGACAGCGTTTGATGCAAATCAGTGGATTACGGCATTAAAAGACGCCGGATTTAAAGGCGTCATCCTAACCTGTAAACATCATGATGGATTTTGTTTGTGGCCAAGTGAGTACACCGATCATTCTGTAAAAAATAGTCCGTTTAAAAAAGGTGCCGGGGATGTGGTGAAGGAAGTAGCGGAAGCCTGTAAACGTGAAGGGTTGAGATTTGGTATTTACCTATCGCCCTGGGACAGGAACAGGGCCGACTATGGCTCACCTTCGTATGTGGAGTATTACCGAAATCAATTAAAAGAACTTTTTGCAGCGTACGGTCCCGTATTTGAAATGTGGTTTGATGGGGCCAATGGAGGTGATGGATACTACGGTGGTGCACGGGAAGCGCGAAAGATAGACGGCGCGACGTATTATGAGTGGCCTGCAACACTTGACCTTGTCAGTGATATGGAACCGAACATCATTTTCTTCAGCGATGCAGGACCTGGCGTTCGCTGGGTTGGCAATGAACGCGGTGTTGCCGGAGAAACAAACTGGAACACAATAAGCCCCGATACGCTTTATGCCGGAAAGCCACGGATAGAAAAACTACTGAATGAAGGAAGTGAAAATGGAACCGCATGGATTCCTGCTGAAGTGGATGTATCGATCAGGCCAGGTTGGTTTTATCATGAAGAAGAAGATTCACTGGTTCGCACACCGGAAAATCTCTTTGATATCTATCTGACTTCTGTTGGAAGAGGCTCAACCCTCCTGCTCAATGTTCCGCCCGATAAGCGAGGACTAATACATGAAAACGATCTCGAAGCTTTAAAAGGATGGAAAGCTCTACTTGATAAAGAGTTTAAGACAAATCTGGCCAAGGGTGCTCTAACAACAGCATCTTCCTACCGTGGTGATGTGGAGAGTTTCTCCCCTGCAAATATTACAGACGGAAACAAAGCAACGTATTGGGCTACGGACGATGAAGTTACTACCGGTTCAATCGAAATACAGCTGAGCCAAATCAAGCCAGTTAAATACATCACCCTTCAGGAATATATAAAGCTGGGTCAACGGATCAAATCATTTACAGTAGAGGCCTGGGTTGAAAATAGGTGGAAGAGTGTTGCATCCGCTACCACAATCGGTTATAAACGTATTTTGAAACTTGATCCGGTAGAAACAAATAAGATTCGGGTGAATATAACCAGTTCGAAGGCGTGTCCATTGATCAGTAATATCGAAATATATTAATCCCTGAGCTTTGTTCCTCTTAACAACCGTATGCTATTGCCTGATATTCTGCTTTAGTCAGGAATCGCCCTCTGGTATTTATCTCCTTTATACTCCACCCAGAAAGATAACCTGTGAAAACGAATTAAGATTGCTTGTTGGGAAATCGAAAGTATGCGTTTCAAAAAAGCCGATTATTCAAATTGAAGAAGTCCAGCATGTAACTGAGATTGAATATGATCCGATCCTCAAGTTTCATTATATCGATGTCAGATTCTCCTTGAAAGGGATTGAAACGATTAACAAAACGGCAGCTTCATTTACGGATCCACAATTTGTGTTTGTTATCCATAATGATGCCATCTGTATTTTCAGCGTTGACCAGGAAATTACTGTCCGTTCCCTTCGCATTGGAGAGGACATTGAATCAAAAGATCTTGCTGTTATTCAAGCCGCCCTTAGAAACGCTGATCTCTGACTCTCCGAAAACCAAAAGAACAAACCGCTTACGAATATGCAAGGAAGAAGCCGACGAAAAATAGTTAGATTTACCGTTGTCACCTTGCAAATTTAGCGTTTGGAAATTACCCCTGATCTTATACATACCGACGGCGATACTCGAAGTACCCTTTTTGCCGAGCTTCTCCTTCCGGTACCAATCCCGAAACTTTTTACGTATCGGGTGCCGTATGATCTGAATGATAAAATCATGGTTGGACAGCGGGCTATCGTTCAGTTTGGCGATCGCAAAATATTAACTGGAGTTGTAAGTTCAATACATGACCATCCTCCAAAAGATTATGAAGCAAAATACTTACTTGACTTACTCGATACGTTCCCTGCAGTAACCGATTTACAATTTAAACTCTTCCAATGGATCGCCGACTATTACCTGTGTACATTAGGTGAAGTGATGAATGCCGCCTTGCCAAGCGGACTGAAACTCTCAAGTGAATCAATGGTACAAATTCATCCTGCGTTTAACCTTGATGATACCGACCATGCTTTTTCTGAAAAAGAATTAATCCTGTTAAAACGACTTGCCCATGAATCCCTAGCGTATTCGGAGATCGCAAAACTATTGGGGGTAAAGCAGCTCTATTCAATCTTAAAATCTTTGGTGGGTAAAGAAGCCGTCATACTTTATGAAGCTGTAAAAGAAAAGTTTAAACCGAAAACTGAAAAGAAGGTAAGGCTCACCGAAGAATACAATGCTACAGGAGCGTTAGAACTTTTGTTTCAAAACTTAGAAAAGAGACCGAAACAAGAAGCAATTGTCCTCAAATACCTTCAGGACGTAACCGTACTGAGCAATCCTGAAAAAAATAAGACCGGGGTCTCGAAACAGAAATTATTAGAGGGGAATCTTTCCGAGTCATCCCTGGATACCCTTGTGAAACGTGGTGTTTTTGAAGAGTTCGAAATCGTTGTTTCAAGATTTGAAGAAGAAACGACAGATGATCTTCACATCATTCAACTCAGTGTTGAGCAGCAACAAACACAATATGAAATCCTTTCGCGCTTCAAAGAACATGACATAACACTACTTCACGGAATAACGGGTAGTGGAAAAACAGAAATCTATATCAACCTTATTAAGCAAGCACTTGATGGCGGATCTCAGGTTCTCTACCTTCTTCCAGAGATTGCCCTGACTACACAAATCGTTCAAAGGTTAAAGAAAATTTTTGGCACAACAATGGGCGTTTACCATTCCCGTTTTTCTGACAATGAACGGGTGGAAGTATGGAATGGTATTCTTAACGGGCGCTTCAAGTTTGTCGTAGGCGTGCGCTCTTCCATATTTCTGCCATTCGAGAACCTGGGCTTAATTATCATTGATGAGGAACACGATGCCTCCTATAAACAGCAAGAACCAGCACCACGGTACCACGCGCGCGATGCTGCTCTGATGATGTCCCAAATGCATCATGCAAAAGTGTTGCTGGGCTCCGCGACACCATCCATTGAAACGTATTACCAGGCTCAGCGTGGCAAATATGGATTTGTAAAACTTGACAAACGCTTTGGAGAAGCTCAGCTGCCAAAAATAATCTTCGCGGATATGAGCCGCGAGCGCAAACAGAAAACAGTTAAAGGAGAATTTTCAGGACTGTTATTAAAAAGTGTAGATGAAACGCTGTCGAAAAAAGAACAGGTAATCATCTTCCAGAACAGAAGAGGTTATTCACCAATGGTTAATTGTGAAGACTGCGGATGGGTTCCCAAGTGTATCAATTGTGCCGTAAGCCTTACCTACCATCAGTTCAGACACGCGTTGGTTTGCCACTATTGTGGATACAAGGAATCGTTACCTGGGAATTGTCCTACCTGTTCTTCCCCAAGATTAATGACGGTTGGCTATGGAACCGAGAAACTGGAGGAAGAACTGAAGCTTCACTTCCCGGAAGCCAATGTTCAGCGAATGGACCTCGATACCACACGATCGAAAAATGGGTACGAAACGATCATCGATCAATTTGAGCGGGGAGAAACCAATATTCTGGTGGGTACACAAATGGTAACGAAGGGGCTTGACTTTGATCATGTTAGTCTCGTTGGAATTTTCAATGCAGACCGTATGATACACTTCCCGGATTTTCGATCCTATGAAAGAGCCTATCAATTGATCACACAGGTAAGTGGTCGTGCGGGCAGAAGAGATAAGCCTGGTACCGTAGTAATTCAAACTTCTAACCCGGATCATCCATTATTGTTAACCATATTGAAACACAGTTTTGAGGAATTCTACAACGGTCAGATTGCCGACAGGCACGAGCACAGCTATCCTCCATTTTCAAGACTAATCGAAATCACAGTAAAACATACGGACAAGAAAATATGCCGGACGGTTGCCAGCATACTTTTTGAAGATTTGCGGATGGCATTACCCGGCACCAGAATATTAGGGCCAGGAGAGCCTATGATTTCAAAAATCAGAAATCAGTTCCTTATGAGTCTTTTGATCAAAATTCCAAGAGGGAGTAACACCCTTGCATCCCTGAAAAAAAAGTTGGCGGAATGTGTACAGCAACCATTAAAAGACAAATCGTACCGAAACACAAGAATTGTGATTGATGTAGATCCTGTTTAGATGTACATTAAGTATGTAATTTAAACTATCCAATATGAAAAAAGTCCTGCTCTCAACCTTCTTCGTTGCATTTTTACTAGGAGTCGCCCCGGCCCAGAACTTTCGTAAGCCTGACAAGAGTCCGATGGACATGGCGTACTATCCCGACCACTACGCACATGACAGAAAAGATGAAGAACGTGCAATCATTCGCGTTACGTATAGCCGACCGTTGAAAAATAACCGTGAAGTTTTTGGGAAACTTGTTCCGTTCGGTAAGGTGTGGCGCACAGGTGCCAATGAATCTGCTGAAATCAAGTTTTATCAGGATGTTGTTCTAAACGGAAAAAAAGTAAAAGCAGGCTACTATTCTCTGTTTAGCATTCCGGGAGAAAAAGAATGGACAATCATCTTAAACAGCGATCTGGATTTCTGGGGCGCTTACAAGTACGACGAAAAAAAGGATGTCCTGCGCGTAACGGCAACGGTTACTGAAGGAGGTGAATCACTGGAGAACTTTAGCATCCAGTTTGAAACTAAGGGTGAAAAGCAGGGTGTAATGAAACTGGGATGGGATAAAACAATTGCAGAAGTACCGTTCACATACTAAAATCGAATATCGCTGCCGAGTAAGAAATTCTTCATCATTCGAAATCTATTCATTCCTTCATGCTCCACGTTATTCCTCCGAGAATGTGCTTTAAGAAATTTTCGTTTTTATAGTATTCAGCCTTGTGTCCAAGGGATGTATAAAACTGCCTCCCTCCTTCAAACTCATGGTACCATGCCAGGGGGAAATAATCACCGAAGGTAACTCCCGGGTATTCGACTTTCTTTTCGTCCTTGATGGTAGTGAGGTCTGCAGCGAGAAGTACACGGATATCAGGGTTGAGCTGGTTCGTGAAGTAGCATTCATCCTCCCACTCCCATGTTTCACCCATGAAACTGGTAGACGGATGTGTCTTGTCGATAACTTTTATTGTAAACTTCTGTAGCACCGGGTGCCTTACAAATTTGCCTCCGAGCATTGCCCAGAACCAGGGCCATTGCCGTTCTGAACCAGACGCTGAATGAATCCCTACAAACCCTCCACCACGGTGGGTATAGTCAACGAATGCTTGCTTCTGAGCATCTGATTCAAATGCTTCATTGTTGGTATTCGAAAAGATAATACAACTTATTGTTTTCAGCTTATCAGAAGAGAATACCGCAGGATCATCGGTCGATTCCGGAACATAACCATTATCAATACATAGCTTTTTCAAAGCTACTACGCTGGCTCCAATATTCTCGTGAACATATCCTTTGCCATTGCGTGTATAAATTAATATTTTCTTCTGTGCATTTGCTTCAATGATCAAAGCAACAGCAAGGAGAATGGTAAACATTTTTTTCATATGTAAGTATATGAATTTTTTAGCATTTAGCTTCCACCCCTAATGCCAAAATCAATTCAAAAACTACCTTAAAATATCCCACTCCTCATTCAACCCGGGAATTGCCTGATGCGCTGTAAGATCGAACTGGCACGGAACAACGGACACATAATTATTAGCAATTGCCCACTCGTCATTATCCTCACCTTTGTCGAAGTTTACAAAATTCCCTACCATCCAGAAATACCGACGCCCATTTGGATCGATACGCTGGTCAAATTCTTCCTCCCATTTAGCATTCGCCTGACGACAGACCCGGATGCCTTTGATCGGTTCATTGCGTTTGGGTGGAAAATTTACATTTAATGCCACACCCTTCGGCAAGCCTTTATCCAATACTTGTTGTGTGATTTTTAGAATGTATTCTTCCGCGTGTGAAAAGTCAGCATCATGAGAAAAATCCGCCAGAGAAAATCCGATAGCAGGTGTGCCTTCAATGGCCCCTTCGATAGCCGCCGACATGGTGCCGGAATACAGTACACTGATGGACGTATTACTGCCGTGATTAATACCACTTACTATTACATCGGGCTGGCGTTCATCCTTTAACACAAAGTGACGGGCAATCTTAACACAATCTGCCGGTGTGCCGGAACATTCAAAGGCTTTTACACCTTCGAAAATCAGATTTTCCTCAAGACGCAACGTCTCCCCTACGGTAATAGCATGGCCCATGCCCGATTGTGGACCATCCGGAGCTACAACGATGACTTCCCCCAGAGTCTTCATTAAATTTATTAAAGTGCGAATTCCTTTTGATGTGATTCCATCATCGTTTGAGACAAGTATAAGTGGCTTCATCCGTGTATAATACTACTTCAGTAGAGAGTTAGGTTAAAAAATCAGAAAAGAAATCTAAATTGAATTGTAATACGCAATAATTCTGGCGAGATCGTACTTATCATCGAATTTTAATCGGTTTGATTTAGCATATTTCTCAACGTCATTGCCCTTCCTGCCCATCATAGTCAGTAAGTCATTTTTATTTCCTGAGAATTCTTCAATCAGGCCATCTTCATTAAGAAAGAAGTATTTATAAACCAATACTTCACGTGAAAATGAACCAATGTAATAGGGTGATGTATAAGTCCTGAACTCAATAGATTCGCGCACAAGTAAAGTAAGTTTACCTTCCACCACTAATTCAAAAAATATCGGAGCCCGATAGCTCGTTCCCGTAGCATAAGGAAGTGCAAAGAACTGCCTGTATTTTCGGACTGTATTATCAAAAATTTCAAAGAATAAAATCTTGCGGGCAGTAAATGCTTCCGTGCGCTGATCATTCAAATTATACTGAATGAGATCCTGTTTAAGATCATATTTCACTAAGCCGCGCAAGGTATCCCCTTCGAGTAAGACAATTTTTCCTTCATGCCAAAAATCTGAAGGCCATTGTTGTGCGGATCCATTTAAAGCAGACAATAAGAAAAACAATACTGTAGCTTGCCAAATCCTGGATTGGCAGATATGATAATAATGCTTAATATGTTGGTGGACTAATCTCATTTATGCTTTAATATAGTATGGCCCAGTTTGTCACGCTTTGTCATTAGATATTTTTCATTGTGAGCGTTCGGTAAAATTTCGATCGGTACATTATCAACGATTTCCAAACCATACCCCATTAACCCCACACGCTTCTTAGGGTTATTCGTAATTAAACGGATTTTGGTTATACCCAAGTTGCGAATAATTTGCGCCCCGACCCCATAATCACGTTCATCCATATCGAAACCTAGCTGGAGATTTGCTTCTACAGTATCAAATCCCTCCTCCTGCAACTTATATGCCTTCAGTTTATTCAATAATCCAATACCTCTGCCTTCTTGTTTCATATACAATACGACACCCTTTCCTTCCTGATCAACCATCTCCATTGCCCGGTGCAGCTGAGACCCACAATCACAGCGGCATGAGCCAAAAATATCACCCGTTACGCACGAAGAGTGAACCCTTACCAAAACAGGTTCGTCTTTTTCCCAGGTTCCTTTAACTAACGCTAAATGAACTTCATTCGTATTTGTCTGGTCGAATGCAACGAGTTTAAAATGCCCATGATCCGTTGGCATATCAACTTCAATTTCCCGCTTAATTAACGATTCCTTTTTAATCCGGTACTCAATAAGGTCTTTGATCGAAACAAGCTTGAGGTTAAACCGCTGGGCAACTTTGACCAGATCAGGAACCCTCGCCATACTACCATCTTCATTCATGATTTCAACCAATACCCCCGCAGGCTTAAACCCGGCAGATCGCGCAAAATCAATTGCAGCTTCGGTGTGACCGGCACGGCGCAATACACCTCCCCGCTTAGCTTTAAGTGGAAAAATATGACCTGGGCGCCCAAGCTCTTCGGGTTTTGTGTCAGGGTCAATCAATGCGCGGATGGTTTTAAACCGATCATGGGCCGAAATGCCAGTGGTGCAACCATGACCGATCAGGTCCACGGAGACCGTAAAAGCTGTTTCATAAACGGCAGTATTTTTTCCAACCATCATTTCCAGTCCCAATTCATCGCACCGATCTTCAATCAATGGGGCGCAAATCAGTCCTCGTCCATGTGTAGCCATGAAGTTTACAATTTCAGGTGTGATACATTCTGCAGCACATACAAAATCACCTTCATTCTCACGGTCATCATCATCTACGACAATTATCACTTTGCCATTTTTAATATCTTCAATGGCGTCTTCAATTGTATCCAGCTTAGTATCACTCATAAATTTTTTCGCTTTTAAATCGATATCGTTTCAACAAAAAATATGATCTGTATGTTCCGGGTAACCCGTTAGTTTAAGGATGCTTCAGGCACCATTTTATTTAGGCACCACAATACCCAGCACAGTCGCAAGCTCTTTTTCGGCACCTTTTAATTGTTCGTGAATGGTGAAGTATTTTTCAAGATCGTCATCATTGGTAGCCTCTTTCATTTGCCGTAGATTATCCTCGGTTAGCTTCTGAATTAATCTGAACTTCAACCGAAGTACATTGGTGTAAGCAAGATCATGGAGTACCTCCTTTTCGTGAGGAAAGTAGATGTGGTATTTTTCACTCCAATGTTTGCTGGTTTCATATCGTGACGTAGTTAAATCTGCTACCATACGTTTTACAGCCTCAGAACCGTGCTCCATAAAATAGAACGTATCAACCACCTTCCCTTGCTCCGCACCATCTTTAAATCCCTGATATATCTCATTATACACTGGATCTGAAAACTCAACATCTTCCAGTTCGGTCAGCATAAAATCTACCAGGCGTTGGTCGTCATAGTGGCTTTCTGCATAATTCAATAACAGCCGCATCGACTCGCGTTCCTGGCGTTGGACAACATTATTGATATCCGTTTTGGACACCGGACTAATGTCTTCAATGCTTTCACGAGGCTCTTTGCTTTCATCTCTCGCCTTATCCTGTTCTTTTTTCTTTCGTTCACCAATAACAATCTTATTCAGTTCAGTCACCAAAACTGATTCAGGCATCCTCAACAACTGACTTGTTTCCTGAATGTACACCGAGCGTTTTATAGGATCAGGAATAAGTGAAATACTGGTCACAATATCCCGGATTGCCTCAGCCTTTTTTATCGGATCATGAGAAGTATCCTTCGCATAGAGATCGATTTTGAATGAGATGAAATCCTGCGTATGATCCTTGAGGTATTGTTTGAATGCCGTGCTTCCCATTTTTTTTGAGAAACTGTCTGGATCTTCCGCATCCGGCAGCAAAACGATGCGTACATTCAAGCCACCTTTTAGAACGAGATCAATACCGCGAAGCGCAGCTTTAATTCCAGCAGCATCCCCATCAAACAGTACTGTAATGTTTTCGGAGAAGCGACGAATAAGCTTAATCTGCTCTTCCGTCAACGCTGTCCCTGAAGACGCAACTACATTGTCAATATCACACAGATGCATCGATATCACATCAGTGTAACCCTCGACGAGATAACAAAAGTCTTCGCGACGAATGGCATTCTTCGCCTGGAACATACCGTAAAGCACGTTGCTCTTATGGTAGATTTCCGTCTCCGGCGAGTTGATATACTTGGGCTGATCTTTTTCTTTGGTAAGAATACGGGCGCCAAATGCGATTACTTTTCCTGCAAGATTGTGTACCGGAAAAATTACCCGCCCGCGGAAGCGATCGTAAATTCTGTATATCTCAGGACTACCTTCTTTTTCCTTTTTAATGATAAGCCCGGCTTTCGCAAGCATCTCTTCACTATAGCCTGCGTGCAACGCTTTCTTATTGAAATTATCCCATTCGTTGATGGTATATCCAAGTTCAAACTTTTCAATGGTACGGTCGTTAAATCCACGCTCCCGGAAATAGCTTAAGCCTATGCTCTTACCCTCGTCACTGTTCAACAATAGATCTTTGAAATGCTCCTTAGCATAATTCATGACGATGTAGAGGCTGTCACGGTCGTTTTGCTGTGCATTCTGTTCTGCGGTAACGGCTTCCTCCCTTATTTCAACACCGTACTTTTTCGCCATGTACCGGATTGCCTCCAGGTAGCTCATCCCTTCATGCTCCATCACGAAAGTGATCCCATCGCCTCCTTTTCCACTACTGAAATCCTTAAAAATGCCCTTAGCAGGAACTACATAAAAAGACGCCGTTTTTTCGTTCGTGAAGGGACTCAACGCTTTATAATTCTGGCCAGAGCGTTTCAGCGTCACAAAATCACCAATCACATCAATGATGTCGATGCGACTTTTTACCTCATCTATCGTTTCTCTGGAGATCACCTGGTGTCCGGTTGTTCGGAATCTTTTAAAAGATAAAAAAATTCTCTCAAAGATACGGGTTCGGAGAACAAAACGATTAACGATTACCTTTTAACGATAGCACTTTCAGACTAAATTGCGGCACTTCGTACAAAAGCTATTTTAAAACATGAGTTTTACCCAATCGGATATAATAAAGGCTCTTTCAACTGTAGATGACCCGGATTTGAAGCGTGACCTGGTGAGTCTTAACATGATTAAAGATGTTGTGACAACCCCATCCACCGTAAGCTTTACAGTAGTTTTAACTACTCCTGCCTGTCCATTAAAGGAAAAAATAAGGCAGGATTGCGAAGATGCAGTAGAAAAAGTGGTCGGACCAGATGTTGAGATTAAGATTAATATAACATCCTCTGTAACAACCCTTCGGGATAATGCCCCGCTCCTTCCCGGTGTGAAGAATATTGTTGCTATTGCCTCGGGTAAAGGTGGGGTCGGAAAATCTACGGTAACAACCAATCTGGCAGTTGCTCTCGCTCAGGCGGGTGCTAAGGTAGGTTTAATTGATGCTGACATTTTCGGCCCCTCTATTCCTACCATGTTCAATTGTGAATTTGAGCAACCCGCTGTAAAACAGATCAATGGAAAAAACATCATCATTCCAATCGAACAATACGGGGTGAAATTGATATCCATTGGTTTCCTAACTCCACCGGATAGTGCAGTGGTTTGGCGCGGACCAATGGCGAGTGCGGCATTAAAGCAATTTTTTGGCGATGCCGAATGGGGTGAATTAGACTATTTGCTAATCGATCTTCCTCCAGGAACAAGCGATATCCACCTTACAATGGTTCAGACCGTGCCGGTGACGGGAGCTGTAATCGTCACAACACCACAAAAAGTAGCACTGGCGGATGCAAACAAAGCGATGGCTATGTTCAGGCAGCCTCAGATTAATGTTCCATTGCTTGGAATCGTTGAGAACATGGCCTATTTCACACCGGAGGAACTACCAGACAATAAATACTTCATTTTTGGTCAGGGTGGTGGCGAGAGTTTATCGAAAAAGTATGATGTCCCGCTTTTAGGTCAGGTGCCTTTGGTTCAGGGAATTCGCGAAAGTGGTGATAGTGGTCTTCCTGCCGTGTTGAAAGAAGGCATTACCGGCACTGCTTTTAAAAATCTTGCGGAAGCTTTGGCTCGGCAAATTGCGATAAGAAATGCTAACTTTACACAAACAGAACGTGTAGAACTGAAAGTCTAATGAATACAACCGCAACAATCGAAGAAATCTCAAAAAAAATCGAAGCCTCCCTGGATTCGATTCGTCCGTATTTAAAGGCTGATGGTGGAGATGTTAAAGTAAACCACATCAGCGAGGACCTCGCCATAAAACTGGAATTTGTGGGTGCGTGTGGAAACTGTACGATGTCTACCATGACGTTTAAGGCTGGTGTGGAGGCTGCCATCAAACGTGATGTTCCTGAAGTAAAATCGATTGAGGTGGTTAACCTGATCCCTTTTAATCAATAGTGATTGGCTCATGACTAAAATCACCGTAGCCTTTTAATCAAAACTTGACTCCGTTAGCGGATAAGATTTACATCCCAATACTCGTTTTCATTCTGCCTGCTGGCACCTTTAGACTTTCCGAATAAAGGCCTTGTGAACATTCTCGCACGAGAAGATGGCCTGCTGAACAAACTAACCTCCAATCGGTTAACTTTCTTATATTTGGTTATAAATAATGTGATTTCAACCTTGATTTCTGTGCGGCGGATATGTTGTCTTTGTAAGGTTATTCTTTATTCGATTCTATTCGTAGCCTTATCGATTGTATCTTTTGCTCAGGAACGTTGCGGAACTGTCGAGTATACTGCTAAACTAAAATCCGAGCGTAATCTTTTCGAGGACAACAGTCAGTTCGAAAAATGGATCCGGCAGAAACAACAAGAAAAATCAAGCCGGTCCGGAGCACTTAGAAAAGCATCGACCTATCAAGTTCCGGTAGTTGTTCATATCATACATAACGGTGAAGCCATTGGCAGTGGAAGAAATATTTCCGACGCTCAAGTCTTTTCGCAACTATCCGTTTTAAATAAAGATTATAAAAGGCTTAACGAAGATGCCGTAAACACGCCAGCTGAGTTTCAAAGCGTAGCTGGTGTTTCTGATATTGAGTTTGTACTCGCAAAACAGGACCCGGAAGGACTTGCCACCAACGGTATTGTACGCGTACAGGGACCAAAAACCTCGTGGACCATGAATGATAATTATCAGCTCAAAGCACTTAGCTACTGGCCTGCGGAAGATTATCTGAATATCTGGGTGTGCAATCTTACAGACTTTCTCGGGTATGCACAATTCCCAGTATCTGGATTGCCGGGGCTGGAGAACTCATCCTCCAATCGTTTAACCGATGGGGTCGTTAGTTCGACAACTACTTTTGGCTCTATCGAAGACGGCGATTTTAATCTGCAAAACAACTACAATAAAGGCCGTACCACAACGCATGAAGTCGGACACTTCTTTGGCCTTCGGCACATCTGGGGCGATGACAACGGTGGGTGTAGTGGTACAGATTATGTGGATGATACCCCAAATCAGGCTGGCAGCACAAGCGGTTGCCCGGCACATCCCCGTGTCACTTGTGAAGTAACATCGATGTTTCAAAACTTTCTGGATTATACACATGATAACTGTATGAATCTTTTCACCCAGGGACAAGTAAGCAGAATGGAGACTGTAATCGAAAACAGTCCCAGACGTGCCAGTCTGACAAGTTCACCCGGACTGTCTGAGCCTGAACCTATCGCGAATGATCTCGGCATTAGAGAAGTAATTTCTCCATTAGGCGGCGAATGTACAACACCCTTTATTCCTGCTATTGAAATCAGAAATTACGGAAGTAATTCCGTGTCATCAACACGTATCAGAGTACGGAAAGATGGTGTGATTGTCGAAACGAAAGATTTCATCTTCAGTCCTGCTCTAAACTTACTTGAATCAACCATCGTTACCTTCGATGCTATTTCATTTACAAGTGGCCAGCATAATTGTTCATTCGAAATCTTACTAACCAATTCCGTTGCTGACGGAAGTGCTGGTGATAATACCTTAAGCCGTAATGTATTTGTACCCCAGGATATTGATGTACCCTTCCTTGAAAATTTCAATACATTACCTACCACATGGGCAATCGTTAACCCTGATCAAAATATTACCTGGGAACTGGCCGTTACGCCGACCGCCGGAACCAATACAGCGTTAAAGATGGATTTCTTTAATTATGAAGATAATGTAGGAGAAATTGATATGTTTATCTCACCGGTATTCGACTTAACGGACGCACCTGCTGCGTTGTTAAAGTTTGATGTTGCCCACTCAAGGTATCAATCGTCTAGTAACGACGGATTGAGAGTTGTGTTGCTTCGCGATTGTAGTATAGATGTAACTCAAGGCACTGTTATTTATAATAAATTTGGTTCAGCGTTGGCAACCGCTCCGTCTACCAGCTCGGCTTTCACACCTAACGGCCCCAACCAATGGAGAACTGAGGCTATTGATCTTAGTATCTACATGGGTGAAGACAATCTTCAGCTTGCTTTTATAGGCATCAACGACTGGGGTAACAATCTGTACCTTGACAACATCTCATTAACGACGACTCCTGTTCTTGATGTTAGGTTGGTAGAAGTTACCGCCCCATCGCCCGTTATCTGCTTAAACCAGGTTGTCCCGAAACTGCGAATCAGAAATTCAGGTACCTTAGTGAGTACGCTACAGGTAGTCACGACGGTTAATGGACAAACATTCTTTCAATCATTAAACGGACTCTCGCTTGAGGGAAGTAAAGAAATAGAATTAGAACTCAATTCAATTACCTTGGTCGATGGTGAAAACGAAGTGTCCTTTGTAATAACGACGCTTAATGGAGAAAGTGATTTTAATCCAGCTGACAATAGCATTCAGTTAACAATCGTGGTCGATAAAACAGCGGATGTCATCCCCCTGCGAGAGAACTTTGAAGACTCTTTCGAGGATCATTGGACGAGCATAAACCCCGCAGGTGGAATGGTATGGGAAACGACGGAGGTCATTTCGGGTAAAGCCCTTTACTTCAACGCTTTTAATAATACCGTTGCCGGTGATAAGGCCTGGTTTGTAAGTCCGGTTCTGGATTTTTCGAATGCTGTTGAAGCGAGTCTTACCTACGATCTTTCTTATGCTTTTCGCAGTGGCAGGGTCGATCTACTTTATATACTCGCCTCCACAGACTGCGGATATACCTATAGTGATACCATCGCAGAATTGTCGAGATCATCGCTTTCTGATGGGCGTACTTTAATTGCACGCTGGGAGCCTGACAGCGACGGAGACTGGAGTACTAAAACACATGTGATATCATCATTGGCCGGAAATTCGAATGTGAGACTGGCGTTTGTCTTTGTCAACAACAATGGCAACAATATTTATCTGGATAACATTGAAATATTTGTATCAGAGAATCCTCAAAAATTTAATGAACCTTTTTCGCTTTACCCGAATCCGGCCCTTTATGGAGAAGCCTTTGTATCCTTCAACCTGGAGGAACGAACTTCAGTTAAAGTAGAAGTTATTGACCCAGTTGGAAAAATCCTGATAAGAGAAACACTTCCAAATATTTTGAATCAAACCTTTCCAATAAATCTCACGGGGGAACCAGCGGGTGTATATGTCGTAAGAATCAATGCCGGAGAAAAGGTTTATTTCAGGAAGCTGATTATCGTAAAGTGACTTTGCTACGACAATCGTAAAAATATAACTGCGCTCTACATTTTTCCTTTTAAGAAATTCTGAACCATCACAAGAGTCTGCAGGCGTTTTGCTTGAACCCGTAGCATAGGAAATCGCTTTGAAAAACTAAGTTTAATCATAAGGCGTTTTGCTTATCTTGCGGAAGGAAAAAATTCATTAAATGGCGAAAAAGAAGAAAGTAGCGATCTTGTATGGAGGTCGGTCCGTTGAACACGCAGTCTCTGTAAACTCAGCACGAAATATTTTTGAGTATCTGAGCAAGTCGTTATTCGTACCTATCCCCATTGGCATCAGTAAAACGGGTGAATGGTTTTTGACTGAAGGAGTAAGTAAAGATATTGAGAAAGGAAAACCGCTGGGCCTTGTGCTTAGACCTGCGAATCCTGCATTGATATTGTTGAAAACAAATAAGAAGATTAAAGTTGATATTATGTTTCCGGTTCTTCATGGAACGGACGGTGAGGATGGTAGCATACAGGGACTCATCAAAGCAATGGATATTCCTATGGTAGGTACCGGGGTTTTAGGTTCCTCGTTATCAATGAATAAAATTGTAGCCAAGCGTTTATTGCGTGAAGCAGGGTTACCGGTAACCGATTTCCTTACCTTTGGATTTGCAGAGAAAGATAAGATCAGCTTCAGCAGTATCTCAAAAAAATTGGGTCTGCCTTTTATGATTAAATCGGCAAGCCTTGGATCTTCGGTTGGTGTTACAAAAGTAAAAAGCAGGAAAGATTTCCAAAACGCGGTTGATGAAGCCTTTAAATATGACGATGAGATGCTGGCGGAAGAATACATTAGCGGAAGAGAAATTGAGTGCGCAATTCTGGGAAACTATCCGGCTGAAGCGTCTTACCCTGGAGAAATAGTGATCAGCAAAAAGTATGATTTTTATACTTTCGATGCAAAGTATGTCGATCCTGACGCAGTCCGTATCGACGTGCCCGCAAAACTGCCTAAAGGTATTGCTGAAAAAATCCGGAAGGTTTCCACTAAAGCCTATGAGGCCTTACACTGCGAAGACTTCTCGCGTATTGATCTATTCCTGGATAAAAAAGGCAACATCTTCATCAACGAGATCAATACGATACCCGGTTTTACTAATTCCAGCATGTATCCAATGATGTGGAAGGAACGTGGTTTGAGCTTTTCCGACCTTATTACACGACTGCTTAACCTCGCGCAAGAGCGTTACGACCGAAGTAAACGAATAGAACGCGACTTTCAATCTGCACTGAAATTCTGATACTTGTATATTTGCAGGACAGACGGATGATGACTCACTTAAAAAACTCACACCAACCCTCGTAAAACCCGATCTCTTGCAAAACCTTTTTCGCAGGAGCATCAAGCTATGACATTATGAAATTCGACATTAGAAAATTTAAGACTGATACGCTGGGGGGATTACTTCTTCATATAATTCTGGCTGGAGGAGTTTTGCTTACACTATGCCTGCTGTATTTCTTTGCCTATTTACCAAGTACAACAAATCATGGCCAGTCCTTAACGGTTCCCAGCATCGAAGGAATGCAGATTGAACAGCTGGAGGACTTCCTTATCAAACGAAATCTTCGTTATGAAGTGAATGACTCTTCGTATTCGTCCGAATACCCTCCCCTTACAGTGTTGAAACAATATCCACAGGCCGGTTCGAAAGTAAAAGAAGGAAGGAAAATTTTTATTTCTGTTAACCGTGTCAGCCCACCAACAGTACCTGTGCCCGCACTGGTAGATGGATCTGTTGTTAACGCTGAAGCCGTTCTGCGAAGTAATGAGCTCAAAAGAGGAAAGATTGAACTCGTAGCGGGGCCTTTCAATGTTGTTAAAGAAATGAAGTATCAAGGCATGGTTATCGAAGCTGGGCAACCTGTACCCAAAGGTTCGGTAATTGACCTGGTGGTTATGGATGGCGGCAGTACCTCTTTCGAAGCTCCGGATTGTATCGGGATGAGCGTTGAAGATGCGAAGGTGATTATCTTTGGATCAAACCTGAATATCGGAACGATCAGCTTGGTTGGGGACACGACCGGGGTTGAGGCCGTAATTTTAAAACAAAAGCCGGGTCCGGTTGAAAATATTAAGGTAGGCGATGTCGTTGATCTCTGGATAGGCGAGGCTGGTACCGAGGTTCCAGAAACTGACGAGGATATTGACTACTGATTACACCACTAAGCATCAAACTCAGTGAAATCCACACGATATTCATATTGTATGGGGAATGTACATTTGGGGCTGTTAATAGCGTGTTGCTTAATCCTGAACGGTACAGCGACGGCACAGCTTAGAATGTATCCTCATCCCCGCAGTGCTGAAAAAGTAACCTCTGCCAAGAAGTCCGGGGCAACATCCCGAACAGCGCAGTTGGTTCCGAAAAGCCTTCCGTTCTGGGATGATTTTTCCTTTACACCCGTAAACAACCCTGACGAACCTAACTCAAATTATCCGGTTGATTCACTTTGGATAAACAACAAGTCCGTATGGATCAACAACGGAATGGGTATTAATGCGCCATCGATTAATGTTGCTACTTTCGATGGTCTCGACTCTTTGTTTTTACCGTATTCAGATCAGTTGCTAACGAATGGATTCGCAGACAGCCTGGTGTCGCAAGCGATTAAACTGGGCGAACCTGAAGTATCTCTCGCGGAACGAAATTCTGTATTCCTCAGCTTTTTTTACCAATGGCAAGGTAACGGAGAAGCACCCGATGCAACGGATTATTTACAGCTTCAATTCAAGAACAGTACCGGCGGCTGGGAAACGGTTATGACTATCGCACCGCGAGCATCCTTTAAACGAAATGAGTTTTATGATACACTTATCCGCGTAGATGGGGAACGGTTTTTCCATAACACATTTCAATTCAGATTTAGAAACTTCGGACGAACATCCGGACCATACGACACCTGGAATCTTGACTACATTTATCTGAATAAAAACAGAGATGCCAGTGATCTAGATTTTCCGGATCAGGCTGCTTCGGGTACACTTTCGGGGTTGTTCAATAATTATCAGGCCATACCCTATCATCATCTGTCCGCGGCTGGTGCGCTCGCACCTCCAACGTTCGACATCTATAATGCGTTGGATGAATTTACAGATGTTACTTATCTTACCGAAGGCACATTCTGGAATTACAAAGACAATGTCCTCGCAGAATCATTCTATCCTAATTTAGGTGGAACCGATACTTCCGCGATTAACAGTGATGGCAGTGGTATCATTTTTCCTCTGGAACGAAGGAGTGTGACATTAGCACATATTCCAGATGCGAATGACCCCAATCAATTTGATCCAGAGTCGGACTCTGTTTTCATGAAGTTAAAGGTAAAGCTGTTTACCGGAGATACATTCGATCCCAGAACAGGAGATTTTGCCTATGATTATGATCTAAATTATGTCCCAATAGATTTTAGAAGTAACGATACCATCAGCGCATCATATTGGATGAAAGATTACTACGCATATGATGATGGTATCGCTGAGTATGCCGCCGGATTGACTCAAGCTGGTAATCGCGCGGCTGTTCAATTTGAAATGTTAATCGAGGAACAAGATACGTTAGTAGGTATCGATTTCTATGTTCCTGAATATGGGCTCACCAGTAATCTCACGGCAGATTTTTACGTATATGGCGATGCTGATGGACGACCCGGTAATCTTTTGTTTGTGATACCAAGTTTCTCGGTCAGAGCACGCGGCCTCAATACTTTCCAGCGGATCCAGATACTGGAACCATTTTTAGTTGGTAAAGTATTTTACATAGGATGGAAAGCACCTGTTGGAGGACAGCTAAAGATAGGATTAGACATGAGCAATAATTCCGGTGATAAGATTTTTGTAAATACCAATGGTACATGGGTCTCGAATTCAAATGTCAACGGGAGTCTGATGATCCGTCCTGTTTTTGGCTCGGGAGATATTATTACCAGTATTCCGGAAGAAAAAGAATTTGGTGTTTTTCCCAACCCAAGCGCCGGAGAATTTTACATTCGTGGAGCGTTCGATAAACTACAAGTCCTGAATACGACAGGACAGCCCATTTCTTTCCTCCAACAAGATTTGGGGGCTGATCAAAAGATTATTCTTACAAATGCATCTGCCGGATTATATATCCTGAAAATTCAACGTGGAGGGACAATCACCACAGAAAAAATTATTATCCGATAAACGGCTGTCCGTATGTGCCTTGATAGCACTAATCAAACAAAAAAATCTTTCCGATTTTGTGAACAACAATGATTAGTTTTAATCGGAAAGTCTGTTGTACAATTCCAACACGAAGTATAACTAAAAATTGTAATTATTAAATGGCAGAGATTTTACCCATCCGACCGTGGCGTTATAATCGGGAGTTGTCAGCTTCCATTGATTCCTTAACCTCACCATTGTTTGATGTTGTATCCGACAATCAGCGAAAAGCCCTCTACCAAAATGCTTTTAATAGTGTGCATCTGTCAGTACCCCAACCTCCTGATGCTGCCGTGCGCGCCAGGAATCTGATAGAATATTGGAAAACGAATGGGACTATTGAACAAGACAAGATTCCGGGAATTTATGTTTATTATCAATACTTCAAATTACCCGGCTCAACGAAAGAATTCTGTAGAAAAGGATTTATTAGCCATATCAAGGCCTACGACTGGGAAGACAATGTTATTCTCAGACATGAAAACACGATACCAAAAGCTGTAAATGATCGTGTTGACCTGCTTGAACAAACAGAACTTCATGTAAATCCAACGCACGGGCTATTTACCGATCCTGAATTCACCCTTGAAAAATACATGGACATCGCGGTTCGAAATCCTATTTATGAAACCGAAGACTACCAGGGTGTACGTGATGTAATGGCAGTGATCCACGATGCGACCGTAATACAAAAGTTTATTTCTACAATTGAGCGGCAAACGATTATTCTGGCTGACGGGCATCATCGGTATGAAGGCTCATTACATTATAAACAAAAACGAAAATTGTCAAACGCTGATCATACCGGCAAAGAAGGATACAACTACCATCTTATGTACCTTACAAATACCGAAGCGGATGATTTGAGAATATTGCCAACCCACAGGCTGATAAGAGACATGGTAGGATTTGACGAATCTGATATTCTTAAAAAGCTGGAACATTACTTTGTCATTAAACCAGTAGAAGATGCATTTACGGTGAATGAAATTATTGTGGGTAAACAATGGGCTTTTGGACTTCTTTTCAAAAACACTGCCTACAAAATCCGGCTAAAGCCTGAAGTATTTCCTTTACTTTCATGGCCCTTCCCGGAAGAAGTAAAACGCCTGGACCTGACCGTGATGCACTACTTTGTTCTTGAGAAAGCACTGGGTATTCCGGGAAAGGAGCAGCGGCAATCCGAGCTTCTTGACTTCGACAGAAGTTTCTCAGATTGTTTGCAAAAGGTTAGTCAGGGAGATGCACAACTTGCTATTATTACCAATGAAGTATCAATTGAAGATGTGAAAAAAGTTTGTCACAGCGGATTTACAATGCCTCAAAAATCCACATATTTTTATCCTAAGGTTATTGGTGGTTTTCTCTTTACCTCCATTAAGGATGATGAATTTAATCCATCGGCATTTTCACCCTTTTGATTTCACATTTTTTTTGTTCAGTAATACAAAGCACAAATGAAAGTCCCTTTTGAACGCCCACTGGTTCTTGCTTCAAGTTCTCCTCGCCGGCAATACCTGATGAAGGAAGCAGGATTTACATTTACCTCAGAAAAACCCAATGTAGATGAATCCTTTCCGGAGGAACTACCTGTCGATCAGGTAGCAAAGTACCTTGCTGAGAAAAAAGCTGAATTTTTCAGACTTACGATGAAGGACGAGATTGTCGTAACAGCAGATACCGTTGTAATTATTGAAAACAAAATTATCAACAAACCAGCCGATCGCTCGGATGCTATTAGAATGTTAACGTTGTTATCGGGTAAAACACATTTGGTAATGACCGGTGTTTGTATTCTCTCCAGGGAAAAGGAAGAAAGTTTTGATGACACCACCGAAGTAGTTTTTCAGAAGCTTTCGCAGGAGGAAATCGAGTTTTATGTTGATACCTATAAGCCTTATGACAAAGCTGGAGCTTACGGTGCGCAGGATTGGATTGGAATGGTAGCCATCCAGAAAATTTCAGGAAGCTACTTTAACGTTATGGGACTGCCAATACACAAAGTTTATCAGCATCTGATGAAGTGGTAGGTTATTGCTGCTCTTAGACGGTTAGATAAGATTCATGTAGGTGACTTCTCGCCACGGCATATTATGCGTTATAAACCGAAAGCAGATCATTTGCGATCTGCGAAGGCAAGAATCGTTTTGTGTAACGTTGGCCTTCATTAACCATTTTTTCGCGAAGCTCTGAATCGTGCACGACACGGTTAATTTGAAAAGCTAATTCTTCCGCATTTGTAGGCTCTACATAAATGGATGATGGTCCTGCAGCTTCACTGAAGCACGAGCCATTAGATGTGATGACAGGAATTCCGGATTCAATTGCTTCAACGAGCGGAATTCCGAAACCTTCAAAAAGTGAAGGATATACAAACAATTTTGCTCCCTGATATATGGCTGGAAAATCTGTAAACGGAATATCGTGAAGGAAAATAATGGATTCCCATACATTACGCTGTAAAGCTTCAATAACAATTTCTCTTTTGTATTCAGTCTCTCTCCCGACAATAACAAGTGGCAACCGATTCTCTTTTGGTATTCTTGATAGAGCTCTGATGATAAGGATGACATTTTTCCGTGCTTCTATCGTTCCAACATTAAGTAAGTATTGTTCAGGAAGCCGGTGTTTTTTCCTGATTTTCAATATCTCAGAAGCAGACAAGACCTTCTTAAACTGCGGGTGACAACCCTGGTAAACGGTAACGATTTTCTGTTGAGGTACATTTAGAAAATGAACCAAATCGCTGGCAGTTTGCTCGCTGATGGAGATAATTTTTTGCGCCGTTTTACAGGCATGCTTGACCTTCGCTTTATAAATAGCTACATCAATTGGATTGTAGAATTTTGGATAACGAAGGAAAATAAGATCATGTACGGTAACAACTTTTTTAACGCGCGATGGCAATGACAGCGGCAGTTCCTGACTCAAGCCGTGGAATACGTTTAATGAACCGATGCTTTGCTCAGCGCTAACCCCCCAGCTACGCCACAAACTTGATGCTTTGAAAAGACGGTATGCAAAAGGAGGTGTGACAATAGTGATTTTCGAATGATCGGAAATAGAGTCTATTTCCGCATGGCGTCGGGTCCTCGGTGTATAAAGCAAATATTCATTTTCCGGAACATGTTTCAGAAGGGCATCAACGACGAACCGGCTATAATTACCAAGGCCTGTAAAATTGTTAAAGAGTCGCTTTGCGTCAAACCCAATCTTCACTGAGGGTACGTCTTGTTGTATAGCTCAATACTTTGCAGAACGATTTCCATAGCCTTTTCCTTTGATTGAAATTCGTCTACGACAACCTTTTTATTCTCGAGTGTCTTATAGTTTTCAAAGAAATGTCTTAATTCCTGAAGGAGATAAGTCGGAACGTGATCCATGCCTTCGATATGGCTAACGCTAACATCCTGCTCGGCAACAGCGATTATTTTATCATCAGCCTCGCCCCGGTCAATCATACGCATCACGCCAATTACTTTAGAAGGAATAAGACAGCGGGGTACCACGCTAACCGATGTGAGCACGACGATGTCAAGCGGATCATGATCTTCGCCCAACGTACGCGGTATAAATCCGTAGTTGAGCGGGTAATACATGGATGCATATAAAACACGATCCAGTTTTATGAGCCCACTCTCTTTATCGATTTCATACTTCGCGCGGGAACCCTTTGGAATTTCAATTATCCCATTGATATACTCAGGCGGATTTTCTCCTGTAGACACTCCATGCCAGGGATGTTTTACCATGCTTTTTTTTTGAGGCGAATGTAAACAAAAAGCCCTCCGATTACTATCGGAGGGCTTCCCTTATTTAATTGAAGAAATCAGTTGTCCTTTTTTTCCGGTTCCTTTTTTTCCATCGTTCTGATCTTGTCCCCATCCTTCAATCGTTTGGATACGGCTAAGAATGGACCAGTTATCACCTCAGTTGTATCGCTTATACCTGATATAATTTCAATATTATCATAGTCACTAATACCGGTATTTACTTCTACCATCTTTGCTACACCCTGATCGTTAATAAAGATGACGGTCTTGTCCGCTTTCTTGCGTTCAGTTTTGTTATCACTTGCCTGATTTACATTCTTTTGGGGACCCTGCTCGTTTGCCTTTTTCTCATCCTCAGCATTCCGTGTTGTGACCGATGCAAGCGGTACGGAGAGCGCATTTTGTTTCGTCGTCGTCATAATGTCTACACTGGCCGTCATACCGGGGCGGAAAGGAAATTTATTACCCTTTTTTACCAGATCCTGATATGAGGAACTGAGAATCAGGATCCTAACTTCAAACTCTGTAATCGCATCGGTAGATGCCTTATCCTTTGCTGTATTCGCGATCAAAGTTACGATACCTTTGAATTCCTTATTTTGAGTTGAGTAAGCATCAACATCAATAAGTGCAGTATCTCCTACATGGACACGTACAATATCATTCTCGTTAACATCAACCCTTACTTCCATTTCGTAGAGATCAGCAATACGTAACATCTCTGTACCTGCCATGGTAGCGGTACCTACAACGCGTTCTCCATTCTTGACGATAAGTTTCGATACGACGCCGTCCATCGGCGCTAATACAGTAGTCTTTCTAAAATTTTCACGCGCTTCCCGCAACGATGCCTCTGTACTACGGATTACATATTTCGACGCTTCTACCGTTTGTTCAGCAGAAGAAACATCGTTCTTTGCGATCGCAAAATTCTGTTGCGCCAGTTGCCAGTCCGCCTCGGAAATTACCTTTTCTTTCCACAATGTTTCGTTGCGTTTATAATCCGCTTCAGCTCTGATAAGTGTTGCCTTCGACCTTAACAAACTTGCATTTGATTGCCCCAGGTTTGCACGCTGCTGACTAAGACTTGCTTCCGCTCTTTCAAGCTGACTTTGCCATGTATCCGGTCGAATTTTTACCAGTACTTCACCATTTTGAACAGAATCACCTTCCTCAATAAGTAACTCGATAATCTCGCCTGAAACTTCAGGTGCAATTTTTACTTCGGTTACTGGTTGAACCGTGCCCGATGCACTTACTTTTTCGATGATCGTTACACGTTTAGCTTTGGCGAGTTCAACCTCCAGCTCTTTCGGTTTTCCAATCCATCCTGCAGATTTTGCTATGATAATAAAAACTAATAGAAATGCTGCGACTCCAATGAGCCAATAAATCAACTTGTTAGATTTTTTCTGTTTCTGCTTTGCCATTACGTGGGTTATTAATATTCGAGTGGTTTGCCTTGATAGAAATCGAGTACTTTTTTCTTGAGAATGAAATCGTATTTTGCCCGGACCAGATCTGTTTTAGCCTGAAACAGATCATTCTCTGCGACCTGGTATTCCACATATGGAACAGCACCGATATCGAATCGTTGTTTTGTCATTCTAAATGCCTCCTCCCGGGCGCTTACTTGTCGACGTGATGAAGTATAAGTTTTCGAAGCAGCCACGGCATCAGTATACGAAGTTTCGACATTCTGCCGCAAAGTATTATTAATTTCCTTCGCGGATATATTGGCTACCTGACGGGATATAACGGCGCGCTGATATGAAGATCGTGCCTGAAGACCATTAAAAATCGGAATCTGAAGCACTAGTGTTAGTTGCCTGAAAACGTTGTCCTGTAACTGATCAATCCTGCCATATCCGTTTACAATAGTACCTGATGGTTGTACGACGGGTTCAAAAGAATAGACAGGAGTGCCCGAACCTTCAACAACACCAATCTGCGGGAAGCTTATGATAGGGTCTCCGCCATCAGTCATAAACCGTTGCCGATCAGAAGCACTTGAATAGTTTGTATTGACCGAACCGTTAACAATCAGCCGTGGATAAAGATTTCCTCTTGCTGCTTTAATACCGTATTCCGCACTTTCAATACGAAATGCTGCACTCTTAATCTCTGGCATCGTTTCACGTGCAATTTCGAAGATCTCATCGCGACTTTGATCCAACATTAGGTCTTCGACTTCGAGTTCAGGGGCAATTACATCCAACGGTGTGGATGCCGGTAACTGGAGTGCCTGCTTCAATTGAAGTAACGATATCGCCAGTGTGTTTTCGCTTGTAATAACATTCAATTCGTTCGTTGCCACCTGGGCGTCAAGGTTTAATTCATTCGATTTTGGAAGCGCGCCAGCTGCCACCTGCTTCCGCGTTTGATCCAGTTGTTGTTCACTGGAACTCAGCTGATATTTTGAATTCTGGAGTTGTTCCTTGTTAAATAACACGTTTACAAATAGTGAAGCAATATTCAACGTTACATCATTTTTCGTCTTTTGGAGATCCTGAACCGACGCCTGATAATCCTTAGAATTTTGCTTTACCAGATTCTGAATTCTCAATCCATTAAACAACGTAACAGAACTGGAAACATTCGGGCTCAAAAAGTTGATCTCCTGAGTCGTAAAGGTGTTCGTAACCGGGTTTACCGACCTACCCCAATTGTAACCGTAATTAGCATTAGCATTTAAGTTGGGGAGCATTGCCATCTTTGCCTCGGTTCGATTAATGTCACTGTTTTCAACATCATAGCTGCTGCGCTGTACCGCAAGGTTATTCGACAATGCATATTCAATACATTGCTTCAATGTCCATGCGTTGGTGGAATCAGGAGCTTCAATTTGCTGTGCAAATCCAGTGATGGAACACAACAGTAATACGATTAGTAGTAGTGGTTTGTTTTTCTTCATAATCAACGATCAATATCCGGTATATAAATTATCTGCTTAACCCAGCTAAGACTCTGTAAATACGCTAATGTTACAGGTTTGAGACCCGAATCCATTTCAATAACAAGACATGCCACGTCATTTTTGCCCTTTCTTGAAACAGACATCGTGGCAATGTTACAATCGTCGTGTGCCAGGACATCCGCGATGAATGCGATACTTCCCTTAATATCTTCTGCTGTGATAATGATGGTATGAAGGTTTGCGCTAAAGTCAGCTTTAAACCCATCGACTTCGGCGATGTTTATCATACCTCCACCACGGCTTTCTCCAATTACTTCAACCGTACGATCTTCTTTCCGGAGAATTAGTTTTATGGTATTAGGATGTAGTGTAGATGCATTTCCAACAGATTTGAAATGATATGTCATTCCACGCTCCTTCGCCAAATCCAACGCATTCTTAATTCTTTTGTCGTCGGTTTTAAAGTCAAGCAAACCAGCTATGATCGCGCGATCACTTCCATGACCTTCGTAGGTTCCGGCAAAAGAGTTGTAGAAGGTGATGTCCGCATTATCAGGAATATCTCCCAACAGCTTCACCGCCGCCCGGGCAATTCTGACGACACCTGCCGTATGAGAACTGGATGGCCCTATCATTACAGGCCCTATCATATCAAAAACACTACTTTTCTCAGGCATACGGGTTTGAATACGCAATCTGTCGACGAAAGGATGAAATAGTTACAAAGAAATAAGCGCAACCGATAAATTTAGGAACATTGACATTCGGCCCTACTGAACAAAGTTAATTTCAGACTGCAATAGGGGCCTTAATGGCAGGATGAGATTGATAATCCAGAATTTCAAAATCTTCAAACTTGTAATCAAAAATTGAATCAGGTTTCCTCTTGATGTTCAATTTCGGGCAGCTGAATGGATCTCTGGACAGTTGCAGGTTTGCCTGATCAATATGATTCGAATAGATGTGTACATCACCACCGGTCCATATGAATTCACCAGGCAGTAAATCACATTGTTGAGCAAACATACAGGTAAGCAATGCGTACGACGCGATATTGAAGGGTACGCCAAGAAAGTAATCTGCACTGCGTTGATACAATTGGCAAGATAACCTGCCATCAGCAACGTAAAACTGGAAGAGAGCATGGCAGGGAGGCAACGCCATTTTATCCACTTCTGCAGGATTCCACGCTGTTACTATGTGTCGTCGTGAATCTGGTTTTGTCTTAATCTGATTAAGGACATCCGTGATCTGATCAATATGACGCCCGTCTGGCGCAGGCCAACTCCTCCACTGGTGACCGTAGACCGGTCCCAGCTCTCCGTTTTCATCAGCCCACTCATTCCATATACTTACACCGTTGTCATTCAGATATTTAATGTTTGTATCACCATTCAGGAACCAAAGCAATTCATAGATAATTGACCGAAGATGAAGCTTTTTGGTGGTAACAAGCGGAAACCCTTCCTGAAGGTCAAAACGTAGCTGTCGGCCAAAAACAGAAAGCGTACCAGTTCCTGTACGGTCAGTTTTTTGAGCACCTGAATCAAGGATATCACGCATGAGACTGAGGTATTGCTTCATAATTGGAGAAATTTGAATTCTCGTGCAATTAATGAATAGCGGGTAAGAATCTCAAGAACGCCTGAAAATAATAAAGCCCGGAGGCCGGGCTTTATTATTTTCGAAGGTAATTTCAATTAATTAACCGTCAGATTTCTTGCAACCCCATTCACAGTGATCGTAATGGATTTATCACACATACCATCCCCATAATCGATTACGATTTCTTTACTCCCATCGATGATATAGTTTTTGATACCCTCAACAGCGATACCGCAATTTCGCTTGTATTTTAATGCCTTGGTTAATGAAACGGAATAAGTTCTTCCCCCCCGTGTTACACCATTGGCTGTACTACTCTGGTCAATCAGCAAGTAATCATCTAAGGGCGTAGCACCCCTCTCCCATTGCCAGGTAATGTTTGATTCGCGTTCAGCAAATGTACCATCGGCAATAAAAGTAGCTTTTCCATTTTCTAGAACGGCATTGAATCTTGGTTTATCCAAAGTGCTACCAGCGATATTAGTCAGCGTCCTGGTGCCTTCGAGTTTTACACCATTAATTGTATAGTTTAAAGCGGTTGTAATTACTTCAGAGCCAGGCTGAAAACGACGCCCACTATAAGTAAAAATCAGTTTACCTGTTCTTACGTTCCCTCTTACAGTACAACCCACAAGTCCAAAATCGACCGTTAATACTCCCCGGGGATTTTCAACGGTAGAATTCGCTGCGGGTTCTACACTCACAACGATCCCCTCACAACCAAATCGCTCGTCAGAAATTGTGATAGTTGTCGCCTTCCGACCTCCATTATACTCTTCATCATCCGGAGCATTGAGGGCTACACCTGCCATGTCATCCATGTCTTGAAAGTAAAAATCCGTAATAGCTTCTTCAGTAATGTCTTGTGTATCCGTAAGTGTCAACCGCTCTTCTTCACTACAGGATGTAACAAAGAGAATCGCGAAAAGCGTTAGTGATGAAAAAGTTCTTCCAAAGAGATTATTCATATTTTTATAAGTTTTACAGGTTCTGCTTTATATTCGGGTGTTTAGATCAGCTTTTTAAGTAAAGGTTTAATCCAACCGAATTTTTATTTCACTCTTAAGTATTATAAACCTTATGATGGTAACCTTAGATGTAAGATTTGTCTTAATCTTGATGATTTTCACGGCTTATCAAAGTGTGAATGGTCAGGTACTTACAAAAATTGCAAGACTAAAATATAACGGAGGCGGTGATTGGTATGCTAATAAAACAGCTTTGCCGAATCTTATCAGTTTCTGTAATACTGAGATAGGAACCAATCTGGCGCCTGAAGAAGATATTGTTGAAGTAGGAAGCCGGGACATTTTTTTATATCCCTACATATATATGACAGGTCACGGTAATGTCGTTTTCTCGGAAGCTGAAGCCGCAAATCTGAGGAAATACCTTATCGGAGGTGGATTTCTTCACATTGACGACAACTATGGCCTTGATAAATTTATTCGCCTTGAAATAAAAAAAGTATTTCCGGAACTCGAACTCGCTGAACTTCCCTTCAATCATCCGATCTATAGCCAAAAATTTAAGTTTCCGAAAGGACTGCCTAAAATTCACGAGCATGATGCAAAACCAGCTCAGGGTTTCGGATTAATCTATGAAGGGCGCCTTGTGGTTTATTACTCCTTTGAAACTGATTTGGGAAACGGCTGGGAAGATCAGCGCATTCACAATGATCCCGAGGAAAAAAGACTGGAGGCTCTTCGTATGGGCGCTAATATTATTGCTTACTGCTTTACCAACTCCATGTAATTGGTAAGTAGATGAAGACCAAAATTCTGATTGCATCATTTACAATAGTAGGATTTCTGTCTCTTCTCTCATGCATTGATCAACAACAAAAAGATGAGAGACTTGCCAGAAGATACTGTGGAAGTTGTCATGTATTCCCCGACCCAATCCTATTGGACAAGACAACATGGTACAAAAGTGTTCTTCCTCAGATGGCATTCCGAATGGGCCTCGACTATTCTTTGCTCTCCACCATCTCGAATGATGATCAGGCTGAGGTAATCAGTACACTTCCTGGGAAGGCGATGGTAAGCCAGTCTGACTGGGAGGCGATACAAGACTATTACCTTAAAAATGCTCCTGATACATTGTTTGCTCCATCCGTTGACATTAAAACGGAAATAAAGCAATTTGATGGTGAAGTATACAAGTTACCTGGCTTTCCTATGACAACATTTGTTCAGCCAGATACAATTAACAACAAAATATACGTTGGTAGCAGACTTAAAAAATTGTACCGGTTAAACCATCGGCTTGATGTTGAAGATTCCTTCATGCTTAAAAGTCCACCATCAGACCTTCATTTTTCGAAACAGGGAGATCTAACGTTGTTGCTGATGGGGATAATGGATCCGAACGATCAGGCTCTCGGCGAAATCAGCACATTGAATCAAAACAATCGGTCCTGGTCAACCATTATTGACTCGCTAAAAAGGCCAGTGAATTTTGAAATCTCCGATTTAGATAACGATGGTCTTGATGATATTGTAGTATGCGCTTTTGGAAACTATTCTGGTGCATTGTTAGCCTATAAAAATCTTGGGGACGGGAAGTACCAGAAGTATGTGCTTCAAAATCTTCCTGGTGCGCGTAAAATAATCATCCGTGATTTCGACAATAATGGTACGCCAGATATCCTTGCGTTGCTATCGCAGGGTGATGAAAAAATTATCCTCCTCCTCAATCAGGGAAATTTCAATTTTAGATTGAACACACTGCTAAGTTTTCCTCCTGTGTATGGCTCCAGTTTTTTCGACGTAGCAGATTTTAATAACGACGGTAAACCAGACATACTGTATACCAATGGAGATAACGCTGACTATTCAATGATTCTTAAACCTTACCATGGAGTAAGAATATTTTTGAATAACGGAAAAAATGAATTTTCGGAATCGTGGTTCTATAATATGCATGGAGCTTCACAGGCTCTGGCACGCGATTTCGACGGAGACGGCGATTTAGACATCGCAGCCATTTCTTTTTTTCCCGATTTTAAAAATCATCCGGAGCATGGCTTTATTTACTTCGAAAATACTGGTACAGATTTTATTCCGCAGGTTACGCCTTTAGCAGCTGCTGGCCGCTGGCTTACACTCGAGGCCGCGGATATTGATCATGACGGCGATGAGGATCTTATGCTCGGCGCACTTGACTTCAACAGCGGTGTGCCTGAAAAATTATGGAAAACCTGGAGTAACGATCAGGTATCCATCCTTTTGCTGCGAAATAATTATTCTAAAAACCAAACCCCGTAAGGTCAAGCCGGCATCTGGCTAAAAGCTTGTTCTGAATTCTTTTTCAAGGTGTGCATTCAGGTTCTTAAGACCCTTAAGCATAATAACCTTTTCGGGCTCCGCTGAAGCGTCATCATTCTCATAGAGCACTTCTACGAATAAGTTTCGAAGCATGTAGACATAAATCTTGCGACCTTCTTTTACACGACTGCCTAATGAGACACCTTTGTTTTGCAGAATGCTTACTTGTCTTTCTAATGAGAAGTAAGGGAAGAAAAATTTGAGGATCATTTTATTGTTGTTTTTTCTTCAGAGATTCCCAATTCCAAGCCAACAACAAAATCCTCCAAATTAACTGAATTTGAGGGGTTACGATACTGATTCAATCCCTAAATGGGAATTTTATTTCACTCTGAGATGGCGTTTCCATAAATCTTTCCCGATTTACATTGAAAAGGCGGCAAAGACGCTTGCAATTTAAAACTAACTTCTTAGTTTTATACCTAAATAGATAGTCGATGAAGGATTTGAAAGAATTAACAAAAGCAGAGGATCAGGTAATGCAAATCTTATGGGCGCTTCAAAAGGCGTTTGTAAAAGACATTGTAGAAGAGATGCCTGAACCTAAACCCGCATACAATACGGTATCCACTATCATACGCATACTGGAAACCAAAGGGTTTGTAGACCACAAAGCCTATGGAAAAACCCATGAGTATTTTCCATTGATCACAAAAGAGAAGTACACCAAGTTCTATTTGAACAACGTAATCCGCGGATATTTTAACGGTTCATTCCAAAATCTCGTTTCCTTTTTTGCAAAGGAAAACAAGATGGACGCCGCAGATCTTGAAAAACTACTCGAAGAACTAAAAAATCAAAAGTCATGAACGGTTATGGCAACTACCTGATCGAGGCAAACATCAGCCTGGCGTTATTCATAGTAACTTATCTCTTGTTTCTTAGAAAAGAGACAGACTTCAAACGCCAGCGTCTGTTTTTACTTGCCGCCATTGGCGCTTCGTTGATATTTCCATGCTTTCACTTCGTTCAACCACAAACAAGAATTCCGTCTTTGAGCCAATTTCTTCCGACCTATTTATTACCAGGAATTACAATTTCTGGTAACGGGGTCGAAGAGGTCTCTGCTAGTGGAAACAGTTTTAACGTTTGGTCTTATATTAAACTAGTCTATTGTATCGGTCTGGTATTCTTCCTGATTCGGTTTATTATTCAAATCGTTCAACTCACTCGGATTTTAAGCGCTGCATCCTTTGAGACCGTTGGGAAATTTAGGATTTTCTCATCTGTCCTGTATAAATCAACCTTTTCCTTTTTCAACTACATAGTTATTGGTCAGGGCGAAGAACTCTCATCCGCAGAGAAAGAAAGGATCATACAACACGAAGCTGTACATGCAAATCAGTTTCACTCGGTAGACATATTGCTTCTCAATATTCTCGGGGTTCTGTTTTGGTTTAATCCTTTCCTGTATTGGTATAAAAAAACATTCATTCAATTACATGAGTTTGAAGCAGATGCGCGCGCTGTTGCAAACCATGATGTGAATACCTACTGTAGCCTCCTGGCGAAGGTTGCATTACAATCCTCCGACTTTCGACTCGCCAATCACTTTAATAATTCTCTAACCCTTAAACGAATTAAAATGATGCGTACGATAAAACACAAACTTCAGCCCTGGAAAATGATAGCTTTTGCCAGCGTCATTCCCATTATATTCTTTCTGGTTGCTTGTCAGGACCAACTAACGGAAGACTTTACAACCATTGCGAAGAATGCACATAACGCTCTTGTTGTTCCGGACAACATTCAGTCACGGTTCGATCAGCTAAAGAAGGAGAATCCTTCATCAAGATACATACTAGTGGAATTCAATGATGAAGCGGACAAAATACTGGGCGAAATGGAGGAAGCGTATGGGCTACCAAAATCCATCGAACTCTATACCCCGGATTCAGAGCAATATAAAATTAGAGGTGAAGCATCCGAAGTAAAAATTAGAAAAATGGAAAAGCGATCCGACGATCTACAGACGTTTGCCATTATTGAATTTAATGAGTTTGTTAGTGATATAAGCTCCCGATCTAAAAGTGATGGTGAGGTGTTTACGATCGTTGAAGAAACTGCAAGCCCTCAAGGTGGTATGCCAAAATTCTACGAATACGTAGCCATGAAATTGAAGTATCCACTTGAAGCAAGGAGCCGGGGTGTTACAGGCAAAGTATTTGTTGAGTTTGTCATTGAAACCGATGGAACACTTTCAGATACTAAAATTTTAAAAGGTATTGGAAGCGGGTGTGATGAAGAAGCCCTACAGGTTATAAAATCTTCCCCCCCATGGATACCGGGCAGGAATAACGGTGTGGCTGTAAAACAAAGAATGGTATTGCCAATTTTGTTTAAGCTTAATGGAGAAAAAACTATTGATGAAGCACAAACGCCAAAAGAGGCTATCGATGAATTGGTAGTCGTTGGTCATAACCCAGACGGTGAATAATATTTTTGGCCATGAATAGCTACATCAACTACATTATTGAAGCAAATCTTGGATTGATATTGTTCATGGTCATGTATGTCCTCCTTTTACAAAAGGAAACCGACTTTAAATTTCTCAGGATTTTTCTTGTGGGAGGTATCCTTGCTTCAATAAT
The DNA here is from genome assembly GCA_041747735.1 of Chryseolinea sp. Taxonomy (GTDB): domain Bacteria; phylum Bacteroidota; class Bacteroidia; order Cytophagales; family Cyclobacteriaceae; genus Chryseolinea. The sequence goes on from JBGTEP010000150.1 coordinate 44,066, forward strand.
CCTTCCCCTATTTCGGATTTCATCATTTAGTTTATACTCACAGGGCCTGCAGATTATTCCATCGTACATGTTACCTGAAGTACAGGTAGGTAACAACCCCGAGGCGTTAATAGCTAACCCCCTGGAGTACATTAAAGATTGGTGGTTTTATATCCTGCTATTATACTGCGCAGGGGCCATCTTTTTTCTCGTTAGATTCTGCATTCAGGTATGTAAGCTGATCCATCTGATCGTCAAAGCAGAATATGCTATCATTGGGAAATATAGAATCATTGAGTCTGCCAATCTGGAGTACTCCTTTTCGTTTTTCAATTTTATTTTTATTGGACAATCTGACATTTTAAGTAAGGATGAGAAAGAAAAAATCACTCAACATGAAACTGTCCATGCAAGGGAACTACACTCCCTGGATATAATCCTTTTGAACATTGTCAGTATATTATTTTGGTTCAATCCAGTAGTGAAAATTTACAAAAAGACACTCATTCAGTTACATGAGTTCGAAGCGGATGCGCGCGCCGTGGACAATCATGAAGTGAATGGATATTGCAGCCTCCTGGCGAAGGTTGCACTTCATTCGGCCGAAGTTGCACTCGCCAATCACTTTAATCAATCATTAACTTTAAAACGTATTATTATGCTCCGTAAAATAAAAGCTAAAATTCAACCCTGGAAGATGGTCATTTGTACCTGTTTCATTACAGGCTTCTTCTATTTTGTTGTAAGCCATGATCAGGTAATGGCGCAGCAACAACAAGAGAAGAAAATCGAAGCCTCAGAGACTAATGAAGTATTTTATGATGTAGAAGTCATGCCTGCTTACCAGGGAGGATTAGAAAACCTTTATGCTTATCTAGGGAAAAACATCAAATATCCAAAGGAAGCACGAAAAGCGAACATTCAAGGAAAAGTTGTTACTGAGTTTATCGTTGAAAAAGATGGAACTGTATCGGGTTTGAAGGTCGTCGAAGGTATCGGTAAGGGTTGTGATGAAGAAGCCATCCGTGCACTTAAGGAGATGCCCAAGTGGGCACCGGGACAAAAAGATGGAAAGGCAGTCAGAACCAGGGTAGTGTTGCCGGTATCGTTTAAAATGTAGATTTCACATTAAGTTTTTTCTTAAAAAAAGACTGGAATAAATCATCCAGTCTTTTTTTTCTTATAGCTTTTGAGGGTGCCCAGCTACATTAAACCGCCAATAGAAGTTACTTCAATCACGATCATTATTGCTAAAAAATTTTGCTGCTTTGGAGAAAAGTTATTATTTTCATTAAAGAAAAAATAAACGTTACTCTAAATAAAACCGTTATGGAAGCTTTTCCCGCCATCGCTACATCGACGTTGATCGGATTAACGATCACACGCTATATTCTGAACAACATAGTTTACCGCAAGGAATACGACTACCATGAATTCGCCGACATGGTCTCTATGGACTTCAGCAAAGAGGCAGTAAAAAAAAGAGACAACGCAGTTGTGTTAATGGCGCTTTCCCTGTTCACATTCTTCTGGGTTAACTTTAAGAGCGAAAACAAAACGTTAGTACGCTTCATCCACGTGACTTCATTGTTATTCGTTGCGTTGGTGGCTATTTATTTTTTGGTGATCTGAGATATCTGTTACTGAGGTGAGCATGGCAGAATCGCAGAATCATTCCTTGAAGTGCTTCAAAGAGAGAATTTGAGGATGAAATGAGAGTTGGCGGAACAAGCGCATTACCATTTTTCAACCTACAAACTACTAAAACGAAACTTAACGGTTTCTTAAAAGTGTAACAACATATAAAGTCATGTAATGGATAAAATATATTCTCCTTATTGGGACAGCACTTGCTATCGGTGGTTTATTTTATTATAATTCTCGTTGTAGAAACTTCTCCGGCAACAGAAACCTTTACAAAATATATACCTTTCGGTAGTCCTTGCGTATCAATTAGTATTTTTCTAGAAACTATGTTGCTTTCTTTAACCAAACCACCATCGTGATTAAGAAGTTGAACTTTATTGATTTTCTCATTTGTACTATTTTCAGTATCGATAAGTTCTACGCTAAATTCTGAAGATACCGGGTTGGGTGTTATTGCAATATTAAAGTAGCCACAACTCATTACACTTACCCACTTAATAGCCGGACTACCTCCTGCATCGCAAGCATTTGCAACACGAACGCCTATTGAACCACCCCCTGTTTCCCATCCTGTTGTTACATGTATGTTCGATGTTCCTTGTCCACTCACACTCCAGCCACTTGGCCAAAACCAAGCGTAATTTGTGGCGCCAACCAAATTATGTGTACTAAACGTACCAAACGAATTTGTGCACAATGAATTAGGACCAGAGATGGGATAATCTGAACTACTAAAGCCACCGACTTGAACTGTCTTCTGAGTAGGATTAGGTCTTGGCCCACAAGCCCCACTTACCCCAACACTAACGTAGCCACTTCCGCTTAGGGAACCGCGAACCACCGTGTAGGCCGATGTTCCTTGACCTGAAATATAAGATATGTTTGAACTAGTGGACCAGTGAGGAATGGAACCAGCGGGCAGACCAGATACTGTAAAAATAGCATTTGAACTACAAATTGTCGTAGGCCCAGCGATAACAGGGCTCGCGGATGAGCAAGTATAAATGCATGAGTTTGGTACTGGTGTTCCTTGCATCTCATTGAAAATCCAGTTGGCGTTTCGTGCGGTAAATTGAATGTGTCTCGAATTATTGGCCGATCCAATCACTTCATTAGCGTCATGTTCCTGCGTATCAAAACTATTAAAGCGAGATACTGTTGTTACACCATTAGAATACGGTGTTGTTAATGCAGCGTTCGTAAGAGGCGATGTTGTTATATCTAATGTGCTAACAGTGGGTGCATGTGTAAAAGCTTTTGCCATTGCAATGCTAAGACCCGTTTCAATAATTGGATATAATTTAAGATTTGGGATTTTTAGTTTTGATTCTTGAAGATCCATGTATCCTCCCGGTGCAGTATCTAATGGCAACGCCCCTGTTATAGATGTTCGACTTGAATTAAAAACATCGATCTTGATTGGAATAATATGAAATATTTTTTTTTCTATGGTTATTTTTCCATTATAGGCTAGATTGGTACCAGAGGCTGGGGTTGCTCTCACAATAAAATTGGCTTTATACTTTTTGCCTGCTAAGGGTACTAACACATATAGTGCACTATTTACAATAAATGCCAGTCCAGGATCGCCACTTGCTACTGTAAGCGATGTAGCGTCTAAGGTTGCGCTCAATAAAATAGGATGAATATAAAAAGAGGTGTTTATGTTAAGCAATTCAGAACCTGCTGCGGTAATAGAACCTACTCCACATTCGGAGCCATTGGCAATTGCCCGCATGGCAAACGTTGGTACATAACCGGGGGCGAACGTGATCATCGGACGGTATGTTCCTTCTAAAAATGTATTCGTTCTCCCGTCTTGTGTGATCAACATTTGTTTGGGGCCATCTTCTTCATTTAACAGCTTATGCGCCTTTCTGATTTTTTCCACAACATCTTTTACCTCCAATCTTGAACCAATTAATGCTCCTATGGATCCATACGTTGCAAGGCCAAGTTTTGTGAGCCGGGTTACGGCAAGGTCATTAACCAAAGCTTGAAACCCCACGGGCACATTCGCACCACGATGGGGAGAATCCTGACAAATAAGCATACGCACTTCATGATGTGGGTTTGCCGTTGCATTGGCCAGCCAGCGTTTTTCCAAATCACAAACTGCATACCGAGCCACAACACCCCCCATGCTTTGGCCAAGCAAGACATTTCCTTCTCGTTGCCCAGTTACAGGGTTATTTATTTTGTGCAGGTTTACCCACCGTATAATATTTTCAACTAGTAGGGCATTCTTAATGATATCACCTGTTCCTTCTTTAAAGTCTACAAAAATGATGTCGTAGCCGGCTGATTCTAAACGGTCGCTAAACAATTGATTACCCGGTTGGTCGGGATTTGAATCGATGTTTATTCCACCTTTGATGTCTTCCGTTATAAAATCGATAAACCCGCGATTAATTCCACCCGTTACCTTGCTCGCATCAAACCCCTCCATTACAATTAAAGGCTTTATAAATTGAGGAGTACACCCCAACGTAGGTCGGCTTCCAATCGTACCATATTTTACCGTTACTTTTGCCCCATAAAAGATACCACCCAATGATTCGGGATTTGGAAATGATTGCGGACAATTGGTATCTGCTGAGCGTGGAAAAATAAATTCACGTGCATCATTTCCGGAATAGCGAGCCTGCGCCACACTTTGAGGAACACCTAATACATAAAAGGTTGCATAACTATAATACACCGTGCCATCGGTAAATTGTATTTTAAAGGTTAATGTTTTTGCGCCAGCCGTAGTGTAAACAATATTTTTGGGTGTATCAAACGTCATCGCCTGATAACCCGATCCATTGTTAAAATCTACCTGAAAGCTGCTGAGCGTCTTCGATGAACTGTTTACAAAAAGGGAAGATCGAAACATAAAATTTACATTTCCATCCTTATCGCTGGGCAGTGTGGGTGCCGTTGCAAAAGCATATCCGGTGGTGTAGGGAGATTGCGTTCTGCCGGCAACATCTGCAAGCCGTTCGTTGTTGTTGGTAAGTAAATTTAATGCGAGCGCATCACTTCTTAAACTTTGATAGGCAATAAAAAAGGTGGGCAGGTCTATGGTGGGATTGTCGTTATTGTAGCTAGCGCTGTAATTATCAATCTGCTGATTTAGTGTAGACAGGTGAACCATGCTAGACGAAGGATTTATTACCGAACTAAGCAACGAGGCATAAAGCGCCCGCCAGTTATTCATGTCCATTTCGCTATTGGCTGTAAGGGTGCCATTATATAAGGTATGGTCGGCTAAATCAATTCCATAGTCGGTGAGTATACCCGTGTTAATATCAGCTTGGTTAAGCCCACCAAAAATATAATCCATCCGGTCTTTCACCGGGTCTGGTGTACCCGCATACGTAATAACAAGCTTAGGGCGCAGAGCGGTGTTGGGGTGATCTGTACTGGCATAGTTCCGACTTGCATAGTAAGTTTCATTTTCCAGAATCATTTGAATTCCATAATTCGTTGACGGACTGTTTACCATTCCCTGAACAAGCGAGGTAATGTTCACTTGAATATTACCCGTGGCAGAAGATGAAGCAGCTGCCCAGATACGGCCTACCGTGGTTGTGGTGGGTTGTGTATTCCATGTAACTGTTGTGGCATTCCAGCTTTGCATTACTTTTTGAAAATAGACGCTATTAGATGCTGATAAAGATTGATTGCTCAATTCCCCACTGGTATAGGCCGGGTCGCTGTTTAAATAAAGAACAGCGCTTTGTACGGTTGTTCCTGCCGGTATAAACGCTACATCAAACTTTAATAAAGAACGATAGGTAATCTGTGCC
>JBGTEP010000151.1:0-16255 GCA_041747735.1 Chryseolinea sp.
GGTAAACAAATAAGCCTCCATTGAATATCCTATTTGAAATGGGATCCAAAATCTGCGCAAAAGAAAGTTCTTTGAAAGAAGGCCGTGCGATTGTTTTGGAATATGAAAGCCGGATATTTTGGTTATCAGTGACTGAGAAAATAAAGTTTGCGGAAGGAAACAGGTTAAAAGCGTCTGCCACGATTGCATTATCAAGGTTTCTACCATCGGGATTACCACTGGCGAATGTGATGTCACGTCCGGTATGACGTTGCAAATACTTTTCACCTCGTATACCAATAATTGCTTTCAGGTTGTCTTGTATCTGAAATTGAGTTGACGCATAAAGGGCAAAATTGGTAATCGTGGAATTATATTCATTGGAGTTCGGATTGGCATTTCCGGATGCAAAATAAACGGTACTGTTGGGATAGAGGTACTCATCGTTCATTATGATATTTGGGTCTCCATTAAAATTGGGTTGCGATCCAAAAAACTGCATGTTGTACTGCAGCACTTCATAATCACGCTCTTTAAACGTAAAGCTAGTTCCAAATTTTAAAATGGCTGCCCTTCTAAAAAGTTTGTGGTCTTTTTTGAAATCCACTTTTCCCACAAGGTTCACTTCATCAAGATTTCGCCAAATTCGGGAAGGAAGTCCGGCTGCTCCAGAACTAAACTCTACCCCGCCAGATGGGTTATAAGTGAAAGCCGTTTTCCTAATGTCCGGTTCAACAATTTTTGAGAGTGTTGGTGAAACACGCCAATCTACACTAAAGGTATGGTCATCATTATAATGTTCCCCATTTAGCAGCAAATTCGTGACCCCACTTTGGCCATATTCAAGGTTATCAGAATACCCTGTAAAGCCAGATTTTCCGATGGCGTCACTATTGTCTTCAATAAAAAAATTAGCTGTTTTTTTCAAGCCATTCTGAAGGTGTAAAAGAGCTAGTTTATATTTTGATTTTTGCGTTTTAAAGGCCAGTCCAGCAAGGGTACCCAACAAAATATTGCGTTCTCCGACTTGCCCAGTTTGCACTGTGGCCGCTACCAAATCATAATCATTAGAGAATGTTGGACGTTGGTACTCGCCATAAATAACATTGTCATAAAAAACCGTGGAACTTTTGTACGTGGTAGAAAATATGTAGCCAAGGCTGTTTCCATTTTCAAAATTCTTTTGGTTTCCAAACGACAAACCTAGGCTGTAGTCCATAAAACTGGTCTCCTTTGATGTTCCTGTGGTTTTATTAAATCCATTTAAAAAATTATTTACTTCTTGCGGGCTGGCACCGCTGATTGGTGTTGGAATAGGATCGTTGGTAGCTTGTGCGGGTAAGGATCGGGTACCATCATCAAAACCCAACCAATCTGTACTTCCACCCTTGTAGGTTAAAAAGTCTTTATTAAAATGCATAGAAGGGTTGTAACCAATATTCGCTGAAACATTAAAAATTTTCTCATCTGGAAAATCTTTGGTTTCAATATTCACAACACCACCTGTAAAATCGGCAGGCATTTCGGCCAATGAGGACTTTAAAACAATCATGTTGTCGATAAGGTTGGTTGGAAAAATGTCAATTTGGATACTATTGCGATCAGGGTCTAATCCAGGTACATCTACTGCATTAAGCGTTGTTTTCGTATACCGATCACCAAGGCCGCGAACATAAACGTATTTTCCACCTTCTACAGAAACACCTGTTACACGCTTAATTGCTTCCGATGCATCTGAGTCTCCAATTTGGCTGAATTTAGCTGAAGAAATTCCATCCATTAAATTAGCTGATCTTTTTTTAACTGTCAGCAATGCAGATTCTGAATTTCGCAAAACCTCCGCAGTAACAACAACGGCTTCAAGTGTTTGGACGTCCTCTTTTAATCGAATGTTGTCAAAAAGGGCAACGCCTCCTTCCTCCACCGGCACATCATTAATGATGATCGTTTGGTAGGATACATAAGAAATTTGGATAGTGTATGTACCTGGTGCAACAGTGAGATTGAACTTTCCATCAAAATCTGATACTGTGCCTATTGAGGTGTCCTTAATTTGAACCGTAACACCGATTAGCGACTCCCCTGTAGTATCATCAAAAACGGAACCTCGGATAGTACCTTTCTGTGCGTACATAAAAAATGAGATTCCCATAAAAAATAGGAAAACCATATAAAAACGATGATTAATTCTCATGTAAATGATTGATTACGAGGGGTCTCCTTTATGTTGGCGCAAAGGTAACAAAAAGCCCACCTCAGATATGGGTGGGCTTTGTTATCAAATTGTTACCGAATTGTTATAATCCTATTGCGGTCAAGGCTCCTGATGTGCGGGCCCATGTCCATCCGAACACACCAGCATTAGCTCCAACTGTGTTTGCGTTAACAGCAACTGCACTTAACTGACCTGCAGGGATTCCCGCAAAAACAACCGAAGCCGTTGGGTCTGTAGCACCTGTAAGTGTATGTTGGAAATTTGCAACAGAAGAAGTGCTTCCGGCAAAACCAACCATCAGAGTATATTCTGTAACTTTTGTTGCATTGCCAAATCCGTAGAAGTAGATATTTTCCATCTCTACGTTGCTATTCGCATCAAAGTCAATCAGATCGGCAATGTTTGCACCTGCGTAAACAGTACCATTCGAAAATTTGTGGTTACGCTTGGTTGTATTGATATACGTACCCTCTGGGCCATCTAACTCAAATCCGCTTCCTGTATTTGGCGTTACAATAATAAAATTGTTAACATTTCCATTGTATGCCTGATCCGTATCTAGCGCGTCATCATACGAGTTCCATATCACTACGTTGCTTACATTAACTGTTCCACCGAAAAATTCAATACCATCATCTTGATTGGCAACAACTTCAATGTGGTTGATAACCGTTCCGGTTCCTACACCACCAAGGGTTAAGCCATTGATCTCGTTACCAGCACCAATTAATGAACCACCATGACGAATGGATACGTAAGAAATGCTTCCAGAATTGTCAGCATCATCGCTACCACCGTAAAGACCATTAGGATCAGAAGTTGGAATACCTTCAATTTGAACTTCTGTAAGCTGAGCACCACTATTGGAAGCAGAGATTCTTGCTTTTCCTAAAATGATTATACCGCCCCAAAGTCCGTTTACAGTAGGCTCAAGGTTAGGGCTGGCGATCTGACCTGGTTGAAGTTCATCAGCAACTGAAGTAAAAATAATCGGGCTAGCCGCAGTACCCATTGCCATCAACTTTCCACCACGTGCTACTAAAAGAGAAGTAGCATTGGCACCTGTACCTGCTTCGCCTTTTACAACAACACCCGGCTCAATAGTAAGCGTAATACCAGTCAATACTGTAACTCGGGTTCCAAGAACATAAATATTTCCAGTCTTCCAAGTGGTGTTTGTAGTAATGTTTGTGCTAACACGAAGCGTATTGGCTACACTTACCGCAGCAGATGCTTGTGTGGTTTTGTTGTTATTGTCAGTTACATCTAATTTAATAGTTACCAATTGCTGCACAGCAGAGGAAAAAGTAACAACAACATCTCCTGATGTTGCTCCAACAGCAGGTTCAGAAGTTAATGAAGCTGTAGCGGTACCACCCGTTACAGTTACCGCTGAAGATTTGTATCCCCCAGGGATTGTTACTGGAAATGTAAAATCAATGGGTTCTCCAATAAGTGCCTGAGCTGCTTCAGGTGCTGTCACTTTTGGTGAATCGGGTGTTGCATCATCATCATTACAGGCCATAAAAGTTGTAATGGCGGCAATGCACAACATTGTTAAGATTTTTTTCATGTTTGTTTGTTTTGAACGTTATAAATTTCGCAACAAAAGTGCCCATCTAATGTTAACCGATGGCTAGAAACATTTTACCAAAATGTTATATGAAGGAGTTGTTCATTAAGGGAATGTTAAGCAGCAAACATTATTTGCCTATCGGCACCTTATTCAGGAGAACCTTGATAATATCAGAAGTCTTGATATTGTCTGCTTCAGCTTCGTAGTTTAGCAGAATCCGGTGATTCATCACATCCATGGCTACCTCTTTTATATCTTCCGGCAACACAAAATCACGGCCTTGGATGTAGGCGAAAACTTTTGCCGCCAAGTTTAAATTGATACTGGCTCGTGGTGAGGCACCGAATTGGATATACTGCGCTTGCTCATTTAATTTATACTCCAGTGGGAAACGTGTAGCATATACCAACTCTATTATATAGCGCTCAAGCGATTCTGAAATCTTCACCTTATTTACTTGATCCCGAATATCAAAAATGTCTGCTTTGGTAAGCAAGGCATTCAACTTCGGGGCAAACTGCAAGTTCGAAATCCTGCGCATGATTTCCAGCTCTTGTTCTTTTGTAGGATAATCCACAAACACCTTCATCATAAAACGATCGACCTGCGCTTCAGGTAGGGAATAGGTTCCTTCCTGATCGATTGGGTTTTGGGTGGCCAACACCAAGAATGGGCGATCCAATTGAAAAGTGGTTTCCCCAATGGTCACTTGTTTTTCCTGCATCGATTCTAATAATGCCGATTGAACTTTTGCCGGAGAACGGTTGATCTCATCGGCCAAAATAATATTGGCGAAGATGGGTCCTTTCTTCACTTCAAAAACCCCTTCCTTCTGATTGTAGATCATCGTGCCCACCAAATCGGAGGGAAGCAAATCAGGCGTAAATTGAATCCTGGAGAAATCTAGGTGCAAGGCCTGCGAAAGCGTACTGACTGTTAGGGTTTTTGCCAATCCCGGCACACCTTCCAGCACAATATGGCCATTTGAAAACAAGCCAATCAACAACCGATTGATCATATACTCCTGACCAACCACTACTTTTCCTACTTCTGAGAAAACTTGCTTTATTTTCTCCTGATGTTCTTGGTGCTTGTCTACTGCAACTTCTTCCATAATCCTGCTTTATAAATCGCTAAAGTAGCGCAATAATAAAAAATTAGTGATAAAAAATTGATAAGGGATACGTTTCAGCCTATCAACGGACGAGGCCGTACGGCAGTTGCAATTTCCTTAGCGGCCAGCCGGATCAGGTTTTTTAAATGCAAATTTAAAATAGATCAATACAAGGCTGAGTAAACTAATAATGCTGTTGCACAAAATGACAGGCCACAAGTCGAGGGCAACACCATATACCAACCAAAAGACAGTGCTAACAAACACAATAATCAACATAGACAAACTTAAGTCGCGCGCACTACGCGTTTGCCAGACTTTATATACTTGCGGTATAAACGTGATGCTGCTTAAAAAGGCACCGGAGTGCCCAACGATTTCGATCCACGACATATTTAGTTTTTGATTTATGATGTGATGATTTTTTGACTTCTGATTTTCAGAAAGATAGGGACAAAGATTCAAGACTTTCGTACTCAATTAGGTCTTTTAACTTTAGAATTTTTGTCCATCCACTATCTTATCGTAATATTGCGATAGATAAGATTTCCATAATCACCCAAAAAAATTGTAATCATACCGATCGCAAGAAAACAACCATGCAAACTCAAACTGCCATGCTCCCCGAACTTTTAACAACGATCAAAAAAGTACGTGAACAAAACATTTCCTTAGAAAGAAAAGAAGTCCTCCATGTTTTGGCGGAGTACATCCAAAACAAAGTCAGCGCAGGGGAGACCGTAAACCTAAATTTCATTTGTACCCACAATTCCAGAAGAAGTCAGTTCGCACAGATTTGGGCACAAACTGCAGCCGACTATTTTGGTGTTCCTGCAAATTGCTATTCAGGAGGTGTGGAGGTAACAGCCTTCAATGAACGTGCTGTTGCATCCATCAAAAGAAGTGGTTTCAGGGTTTCATCAAAAGGAGAATCCAATCCTGTTTATTTCGTTTTTAATTCCGATGATCATGATCCCATCAGTGCGTTTTCGAAACGCTTTGACGATCCTATCAATAAAGCAGCTCAGTTTGCTGCCGTGATGACCTGTTCACATGCAGACGAAAATTGTCCTTTTATTCCCGGAACTGAAAAACGAATTCCGGTGCGCTATAATGATCCAAAAGAATTTGACGACACTCCGCAAGAAACTGAAAAATATGATGAACGCTCGATGCAGATAGCAGCGGAGATGTTTTATGTTTTCTCACAGATTAAAATGAAGTCATGACCACTACTAAAAAGCGCCTTGGTTTTTTAGATCAATACTTAACGCTGTGGATATTTCTTGCCATGACCTTTGGCGTTGGAATAGGATATTTCTTTCCATCGAGTTCCGGTTTGATCAATTCATTCAGTGTTGGCAGTACGAATATTCCTATTGCGATCGGTTTAATTCTGATGATGTATCCGCCATTGGCGAAAGTGAATTACAAGTTGCTCCCAAAAGTATTCAAGAATGTAAAAATACTTTCTGTATCCTTATTCTTGAATTGGATTATTGGTCCTGTACTGATGTTTATTTTGGCCATCGTATTCCTTCATGATTATCCCGAATACATGGTGGGATTAATTTTGATTGGTCTTGCCCGTTGTATTGCTATGGTTTTAGTTTGGAACGATTTGGCAGAAGGCAGCAGCGAATATGGTGCAGGGCTAGTTGCATTGAACAGTATTTTTCAGGTCTTCGCATATAGCTTTTATGCCTGGGTGTTCATTACTGTTTTGCCTCCGTATTTTGGATTTGAAGGAGCGATCGTGAATATCTCTATTACCACCATTGCAGAAAGTGTTTTTATCTATTTGGGTATCCCCTTTCTTGCCGGACTATTAAGCAGAATTCTTTTGGTAAAATTAAAAGGAGAAGAGTGGTACAAAACCAAATTCATTCCTACTATTTCACCACTGACGTTGATCGCTTTGCTCTTTACCATTGTGGTGATGTTTTCATTGAAAGGTGAGCTCATTGTTCAAATCCCAATGGATATAATCCGAATTGCCATTCCACTATTGGTGTATTTCCTACTCATGTTTCTGATTGGTTTCTTTGTCAGCAAAGCCATGGGTGCTAGTTATGATAAAAATGTTTCCATCACGTTTACAGCAACCGGCAACAATTTTGAATTGGCCATTGCTGTAGCCATTGCAGTATTCGGATTAAACTCAGGGCAGGCTTTTGCAGGGGTGATCGGGCCGTTGGTTGAAGTTCCTGCATTGATTTTGTTGGTACGGGTAGCGTTTTGGTTGCGGAAAAAATATTATCCAAATCCAAGATCAATATAGGATGCGATTGAATCTTTTGATTTCTATTTTTTAAAACGGAGTGGTGTTCCGCAAAATAAATCCCTAAAATTTTAGTGATATCGGGAGGGCACACAAGAACAATTTGATTTCTGTTCGTTGAAATGCTAACTTATTTTAGGATTGGATCATACTATATATGAGAGCTTGTCTGCTGATTATATTCATTTCAACTATAAATGCGAAAGGACAGCCCCCTTTACGATTCAGTCATTTGACAGGTGAAAATGGCCTTTCTCAATCCAATCCCAATTGTATTTTCCAGGATAGCAAAGGGTTCCTCTGGGTAGGTACACAAGATGGCCTTAACCGTTTTGACGGGTACAATTTCAAAGTATTTAAAAACGATCCTTTTGACAGTACAACATTAACCCACAATTGGATCTGGACTATCGCTGAAGACCATCATGGTGATTTATGGATCGGAACGTTTCAGGGGCTTTGCAAATACGTTAGAAACGAGGATCGCTTTATCCAATATTTTCATGACCCGAAAGATTCCACATCGATTAGTGGCAACCGACCGAATTTTATTCTGACCGATAAGAAGGGAAGAATCTGGATTTCATCGTGGGGAGCGGGGCTTAATTATTACGATGAAAAAACAAAAGCTTTTAGACGTTTCTATAGCTTGCCCGATGTTTCGTCTTCACTTTCCAACAACGGTATTAGAACCATGCTTTCTGACAACCGTGGCAATTTATGGATTGGTACCTGGTCGGGTGGATTGAATAGGATGGTTGAGGATGGAGACAAAATTAAATTCAAACGATACTCCTCAACGCCAGAAACTGGAATCGGGGATTTAAATCAAATAACTTCCATTGCTGAAGACCAGGAAAACAATCTATGGATCACGAGTTATGAAGAGGGACTGGTAAAATTTGACAAATCCACAGAGCAATTTGAGCGGATAGAAAATTTCTCATCAAATGATTTGAATAAAGTTTTAGTTGACTCAAAAAATAATGTATGGGTGGGGTCAAATAATGGTTTATATTTTCAAAAGAACACTGAAAGTAGGTTCCATCATTTAAAAGTGAATGAGAATCCCACAAGCATTAGCAGCAATCTTATTTATGAAATTTTTGAAGACCGGCAAGGTATGGTATGGGTCTCCGGAAAAGGTCTCTGTATTTATGACCCTAAGAAAAACGTTTTCCAATCATTTCGTAGCAAACAAGATCGGCCTAGTGAGGAGATAATTTGGTCTTTTTGTGAAGACGATGAAGGCAAAATATGGATAGGTGCTGCTTCTGGTCCGGTTCAAGTATTTGATCCGGTTACAAAAAAAATCGATAATATCACGATCGCTGATGACCTTGGAAATATCGCACAAGATGTTCAGCGAATTGTTTTCCATGACAATATATTCTGGTTGGCTACCCGTAGTTTAGGTTTGGTACGATTTGAGAAGCAAACCAGCAACGTGAAATTCTTTTTAGGAAGTAGTACGCCCATACTTCGGGAGGTCGCTATGCTAAACGAAGTTTTTCGAGATCGGGAGGGGATGCTGTGGATCGGTTCAACACAGGATGGATTGATCAAATTTAATCCTATTAGTAATTCAACTGAAAGTTTTAGCTATGATGCTGATAATCCGGAGAGCATTGGTTCCAATTATATTAACTCCATATCAGAAGATGATTCCGGCAATCTATGGATCGGACATTGGGGCGATGGTATTAGTGTACTGAATAAGGAGACAAATACCTTTCGTCATTATAACTATGATCCACGAAATGTGAATGGACTAAGTGATCAAATTGTATCCAACATTACACAAGAGAATGATAGTATTTTTTGGGTATGCACGCACACCGGTTTTAATAAACTAAATATTAATACCGGTGTTTTTACCCACTACCTGGAAAAGGATGGCTTGGGAAACAATGTGACATACGAATTATTGAAGGACCCCAACGGCAATCTTTGGATCAGTACGAATGCAGGGCTTTCCCGGTTTGATCCTTCAAAAGAAACGTTTACGAATTATTCACAACTGGATGGGCTTCCAGGGAACGAATTCAATGCAAATGCAATCTTAAAAAGTTCTGCTGGGGAATTTTATTTTGGAGGTATTGATGGGTTTACAGTTTTTAAACCAGCGGACATGCAGGAACAAAAATTTGATGCTCCGCTGGTACTCACTTCTTTTAGTCTATTTAATAATGAACGATCTATTCCCCAGCAACAACTTGAGCTAAAGCACTACGAAAACTTCTTGACCTTTCAATTTGCAGCACTCGATCTTTCTTCGCCACACAAAATTCAGTATGCTGTTAAGCTGGAAGGGCTGCGGGAGGATTGGGAAAATATTGGTAACTATCGGGTTGCAAATTATACGAACCTGGACCCTGGTCAGTATACATTTCGGGTAAGAGCTGCGAATGCCAATGGCATATGGGGAGAAAATGAAATTAGTATTCCGTTTACAATTCACGCACCCTTCTGGCAAACCAATTGGTTTCTGGCGCTATGCTTTATCGGTGTGATAGGTTTGATATATTTCTTTCATCGGTTGAAGTTACAGCAATCATTAAAAGTCGAACGTCTTCGGAATAAAATTGCTCGAGACTTACACGATGAGGTGGGTTCGAGTTTAACACGCATTAGTATCTATTCAGATCTCTTACAAAGCGAAGCGGAGCAGTCCACAAGCAAAAACCACCTATTGGGCATTCGCAATTTAAGTAGGGAGATAGTTGATACAATGAGTGATATCGTATGGTCGATTGACAACAACAATGACTCCTGTGCTGCCTTAATCATCCGAATAAAAGATTTTGCGAGCGAGATACTCTACCCCAAAAACATCCAGCAATCATTTGAAATTGTAGGGATTAATGAAACTAAAAAAATTGATCCAGCCATTAAACAAAACATCTATTTGATATGTAAAGAAGCACTGAACAACATTGTGAAACATGCGCACGCCAGCGAAGTTCAAATTTCAATAATCAACCAAGACAACACCTTCATGATGAGAATAAGGGACAATGGTCGAGGGTATGATGTAGATAAAATTAAAAAAGGAAATGGAATCAGAAGTATGCACCGAAGGGCAGCGGATATTCAGGCAAAACTAACAATTGACAGTACAAATGGAACGACCTTATCCCTATATCGCAAGGCACTATAACCCCATGTTCATGGGATTGTATGTGAGATTTTAAGGTTCATATTTTGTAAGAAAACCCTTACAATTATGAAACAGACAACAACCCTACTGATTTTTTTGCTTTTTAGCACAGGATACGTATTTGGCCAATGGAGAATTTCTGCAATCGCTGGCCCGTCTATCAGCACCTTCTCTGGCAGTGATAAGGAAGATTGGGGCGGTGTTGGAGAAAATCCAAAAATGGCTTTACGTTTTCATGTTGGTCTTATTGCTGAACGCGCGTTGAATGAAAAGCTTTCTGTGGCAGGAGGTATTCGTTTTGCCACAAAAGGTGCCGTGTACAAAGGTGAGACTGAGTATTATGATCAGCAAACACAGGATTTTAGTATTATCACAGTAAAGTATTCCAAAATGCTGAATTACATTGACATCCCTATTTATGCGCAGTATCTCGCTTCCTCCAAATGGAATGTTATCGCTGGGGTTCAACCTGGAATCCTGATAAGTGCAAAAGTAAAAAATGATGAAAATGCACAGAAAGCTTACAATCTCCCCGAAAAAGAAGATGTGAAAGAATACTATGCCACATTCGATCTGGCGTTGATGCTGGGGCCGCAATATAATTTTAATGAAAACATTGCCTTTAGGCTTCTCTTCAATCCTGGACTGTTAAAAATTGCCAAGGGTGAGGAGTATGACAATAATGGAGGAATGGAAGACACAACGTTTAAGGTTATGAATATGGGATTTGATGTTACCTTTATTTACACCTTTAAACAATAACGTATCAATGTAAAATGATTTTTGTTGGCATTGTAGACGATGATGAACAAATCCGCATGGGTATCCAAACGTACCTAAACAACCAACGTGATTTTTCGTGTACACATTCCTTTGGTTCCATTGAAGACTTACTGCAAAATCTCCATCATGACGATTTGCCAGAAGTACTGATCATGGATCTCGGTTTACCGGGAATGTCGGGGATTGATGGAATGAGGATCATCAAAGAAAAATATCCTGAAATTGACCTGATCGTCTTTTCGGTATACAATGATTCAAAAAAAATTTTCGATTCTCTTTGTGCTGGAGCCACAGGGTATTTGCTCAAAAATACACCCTTGATGGAGGTGCAAGCCGGTATAGAATTGTTGGCAAAAGGGGGTTCGCCAATGTCTCCACAGATTGCAAGAAAAGTCATTGAACTCTTCAATCACCCCACAGTAAAGAAAAAAGAATCGCCACTCTCCGGCAAGGAAAAAGAAATCGTCATTGGATTGGTGGATGGATTGAGTTATAAACTGATTGCAGATCGTATGCGTATTTCGATTGAAACTGTCCGTTTTCATATTAAGAATATTTACCGAAAGCTGCATGTGCACTGCAAGGCTGAAGTAATTCGAAAATCATTAAAGGGCGAAATATAAGTAAGCACCTACATGAAGATGGAGTTGATTACAATGCATGGTTAGTAGAACTTGGAATAAAAAAAGTATGAAAAAAATTATCCAATTCCCAAGCTGCTTAATCCTCGTAGCACTTTGTTTGACCTACCTTTCTGGTTGTAGCCTGTTTGACAAGATCGATGACATTACCTTTGACGCAACGTTGACTGAATATCTTGAGGTTGCTGATGAGTCCACCAGTCAAAACGTTGCCTATTCTGAAATAGTGGTAATTGACGCAACCTCAGACCCCGAGATTGAGAAGTATATCGATAAAATAAAAGAAATAAAATTAAAAAAACTCACGTATCAAATTGTTAGCGTTTCAAACACGGCACCCGGTACTTTATTTTCAGGCAACTTATCCCTTGGCGACATTTCGGGTTCTTCCCCTTCTGTAGTCATTACAATTACTAATCTTGATATTAACGATCTCTCCACGGTCCATGAAGTAGCGATCAATCAGAATGACATCAATACTGTAAATAGTCTGCTAAAGAGTGATAAAGCTGTTGCCTTTTATCTTTCTGGGGAAATCTCTCAAACTCCCGTCTACGCGAATATTGAAATTGTAATGGATGTTGAAGTTGATGCGGATGCCCTTTAGTGTTGGCTGCAAACTTTCTCTTTGAGGAATTTTTTGAATCGTTTGACTTAAAACACCAATACCTTCGCCCCGCGTGGATTCTGCAGATACGAATTGACAAGGTTCTGAACGGTGTTGGTTTCCTTTCCCGTTTTTACAAAGCGTAAGGCTTCTTCGTAATTGCTGATGGTTTCCTTTTTGCCAAAAAAACCAAAGCCAATAAAATTTCCTTTCTCCACCAGCACCAGAGAGTTCTCTTTCCCGCTTCTTCCTTTTCCAATAATCGCAGCGGTTTCTCCTCCTTCAAAGAAAGAAGCGATGGCATTGTTTAATCGCTTGTTATATTTTTTAGGCTTCTCTACTTCCATACAGGCGCCTTTGCAATCGCCAGCCTGATAATCAAAACATAATCCTTTTGCCAGTTGCAACCCACTGAGTTTGGGGCACAACTCAAACTCGCGCACTTTCTCCCAAAGAAAATTCCATGCATCTCCCTTTGTAGAAAACCGAATGAGGGGCATCGCACCACGCGTAACCTTGTTGACACAAAAGCGTAAATACCCCGCACGATCTTCATAACTAAAAATCCCCCATTCCTCTGTTTTAAATTTTTGCGCCATGTTATACTTCGGCCACAACCTTCTGATCTCTTGCGATTCAAAAATCAAGGCGATGAGTTCATTGCCGGTGAGTTCATAATTCACATGATGGATTTCATTGCGAATGCGTGATCGGTTCCATTCACGCGCATCGCCAGTAAAGTGTCCCGCAATTCGTTTTTTAATATTGACAGCCTTCCCCACATAAATGACATGCCCTCGAGAATTTTGAAAATAATACACACCAGGCTTGGCGGGAAGCCGATCAAATTCTTCTTTCGGAAGGTTGGGCGGCAATATCGTTTCTCCGGAATTTCGTTTGAGTGCCTTTGCGATGTAATTGGTCTTGTCCCTTTTTAAAAGTTGATCGAATACTCGTACCGTAGCGGCTGCATCCCCACTCGCCCGATGGCGATTTAGGATTTCTATTTTCAGGCTCGCTGCCAAACTCCCCAAACTATACGATCGAAGCCCTGGGATAATCTTTCTACTAAGCCGAACGGTGCATAATTTTTTTGCCTGCCATTTTATTTCCGCTTGTTCAAATTCTTTTTTCAAAAAAGAATAATCGAAATGGGCATTATGGGCAACGAATATTTTTCCTTCCAGCCATTGAAAAATCTCTGGACCAAGTTCTTCAAATGTGGGGGCCTTACTTACCATTTCAGTGCTAATTCCTGTAAGGCCAGTGATATAATAAGGAATATTTCTACCGGGGTTGACCAGGGAATGAAATTCGCCTGTCACTTGCATGCCATCATGATGATAAATGGCGATTTCAGTAATGCGATGGTTTTCCGCATAACCTCCGGTCGTCTCCAAATCAACAATTGCATACATGGCACCAAGTTAGCGTTGGACTTTCTCACATAAAAGCGGATATTGAAACAAAATTTTAATGCATTCAAAATGAACGGAGTAGTACGATTTCTTTTGTCGGGGTTGGCGGTGTTGCTGGCCGCCTATCTTTTACCAGGTGTCACAGTGGAGCATTATGGCTATGCCTTATTAGTTGCAGTGGTGCTGGCGCTTGCCAATGTGTTGGTAAAACCTTTATTGGTGATCCTGACCATTCCCCTTACCATTTTCACCTTCGGACTTTTCTTATTGGTGATCAATGCGTTAATGATTCTGTTGGTGGACTACTTAGTGCCTGGCTTTCATGTTGAAAATTTTTGGTGGGCGCTCCTATTCAGTTTAATCCTTTCCCTTTTCAACAGCATGTTCACAGATTTGGCAACGAAGAAATAATTTGAAAATCAGTTGATTTGAAAATTTGCAGATAAGTAATCTGGAAAAAGAATCGGTAACTATACGCTAACGGTTCTTTTTTCTTGATTGCTGGTGATAGCTGCTTCAATTATTTGCATCACACGAATTCCATCATCCGCGGAAACAGGAGCTTCTTTTTTTGAAGCGAGTGCATGATACAATTCATCATAGTAGATGCGGTAGTCACCCCGCAACGTTTTTACAGATTCTTTAATTTCTTCTCCATCTATTTCGGTGTGCAATAAGCCCTGCTCAGACTCGGGTTCTCTTCCCCAATCATCCAATGGTTTTTCTCCCTTCAGAAGTTTTTGTTCCTGAACATCTGCTCTTAATTTTAGAAACGATCCAACAGTACCATGCACAACATACGAAGGCAACGGTTCTTTCACATAATAGCTGGAGAGCAATCGCACACGAAAGGTTGGATAGAACAACAGGATTTCAAAATAGTCATCAACTTTTGAAAACGGGCGGGTGATGGCGATATCCGCAAAAACAGCATCAGGCATTCCGAACAACACAAGTGCTTGATCAATCAGGTGCGGTCCTAAATCTTTTACAATTCCAGACCCTGGGCTCGGTATTTCTTTATGTACTTTCGGACTTGGTCCCGGGCTATAGCGATCAAAAGCAATCGTTACCTGAACCATATCTCCTAAAACTCCATTTTCAATAATTTGTTGAACTGTTCTAAAATCACTATCCCACCTGCGATTCTGAAAAACAGAAAGCACGCGTCCCTTTTCAATGGCTAAATTTTTTAATCGAACAGCTTCCTCAACTGTGGTTGTAAACGCTTTCTCTACAACGACATGCTTGTTCGCTTGCAATGCTTTTTCTGCATATTCAAAATGTGTTGTGGTAGGTGTGTTGACAATAATTAAATCAACCGTGTCATCATCCAAAACAGATTCTAACGATGGATAACTTTTTACATGGGGATAATCCTGCTCAATTAATTTTTTAGACCGCTCCCACGACCCGACAAGTTCCATGTTTGGATGGAGTTCAATAAAGGGAGCGTGAAACACACGCCCCGACATTCCATAGGAAAGTAAAGCAACTTTAATTTTTTGCATGTGATAAAGGTAAAGAATTTCATAAAAGCCTTACATTGAAATAAAAAAACAATGCGCGCTTATTTCATTTTATTCTTGTTGATTTCTTCCATCACGCTCAACGCCCAAAACCTCCGTTCCGGTGGTGCGCTCAAACCCCAGCAAGCAATCATGGACATCCGGCACTACACAATTGCTCTTGATATCAATCCGGAAACGCAAACCATTAAAGGATATACTGAAATTGATTTATTGCTATCCACATCATCCCCAATTTTAGTACTCGACTTTTGGCATGGCCTCACGGTGGATGGCGTTCTTGTTAACGGAAAGAAAGAAACTTTCGAACATACCGAAACGGACTTGCTCAACATCACCGGAAAGAAACCTTTTGCGAAAGGAAAAATAAAAATAAAAGTCATGTACGGTGGTAAGCCCGGTGTTGCAGAACGCCCACCGTGGACGGGTGGATTTCAATGGAGTAAAGATTCGAAAGGAAATCCATGGGTTGCAGTCACATGTCAATCGGAAGGCGCTAAAATATTTTTTCCGTGCAAAGACCATCCGAGTGATGAACCCAACGAAGGTGCTGATATGATCATCACCGTGCCAAAAGGATTATCAGTTGCAGGTCCCGGATTGTTAAAGAAAGTAACACATTCAAAAACCACTTCAACGTTTCATTGGAAAACCAACTACACCATTAGCAACTATTGCCTGGTGTTCAACATTGGTGATTATGTAGTGGTAAAAGACACGTATACTACCGTGTTAGGAAACAAAGTACCGATGGAGTTTTATGTGTTGGAAGAAGATAAAGACAAAGGACCGCACCATTTGGATGTTTTAAAACGTACCACACAAGTACTAATAAAGTATTTCGGAGAGTATCCGTGGGCGAAAGAAAAAATCGGAATAGCGGAAACTCCGCACTTGGGAATGGAGCACCAAACCATGAACGCGTATGGAAATAAATTCCGCTACACGAAAG
>JBGTEP010000152.1:0-11656 GCA_041747735.1 Chryseolinea sp.
TTCTCACGATATGTTCCGCTGCCGACCTGAAATCTGGAAACTTAAATTGATATCCTGCTGCTGTTAATTTTGTCGGCATTACCCAGCGACTTTTTAAAATGAGTTCAGTTTCCGTTCCGATCAGGAGTGCTCCGATATTCAGCAACCATGATGGTGCGGGTAAACCAATTGGCGCTCCACAAACTGTTCGTAATGTTTTCATAAACTCTTCATTTTTTAGCGGACCAGGGGAAGTACAATTGTAGGTTCCTTGAAGAGACTCGTTACTATACATCCAATGTATGATTTCGGCTACATCCATTTCATGTATCCAGCTCATATATTGCCGACCATTTCCCTGTTTGCCACCAAGTCCGGTGCGAACAAGAGTCAATAACCTTGGAAAGGCGCCATCGGAATTTCCCAGTACAATTCCGATTCGTAGTACGATTTTTCTTGTATGAGGTATCTTTTGTTCCCAGAACTTTTCTTCCCATGCTTTACATACATCAACGGAAAATCCACTTCCGATCTCGCCTGTTTGTTCATCCATGTACCGGTCTTCCGCGTGCCTGTAGATTGTGGCGGATGCACCTTGAATCCAAACTTTGGGAGGAGACTTCAGATGTTGAATTGCTTTACCCAGTACTTCCGTTGCGTCGATGCGTGAATTGAGAATCTCGTCTTTATTTTTCTGTGTATACCGGCAATTCACATTTTTACCAGTAAGATTAACCAGCAGATCGGCTTCATTAAGTTCATCTGCCCATGCATCAAGGTCTTTTCCATTCCAATGAACAGTGCGTAGGTTGCCGTCTGTAGTCGGCGTCTTCCTGCTAAGCACAACAACTTCTTTTGCTTTGCTGCGATAAAAATTTGCCAGTAAAATGCCGAGGTATCCACTGCCGCCGGCCAGAACTACTTTATTCATATACGTATTCATTAAATCAAAATCCAAAGAACAATCAACCTGTAGATAACCCAACTGGCGGATATACTCCAATGGATATCCAGAATCTTCACTCTTCGCAGATGTTCAAAGAACATGATTGCAACCACAACCATAAACCAGGCGGCATACACGAATGGGCTAACAACTCCCATGATAGAAAATAAAAATGCAGGTAATAATAACACTGCTCCCATCAGCGAGACGGTCATCATATTCCCAAGATAGTGTACTGCACGGTCTTTTCGAATAAGACTTACTGCAATTGCCTGAAAGACTATTTGACCGCCGCAGACTACAAACTCCCGAATAAATGAGCTGGGAGGTAACAAGGGATTTAACAGCTGTGTATAGTAGCTGAGCACAAGAGCTGTAAAAAACCAGGTCATAATAATATAGAGTATCCGGTACTTTATATTTAATGTCGGCGCGCAAACACTATCACCTTCAAAAACTTTTCCCGGAACAATTACCTTTCTATTGTAGGAAATGAAGGAATAGAACTTCTTCATCGCCCAGTAAAACGGTTTGAATTGAAACAGATTTTTTAGAAACGGATAACGATTGCTGATGATAGTAAACAAGCTTTCGATTCCGTACACCACCTCACCTTTCTGTTTGTTCACCAGTGCTATTTCATTGCAGGCTCTTTTTCTATCTATCAAAATATTGATGTCATGATTTGTCTCGCCAAAAGGAACGCGTCCGTCGTTAGGCAACATGCCCGTTTTAACAAAACCATTTGTATAGAGGTCACACATTGGGCACTCTTTATCGTAGATGATGACATGATCTTTTAATGTTTTCATGATATCGGGATTAATGGTTAACTCCTTATTACACTATCAAAAGCTTTCAAACCCGATCAGAGTCACCGGTCTCCGGGACTCTGATCCTCCGAATGTAAGTATTGAGTGTGGGAGTGGTGGTGAAATTCACGGTTGTATAATTAATGATTACTTGTCTGCTTGTTGATTAAAAACTGAGGTGTGGGAGAAATCTTCCGCCGGATTTAGGGCGTCTAAACAATGACAGGCAGGTTAAAGCATAGTAGTATATCGCCAGTAACCAAGCCGGGGCAATAAAAAGGAACAGTGTGATCTCTCTGCCAGGGTTTAAGTCGCCAATGGCAAAAAGGACGATGAGATACAGGAAAGAGATTCCAAGGTGGACACCTTTCAATTTGTATTGCGGGGTTTTGAGAATGACCGAGGTGATGGAACTGAGTACCTGGTATGCACCAACGAGAAGCTGCATACCCAAAAGTCCGGAGGCCCAACCGTTTTCTCTGAATGTCAATGCAAGGAATACCAACGTCAGCGCGATTAAAGTCGTTTGGATTAAAAAGTCTATGAATTTCATAATTTTAATTGTTTTTGTATTTTCAATAATTACTGAAAGTTATAATCAAAAAATATATTCTATTTGAACATCCTTAAAACCGTACTCCAAAACCAGTTTTCCTCAGATTTTCCAAAAGCATCCAATAGGTTGTCAGACTTCTCGGCAAAATTTTTCAGTTCTTTTACCATTTTTTTAAACTCTTTGGTTTCGTCTGTTCCGTCGGTTTGGACTTCATTGACTGAGCGCAACACTTTAAGAATAGGCTCCAGCTCCCGCTTTCGTCTTTCCTGTGCAACCTGCCGGGCAAGAGCCCAAATATCTTTTTCGGATTTAAAGTATTCCTTCCGTTCGCCGGGCACTGAAATTCTGAATACAATCTGCCAGTCCAGGAGTGCCCTGATGTTCATATTGGCGTTTCCACGAGAAATGTTCAATTCTTCCATGATATCTTCCGTGCTCAACGGCTTGGTAGAAATCATCAGCAAAGCATGAATCTGAGCCATGGTTTTATTCAGTCCCCAGCTGTAACCCAGATTTCCCCAGGCCTGAATTAGCTCCTCTTTCGCTTCCTTATACTTCATACGTTCAAATGTAACTAAAGTTACTAAACTTTCAATAGTTACTGAAAGTTTATTTTTATTGGGTAAAATGTATCCTTGTAGATGGCTTTTTCAGGTACCATTCATTTGTCTAATTCCACCGCACCCTGATATACTTCTCATTTTTCTTAAAATGTGAGGGGATAGATTTTAGGATAGCATCGCGTAACTTGATGAGCAGCATTTCCTTTACAAACCCATTGTGTACTGCGAGGCTCACTTCACGAACAGGTTCCGGCGATGTAAAATGTTTTACGTGCTTGTTTTTCGCATTTACCGAGAGTTCCGGTATCAACGTGTATCCGTAATTATTGTCGACCATAGCTTTCAGTGTTTCGAAGGAACCACTTTGGTAGTTCAGCTGATGATGGGTTTTCTTCCCTTTCGCGGAACATAAATTTTCAACCTGTCCGCGGAAACAATGTCCCTCTTCCAACATAAGCAGGTTGTCATACGTCAGCGATTTAAGGCTAATCTTATCCTGTTTATAATAGGGTAGATTCTCAGCTGTATACAAAAGAATTGGTTCATAAAACACCGGGATTTCCCGGATTTCCTTATCGTCAATCGGAGTAACCAGTATTGCGAGGTCAAGGCGGTTAGTTTTCAGGTAACGGATAATATCATGAGTCTGAAGTTCCATCACGGTAAACGAAGTTCCGGGATTTTTTTCCAGAAACTCATTTAAGAAGCGAGGTAACAGATAAGGCGCCAGCGTTGGAATTACCCCCAACCGGAACTCACCTTCGATGGAATCTTTTTCATTTTTAATAAACTCTTTCAGGTTTTTTATTTCCTGGAGAATTTGCCTTGCTCGTGATATGATAAGTTCACCCGAAGGTGTTGGTTTCAACGGCTGACTCTTGTCGAAAATTTTGACGCCTAATTCACCTTCGAGCTTCTTAACCATCATACTAAGCGTTGGTTGCGTAACATGACAATGTTCAGCAGCCTTCACGTGATTTCGGTGAATATCCAACGCGACTATATATTCCAGTTGTTGTAAGTTCATAGGATTGCAATGATGCGGTTCTAACGATGCAATAGACAAAGTTAATGTATTGATACTTAATATTGATATGATTCAACTGGCGCAAGTGTTGTGTGCAGGGCAAGTGCGCGGTTCACTTGTGCCTTAACCTTATGCAGTCTTCAGACTATGCTGGCGGCAAGTGTTGTGTGCAGGGCAAATGCGCGGCTCACTTGTGCCTTAACCTTATGCAGCCTTTAGACTGCCGGATTACTTAACGCAAGTCCGAAGACTTGCTACATGATAGGTCCAAGTGTCTCGGCCCGCTATCCTCGCGCAACACTTGAACCAGCTTTTATGTAATTTGACCAATCGAATCAACTACGAATCTCAACATTCGATTGCAGCAACATGGAGAATACATCAGCCGAACCAAACGCAGATATACTGAAAAGTCTGGTGACGATGAAGATGCCTTTCGGGAAATATAAGGGAGTTGTGTTAGTGAGGTTGCCTGTTAGTTACCTGGAATGGTTTGCGCGAAAAGGGTTTCCACAAGGAAAGTTGGGAATGCAGCTGGCAACTCTTTACGAGATAAAGCTTAACGGCCTTGAGTATCTTTTGGATCCATTAAAGACTAACTGACGATTTATCATCAGCTAGTCCCGGGCCAACTTAAGATTGGAAGATTGTTGATTCAATTATGAATGTGCCGCGAAAAACGTTACGAACATTCTATATCGTCAACCTCAGCCTGATACTCTGCGCGCTGGCCAATGGTAAGACCGGGGCAGGCTATCAGATCGCGCAATGCTTTCTTCACAGCTTCACACTTGTTAACGTTTTCAAAATCGTCGATGTAAGCATTAATGGCGACGGTATACTTGTTGACCGCATTTTCGCAGGAAACGGAAGCCGGTCCATCATCATCACCACCACAACTGAAGTTGATTGAGGCTACGAGACAAAAAAAGGGAACAGTAAAGGAGAGGGTCTTTTTCATATCAATTTACATTAGGTGTCGCTTGAATCATTCCCAAATTTGCAACCCTGCCTGGCAAACAACAATCCCCTAAAACCATGATTTTTTACTTTTTGAAAGACCCAAAGTTGTTGACATCGATTGTACTGAAGTCTGGCCCAGCTAATGGCGCAAGTTTGTAGTTAGGGAAGGTGCCTCACTTATGTATTTTTAAACACAAGTGTGCGGAGACGCCGGGGCACTTACGACAGGGTAGGTCCAAATGTCCCAGCACACGACACACAGTACCACTTGTACCAGTTCTCCTTTCGTTACCGCGAATAATACGCAAACAGTCATACAGCTTTGAAAAAAAATTATTACTTTGAAGAGTATTTATCGAATTCATAACTTTTGCTCTCGTTCGATTGAAGCTTTCTTATAAACTAACATCCCTTCTAACAATCCCTCTATTGGCTGTGGTTGTTTTTGGTATTCTCGAACTCAGCAGGAATAAAAGTTTAAACAGCGGTTTTGCAGTATCCATCGGTATCGGTTTGATTGCAATTATTGCCTTTACTGTTTATTCCATCTTTTTTATCCGGAAACTTACCGCTGCAATTTCTACGATTGAAAATGCATCCCAACTATTAGCGAGCGGAAAGCCGAACATGGGGCCAATAAAAATTGAGATACCAGAAGTAATAAATATTGGTGCAGCCATTCATAATGTACGTGACGACATCATTCAGCAAACGTATCTAGCGGAGCAAATCAGAGCTGGAAATCTTGAAGCGGAGTATATATCCCGTCATAATCATGATCTTTTGGGACATGCACTGCTGGACATCAAGGAAAACCTGATCACTATTAAAAAAGAAGACCAGCAACGGAACTGGGCTTCAGAAGGTCTGGCAAAGTTCGTACAGGTATTGCAGTCCGCGAAAAACTTAAAGGCTCTGTCGAATGAAATCATTGTCAATCTGGTGCGTACACTTCACGCCAACCAGGGAACAATTTTTTTGCTTGTCAAAGATAAAGCTGGTGAAGAGCTGCTGGAGATGCAGGCCTGTTACGCCTTTAATCGAACCAAATATCTGACGCAGGAAATCAGAATGGGTGAAGGACTGATCGGCCAGGCGTTTTTAGAAAAAGAAACCCTGTATCTAAAGGAAGTACCTGATCAGTTTGTTCGGATTACATCTGGTCTGGGAGAAGCTAACCCGAGATACGTCCTTATCGTGCCGTTAAAGATGAATGAGACAACGGTAGGTATTGTCGAACTGGCATCGTTCACCGAGTTCATGGAATACGAAATTGCTTTTATTGAGAAGATTGGTGAAAGTATTGCCCATACGGTATCATCTTTTCAAATTGCTGAAAGCACACAAAAGATAATGCAGGAAATGCATGAGCAGGCTGAACAAATGCGGGCACAGGAAGAAGAGCTTCGTCAGAATCAGGAAGAACTGCAGGCAACTCAGGAGACGATCAGCAGAAAATATGATGCACTCTTTAAGAAACTTGGCGAATTAAATTATCAGTCAAAATTCGATCAGCTTAAATCCATTACATCAACTAAAAAACTGAACGTAGAGTATTACTTCGATATCATCCGAAAACAAATCCAAACATTTTCTGAAGACAGAATGATTATCGATGCTGTTAAAGCATTTAAAACAGCATTCTACGAAATGGGTGAAGGCATCTCCAAAGAACAGCTTTCCATCTTTGAGAATAGTATTGAAAAGTATTATACAAATGAATTCCTACCAAGGTTGAAAGATAATACCAGTCAGGAATTAAAGGCTGACGAATTTATGCCTACTGATGTACGGGCATTGCAACTTCAACATGCTTACATCTCAAACAATCCTCATCCTACCGGTCAGAAATCATTAATGGACGATGCAGGCGATGGAAGCAATTACAGTAAAGTACATGCTTTGTATCATCCTATCATCCGAAATTTTTTGGAACAGTTCGGATACTATGACATCTTTCTTATCGACGTTAAGACAGGAGACATGTTGTATAGTGTCTTTAAAGAAGTGGATTTCGCCACAAGCTTACTTACTCACTTATACCATACCACAAACTTTGGCACTCTTGTAAAAAAGGCAATTGAAAGCAAAGACAAAAATTTTGTTCAGCTAATCGATTTTGAACCGTATGATCCATCATACCATGCTCCCGCTTCATTCATTGCCTGCCCGATCTATGATGGTAATGAAAAGACAGGCATACTGGTATTCCAAATGCCGATCAATAAGATAAACCAGATCCTTACCGGCGATAAGAAGTGGAGGGCAGACGGTTTAGGAGAAAGTGGTGAAACTGTAATTATTGGACGAGACTATAAATTCCGTTCAATTTCCAGAGAGCTCATTGAAAATCCAGCCGCACACATTGCATCACTAAAAAAACAACGCTATAGCGAAATGATAGTCCGCCAAATTGAAAAAATGGATACTAACATTTTGATGGAGGAAATGAAACTGGATTCAGTAACCCGGGCGTTAAATGGAACAACGGGAACGAACATGGAAGAAAATAACCACGGTAACAAACTCCTCACAGCCTTCGCTCCTTTAGAAATTCCTGATGTCAATTGGATCATCATATCTACAATGCGGGAGGATGAAGCATCAATGCGCATCAATGACTTACGGGAAGGAAACTTTGATCTGTAATCCTGAGCCCTCACCACTTTGAAATAAATGAAACTAGCCATGCAGTGCCTTCACCCGCAGGTATGCCCCAAAAGTTACCGGAGAAGCCTGTCGTATTTCATGCACGCTCATCAAAATAATCAATAATCAAAACTAACTACTAATTAATTAAACACATGAAATCAATCAGCATTTTGGGATGTGGTTGGCTTGGAATGCCACTGGGTGCAGAATTGCTGAAGCTAGGGTATTCTGTAAGTGGGTCCACCACGCAATCGAAAAAATCAGATATAATCAGTGCCCTCGGAATTATTCCATACGTGATAAACTTTTCTCCAGAGCTTTCCGGCACTAACTATGAAAAATTCTTTCAATCTGATATTTTAATCATTAGCATTCCACCAGGAAGAAAATCAGGGAAAGCCGATAACTATATTTTAATACTTAAAAACATAGTTCAGGCCATTACCCAGGGCAACGTATCCGATGTTATATTTATCAGTTCTACATCAGTTTACCCGGACTGCAATACTGTTGTTACGGAGGAAGACGCTGACAAAAATTCCTATCTGGTAAAAGTTGAGAATCTTTTACGTGAGCAATCAAAGTTTAAGACTACTGTTATTCGCTTTGGAGGTTTAATGGGGAGCGACCGGCATCCAGGACGCTTTCTTTCCGGAAAGCAAGATGTCGCTGGTGGAGATGCTCCGGTTAATGTGATCCATCAGGATGATTGTATTGAAATACTAAAATCAATCATTCAGAAAAATATCCAGCATGAGACGTATAACGCCTGCGCACCATTTCATCCATCACGTAAAGAATTTTATGCAAAGGCAAGCCAGCTTTTAAAATTAGAGCCACCGCATTTCTCCGGAGGAAACTACAGCAACTATAAAACAGTAAGTAGCAAGAAATTAGAACAGCAGCTGCAATACAAATTCATCCACCCCGATCCTCTGGTAATGCTGGACAGCTTATAAGTTTTTTTGACAAATTACAATGTAGCTTTTACGGGGAGAAACACTTCAGCCATCATGCAACGTGCACTGCCACCACCATTCCGTTCGATCGTGTCTAAGCTGGAATGAAGAATTGGATTGAATTTTTCCAATTGATCAATTTGTTCCTGATTCAAGGATTTATAAGCCTGAGAAGACATGATCAGAAATTTTTCATCCTTATCATTTTTTACCTGTAGCATATTGCCTGCAAAATGGCTCATTTGCTCTAAGGATATAGCAATGATTGCCTTATTGGTTTTACCTATCCTATCAATGATTTCATCGCGTTCCTTTTGATCAGCAATTGATTCAAGGGCGATGACAACATATTGGTCAGCCACACACATCATTACATTCGTATGATAAATAGGATAGCCGTTTGAATCCGTTGCAGCAAAAGTGTGAGGAGTAAAATCGACTTTCCGGCAAAAGTCATCTAAAACATCTCTATCTGTGCGTTCGGAGATACAGGCATACGCAATTTTATTTTCGCGATCCAGCACCATACTTCCCGTTCCCTCCAGAAAAAGATTCTGACTTTCAAACGATGATAGATCGATTTGCTTTTCAACTTTGAAGGTCTGTTTCAGTCTATCGATAATATGAGGCTTTCGCTCAAGTCGCCTGTTCGCCGCATACATCGGGTACAGTACGATGGTGCCATCGGTATGAAAAGATATCCAGTTATTGGGGAAAATAGAATCCGGTGTCTGGGGATCCTTTGTGTCATCGATCACGGTTACGTCAATCTCATGATTGCGTAAAACAGCAACAAAGTCATCAAACTCTTTTAAAGCCAGCTCCTGTGCATTTGTATCCTGAGTAGCCTGGAATGCATTGTTTACCGCCGTCTCCGCATTGAATGAGAATTGTACCGGCCGAATCATTAGCAGATGAGAAGTTATTTGCATATGCAGTTTCTGAAAATGTAAAAATCAATGCTTTGGCTATTATTCTACTGAAATATTGTCTCTCAATAAAGGCAGGCTCATACAGTGGAAACCGCCTCTTGCCCGAGAGAGTTCAGCGGAAGGCATTAAAATGAGTGTATTGTTTAGCTCATCTACTTTGGTTTTCCCTGACTCAAGTTCATCCAGCAACTCGTGCACATGAATGACATGAAATCCATTCTCCCGAAACGCATCTGTGGTTTTATCATTGCGATCGTATCCCAAGACAACGCCCTCTTTTAGCGCCAGCACATTGCAAGAGTCGGTCCATTGTTCGCGTAAATCGTAAGGAAATTCATTATTGCCAGAATAGATAAAAACAGGTGGTTCCGAACATTTTAAATCAACTTCACTGATATTGATCAACAGGTCTTCGAGCGAATCAAAGGTGACTGGATTTTCGAGATCATCAGATTTAAACTGCGTTATTTTAATCAACTCGTCTTCCTTTTTTGTTTCCAAAATTCTTCCAACCGGATCAACATCCTCCATGTTGATTACCTTTCGTGAAAAATTTCCAAGCATCACCCATACATTTCGCTTTACCTGTGTGAATACCGTATCGATATGCATGTAATCTCGTTTTTTAGGAATACGAACAACGGATACTTTCTCAACAATCTTCTTTTTGAAAACAATGTTGATCACCTGATGTGCAGCTTCAACCGTTGTCCGTTCGCTTACACCAATAAGAAGATGGTTTGGACTAATCATCATAACATCACCACCTTCAAGCGTAACTTTTTTATCATCCGTTTCCTTTGGCATGAGAAAATGGTGTGATGTATCTTCCATCTCGATGATTTTATTTTGAAAGCCACTGAAGATCGGATGATTATGGAAAATATATTTTGCCAGTAGAGCCTCTCTTGTCCGGGCCTTTTTTGCAGGACGATTTAACAAGATGTAGTCATTCACGACCACGCCGATGTCGCGTGTAAAAATGAAATTCGGAATAGGTGCAAATAACATCCTTCCATCATCCATTATTCCACTAATGAATATACGCGCTAATGCATCCGGACGAAAAGACCGTAACAGCATCTGTGTTTCATACGAACAAAATTCAATGGCACAGACCGAAGCGATCAGATTAAACCTGATTTCTTTATCCTCCAGTAATTGCGATAACAACCATTGAAGTTCAATTACTTTATCCGACTGATGAAAGTTTTTGCTGTCGGGTTTATAAAATTCGCGATCATTTTCCTCAGCATTAATGTGCGCCAGTTTATTCTTGATTTTTTCAGGATCAAGAAAGTACATTAAAATTTTTGTGTAAAAGTCGTACTCTTTTTTACGTATAGTATCCAGGTGTACGATATCTTCAAACAGCCAGTCTTGAGCTTTAGAGGGTACAACTTTTCCCAAACTACTGTCCGGGCTATGTACCAGAAGTCTTCGTAATGTTCCGATTTCGGAGGTAACTCCAAATTTTGTCGAGGCCATAATGTTGTTGAAAAGTTCGCAATCAACATATAGGCTACAATATTTACAAGCAAAAAATTAGAATTAAAAAATAACAAGGTTTAAACTGAATAGGGCTATTTTTTTTGTTGCGAAAAATACAACCGTTCTCCATTTTCTTTAGAAGTATGGTGTCGATTCGAACCAGGGAGGAACATAAATGCGATACTTTTTTCGATGATATGACTTTCCTTTTAAAATTCCATCACTCGGAGCGAAGGCTGTTTATAGGATTCATCAATGCCGCTTTGATCGCTTGAAAGCTTACAGTGAGTAAAGTAATAATAACAGCACCAAAACCGACAATAGTAAATATCCACCACGAAATTTCGATGCGGTACTCGTACTGTTCAAGCCACCGGTTTGAGAAATAGAATGCTAATGGAACAGCCACTAATATTGAAAGCAGAACTAACTGAACAAAGTCGCGTGATAACATTTGCCATAGATTGAAAATAGTTGCTCCCAGCACTTTTCGAATACCAATTTCTTTTGTGCGCTGACTGGCTGTAAAAGATGCCAATCCAAAAATACCCAGGCAGCTAATAAAAATGGCCAACGTTGAAAATATACTTGCCAGTTTACCGGTTCGTTCCTCGTCATTAAACAACCGCGCATACTCATCATCCTGAAATTTATAATCAAATGGGGCACCTGCATCATGCTTTACTATAGTTGCCTTAACTCTATCCAATGCATCAGATATACCAACATCACCATCTATACGAATCGTCAAATACCCTGTCGCAACATAGTCGACG
>JBGTEP010000153.1:0-102641 GCA_041747735.1 Chryseolinea sp.
GTACTAGTACCGTGTGTCCATCCGCTTCCAACATAACTAAATTGATTTTTACCAGTTCCTCTATGGGCATCATCCAGTTCAAATGTGTGCTGTACCGGAGCAGTCACAGCCACTAATGCTGTAGCTGTTTTTTTGCCATCAGCTGTAGTAACAATTATTGATGCATTCCCTTCGCCAACTGCTGTGATTTGCCCGGACGCGTTTACCGCAATAACTTCTGGATTGCTTGAAACCCATGACATGCCTTTTAGTGTTGCATTAACCGGACTTAAAGTAGCAGTCAGTTGATGTTTATCTCCAATGTTAAGCGGGTTGCCAATAGCAGATAATGTAACACCCGAAACCGGAATGGAGGTGGTGATTAGCGAAGTGGCGATCTTGCCACCATCTTCTGACTTTGCAGTAATCGTTGCACTGCCTGTAGAGATAGCTTTAACAAGTCCGGTGTTAGTGACTGTTGCAATATTGACATTGCTGGAATTCCAGATGATCGCTTTGTTGGTTGCATTCTCGGGTGATATTTTTGTAGTTAACTGGCTACTCGAACCGACGTGAAGTGATACGTTGGCAGGTGTCAAAACTATTCCCGCTACCGATACAGTGGTTGGGTCAGAATACACTTTCAGGTAGTCAATGATGATGAACGTCCCGGAAGCAGCAGTGTTCTTTATCCCCGTAGTTCGTATCTTGATTGTATGTGTTCCTTGTGTGAGAATACTATTGTACACAGCAACAAAACTTTGTCTTGTAGGTGAGTAAAGATCTACATAAGTCTCCGGACCATTGTCAACAGACACTGCAGCGATGCCGTGGTGGGGAGCTTTAGCTGAATACAGTTCAATTTTATTTCCAATAAACGTCAGTGTTGCATAGTTTGATATTGCATTTGCAAATGAAACGGTCTGTTGAAAGTAGGGGTCAGACGTTGATACGCCATGTGTCCATCCGGTTCCGTGATATGTAAACTGGTTAATACCATTGCCTTTTTTTGCGTCATCCAGATCAAGGGTTGAAGACGCGACTGCATCTGAATTGACGGTGACAACAGTTGAGGCCATTTTATTACCATCTACCGTTGTTGCCGTAATGGTTGCGCTCCCAGATGCAATCGCTGTTGCAACTCCGGTCGCGCTTACCGATACTATTGCGCTGTTACTCGATTTCCAGGTTACTTTTTTATTGGCAGCATTCGATGGTACAAAGTTTATTGTAAGTTGGTGAGACGATCCGACCGGAAGTGGAGCAGCTACAGCCGATAAGGTTACACTGCTTACTGCGATAGCCGAAACAGTTATCGTGGACGTGGCTGTCTTTCCGCCGTCTGCGGTGGTTGCAGTGACGATCGCACTACCGGGAGTAAGCGCGGTTACCAAACCAGTGGCGTTAACGGTTAGAATAGCTGTATTGTTTGACTTAAAACTAACATTCTTGTTTGTGGCGTTCGAGGGACTTACAGCCGTGGTTAATTGTGTGGTTGCTCCTGTAGCCAGTGCAAGTGTTGAAGGTGTGATAATGATGCCGGTTGTAGCGATGGTGCTCGAATTTCCATTTCTATGAGCACCTATGGTTGGTGCTGTCCCTGAAAAAGGTAATCCGACATTTGTACCAGCGCCTATTAATGGGCTGCCCGTGGCAGGTACATAATAAGGTGCAGGTCGACTTCCTGTTTTATTTATTTTAGGGTCAGCGGTAAGATTGTTGTTTGTATAAGTTCCCGGAACATTTCCAATCGGTAATTTATGAAGCAGGTTGTTGGTGACTTGCAGGTTGGAGATAGTCGATCCTTTCTCGAGGCTGATGAACCTATTGGGGTAATATTTATAGGACGTGTTTGAGTTAATTATCAGGTTATTCTTTATGCTGATATTATCACCTTTTCCACCGTTGTTTATTTCAATAAAGTTTATTGTAGCAGTACCAACCATTTCAATAGTATTATTATGGATGTTGGCATTTCGCAATTCACCTTTATTAAAATTGATGACTGCTGAAGGATAACCACTTGCAATTCCATAGAAAGTATTGTGGTGAATGTTCCAGTTTCGTTTTTGACGATTTCCCCAATTTACAATTCCGGTAGAGCCACCGTTAAACCAGTTGTTGGAAACTTCTACATCATCTATCGACAATTCCATACAGTAGCCTCTCCCGTTAGCCCTTGGACCTAAGATGTCGAATACGTTATTGTAAATTTTTAACGGAGTAGAAGGTTTTACTACTGAGTAGTTAACAAGTGAGATATGATTATCAACATAGCAATTATAGATTTCTGTGCCGGGAAAGGAGCTGGCCCAAAATTCAATGGAAATGTTTGGAGCGGAGCCATTATTCCAGACACCGCTTGGAGCAACCGAAACTCTCCCATCATGAAGTTTCATGTTGGTGATGGACGTGTTTTCAGTTTGGCCAAGGTTCTTAATGCCGTAACCTTTGTTTTCATCGATGTTAAAGTTTGAGACATCAATATTGTTGGTGTTTCCAAGTTGAAGTGCCGCAGAACACCAGGCTGAGCTTCCCCATGCACAATCTTTAAGTTGAATATCTTTTATAGAAGCATCAGATACACTCCAAAGCCAGATCCCGCTGAAGTTAACGTATTGTACTTTCACACTTTCTATGTGAACATTTTTTCTGTTCTGGATGAAGATACCACCATGTAATTTTTTCCCATCGCCATCAATTGTTATTTTTTTAATACTTTGATTTCCGTTGCTCATGGCGGTAGATTTAAGACTAAGCAAGAACTTGTCTGTACCGAATCCAGGAGTTGCAGGATTGTAGTGAAAGGAGCTTGCACTCTTTAAGATGGTTACTCCAACTCCTGCTCCTTCAATATTTATTCCTGTGGGAACCACTATTGCGCCATTCTCCACGAAAGTCCCGGATGATACCTTGATCGTGTGCCCCATGTTTGCAGGTACCTTGGTTACAGCGAACCTAAGGGTTCGCCATGGTTTACCTATGGTACCATTTCCAGAAGCATCATTACCGGAAATGTTTACATGGTAATCAGTTGCAAAAGCAATTTGTGCGAACGAAATAAAGAGAATCGAAATAAGCAGATGTCTCATAGTTGTTATTTTAAGGAAGATTTTATCACTTGTTTCTCGACAATTAGTTTACTGTGGAAACCGAATAGTTCACAATACAATAATGGCATGGCCCTGGAACATCAGCGATAATCTGAATCTCTTAAAATCAGAAGCTACCTGACTTTTTTCAGGACTATTCTGAACTATAAAGGATTGAGTTGTTGATCAAATTCAAATAGTCTTTCCCGCAGCACCCATACTATTATTGTGGTTGTCCACAAATATTCTAGAACGATTAGATCAATAACCCCTTACAAATAGACGATGCAAAACTGGGTAATTTTATTCCCGTGGATGACGAATTTTTTCATCAAAAAGTACAAAGTTGTTTTTTTTTGATCCGCGAAGTAAAAGCCAGGCTTGCCTTGCAATGAATTCACAACGATATCTATATACGCCATTTATGATGCAGTTTTAATCGCGAGCCGATAGACTGTTCGAGCGAAAGTACTTCAACGGCAGATTTGAACAATTCACCGATCGGATGTTAATCCGGTGTCAACTTTTAGTAGACCAGAGCCTGTTAATTCTATTATGAATGATCTGATTTTTGTTAGCCTGAGAAACAGGAGCTGTAGTGATTTCAAAGGGATAAAATGTAGATTTATTCCTAACGAACACGTTTGCATCTCTAATTCCTGTCGCTGCCCGGGTTGGAAAATTTCAACGACATGTATTTGGTAGAATTAGTTGGCTTTAGCAAATCGAATTTAACTAACTGGTTTACTACCAACGGATAAGGGATTTTAAATTATAAAATGCTTTATGAGCATTTTATAACTAGTTGATTATCTGCCTCAACAAGGTGATTTTGTTCTTGGGGAGAGGAAAAATTCCACCGGAAGAAGTTTGAAATAGTTGAAAAAAGGCAGTTTTATTACACGCTTCCATTTTGCAAAAAATGCTGATTTTTCTTTGTTTGGTTAATCCCCAAAGCTTGTAAAGGTCGAAAAAATGCTTCAAATGGAAAGTTGGACTGTCGTTGCGGTTTATTGCGGATTTGGAGCCTTCTAAAACTTGTCAATTTTCATTAAGATTTACTGACTGGCTTTCATTTCGACATCAATACCTTACACTTGCCCTCCCAAATTTACCAACTGCGGCCTTAACAAGAATCCGGCCAAGGACTTTCCAGCCCTACAATCCTGGTCTTGTAGGTTTCACAGGTGGAAGCCCCGGGAGCACTCCCTTTGCATTAATTTTTCTGTAAAACAGCTTACCATCGCACGTGGAGTAAAGCACATCAAGATCTGCACCGCCCAACTTTACATCAGTAACACCTCCACCAGGTTTATTAACAATAACATTTACCCTTCCAAGTTGATCAGATATTTGAATACCCAAATTTGTGGCGGTATATAAACGATTTTCAGCATCAACAGTCATGCCCGCTGCCGCAGTCGAATTTTGTCCATATGGAACGTGATAGTGGATATACGGTTGTCCGAAATCAAGATCCCCTTTGTCTGTAATCTTGAATGAATAACCAAACAAATGATTTGACATGCCAACGTTAAGGAAAGTTTGTTCTGCAGAAATAGCAAGGCCCGCCGGCATAAAGGGAACCGACGTATATCGGATAGTCTCGTTTGAAAAACTATAAAATCCAATCTGTTCCTTAGCTGTATCAGTAAAGTATATTCCTTTCACGGAGATAGAAAGAAAATTAGCATCGACATTATTTATCAGCTTGTCTACTTTTCCATTTTGTTTTAGTACCATAATTTTGTGTTGCTGTATATCCGAAATACACAAACGACCATCATGGTGAAATGCAATAGCGCTTGCTTTTCCTTTCAGCTTTAATTGTTCTGTAAGACCGCCTTGGTTGCCGAGTTTAAATATTGAACTACTACCGCTAA
Source organism: Chryseolinea sp. (assembly GCA_041747735.1). Lineage (GTDB taxonomy): Bacteria > Bacteroidota > Bacteroidia > Cytophagales > Cyclobacteriaceae > Chryseolinea. Next base: position 4,955 of record JBGTEP010000153.1, read on the forward strand.
TAAAAACCTCGCCTTTGTTATTGACCGCTATGTTGTCGGCGTGGATATTTTTCAAGGGTACCTCAGTCCAGTGTTCATTGTCAGGGAATAAATTTGTCCTATTGGTAGTAAGACTCCTGCGCGTTTGAATCGGTGTTGGATAATCCTTCCATAACCAGACAAGTGCGTCTGCTAAAATGGTCTTGGTATGTTCACTGTCGTGGCCCCCATCCCCCCATGCGTGATCTACTTCATAGCCAGCCCACGATAAAGCCGATAACATATTGTGATTAGCCATCCACCAATCGCCCGCATAAATGTTTAGATCTTTACTCCCGTCCTGAAGGAATATACGAAGTGGTTTCTGCTCAGTTTTTCTGATCAGTGTAGCGAACTCATCTGCCCCGCGCAATCCAACGTAAGTTCCAATTGTACTCAGTACTCTCCGAAATTGATCCGGTCTCTCCCAGGCAACATTGAACGCACAAATCGCACCTGAGCTTGCTCCGGCTATAGACCTGTCGTTAGGATCTGAGCTGATGTTATATGAGAGTGAAATCTCAGGAAGTAACTCTTCCAAAAGAAATCGCGAATAGCGGTCACCCATTGCATCATATTCCAGGCTTCGGTTATACCTTGGATAGAAAGCCTTGTCGTGTGCTGGCACTGTTCCATGATCGACGAATACGCCAATTATGCTTGGTACCTTCTTTTCCTCAATCAGTGAATCAAGGACAGTAGGTAAATTCCATCCTTTAGCCCGGGAAAGTCCATCCTGAACGACCATTAAACACGCTGGCTTAGCAGTATCGTATTTATGAGGCACATAGATCCAATAGTCCCGCTTAGTTCCGGGATAAATTTTACTTTTGAAAGGAAAAGGACCTCTGATTTCGCCCTTTGGAATAATAGTTTGTGCCTCGTTAAAGAAAGGAATAAGGTTGATAAAGAAGAGAACAAGACAGCGTATGATTATCATTTGTTGCAAGTGTTTTTGTGAATCTCGTCAATAGAATATACTTGGCGGTATGTATCGATACATGACAACAGATTACGTGTTTAACATAAAGAAGGGTAGTCTGACAGACTACCCTTTCGAAACATTTCGAAAATCCGAGACTGGTTCCATTTTGAATCCAATTAAAATTATTGGATTTTTTTTATATATGCAACCTCCTAAAGACTGGGTTTTTCTAACTTGGCCAGTATGAAGTCAAAGCAATCAAATTATTTCCTGGTTATAGCATTAGGATTTTTACTCAGTGTATGCAGCCACCCGAAGAAAGCCGAACCCAATGCAGCGTGGCAACAGCTTTTTAACGGCAGAGATATTGATGACTGGATTGTCAAGGTAAATCATCATGAGCCGGGTGTTAATTTTGGTAACACTTTTCGTGTAGAGGATAACATGATTAAAGTTCGTTATGATCAGTACGGTGACTTTAATGAGCAGTTTTCGCATTTATATTATAAAATTCCATTTTCTCATTTTCATCTGAAACTTGAATATCATTTTACGGGTGAACTTCACAAAGGTGCCCCTGAATATACCCTTCTAAACAGTGCGGTCATGTTTCATTCTGAAGACCCGCGCAAAATGTTGAAGGACCAAAATTGGCCTATCTCCGTTGAGATGCAATTTCTTGCTGGTATGGGTGATGGAAATCCCAGACCTACTGGTAATATGTGTTCGCCGGGAACTGAGATTGTTTATCAGGGTGAGTTATACGATGGTCATTGTCTGAATTCTACTTCTAAGACTTTTGAAAAAGACGAATGGATAAGCGCTGAACTCATAGTACTCGGGGATTCCCTGATAACGCATATAATTAATGGCGATACTGTACTACAATATTCAAAACCTACTATGGGTGGGGGTGTTGTAAATGGTTTTGACAGTGCGATTTGGGAGCCCGGTAAACCACTTACCTCCGGATACATTGCACTACAAAGCGAAGGGCAGCCTATTGATTTTAGAAATATCGAAATCCTCAACCTTGAGAGTAACTGACCTACGATTGTATCAAAAGAGGTCACTGGTGTCCGCCTAAGACCACATCATCGGCATGAACTGGTGCTGAACTTAGAATTCGATACCGAATTTTTGGCACGGAATAAGCTTAAACCGGAATTGAATTAAACCAATCATCATAAAATAAGTAGCTAGCTGTAACGTTTTGCACGTGGTGTGGTTATAACATTAGTTGTGTATAAAATAAAGAGATAATGATTGAATCCGAAAAAGTATTGACCTGGCGTCCCGATGGAAAAAAGGGAAATTATATCCTCAGGAAGGAGTATGAGGTAATACGCGATTTCATCTTTGCTATCCTTGAAGACAGGGAAATAACTTTAAATGATTTGATCGAGCAGGCAGATCAACAACTTTTAGGAAAAATCGAAAAGGATATTTCCTGGAACGTATTGGTCGTGAAACTTGATCTGGAGGCCAGGGGTCTGATCACTTTTATCGTAAGGCCAGTACCCCAAAAATTGCAAGTTCTAAAATTGAAATCTAGAGCCCTGAAAAAGTATAAAGCATTCGACTGCCCCCATGAATTCTCTTACAGATAATTATTTTATCAAAACACTGCATTCTTCGTCTGATCTGACGTATTAGATTCTGTCTTTGTCCATATCTATCCGGACGTACATTACTACATTGAAAATTGAGAACTACAATTCCCGTACCCAGATATTTCGGAAGCTAATCACTTTGCTTGGATCGCCGTGATCTTGTAAGGAAATCGGTGCCTTTCCATGCGGTTCCATGTAAGAAGGATGCCCTATGTAAGCGGTGTGGCCGCGAATAGCAAAGTTATCTTGCACCAATATTCCATTGTGGAATACCGTCACTCTGGCAGGAGAAAAGAGACTTCCATCTGCATTAAAGCGCGGAGCAGTATAGGTGATGTCATATACATTCCATTCGCCGGGTTTCCGCATAGCGTTAACTTTTGGTGGATTTTGTTTGTAAATGCTTCCAGTCTGTCCGTTAACATAGGTAGGATTATTGTAATTGTCGAGTACCTGAACTTCATACCAATAACCAGGCTTCTTTAGATCATCGCTCATGTCTTGTAAAAAGACACCACTATTGCCACGAGACTGACTTTCTCCCTGAATATCTTCTGGAACCTTCCATTCAATATGGAGTTGATAGTCGCCGAACTTATCCCGAGTAGTAATATCGCCTGTACCTTTTACGACAGTAAAAAGACCATTTTCAACTTTCCATTTAGCTTCACTACCATCGCGACTTTTCCATTTTGACAAGTCCTTACCATCAAACAATACAACAGCATCAGATGGCGCTGATACCATCCCTGCGTAAGGACCCGGATCAACTATTTTAGGAACAGGGTTCCAGTATTCTGTCATTTGCGGTCGCATCCTTGCTGTAATGAGAATTTTTTCATTGGGTTGCATACGTGATAACGTTCCCTTAAATTCCTTTCCCTGATACATAACAGAAACGTCAATTTTATCTCCATCAAGTTTTCCGGCGTAAGAAATCATATTACCGTTCGTTGAATAGGAAAATGAAAAGCTATTACCAGATACTTTACCATTTGCAATAGGGCCATCTCCATCCGGTGTGTAGATCGTACCCGATAACTTTTTGCCGTCTACTTTTAAATTCAATGCCAACTCAGAACTTTCGCCGACTTTTCCGATCCATCGACCGGTAAGATCGGCTGCCATTGACAGGTTAAGCAATGAGCAAAACAAAAAAGCAATGAGAAAAATTTTTTTGGTCATAGGGTAGTGCGTTTGGCTGTAATGATATCTAAGGTTGAAAAATTTAACAACATCACCAAAAATATTTTATGCATAATCTCATTCAGCAAGGGGAAGGAATTTCGTTCTCAGTCATTCTTTGTTCATAAATTGTATGATCTGATTATACGCCCTGTTCCCTGTATTCACAAATTGGATTATCATAGGAAGATGCTTTTTGTTTTTCATCGTGATCAATCTCGAATCCGGCTGAAATTTTTTAAGGGCCGTTGAAAACTCATTATTACCAGTTATTATTGCAGGATAAGTTTTTCCCCCGACAAAGAGAATAAACCTGGGCAATCCCTCTCGCAAATGATAAATTGGTGAGCCATCTTTCCAAGCTTCCGGATTTGTGGAAAACATATCGTAATACACGCTATTTTTTTCGTAGTCCTTATTGGAAAGAAATGTATACATATCAAGTCCAAACGCGTCAATCAAAATTGCTCCTTTTACAGGATTTGCTATTTTTAATGAATCAAAATAGTGATGATCGGTGGAAACTAACGCAGCAAGATGACCACCTGCGGAATGTCCAGACACAAAAATCCTAGCGTCATCTCCTCCATAAGTATTGATATTTTCCATTACCCATTTTAAAGCCGACGCTGCATCCATTGTCATTTCTTTGTAGGCAACTGCCGGGCTCAACCGATAATCAATGATTACAGTAACAATTCCTTTCCTGGCCATTCTGTTACCAAGAAATTTGTATTGACCTTTTTTTCCTGAATTCCATCTCCCACCATGTATGAATACAAAAACATTTTTTGGTTGTGAGATTTTTTTTGGTGCATAAACGTCTAGTTGAAGTTTACGTATTGAATCATAGGTGATATCCTCTGAACGCGTAACGGCTGTAAAAGCACAGCTTCCAAATACAAAACTGATAAGCGTAAAAGCCAGCATGGCGCGGGGATTCTTCATTTGTATAGTCTCTCTTTTTGCAATGATAGTACCTTTTACGAATAACCCTCTTTGCGTTGGAAGCTATAATACAAGTAGAAGAGGGAAGGAAGGATAAATATACTGCCCAGTAGAAGAGCCCAACCTAACGATTGCATTGTTTTGTACGGGGCCTGATGTTCTAACAATGACAATGCATCTCTACCGTGCAGAAATACAAATTGCGGGAAGTGGGCGTAGCTAATAGCAAGTAAGATCATCGTTACCTGAAAGGCTGCAAGCATCCTTGGAATTAACGTGATAGACTTCAGATAAAGAACGTATCGCCACATGAAGATCAGTGCGATCGTTGCAAGAATAACAGCGCCGAGTCCCACTTTATCTTCGAAAATCCATTTTGCAAGCGGGATGTTTTCCAGATAAGCAGCGATAAACACTACGATCCCGGAAAGTACAGCGATAATATTCATCGCTTTTGCTTTCCGGATAAAGCGCTGACGGTCGTTTTCGTCATCTGCTTCGCCAATCAGATACACAGATGCCAGAAAGCCGCACAATGCTACTGTGAAGATGCCCACTGAAACAGCGAACCAGTCTAACCAGCTGTAGATATAGGCAGAAGTAAAAGTAGTTGCATCGGGATTAATCCGACCCGAAAGCGTGCTTCCTGCAATAATTCCGAGGAAGAGTGGTGTCACAACACTAGACCAAATAAAAATCCGATTGTATACGGATTGCATATTATCACGAACAGCATCGTAATGACGGAATACAAAAGCGGTTCCTCGTGCGATGATTCCGATAAGCATAATAGTCAGTGGGATGTGCAGATACACGGAGAGCTCACTATAAATAACGGGAAAGCCGACAAATAAAATCACAATAACAATAATCAGCCACATGTGATTTGCTTCCCATATAGGACCAATAGCGTGATACAAAGTTTTCCGGGTTCTCTTAACATTTTTTTTCGATGTAAACATTTCAATAATGCCTGCACCGAAGTCAGCTCCAGCCAATATGAGGTACAACAATATTGCGAGAAATAAATATGCTATAACAATATACTCCATCGTCAAGAATTTGAATTAGAAAACTCATCCACCATTTTGATCTGCCGATGAAGTAGAAAAATAACAAAGACACTTAAAGAAAGATATATTCCCGTGAAGAGATAGAAGGACCATACGATCCCAGGCATTGGCGTAACGGCTTCGGATGTACGCATGATACCGTGAATAATCCAGGGCTGACGGCCGACTTCTGTTACTGTCCATCCGGCTTCAACAGCAATAAAACCAAGGGGAGTAGCGATCACAAAAGGAAGTAGAAACCATCGCGCATGGATCCAATGCTTTTTCCATAATGAAAGGAAAAAGAGGAGGGACAACAACATCAGAAGAACGCCAATGCCAACCATAATTTGAAAAGCATAATGCGTAATTGCAACCGGTGGCTGGTCTTCGAGAGGGATAGTATCCAGGCCCTTTACTTCCGCTGTAAAATTTCCGTGCGCCAGGAAACTGAGCATACCGGGAAGTTCGATGGCATAATCTACTTTCTGATTTTCAATATCAGGAATTCCTCCAATTATTAAGGGAGCCGATTTTTGGGTATGAAAATGTGCTTCCATCGCCGCTAATTTTGCAGGTTGACGGACCGCTACGTCTTTCGCTGAGAAGTCACCACTAATGGGTTGAAGGAATGCCGCAACAGCACCAAAGATAGCGGCAATCTTGAATGCCTTTCCATGAAAGGCAATGTTCTTTTTCTTCAGGATTAACAGAGCATGAACCCCGGCTACAGCAAAACCGGTTGCAGCAAATGCAGCCAGTGACATATGAATAGCCTGGAAAAACCATGCGTCATTAAACATCGCTTTTATCGGATCAATATTGATATACTCGCCATCAACAAAATCAAAACCCGATGGACTATTCATCCATGCGTTAGCAGCCACCACCAAAATCCCGGATGCAAGTCCGCTTATGCCCACAACAAGTCCGGTGAACCAATGAAACCACTTATTAAACCGATCCCATCCATAAAGAAAAAAACCCAGGGCAATCGCTTCAATAAAGAAAGCGGTTCCCTCGAGGGAGAAAGGCATACCGAAAATAGGGCCAGCGTGCTTCATAAACGCAGGCCATAACAATCCTAGTTCAAAAGAAAGCACGGTGCCAGACACCGCACCAGTTGCAAAAAAGATTGCTACACCCTTACTCCAGGCCTTGGTGAGATTTTTATAAATCTCTTCATTGGTTCTGATCCACATAAAATGCGATATCGCCATGAAGAATGGCATCACCATCCCAATGCATGCGAAAATAATATGGAAGCCAAGTGATAATGCCATCTGTAATCTGGCGGCAAGAAAATCATCCATTTGCGTATTGATTTCTGGTAAGAACAAATATACGCTACCATGTGATGAGTACCGATTTCATCCTACTTTTATTAATAGGACAGTGGTTAGTGCCTGAACTAAAAGTGGTTATAGACGTTATTGTAGAAACGATGACGAATATCAGAATTGAAAAACCTGGTGAAGGTGTGTTCCTTGTGAAAATTGCAAGTGCAAATCGTGCTGCCGCAGAAAAAGAACTTCAGGAGTTTATAGGAGGGAGATCATACACCCGGTATGTAGATCATTTTAATCCAAACAATCAAATCATTCAAATACATCAAGCGCAGAAGGTGTGATTTAACCTTGATGACTTGTTGCTAAATCAACGCTGAAAATAAGTTAGCTTTCATTTCCTATACACTTCAATCGATGTTCTCTGAGCTAAAAAGCATTATCTGGGTTATCTGTTTTCGCCAGCTCCCATCCAATGATGCTTTTCTTCCTTGCAGAACTCCATCGGTATTCCCCGAGCATACCATCTTTTCTGATTACACGATGACACGGAATGAGATAGGCAATATGATTTGCACCTACAGCAGAACCGACAGCCTGGTTGGCCCTCGGACTCTTTATGCCATCCGCTATATTTTGGTAGGTGGTTACATGTCCCATTGGGATTTTCAATAAAGCTTCCCAGACTTTAAGTTGAAAGTTGGTTCCTTTTACGAACACATGGAGCCTTTTTTTAGACTTAATTTTATCGTTGTAAAAAATTTTCTCTGCAAAAGTTGATGTCAGGTGCTGATCCTGATGAAAGACAGAGTTATGCCAGTGTTCTTTCAAACACTCAACCTCTAGCCTTGGGTCAGTGTCAGTTTGAACAAATGACAACCAGCAGATGCCGCGTTCGGTAACGCCAATCAGACACAATCCGAAAGGCGTTTCGTGAAACCCATAATCGATCCGGATTCCCGTCCCATGTTGTTTGTATTCCTGAGGTGTTACACCTTGTAAAGTAGTGAACAAATCGTATACGCGCGATTGACTTGAAAGCCCAACAGATTCAGCTGCTTCATTCAAGTTCTTAGTTTGATGAATTTTTTCTTTTAAGTAATCTATCGTGAGGAACTGTAAAAATCGTTTCGGACTTATACCCGCCCAGGAAGTAAATATTCTTTGAAAGTGAAAGGGAGACAGGTGGATTTTTTCGGCCACTTCGTCCAAATCCGGTTGGTGTTTGAAATTTTGTTCCAGGTATTGGATCGCTTCTTCAATCCTTTGATAGTTGCTATGTGTTTCGGGTGTTTTCAAGAGCATAAAACTATAATTTTTTATGATTCAAAATTGTTTCTTCCTGCGCAGAGTTTCAACCCGGATCTTGCTCAGTTGGGTGGATCATAAGTATGAACAATTATTGAACATCCTTCTTCCATTCTACATACTTATAGCGCAAACAATGACTACATGGACGGAAGCCTGCGAGAATAGCTTCTGATTCAGATTTAAAGAAAATCCTGTTTTCTTTCTTCATTCTTTTACCAGATGTACAGTTTAGAGATCCAAAAATCCTTGCGCGAATGTTTCCTGCCAGGCAGATTTCTCCACTACGTATGTAGTTTCTGATTATGCTGTCGCTGTAGCAGTTGTGTTTTATCATGCGGCATCGTGAAAGATAATACCCAATGAATACCGGACGCCGGCTTTTACTTCACTTACGCCATGCTTCATTTTGGCACGGTAGAAACCTTTTAAACCTTTTACAGGTCGGGAGTTTGTAGTAAAGATTAAGGCATCACCTTGATTAGGTTTCAGCACCTCAACTTTGGATTGAGATCGGGGGATCTGCTCTGCCAATACAAACTCTCCTCCCTGATGATCTTTATCTTGCTGTGTGAGTACAAACACCACCTGGAACGGAAAACTTATTTCTCCATACAAATCCTGATGCAGTGTGTTAAAACCCCCGACTTCATAACGCAATAAAAGTGGCGTAGGACGTAACTGATTATTCGCCTTGCATTGCTCCAGAAATTGTTGATGACTTGGTGGATACTTTATTGACGTGTTAAGCTTATCCATCCATTCATTTGCAAGTACACTGAGTGGATTATAGAAGATCTCACGTAACGATTGGATTACAGGTGGATGTGGGTAGTTGAAATACTTGTACTCTCCTTTTCCAAAGCGATATCGCTGCATATTGACCGTACTTCGATACAGAGCGTTATCAAAATACATCCCCGATAAATGCTGGCACTCTGCCGGTGAAAGTACATTCGGTACAACAGAAAATCCTTTTTCGTTTAGTTGAGTATGGTGGTAAATCCAGTTCATTTTTATGGTGTGTATTTTCCCCAAAAGTCAAAAAGAATGATACGTACAACAACCCGAAACTTGCTGGATTGTATAAACCCTTAAACGTTTCCCTAAATAACCAACCTCATCGATTAACTACGAGATAAAATTATTCATAAGCTGATATGAATTTCTTACTTTTAGTGATTAACTCATTCTGAATGAAAAGTTATAAGATGAACTATTGGGCCATATTTTCTTTTTTGGTTGTGGCCTGCTCAACGCCCGTAAAAAGGGAGGCATCCAAACTAGGCTCGGTAGACTTCGACATTACTGGTTCGAAGGAAGCTAAGCCATTTTTTTTGGAGGGATATCTCCTGATGCACAGCTTTGAATTTTCAGACGCAGCGGAGGCATTTCGCGAAGCACAGCGAGTAGATACCACCTGTGCTATGGCTTACTGGGGCGAAGCAATGACCTACCATCATGCGATTTGGCAGGAACAGGATTTCGAAGCTGGAAAAAAGGTGTTAGAAAAACTGGGTGAAACAGCTGAAGTGAGAATTGAAAAGGCAGCGTCACCTTTGGAGAAGGATCTTCTTCGCGCAGCGCATGTCCTGTATGGTAAGGGTTCCAAGCCGGAACGCGACAAGGCTTATGCTGATTTTATGGCGACATTACATGCAAAATATCCGGGTAACCATGAAGTGGCTTCTCTTTATGCACTTTCATTGTTGGGTTCTGTAGCCGTTGGTCGTGATGATGAAGTGTACCAGAAGAGTGCGCGAGTTTCAGAATCTATTTTGAAAGAAAACCCAAACCATCCTGGCGCATTGCATTATTTTATTCATGCTAACGATGATCCGAGTCACGCCGAAAAAGCACTGTTCGCGGCCAACGAGTACGCAGTTGTTGCTCCCGATGCAGCCCATGCGTTGCATATGCCAACCCATATCTACGTGGCCATGGGTATGTGGGACGATGTTGTCAGTTCCAATGAAGCTTCATGGAAAGCCAGCGTAGCACGTAAGCAGCGTAAAGGCCTTTCCAACAATGCACTGAGTTATCATTCTTTTCACTGGCTGCAATACGGTTACCTCCAGCAGGCCAGAGAGGATGACGCCCGAAAATTGTTGACGGATATGATACGCTATTGTGAGGAACTCCCTTCCACCAAAGCACGAGCACATGAAATATATTTAAAGTCAACCTATTTGATAGCGACAGATGATTGGGAATCGATGTTCGCCTTGCATTCGACGGACGTACAGGGTTTGAATGTTGCAGTACGAGGGCAACAGTCGTTTGTAAGAGGCATGAAATTTTATCACGATGGCGCGATCGACTCTCTGGAAAAAACAATTGACAAAATGCGACTAGATCGAATGCAGGAATCGACAACCCTAAGTGAAGCCGGTATTGCGTTATGTCAGAGCGGCGGTGCAAGTCGCGACAATGCAACGAAACTGGATATTGATGTTGTACACGTCATGGAGTTAGAACTGCAGGGACTAAAAGAATGGAAACTCAATAATCTTGATGCTGCGGAAAAACTGTTTAGAGAAGCAACTATTGTTGAACAGCGTAGCAGTTATTCTTATGGACCTCCTTCAGTGGTCAAGCCTTCGTTCGAATTATACGGCGAATTTTTGCTTTCCGTTAACCGTCCGGAAGATGCTTTGGTTGCTTTCAATACAGCACTTCAACGTGCACCAAAGCGTGTACTGTCGTTAAAGGGAAAGCTGGCAGCTGCAAATCTTTCAAAAAATGAAAGTGAAACGTTAGATGCCGAGAAGCAGCTTCAGGAAATTTGAAATCTTATTCTGGCCGTATTCTATTCTTGCTTTACGTTTCATTTAACCTAACATCCAGACGGTCTGTTACATAGTTACTTTCTGTTTCTGATAAATTAGTTGTTCGTAGTTTAATATCGGAATTTATCCTTGCAACTTCTTCAATGCGTCTTCCTTCAAATCCGTGCTCTTCGATTTTAAGCATCTCATCATACGGACCCTTTGACGAGATAAGCTTGACAAAAACAGGAGCGGTCTCCACAACAATAAAAAGTAAAACAATAAACCAGTTCGCCCACCATACTGCGGCACTTTTGGCTGTGAGGCGGCTTAACGCTTCCATTCGCGAGGCGGGGCCATCTAATTTTTGTCTGGCGAGTGTTGAAATTTCAGAAGCCACTGCAGAGTCTTGCATCGCAAGCGTATTCAGCTTATCTGCTATAAGGTCTTCATTCTTTTTAGTGAGTTCGATTAACTCAAGGTTCACACGGTCTGCATCAGCTTTTTTTAGTTTGTAAATCGGACCTGCATTCCTTTTTTTGCTACCACCTGTACCATCGGCTTCTTCCTGCGCAATTCGATTTAGATCATCACGTGAGGTTGTTTTCGCCGCAATTTCATTCTTTAATTCGGCGATCTCCATTTTTAACTTTTGTTCCCCTGATTGAAACCTCATTCTGATTTCATTTTCCTGGGATGTGTAGGTCTGCTGCTCCATGATAATCAACTCTGATTTGATTTCTTTTTCGAAGAGTTTCAACTCGAGCGGTTTAACAATGACGATAGAAATCAACACGGCCAGAATAATTCGGGGAAGTGCCGTTTTAAATTCGCGTAACGAATTGCCTTCTTTACGCATACTGGACACAATGTAACGATCGAGGTTAAAGATCATCAGGCCCCAAAGCATACCAAGTATCGATGCAATCCAGATGTTATCGAAGACTGTAAAAAGCGCGTACGCTGCAGCCAGCGCGGCAAAGATACCGGTAAAAAAGATGGTTGCGCCAATACCCACGTACTTACTGGATTCTACCTCACATTTTTTCAGCAGGGGAATGTGCACACCTGAGCAAAGCCAGAAGAAATGCTTTATTTTTTCCATGTAGAGACTAACGAAAGAAGTATCTTATTATTTCAAAGCCTAACGGTTCAACCTTTATGCCACGTATGGAAGCCGATTTGCTGATCGCTAAAGGTATCTTCATGGCGGATTGTGTACAGTATCGAACAGGAAGCTGTTCGATTTTTGTCTTTGTTATGGATTTTAGAAGATTCGCAAATTTCCAGCTACACTTCTACGCGATCATTCTATATACTTGTTCCATGAATTTTAAATTACCTGTTCCAAAGGAGTTTAGTTTCGACCAGTGCCTTGATTTTCTCAAGCGCTCTCCAAAAGAACTGTTGCACCGCTGTGGAGAAACCGGCGTTCGTAAACTGATTCAAATCCAGAACCGTAATATTCTCTTTGAGTTGATCCCTTCGGTAAATCAAGAACTAAGCGTAACCGTTCTCAACGGTAAACTTTCAGACCCTGAGCGTAAAGGACTGGAAGATTTCATACGTGAATGGTTTGATCTCGAAACAGACCTTAAGCCGTTTTATGCGATGGCAGCCGCGGACGAATTGCTGAAACCACTTGTGAAGAAATTTTACGGCTACCGGATTATTGGACAACCGGATTTGTTTGAATCGTTGGTCTGGGCTGTATTGGGACAGCAAATCAATCTTCAATTCGCTTATACGTTGAAGCAACGTTTTGTCGAAAAATATGGATCGAAATTGATTTTTGATGACCATGAATATTATTTGTTTCCTACACCGGAATCTGTTTCCAAACTTACTCATGATGATTTGCTTCCCCTGCAATTTTCACGGCAGAAGAGTTCGTATACTGTACTGATCGCCGAAGCTTTTGCAGCAGGAGAAGTTTCCAAAGAAAAATTAAAAGGCATTCCCTTACCGGAAGCTAAGGAAAAGCTGATGAAGATTAAGGGTGTTGGTAATTGGACCGCCAACTATGCATTGATGAAAACCTTTCGTTATCCGGATGCTTTTCCATTGGAGGATGCGGGTATTCACAACGCAATAAAAAATTTAAAACAATTAGACCGGAAACCGTCGATAGATGAGGTCAAAAAAATTTTTAAAATGTATAGGGGATGGGAAGCGTATGCTACGCTATATTTATGGAAAAGTCTATGATCTCGTACAAACAAAATTTAAAAGCGTCGAGATAAAGTCAACGAAAGTCTATAACTCTTCAAGCATATTTCAAAAATGCCCAGAATAAATATTAATCTTCCTGATCATTTTATTTTCACAACAGAAATTCCGGTACGCGTTTCGGACTTGAATTATGGCGGCCACGTAGGCCATGATACGATGCTTACACTATTGCAGGAAGCGCGTATACAGTTTTACCGCAGCATTGGTTTTAAAGATGAGATAAGTTTTGAAGGATCTGTAGGTCAGATCATCGCCGATGCTGCTATTCAGTATAAAGGAGAATCTTTCCTTGGAGATGTGTTAAGTGTGGCCATCGCTGTAGACGAATTTAACAAATACGGTTTTGATATGGTATACCAGGTTACAAACAAAGTAACAGGAAAGGAAATAGCGGTTGGAAAAACAGGTATTGTCTGTTATGATTATTCAAAGCGAAAGGTTGCTAGTGTACCGGTATCACTTCTTGAAAAAATTCATACACTTAATCTAAAATCATAAGCATGTCAGTTACGCTAAAAATAGCTCAGGAGCAGGTGGATGAATGGATAAAAAAGCATGGTGTCCGATACTTTAATGAAATGACTAATATGGCCATCCTGACTGAAGAGGTAGGTGAAGTAGCCAGGATCATGGCACGTCGATATGGAGAACAATCTGAAAAGGAGTCCGACAAAAACAAAGACCTCGGTGATGAGATGGCGGATGTACTTTGGGTATTAATATGTCTGGCAAACCAAACGGGTGTAGACCTCACCGAAGCATTTCAGAAAAACCTGGAGAAAAAAAGTCAACGCGATAGCGAAAGACATCATCAAAACCCGAAGTTGAAGTAGTTATATCTGCTTCAAACTTTGGTGTGCTTTGTGTGTGCAAAAAGTGTGTTGCGTGTGTTTACTTTTCTGACAGAATACCCTTGCAGCTCTGCAAAAAATCATTGAGCTTTCGTGAAATCCTGACCAACCATGTCTGACCAACGCTACCTTGCCCTTGATGTCTTTCGGGGAATGACCATTTGTTTTATGATTATTGTAAATTCTCCCGGCAGTTGGGAAATCGCTTATGGGCCGCTTCTTCATGCGCCGTGGCATGGATTTACACCAACAGATTTAGTTTTCCCATCGTTCCTTTTTGCTGTTGGGAATGCAATGGCGTTTGCTATGCACAAATATCAGGTGCAAGGAGATTCTGTTTTCTGGCGTAAGACTTTAAAGCGTACAATTATAATTTTCCTTTTGGGATTCTTGATGTATTGGTTTCCTTTCTTCAGAGAGGCGGAGGCAGGAGGCCTGGAATTGAAACCTCTAGGTGAAACAAGAATACTTGGCGTCCTGCAGAGAATTGCTTTGTGCTATTTCTTTGCTTCCATCATTCTCCATTATGGTTCGAAAAAGATGGCATTGTGGTTTAGTGCATTTGCGCTGCTGAGTTACTGGATTATCTGTTATGTATATGGAGAGTCCAATGATCCATACAGTCTTCCTGGTAATGCCGCATTGAGGCTCGACTTATTTTTATTTGGAGAGAAACATTTATACAATGGCGAAGGAATTCCATTTGATCCGGAAGGATTATTAAGTACACTACCGTCCATCGTGAATGTTATTGCAGGTTACCTGGTTGGCGATTTTATTCGTAAGCATGGTAATTCCTTCGAAACGATTTCAAAGTTGATGATTGTTGGTGCCGGATTGATCTTACTGGCGCTCACCTGGGATATGGCTTTTCCCATCAACAAAAAACTTTGGACCAGTTCTTTTGTACTGCTTACAGTAGGTTTGGATATGATGATTCTACCAGTTCTCATCTACCTGATCGAGATTGAGAAACGTAAAAAATGGACCGGTTTCTTTCTTGTCTTTGGAAGAAATCCACTTTTCATTTATTTGTTATCCGAAGTGTTGCTGATTTCACTGTACGCATTTTCAGTGAATGGAAATAGTCTGCAATATATATTCTTTAATAAGGTGCTTCGCAGTTTTGCCAGCCCGATCAATGCATCATTGTTGTTCGCCGTGTTATTTATGCTTCTGTGCTGGTCAATTGGCTATGCGCTGGATAAAAAGAAAATCTACATTAAAGTTTAGCGCTGTTAGATTCAGACTACCAGGACACCATTCTTTAATACAGGAACTTCTGTGTACTGATCCAGCGTGAGGCAAAACTGTATGTCTTTATGGAT
This sequence comes from Chryseolinea sp., assembly GCA_041747735.1. GTDB lineage: Bacteria > Bacteroidota > Bacteroidia > Cytophagales > Cyclobacteriaceae > Chryseolinea. Next base: position 20,469 of record JBGTEP010000153.1, read on the forward strand.
ATTCAATTTAGCAAGACGCTGTACATGACTGGAATTTTTCAGAAATTCTACAAGATCATGTTTTGCCTGAATGTACAGGTGCTCAGCGGCGAGAGGTGCATCACAATCGGGTTTTATTTCGTCTTTCATGGCTTCAACAACGGCTCCTGCAAAAAGTGTATCTTCTAAGTTCACTTTTCCTTTCCAGCCGGCACACACTATCAAAATGTTATTAGTAGAAGCAAGGAGGTATTTTGTTACAGCAGCGAGATTTAAGAAGGAACCAATTACTATCTCTCTGGCTCCTTCAGATTTAGCAATTGCCTGTGTACCATTCGTTGTTGTGAAAGCTATTTTTTTTCCTTTCAGCTTTTCATCCATGTATTCAAACGGAGAATTGCCAAGATCAAATCCTTCTACCTTTTTACCATCACGTTCTCCTGCTGTAAAATAATTCTTCTCTTTCATCGCCAGGCAATCTTCCAGTTTTGCAAAAGGAGTAATACTGTGGATCCCAAAGGCAAAAGCAGTTGTCATACACGATGTGGCTCTGAGGATATCAACAACTACTACCGTTTTATCGTGTACATTGTAAAGATGCATCAACTCCGGACTAAGGCAAACGTCAATCGTTCTCATCGGGGGTTAGGACACGGTGTTGTGGGACAGTTCATTTTCATATGTCTTAACGAATAGGTATTTCCAAGTCTGTAGGCAGTACACCAGTCTTCGCACGCTTTATGTGTTTTTCCAAGCTTGTAGAAAGCAATACCCCGGTTGTGCAAGGAATTATCATGCTTGGGATTAAGTTCTAATGACGCATTAAAATCGGCTTCAGCAACGGTAAATTTATTTTGCTTTAGCAAGATTGTGCCTCGTTTGAAGTAATACAGGAAGTTATCCTTTTCAATATCAATAGCCTTTGAATAGAAAAAGATGGCTAGATCGGCGCTATCGAGTTGCTCGTAAGAATTTCCGACCTGGAAAACATATTCACTTTCCTCAGGAATTGCTTCTGAAAGAATTTTATAATCGGAAAGCGCTTCGGCGTACCTCTTGAGATTAAAAAGTGTTACAGCGCGATTATATCTGAAGAGTGTGTTATGACCATTTCTATTTGTGATTTCGTCCAGATAAGGAAGGGCTTCTTTATACTGTTCGTTATCCATTAACACGACAGCTTCATTGTTTAGCCTGGCGTCTTCGTCTGATTGGGGAAAGGCTTCTGCTACAATAAAAAAGAGCAGAACAATGAAGAGTACTTTCATGATGCAGTCTAGATTAAAGGAAGCTTACTCACCTGAGCTTTCAAGGCCCGTCCGCGGACATCAATAAATATTTCTGATCCGGCAGTACTGTATGCCACCGGCACGTAACCCAACCCGATACCTATCCCCAACATTGGCGACATCGTTCCTGAAGTTACTCTGCCAATATTATTTCCATCGATATCCTTAATCGTATAGTCATGCCGTGGGATTCCCTTATCCACCATTTTAAAACCGACAAGCTTTTGTTTTACACCCTTTTCTTTTTGTTTTTTGAGATTTGCGGCGTTAGTAAAGTCTTTGCTAAACTTTGTGATCCAACCTAACCCTGCTTCCAGCGGCGAGGTGGTATCGTCAATATCATTTCCATAAAGACAAAAGCCCATCTCAAGTCGGAGTGTATCGCGTGCACCCAGGCCTATAGGTTTAATGTCAGAATCTTTTCCAGACTCAAAAATCGCGTGCCATACCTTTTCAGCGTAAGCCTGGTTCACATATATTTCAAATCCTCCCGAACCAGTATACCCTGTGTTTGAAATGATGGTATCTGTAACACCAGCAAATTCACCAATAGCGAAATGATAGTACTTGATTGTACTAAGGTCAATTGATGTAAGCTTCTGAAGCACACCCGTTGCTTTTGGTCCCTGAACAGCGAAAAGACAAATACTATCAGAGATGTTCTTCATCTCAACACCCGTTGTATTATAACTACTGATCCAGTCCCAGTCTTTTGCGATGTTTCCGGCATTAACAACAAGCAGGTAGTCGTTATCTTTTATTTTGTAAACGATGAGGTCATCAACAATACCACCCGTTTCATTGGGTAGACAAGAGTATTGCGCCTGGCCATCTGTTAATTTTGATGCGTCATTACTGGTAACACGTTGGATCAGATCGAGCGCCTCAGGTCCTTTTAGCGAAAATTCGCCCATGTGCGAGACGTCAAAAACACCTACCCCTTTTCTTACGGTCATGTGCTCCTCAATGTCTGAAGAGTAGCGAACGGGCATATTGAAACCTGCGAAGGGAACCATTTTGGCTCCTAACTTCACATGAAGATCATTAAGCGGTACTGATTTTGTATCCATTTGTACTTCTTTGAAAGGGCACAAAGGTAAAACATTTATGAGATGGGAGAGAAGATTTTATGAGATTGGGGAAGTGTGGTCGAAGTGTACCAAATGACGAAGAGAAACCTAGTTTTCAGCAGTTGCCCGTTCTAAAGCTTCTTTGATATCGTCTCTTACTTTTTTCACCTTCTCCATTTCATTTTCCAGGTATTCTCTTGCTTGTTCTTCGCCAAGGCTATCTGGTAAGGGATTGAAGTTGCGCATCCACACCATCATTCCATCGCTGGCGGAATCCAGTTTTTGAACTGTAACTTGAAGTTCCTTTTTCTTTTCCTCCACCATGTCGGGGGTGTTGGCAATTTTCTTTTTCAGTTCCTCCTTTACTTTATAGATATCATTCATCTTGGGCATTACCTCGTCATGGATTTTCATGACCTCATCATATAAAGCCTGGTTGGGACTTTCTTCTAATTCTTCCATTGAGCCGTGATCATGGGTTTCATCATGAGACTTTTGACCGCAGCTCCATGAAATCATTAAAACCAGAGCAAAGAGAAATTGAAGAAGAATTTTTTGCATGGGAGTTTTTTTGATAAAGATAGGGGATCAAAGGTAAGTGCTGCAATAATGACTGTAAATAGCCCGACGGATACCGGTTTGAGGCATGTGATGAACGCGGCTAAGACCTATGAGTTTTCCGGCAAGTCATTTACTAACAACCATTAGTTTTAAAAATATTTCATGAAAGTTAGCCTGCACACTTGCAACTCAGAAAAAAAACATTTTATCTTTGATTCGCTTCAAGAGCAGATATGAAAACAAACAACACATCTTTTTACTTTTATTATTTCTTTTTTAGTACCCGAGCGGGACTTTAAGAGGAATGTGTTGTTGACTAACCGATAACGAAAAACTCAGAAAAGTCCCGGAAAACCGGGACTTTTTGTTTTTATGGACTTTTTAAAACAATGGCAAAGAAGAAAAAACTAAACATTGCAATTCAAGGTATAGCAACCAGCTTTCATGAAATCGCTGCGGTAACATATTTTGCTGATCCTATTCAAACCATTGAGTGCCTTTCTTTTCACCGATTGTGCGAGAGTTTAAAAAGTGGCGAGGCTGACTTTGCAGTAATGGCCATTGAAAATTCTATCGCCGGGAGCATTTTACCCAATTACTTCCTTCTTCAGGATTATCATTTCAGTATAGTAGGTGAAGTATATCTTCCAATTCACATGCATTTGTTGGCGATGCCGGGCGTAAAGCTCAGTGACATCAAAACGATTGAATCCCACCCAATGGCTATTCGTCAGTGCTCTGAGTTCTTACATTCCCTGAATGGTGTTGAACTCAGGGAAAGTGATGATACAGCACTATCTGCAAAACGGGTAAAAGAATTGAAGTTGAAAAATACTGCTGCTATCGCGAATGAATACGCCGCTAAAAAATATAAGCTCCAGATTTTAGAAAAGCGAATCGAAACTCATAAAAAGAACTTTACCCGCTTTCTTATTTTAAGAAAACGAAGTAATGGAAAAGCAGAAAGTAACAAAGCGTCGTTATGTTTTGAAGTTGCGAATGAGGTGGGAAGTCTGGCAGATGCATTGATGACCTTTAAGGAAAATAGTCTTAACCTGACTAAAATTCAATCAATCCCGATTATTGGCAGACCAAGTGAATATTCCATACACGTAGACGTGGAATGGAAGAGAAGAAAAAACTACGATGATGCGATGCATCTGGTGTTACGGCAGGTAAAAAACCTGAATGTGTTGGGCGAGTATAAAAAAGGAAAAATTGAGTATAAGTAGTTAACGTTTCTGAGCCAAAGATTTTTCTTACAATAGCGAATATGATCAAGACAGCAAATAGAATAGCGAACGTAGAAGAGTATTACTTCAGCAGAAAGCTTGCTGAAGTACGAAGTCTGGATTCTCCTGAATTTAAGGTGATCAACCTGGGAATTGGAAGTCCGGATCAGGCTCCTTCTGCAGTTACAATTGATGCACTGACTGACTCTGCAAAGAATCCAGTGAATCATGGGTATCAGAACTATAAAGGTATCCCTCAGTTGCGCAAAGGTATTGCTGAATTCTACCAGAATGTTTACCAGGTTTTAATTGATCCCGAAACCATGATTCTCCCTTTGATGGGCTCGAAAGAAGGAATCATGCACATAACAATGGCTTTTGTAAACGAAGGTGATGAGGTATTAATTCCCAATCCTGGTTATCCAACATATTCCTCCGTTGCCACGTTGGTTGGAGCCAAACTCAGACCCTATGCGTTGCGTGAGGATATGAACTGGGGAATTGATATTGATGCGTTAAAGAAAAGCGATCTGTCAAAGGTAAAGCTGATGTGGGTTAATTTTCCGCACATGCCTACAGGTCGGACAGCTTCGCGAGATGAATTGAAAGAATTGATTGATCTGGCACGCGAACATCAGTTTCTTATTGTCAATGACAATCCATACAGTCTCATTCTAAACGATGAACCTGTTAGTCTGCTATCCATTGAAGGTGCCGAAGAGGTTGCCCTGGAGCTAAATTCTTTAAGCAAATCCCATAACATGGCCGGCTGGCGCATTGGCTGGGTGGCCGGCAAAAAGGAATACATCGAGGCTGTATTGAAAGTAAAAAGTAATATGGATTCCGGAATGTTTTTAGGCTTGCAACATGCGGCAGTAGAAGCTCTCAAAAGTGGTAGCGAATGGTTTACTATGCTGAATAAGGTTTATGCGGAAAGGAAAGCCGTGGCAACAAAGCTGTTAGACCTGCTCGGATGTACGTATTCCAACCAGCAGTCAGGACTATTTGTATGGGCTAAAGCTCCTGATACTATTCCAGATGTTGAAAAATGGATCGATGAGATATTGTATGGTACTAAAGTGTTTATCACCCCCGGATTTATTTTTGGCGAAGCCGGAAGAAGGTACATCCGCATATCTCTATGCTGCACGGTGGAAATGCTGGGCGCAGCCTTGACGCGAATTGAAGGTTTCTTAAAAAATCCGGTACAGGAGAATAACCGAAAAACTTCGGCAACTGTTTAATAAAAGCGAACATGAAGACAACCGTTATCGGTCTGGGATTAATTGGTGGCTGTATGGCGCTGGACTTGAGGAGAGCTGGCGTAAGCACCGAGCTTGTTGGGATCGAATCAAATCCTGACCATGCGCAAAAGGCATTGGAACTCGGACTGGTTGATAGTATTCAAACATTGGAAGAATCAGTGCCAACGTCCGATTTAATTATCATGGCGATTCCGGTTAGCGCTTTGGTTAAGGTTTTGCCATTGGTTTTGAATGTTGTAAAAAAGGATGCGACTATTATTGATGCAGGTTCTACGAAAGGATTGATATGCCGTGCGATTGCCAGCCATCCAAACCGAGGTCAATTTGTGGCATCCCATCCAATCGCGGGTACCGAAAATTCCGGACCGGGTGCCGCTTTCGAAGGTTTATTCCGCAATAAGACTAACATTATTTGCGAACAAAGTAAATCCTCGGTCCATGCGCTTGCCGTCGCAAGTCAGGTGTCGGATGCACTCGGCATGAATACTATATTCATGGAACCCGAAGAACACGACAAGCATGTTGCTTACGTTTCACACTTGTCTCACGTGAGTTCTTTCTTACTGGGACAGACTGTATTGGATATTGAACGTGATGAAAAAAATATTTTTGCATTGGCGGGAAGCGGTTTTGCTTCGACCGTCCGGCTTGCCAAAAGTTCACCCGATATGTGGGCTCCGATTTTTGAGCAAAATGCAGAATACCTGAGTCAGGCATTGCTGGAATATATCATGCACCTGCAAAAATTTCAGTATTACCTGATGAAGCGCGATGTAAAAGAATTGCATCGCATTATGACAGAGGCAAACCATATAAGAGAAATTCTAAATGGAATTGAACATAAACAACCGAAACAAATTATTGAAAAGTAAAAATTGAAATTGATATGAAAAAGGCATTACAACTTGAATCAATCACAAAATGGCTTCCTACTGAAAGCAAACCGATTATCATCAGCGGTCCGTGCAGTGCAGAAACAGAAGATCAAATGATTGCTACAGCAAAGCAGCTGGCCTCAACGGGAAAAGTACACGCATTGCGTGCAGGTATCTGGAAACCGCGTACAAGACCTGGTCAATATGAAGGGGCAGGTGCGGAAGGTCTGAAGTGGCTCGTTCAGGCAAAAAAGGAAACCGGTCTTCCTGTGACTACTGAAGTAGCCAATGCAGCGCACGTTGATGCTTGCTTAAAAGCTGGCGTTGACATTTTATGGGTCGGTGCACGTACTACCGTTAATCCGTTTTCTGTTCAGGAGATTGCTGACTCCTTAAAAGGTGTTGATATCCCGGTAATGGTAAAGAATCCAATCAATCCGGATCTGGAGCTTTGGATTGGTGCACTCGAGCGATTGAATAAAGCAGGTCTTACCAAACTGGCTGCTATTCACCGCGGATTCTCTTCCTTTGAAAAAGGTCCTTTCCGAAACGCCCCGATGTGGGATATGGCAATTGAATTAAAGACAAGGATCCCAGAACTCGATATTCTTTGCGACCCAAGTCATATTGCTGGTAATCGTGAACTCATTTCCTTTATTTGTCAGAAGGCACTCGATATGGATATGGTCGGCTTGATGATCGAAAGTCATATCGATCCGGATGCAGCATGGAGCGATGCAAAACAACAGGTTACTCCTGCAGCACTGGGAAAAATTATTGATGGACTGGTTGTAAGAACAGTTACGTCTGACAACAAAACATTCAAAGATACACTCAGCATTTTGCGTGAACAGATTGATCAGCTTGATGACGAGATCATGTCTAAAATGGCAGCTCGTATGAAGATATCTGAAAAGATTGGTCAATACAAGAAAGAAAATGGTGTTACAATTCTGCAGGTTACACGCTGGGAAGAAATTATTCAAACCCGTATCACATTAGGTAAGGCAATGGGTTTAAATTCAACTTTTACAAATGATTTACTAAAGCTTATTCATCAGGAATCTATTCAAATTCAAACGAAGGTGATGAATAAGGTTGAAGAGAGAGTTTGATCCTTTTAAAGTATAGAGTTTTGTTTCGTCGATTCCCGTTACTCATGATGTAGAAACGGGAATCTTTTTTTGGAGGTATTCTTCAGAGACTGTATTCTCCGTTCTCTTTAATTCGCACGGGATTTAGCTGTTTTGTTTTTTCAAAGTGGTCGTAAATGGGCTTTAAATTTTCCCAAAAACGAATTGTATTTGCAGGAAAGTCTTTCTTCAACTGGTTCATTTGAACATCAGAAAGTTTTGCTGGAAAAATATAAACAGGAATTTTCGCCTGACGATTGTTATGCGCTTCAACAGCCAGCACGTATAGTTCTTTGATCTTATCGTCGGTCAGAGGAATGCATCCGACCGTTACACAATTGCCATGAATATAAATACTACCTCCGGGTCTGTCTTTGTCACCTAATTTTCGGTCTGACGCATTGGGATAGTTAATTCCAAGAGAAAGAAAAAAATTGCTTTGCGGATTGAAGTGGTTTATGTGATATACTCCTTCGGGGATTTGTAGATCACCTTCCTTTCGCTTAGGCCCAAGTGTTCCTGAACTTGTGCAGAAATTATATGTATGAAGGAGGGTGTATGTATCCTTCCCTTTTTCCAAAACCCATACCTCAACAATTTTTTCTTTTTTGAAAGCTCTTACAAACAAATTGAAACCAATATAGGCTATATTCTTTTCGGTAAAATACTGCTTTACCTTTTCCTCCTTGTCGACGTAAGCAGTTTTTACGCGCGCATTCATGAGTTGTAGTGTCTTAAAAGAAGAACTCTGAATCAATATAATTGCCATCCCAATTAAAACCCTGCTCATGCTTAAGGTGCTGCAATATCTTTTGCCATAAAGATAGTTTGCGAAGGATAAGCGAACTCAATATTTTTTTCTTTAAAAGCTTCAAATATGCTGAAATTAATTGCTTGTTGAATATCTGCATATTGGTTGTAATCGGAACTTTCTACGAAGTAGATGATTTCAAAATTCAAACTATAATCACCGTAGGCTAAAAAATGTACACGGTCCAGCGTGGCACTTTCCTGCGCGTCTATGATCCCCTTAATGATTTCCGGAATTTCCTTAAGTTGCTCCGGACTTGTTTCATAAATTACTCCCAAATTAAATCCAATTCTACGCCTTTGCATACGCTTGAAATTGTGGATACGTGAATTAGTTAAATCACTATTGGAAAATACAAGTTGTTCACCAGTAAGACTTTTTACACGCGTGGTTTTGATACCAATGTGTTCAACATTACCTTTTTTATCATCAATCACTATAAAGTCACCAATTTCAAAAGGTCTGTCAAAAAAGATTACAAAATAATTAAAGAGGTCACCCAAAATATTTTGTGCTGCAAGTGCTATCGCTATACCACCTATTCCTAGTCCCGCAATGATAGTTGTTACGTCATACCCTAAATTATCAAATAAGAAAAGTGACCCTAATCCCCATATAATAATATTTAGCAGAAGCATAATGCCTCCGATCTGCTTCACCTTTTCTTCTCCCTCCTCCTGACTTCGAACATGCGTCTGAAGAAGTAACAGAACGGTCGATGAAATTAGTCGTATGGCATAGTAGGCAATAATTACAGCAACAGCTCCGTAAACATATTTTGTCGTTTTCTCAGACAGTGTTAGCGTACCGATACCGAGATAAATAATTATGAAATTGAGTATAGGTAGACCAAATTTTTGTATTCCGTCGACTACGAAGTCGTCAATCGTAGTATCTGTTTTATTTGCCCATTTTTTTAATTGCATCAAAAGGGTTTTGCGGAATAAGCGGAGAATCAACATTCCCAACAAAATCGCGCCAAGTGCGATAAGATATTCCTGAACAGTATTGTCGAAGTAGGATCTTGATAATATGTCTTCCATGCTCACAGTTCTTATGTAATGAAAAAGTAAAAGTATAAATTAATTATCCTACCTGACAGACATATTGAATTTTGTTGCCGTTGGCAAAATGTTATAGGTGTAGGCGCTGGCGATAAAGTAACTTTATCTTTTTTTTGTAACTGACTTTTATATCTTTAAATTCAACTCAGTTAACGTTAGCGTAAATGGCTTATAATATTTTTATTTTGATTTCAATGGTTGCTGTGGTTGCGATCGGAGCTACTATGTATTTTACACAATCCAGCAGAAGGGACCTGCGTGAAGAGGCTTTGGTTAAAGAGAATGAGCAGCTTCGGCAGGTTTTGAAAGATCAGGAGGAACTTCTGGAGGAAGAACGAGTACGGATTGGACATGATTTGCACGATGACCTAGCACAGCTTTTGGCAGGTACCAGGCTAGCGCTGGGGAACCTTCGTCTTGAACCAACTCTTTCAGGAAGAAATAAAAGTCTTTTACTAAGGATCGATCATGACTTGAATGATTTGCTCAATCGAGTGCAAAATATAATCTGGAACTTGTCTCCTGAGGCATTGAGAGAGAAGGGGCTGTCTTATGCGCTGTGGAAAATGTGTGATCAGCTAAAGGATCTTCGTTCTTTTCATATCGAATTTCTGGAGATGGGACCTGCAAGACGCCTGCCCGACAGGGTGGAGCTCCTGGTTTTCAGAATTGTACAAGAGATTGTGAATAATGCGATGCGCCACTCTCTCGCGTGGAATATTAATATGAAACTTTACTGGTCGGAATCCTATCTTAAAGTCGAAGTAAAAGATGATGGGATTGGTAGGAATAAATCTGCCGGCCAAAGAAGTGAGAAAGGGCGCGGGCTGCCCGGAATAAAAAAAAGAGCTGAACTTATCGGAGCATCGGTCACGGCTGCACCAGTTGAGAAAGGAGCACTTTTTATCGTGTCATATCCCTTTACGAAGTGACAATACCGTTGCTTAACGCATAGTGGATAAGTTCATTGGTGTTTTTCGTATTCGTTTTTTTAATAATTTCTTTTCGGTACCCATCAATCGTATGCTCACTGAGAAACAGCTTTTCAGCGATGTCTTTCGTGCTGAGTCCCTGGCATAATAAAACGATTACTTCAAATTCCCGTGCAGAGAGCTTGATACGTGGAGGATGTTGAAGCCCATCCGGTTTTGAGTGCAGCACAATATTCACCTTTTCGTGATAGTAGCGTTTTCCTTCGAGCACAGAAATTAGTGCAGCCAGTATTTCCTGTTGATGGGTTGTTTTCTTAAAAAGAATTCCATCTACACCAGCCCGCATGAGGTTAAATATCATCGCTTCTTCATCAAATGCTGTTAAAGCAATAATGCGGGTAGGAAGCTTTTGTCTGTGAATATGGTCAATCACCTCAAAACCATCGACTTCAGGCATTCGTATATCCAATAACAATACATCTATTGAATGCTTCTTAAGAGTTTCCAGAACCTTTTTTCCGTTTGCTGCCTCGTAGGTCGTTCTTACTAAGGGCATTTTGTCCAACATCGCGCGAAGACTTTCGCGGATGAATAGATGATCATCGGCAACGAGAACGTTAATATTTTTAGTCACTCCAAAACAGGTCTGTATTTTTTTTCAAAGATACCAATTAGTTAATAAGGAATGCCGGTTATTAAAAGATTGCAAACCCATAACCAGTAAGTTGGTTTTACAATAAGAAGTTGTTACAACAAATAATGTTTTAATCTCATCACATTCTTGTGAGGGTGAATTGTACGTTATATAATTTTAACTTTTTTAAGCCTGATATAAAATAAATGTTTCGCTTTTACAGTTATTACTGCTTGTACTGTTACTAACTTATCAACACAACGATAATATTTTTGAATTTTATACCCCCCATTTTCCGGGGTTTTGTAATTAATGCTTGTCTTGATCATAAGTTCATCTGTATCTTTAAAAGATTAAGGATCAAACCGGATAAATTTGGATCATCAGGATGAGCACCTCGGGCTCCAAGTAGGTTTAGTAACTTCGTAAACACTCGTATTCTATACGGATGGTCATTTCGGATAAGTTCATCGAGTGATACGAATTTTGATGGTTATGTTCCTTAATAACCGTTAGCACTACCAAAAGCCTCTTACATTGTAGGAGGCTTTTACTTTATAGCCTCTCTCGGACTAATTTTAAGGGATACGTGCCAACTCAACAGGAACTTTCGTGACGGACTGGTAAGAATCTTTTACGCAAAAAAATTAAAGTCAAGCGACAAATTTTTTCGATCTTTTCCGCAAAATCCAACCAACCTATGCAAAACCTTGCCTGGAAAAAAATTGCTATTGGCGTTATTGCCATTGGCTTAGTTACCGCCAGTATTTTCTTTGTGACAACCAGTAAGGGTACAAAGCCTGCCCTAAGCTATATAAACCCTGCTTTCGGTGAATTTATTTCTTCTTATACAGCAGGTGTCGTAAGCTCAGGTTCATCCATTCGGATTATTCTTTCTCAGGATGTTGTTGATTCTTCCGCAATTGGAAATGAAACATCTGTAAAACTATTTTCCTTCAGCCCCGCTATCACGGGAAAAACAGTTTGGTTGGATCGAAGAACCGTTGAGTTTACTCCGAAGGATCGGTTGATTTCCGGACAACTCTACGAAGTAAGCTTTGCGTTGGCGAAACTTTTGGAAGTGCCGAAAGAGCTCGGAGTCTTTGGATATACTTTCCAGGTTATACCGCAAAACTTTGAGGTGGCTATAGGAAATGTAAAACCATATGTAAAAACAGAATTAACACGCCAAAAGATTGAAGGTACTGTATACACGGCTGATTTTGCCGAAGCTGTGGGTGTAGAGAAAATGATGAAGGCACAGCAGGAAGGAAAATCATTAACTGTTAACTGGAATCATGTTGCCGACGGCAAGCAACACATTTTTATCGTTGAAGATGTTGTTCGGAAAGACGCGGCAAGTGCGGTTCAACTCGAGCTGAATGGAAAAGAACTGGGTATTACCCAATCTGAAAATAGGGAAGTCGAAATTCCGGCGCTTGGTGATTTTAAGGTCACGAACGTAAGGGTTGAACAGAGTTCCAGTCAGCATGTGGTAATCCAGTTTTCTGATCCACTGAATGAAAAACAAAATCTGGCAGGCTTAATTGATATTAGCGGTGTGGGTACTTTGGATTTTGAAATCAGGGACAATGAGATCCGAGTGTATCCACCGGTGCGCCAAACGGGATCAAAGACACTGACGCTTGAAGCTGGTGTTCGAAATATATTAGATTATAAAATGGCTGAGGGGACTTCCATGGAAGTAACGTTTGAGCAATTGAATCCTGCTGTTCGTTTTACAGGTAAAGGTTCAGTTCTTCCCGCCACCGACGGCCTTATCATGCCTTTTGAGGCGGTTAACTTAAAAGCCGTAGAGGTAGAAATCATTAAAGTCTATGAAAAAAATGTTTTGCAGTTTTTTCAGGTGAACGACTTCCAGGGCGGTGCAGAATTGAGGAGAGTGGGAAAACCTGTATTGAAACAAACTGTGCCGCTGGATAATGCAGGTGTAACAGATCTTGGTAAATGGAATCGCTTCACGCTTAGCCTGGATAAGTTGATTAAATCTGAGCCGGGAGCAATTTATCAGGTACGCATTGGTTTTAAAAAATCCCACATTGCCTATGCCTGTGAGAACGGAGAGACAGAATCTTCGGCAGGAATGACAAGTCTGGCTACCGAGGACTGGGATCTGCAAGAAGAAGGGGAGGTAAGCAACTGGGACTCATATGAAGAGTACTATTATGGAGAAGATTATGATTGGGAACAACGCGATAATCCCTGCCACGCGTCCTATTATACTGGTAACAGAAATATCAAAAAGAATGTATTGGCTTCCGATCTCGGCCTATTGGCCAAGCGTGGAACTGACGGAAATACAATAGTTTTTGTTAATGATCTTAAAACAACACAACCTGTCTCCGGATGTATCCTTGAATTATACGATTATCAACAACAACTAATCGGCACGGCTTCGTCTGATACAGAGGGAAAAGCCATTATCACAACCAAGGATATTCCATTTTTATTGCTCGCAAAAACCGGAGTGCAACGCGGCTATCTGAAACTTCAAGACGGAGAGTCATTAGCAATCAGCAATTTCGATGTAGGCGGTGAGCGTGTATTCAAAGGTATAAAGGGATTCTTATATGGCGAACGCGGAGTATGGAGACCAGGCGACTCACTCTACATGACGTTTATTCTTGAAGATAAGCTAAAGCTTCTGCCTGCAACTCACCCTGTAGTTTTTGAACTGCAAAATCCGCAGGGTCAGGTTACCAGTAGAATTGTAAGATCGGGTGGTGAAAATGGATTTTACAAATTTGCAACCAGTACAGATTCCGATGCACCAACAGGAAACTGGAATGCACGCGTTAAAGTAGGGGGTGCAGAATTTACGCAGCTTGTCAAGATCGAAACTGTCAAACCCAACCGCCTGAAGATTAACCTCGACTTCGGTGTTGAAAAACTAACGACAAGAAGAAACAATATTTCCGGAAATCTACAAGTCAACTGGTTGCATGGTGCGCCAGGACGTAATCTAAAAGCGGAATTTGAAGTGTTGCTCACAAAAGCAGAAACCAAATTCCGGCGTTTTCCCGATTTTGTTTTTGAAGATCCATCGCGCGAATTCAACAGTGAAGCAAAAGTTATTTTTGAGGGATATACTGATGATACAGGTCATGCCACTGTCAATGCAACGCTTGAGACAACAGAATCAGCCCCGGGAATGTTAAGCGCTGTTTTCAGAGGAAAGGCATTCGAAGAGAGTGGGAACTTCAGCATTGACAGATTCTCGATACCATTTTATCCGTACGAGTCTTTTACGGGGTTACGATTGCCTCCCGGCGATAAGGCCCGTGGAATGCTGTTGACAGATACAACGCACCGGGTGGATGTAGTTACTGTTGATGATGAAGGCAATCCGGTTTCCCGCGATCGTATTGAGATGGCGATTTATAAACTTGAATGGCGCTGGTGGTGGAACAGTGAAGGTTCAGACGCGAACTATATGTCAACATCGTATTCACAACCTGTTGCCAAGGGTACAACAAAAACCGTGAACGGTAAAGGCGGCTGGAATTTTAAGATCAAGTATCCCGAATGGGGCCGGTATTTTGTAAAAGCATATGATCCTGTTTCAGGTCACTCAACGGGTAAGGTAGTGTACATTGACTGGCCGGGATGGGCAGGTCGTTCCAGAGGAGGAAATCAAGGCGCTACAATGTTAACATTTACATCCGACAAACCTTCTTATTCAATTGGTGAGAAAGCAAACCTGGTTATACCCGGTAGTGAAAATGGGAGAGCATTGGTGAGTATTGAAAATGGAAGCAGCGTCATTAAAACATATTGGGTCCAAACAAAAAAGGGGGATAATACTTTCAGTTTCGATGTGACCCGCGAGATGACGCCGAACGTTTATGCGCACATCACACTTATTCAGCCTCATGCACAGACAACAAATGATTTACCGATAAGGCTGTACGGTGTAATTCCTATAAAAGTTGAAGATCCTGATACCCACCTTAACCCGGTTATCTCTATGCCCGATGTGCTGGAGCCCGGAAAAGAGGTTGTAATAAAAGTTTCCGAACAGTCGAAACGAACAATGACCTACACGCTTGCACTCGTCGATGAAGGGCTGTTAGACCTCACGCGTTTTAAGACACCTGACGCCTGGAACCGTTTTTATGCACGCGAAGCTTTAGGTGTAAAATCGTGGGATTTATATGATCATGTAATGGGTGCATTTGGTTCCCGCATTGAAAGGCTGCTGGCAATTGGAGGAGATGCTGAATTAGCTTCGAGTAAGGAAGATGATGCAAAGGCGAATCGTTTTAAACCTGTCGTGAAATTCCTTGGACCTTTTACTTTGCGTGGAGGAAGTGACGAACATCGGTTTATTATGCCACAGTATGTTGGCTCTGTAAAAACGATGGTCGTAGCCGGTTATGAAGGAGCATATGGAAAAACTGAAAAGGCAACGCCGGTAAGAAAACCATTGATGGTGTTGGCGACATTACCAAGGGTACTGGGTCCTGAAGAAAAACTAAAACTTCCGGTAACACTTTTCTCCATGGACAAGAGCATCAAAAATGTTAAGGTCGATGTTAAAGCTTCGGGACTTCTCCAAATTAACTCCGCTTCTCAAACAGTAGCCATGACTGGTGCTGATATGACGGTAGAATTTGACCTGATAGTAAAAAGCGCAATCGGAGTTGGTAAGATTGAAGTTACAGCATCGTCCGGAAACTTTACCGCAACTGACGTTATTGAGATTGATATCCGAAATCCAAATCCGCCGGTCACTAAAGTGCAGGAAGTAATTCTTGATGCTGGTAAGACCTGGAACAACGCCATCGTTCCTGTTGGCATGACCGGTACCAACTCTGCAACGCTTGAGGTATCCAGTTTACCTCCTGTAAACCTGGGGCAACGGATGAAGTATCTCCTGCAATATCCACACGGATGCCTGGAGCAAACAACATCATCAGTCTTTCCACAATTATACTTGAGTCAGGTAAAGGCATTGACCGACGGCGAAACGGCTATGATTCAGAATAATGTGAAGGCGGGAATTGAACGTCTGAAAATATTTGTCACCCGCGACGGTGGATTTGCTTATTGGCCAGGGGGTCAAGACTCAGAAAGTTGGGCATCAACTTATGCCGGGCACTTTCTCATGGAGGCAGAGGCGAAAGGATATTTTGTACCCGGTGATATGCTTAAGCGGTGGAAAAGATATCAGCGCAATAAGGCGCAGGCATGGCGTAAGAATCAGGAAGCTCAGAGTAGTGAGTTAATTCAAGCTTACAGATTATACACACTGGCACTCGCTGGGGAACCGGAACTCGGAGCTATGAACAGATTGCTTGAACAACAAAGTCTTCCTTCGACAGCAAGCTGGATGCTCGCTGCAGCGTACGTAAAGGCCGGACAACCTGAAGCAGCAAAAAAAATGATTGCTAATTTATCAACTTCAGTGAAGCCTTATCAGGAGTTGGCCTATTCGTATGGGTCTGACCTTCGGGACAAGGCAATTATTCTGGAGACGTTGCTTTTGCTCAATGAACGAACGAAAGGTTTTGAATTACTGAAAGATATTTCTGCATCGTTGAGTAATTCATCTTATTGGATGAGTACCCAAACTGTAGCATGGTGTCTTAAGTCTGTCGGGACTTTTGCTAGTGCTGAAAAGAAAGGCGAGCTTAAATTTTCGTATACCTATAATGGTAAGGACGTATCAGCCACAACAGACTTACCAATAGTACAAGTACAGCTTCCGGTGGATGGTATTAAGCCTTCGTCATTGAAGCTTGTTAGTGAAAGTAAGGGCACTCTGTTTGTACGCGTAATTTCCGAAGGAACTCCTGCGCGGGCAAATGAAGAAGAAGGTGAGAATAATTTGAATATCAATGTATCGTACACTAATACAGACGGTGCAGCGATTGATCCAACGAGCCTTGAGCAGGGAACTGAATTTATTGCGTCTGTTTCTATATCAAATCCGGGCTTACGCGGGCAGTATAAGAATCTGGCGCTGAATCAAATTTTTCCTTCAGGATGGGAAATCAATAATTTAAGGTTAGACGAAGCGGAAGATCGACTTACGGGTGATGTTCCAACCTATCAGGATATCCGTGATGACCGGGTTTATACTTATTTTGATTTGGGACCTAATCAGCGGAAAACTTTTAGGGTCATGCTAACAGCAAGTTACAGCGGAAGCTTTTATTTGCCTGCTGTTAGTTGTGCAGCCATGTACGATCATAGCGTCTATGCTCTGAAAAAGGGACAGGTCGTTGAAGTGGTGAAAAGAATTGTTCAGTAGAATTGTCGCCACATGAGAAATGCGGAATCGTAGAGCAGATCTTAGGCGATGATGAATTCTTTTTACCCAATGTATTACTACAATTTGGGATTACGATCCCACAGGGCAATGCCACGTATTAATTTAATGAAACGACTTATACAGTATAAATGGCATTTAGCTGGCACTTTTGTATTGGTGTCATTTTACTATTTTATTCTTCCGTCAGAACTATTCCGGGATCCGTATTCAACTGTTATAGAAGATTCTGATGGGGAATTGTTAAGCGCGTCGATTGCGCGCGATGGTCAGTGGCGTTTTCCTGAATCGGTATCCGTTCCTCAGAAATTTTCTGTTGCCTTAATGCATTATGAAGATAAACGGTTTAAGTACCATCCTGGTGTAGATGTTCTTTCGTTAGCACGAGCGATGACGCAGAACATTCGCGACCGAAGCGTTGTAAGCGGCGGTAGCACCATCACCATGCAGGTTATCAGACTTTCGCGGAAAAGGAAGCCCAGAAATATTTTTCAAAAAGTTATTGAAATAGTGCTAGCTACCCGCTTGGAGTTACGATCATCTAAAGATGAAATACTTTCCCTTTATGCCTCGCATGCACCCTTTGGCGGAAATGTTGTAGGACTGGAAGCTGCCTGCTGGCGATATTTTGGTCGTGATCCGCAAGAACTTTCATGGGGTGAAGCAGCTTTGCTGGCTGTACTTCCGAACGCACCCTCTTTGATCCATCCCGGAAAGAACAGGGATCTGCTTAAAGCAAAACGCGATTTTCTACTGGACAAATTAAAAGACTCAGGCGTAATCGATGCGTTCACCTGTTCCCTGTCAAAAGATGAGCCGATCCCGGAAGAACCAAAACCACTACCACGCTATGCGCCTCACCTTTTACTGCGTGCATCCAAGGAGGGTTACAGTGAGCGTAAGGTGCAGTCCACTATTCAGTCTCATCTTCAGGTTCGCGTTGAGCAAATTGTTAATGACCATCATCAACGTTTAAAGGGGAATCAAATCTTTAATGGGGCCGCATTGGTTGTTGAAGTAAAAACGGGCAAAGTTCTGGCTTACGTTGGGAACACAAATGTCAGCGACAAAGGGCAATATGGTGAAGCCGTTGATGTGATTACGGCGCCCCGAAGTACCGGCAGTATCCTCAAACCCTTTTTATATGCAGCCATGCTCGATGCAGGGAGGATACTTCCTAAAACGTTATTGCCCGATGTACCCACTTTGATAAACGGTTTCTCGCCCAAGAACTTTTCGAAAGATTATGACGGGGCAGTTTCCGCTGACAAAGCCCTGATTCGGTCATTGAACATCCCTGCTGTACACATGCTGCGGGATTACCGGTACGAAAAATTTCATTCGTTACTGGGTAGTATGGGTATGAATACGTTAACGCATCAACCCGATCACTATGGACTTTCATTAATTCTAGGAGGTGCCGAAGGAACATTATGGGATATTACGGGAATGTATGCTTCGATGGCCAGAACACTGACAAATTATTCTACACGGCCCGGAAAGAACAGGTATAACAGAAAAGACTTTCATGGGTTACATTATGTTCCTGATGAATTGTCCGATACAGTCAAGACTGAACTGGAAGAAACGTCATGGCTAAGCGCCGGCGCAATTTATCAGACATTCGATGTATTGAAAGAGGTATATCGTCCTGGCGAAGAATCGGGTTGGCGCTACTTTAATAGTTCCAGAAAAATTGCATGGAAAACGGGAACAAGTTTTGGTTTCCGTGATGGATGGGCTGTAGGTGTCACACCAGACTACGTGGTTAGTGTTTGGGTTGGTAACGCCAGTGGTGAGGGGAGACCAGGGCTCACCGGCACAGATGCCGCCGCACCGATAATGTTTGATATCTTTTCACAACTCGACGGAACAAATTGGTTTCAACAGCCTGTTTCTGAATTGAATCAGGTGACCGTTTGTAGCGTAAGCGGCGGGCGAAATACCGCATATTGCGAGGATGTTGAAACGGTATGGGTACTGGAAAACGGCCTGGCGAGTACTCCATGTCCGTATCATAAAAGTATTCATTTGTCAGACAATGGAAAGTTTCGTGTTCACAGTTCTTGCGAGAACATCGATCGATTAAAAGAAGTTAACTGGTTTATCCTGCCACCGTCGCAGGAACATTATTTCAGATCTAAAAATATTTCTTATAAACCTTTACCACCATTTCGAAGTGATTGCCAGATTTCTTCAGCGGTATTATCAATGGATTTGATCTATCCCAAAGCAAATTCAAAAATTTTTGTGCCGCGGGAATTGAATGGCCAATTGAGTAACGCTGTTTTTGAACTGGCCCACCGTAACCCGAATGTGACTGTCCATTGGCACCTTGATGGTACCTATTTAGGAAGCACTCAAAAGCGTCATCATTTCCCGATCACGCCGGTAGAAGGTAAGCACACCTTGGTGGTGGTGGACGAAAACGGGGAATCTTTGGAGGAGGATTTTGAAGTGCTTTCCAAATTGTAAATCACTGTCCTTTAGATTATTAATTGAATATTATTAATTCTTTACTATCTTCGTTACACTTTTTGTGCTTCACAATAAACCAGTGTTATGAAGACTTTTAAATTTTTTGCACTGGTAGGACTGTATTTGTTGTTATTTTTTCAGCCTACCATAGCCTCGCATCTAGACCAGACCAGGCCAGAAGAGATACCGAACTACGTTGTTATTGGTGCGTTTTCGAAGGAGGCAAATGCTATCCGTTTTACCAATCGCGCGACGAAGGAATTACGGCTTGACGCGAAGTTTGAAATGAATGTCAGCAGAAATCTATACTATGTATATGTTCTGAATACGCAGGACTTGTCTGCAGCTATTCAAGAAGCAAGAAGGTTAAGAGCGGAATCTGAGTTTAGAGATACATGGGTCTACAGAGGTTCGTTTTCCGGTGATTCGGATCCTGCGCTTAATCAGAATATCAATCCAATGATACCACTCAAAAGTGAAGAAGTCCCTCCTGCTGCCATTTCAGAAGAAGGCAACGTAGAGGCTGTTACCGAAACCCCAACAGTAATCACGACTGAAACTCCCCAGGAAACTCCTGCTGATCGCAACGTAGAATCCAGTATTGAAGAAGAAGCCAAAGCCCCCATTGTTGAAGCTGCCAGCGATTCTTCATCTGAGGCTACTATACTGTCATCAAACGCAGTGATTGAATCAGAGGTTGATGATGGAAAAGAAGGAACAAAATTTTTATTTAAAATTTCAAGAGAGGCAGATTTAAAACGCATCCGCGGAGATGTAGATGTAATTGACGTTGACCGGTCGAGGAAGATGGGAACCTATAAAGGTAATTTGTCGGTCAAGATTGCCTCCCCTCAAAACAAGTCTGGAAGAATGTCACTTGTGTGTGAAGTATTTGGCTACAGAAAGATTGAACGGGTAATAAACTATAATGATCCTGAAACCGGTGTTGATATTATTCGGGACGCCAGTGGGGCCGTTGTCGTTCCATTTGAATTAACCCGGCTTAAGAAAGGTGATATTGCAGTAATGTACAATGTTTACTTCTTTAAAGACGCCGCCGTTATGCGGCCGGAATCGCGCTACGAAGTAAACAGCCTGGTAGAAATGCTTGACGAAAATCCTAAGTACAAAATAAGAATACATGGTCATACGAATGGTGGTGCGGCCGGAAAGATTATTTATATGGATAAGGATAGCCAGAACTTTTTCTCGCTTACGGATACCAAAGAAAAGATGGGTTCTGCGAAACAATTATCTGAAGACCGGGCAATTATCATCCGAAATTATTTGATCGACAATGGTATTGAACCCAAGCGAATGGAAATAAAAGCCTGGGGCGGCAAGCGTCCTATTCACGACAAGATGAGCAACCGCGCGCAGGAAAATGTGAGGGTGGAAGTGGAGATTCTGGAGGACTAGATTTTCCTACGCTCTTTCAGGTTTACGTTATCGACGAGCACCACTACTTCAACAAATTGGTTTAACAATCCAGCGTCGCTACTATTACTAACTCGTCATTGCCTTCAATACATCATGTTGGGTTATGATATGTACTTTTTCCTGACTATCCCTTACCAGAACCGCTTTGTTGTCTTTATTTAAAAGTGACGACAATACATCCAGCGTACTGTCGGGGGCGACAAAAAGCATTGGTTTATCCATAATCTCACCCACATTTTTAGTTTGAAGTTGTGGATCCTGAATAATTTTTTCCAATAAGCTGGATGAACTTACACTACCAACAAAATTTTCATTTTCAGTTACAGGTATCTGGTCAATCCCTTCACGGTTCATCACCAGAATAGCCTCGCTCACTTGTGCAGATTTGCTTACGGTATATAAACTGTCTTTACCATTTCTGGCTGAAATAATTTCACGTGCTGAACCAAAGGAACGGGTTTCAAGAAAACCATGATCTTTCATCCATTGATCGTTATACACCTTTGCCAGGTATCGTGTACCATGGTCAGGCAGAAGTATAACCATCATATCATCTTTCTTCAACGACTCCCTTGCATATTCAAGTGCACCGTGAATCGCGGAACCACTCGACCATCCTACAAAAAGTCCTTCCTCACGCGAAAGCCGTCGGGCACCAATCGCTCCATCTTTATCGGTTACTTTGATAAAATGATCAATTACATCAAAGTCAACATTCCTGGGAAGTATATCTTCGCCAAACCCTTCCGTTAAATAAGGATAGATTTCATTTTCATCAAAAATGCCTGTCTCTTTATATTTCTTAAAGACAGAACCATAGGTATCGATTCCAATGGTTACAAGGTCTGGATTTTGTTCTTTCAGATATCGGGCTGTGCCGCACATCGAACCTCCCGTGCCCACGGTAGCAACATAATGGGTGATCTTACCTTCGGTCTGCTTCCAAATCTCTGGCCCGGTAGTTTCATAATGAGCCGCAGTATTAGAAAGGTTATCGTATTGATTGGGGTAAAATGAATTCTTTATTTCCTTGTTTAATTTTCGCGCGATAGAATAGTATGACCGTGGGTCGTCCGGCGTTACGTTTGTTGGACAAACAATTACTTCTGCGCCAACCGATTTAAGAATGTTAATCTTTTCCTGCGATTGTTTATCTGCCATTGTGAAAATACAGCGATAACCTTTCGCAATGGCTGCCAAGGCAAGACCCATACCTGTATTACCGGAAGTTCCCTCGATAATGGTACCACCGGGTTTAAGTAAGCCTGCTTTTTCAGCATCCTCAACCATTTTGAGAGCCATCCGGTCTTTTGTAGAGTTGCCGGGATTGAAGTACTCCACTTTGGCGAGTATCGTTCCGGCAATACCCTTTGTCATAGAGTTTAACTTAACAATCGGGGTATTTCCGATGGTATCAATAATGGAATTATAGATCATGGGCTTCTCGTTTCGTAGCCGCGAAACTACGAAATATGACCGAAAGGAATAAGGAAATAGTTTTGCCTATGTGGCCGCGAAAGCAGAAAGTTTTATTCCTTATTTCGCTCCTGCGAGCAGATAAAGTACTGCCATTCTTATTGCCACGCCATTTTCTACCTGGTCCAGGATGATGGAATGTTGAGAATCGGCTGCATCACTACTTAATTCCACGCCGCGGTTAATCGGGCCCGGATGCATAATTACAATTTGCTTTTTAAGGCTATCGAGTAACTTCTTGTTAATGCCATAATACAGTGAATACTCCCGTAGCGAAGGAAAATATTTGATCTGCTGACGTTCTAACTGAATCCGCAGAACGTTTGCTACATCACACCATTGCAGCGCTTTTCTGACGTCGAACTCAACTTCAACGCCAAGCTGACTAATAAATTTTGGCAGCAGCGTAGGAGGTCCACATACCATCACTTTCGCACCCAGTTTTTGTAGGGCGAAAATATTTGAAAGCGCAACACGTGAATGCAGGATGTCGCCTATAATGGCTATTTTTTTTCCTGAAATACTGCCAAGTTTTTCACGAATTGAGAATGCATCCAGTAGCGCTTGCGTTGGATGTTCGTGTGTACCATCGCCTGCATTGATAATATTCGCTTTGATATGCTTGGATAAGAAGTGAGGTGCTCCGGGGCTGGCATGGCGCATCACGATCATATCCACTTTCATTGCCAATATGTTGTTGACTGTATCCAATAAAGTCTCTCCCTTTTTTACTGAACTGTTGGAAGCAGAAAAGTTAATCACATCTGCCGACAATCTTTTTTGAGCGAGTTCAAAGGAGAGTCTGGTACGGGTAGAATTTTCGAAAAAAACATTTGCTATCGTAACATCACGAAGCGACGGCACTTTCTTGATCGGACGGTTGATTACTTCCTTGAAATTATCAGCGGTTTCAAAAATAAGTTCAATGTCCTCTTTGGTAATGTCTTTGATGCCAAGCAGATGTTTTTGACTGAGTGTAGACATAGACCTAATCCTTATTTATCAACCAGATTTTATTTTGTTTATGACCTTGTGCTTCCAATTCCACCAACACCCGCTGTGATGCCAGGGTATTTACTTCCTTTCCAACATAGTCAGGTGAGATCGGAAGTTCTCTGTTGCGTTTTCTATCAATTAGGACCAGTAATTCAACCGTGGCAGGTCTTCCAAAGGCGATCATCGCATCCATAGCGGCTCGGATGGATCTTCCGGTAAATAGAACATCGTCTACCAATACCACTTTTTTACCCTCGATAATAAACGGAATCCTGGTTTCGTTTGCCTTCGCCGGGGTTTCTCTCCTTCGGAAGTCGTCGCGGTGGAACGTAGCATCAAGATATCCAAGCGGAATATCTTTCTTCGTGTCTTTTCTTAATTTTTGCTGGATGATCTCTGCCAGGAAAATTCCCCTGGGCTGCATACCAATAACGACTGTATCCGTAAAATCGTTGTGATTCTCAATTAATTGCTGGCAAAGACGGCTGATGGTTATGTCGAGGAGGTCTGAATCAAGGATTAGTTTTTTCTGCATAATGCCGCACAAATATAAGGATTATGAAAACATAAATGCCAATAGGATTTTGGAACTGTATCGCTAACTTTCATCAATATAATCCACATAGTTGAATAGATCTTTTTCATTTAGCGGGTTCTTGTCAATTAACGGCATAAGGGTAGTGCATATGCTTCGTTTGAGTCTTTTATTTCTGTCGTTGCTGATGTCGTGGACTTCGGCACCTGCTTCTGTCATTAACATCAGCGAAGCAGTTGAGATCGGGGGCCTAAAACATTGGATTACAATCAAAGGCTCCAGCAAAGATAACCCTGTTATGCTTTTTCTTCATGGCGGCCCCGGCAACTCAGTTATGAGTTATGCCAATAAGTTCACCGGTGACTTACAAAATCATTTCCTTATAGTGCAGTGGGACCAACGTGGCAGCGGGGAGACCGCCTTGCTTAATCCTGGGAATCAAACATTGTCGGTTGATTTAATGGTTAGCGATGCCGCTGAGTTGATTAATCATCTGTGCAAAAGATTTGGTCAGAACAAAATTTATCTGATGGGACATTCCTGGGGAGGATTTCTGGGATTGATGCTGGCTGCCAAACATCCACACCTTCTTAAACGATATTTTGCAATTAGTCCGATGGTCAATCAACTAGAGAGTGAAAGATTATCATTGCAATGGATGATCAGGAAAGCAACCCAGGAAAAAAATACACATGCGTTGAATGAGTTGGCACTTATTAACATTCCCTTCCAGGGGGGCGAGCAGCTTTATTATCATCGAAGTTGGCTGGCAAAATTGGCAGGAAATAAATTTCCCACCCGGGAATTTGTTGAAAAATGGGCCGACGTCTGGCTTTCGTTGTTTAATGAAGCCTCTCAAGTAAACTTTTTTGAAGTTGCACCAGAAATGAAATGTCCAATTTATTTTATGATTGGTACGAAAGACTATCAGACGTACTTCGAACTTGCCGAACTATACTACAACAGTTTGGCAGCTGAGCGAAAGAAGTTGTTTTGGTTTGAAGGATCAGGACATAGTCCTCATACTAAGGATCCGAAGAAATTTCAGGAAATAGTGATCCGCGAGGCGTCGGATAATGGCGATCGGATGCCTCCACAGAAAACCCATTAAGGTACCGTCTCCAGTTGTAGTTTTAATGATCTGTCATGATCAAACCGATTTTTTAAACTCTATTTTAACTGTCTGTAGGTTTTATAAGGACTGAATAGTTTTAGTTATTTTTGGTTAAAGCCAACCTCACGGCATTGGATGAAGTATATGATACGGTGGTGTTTTGTTATAGTAGTTCTGTTGTTTGCGACTTTAGAGGGTTTCCCCAATTCAAAAAAAAGGGACAGTCTTGTGTTCGCTTTAACCCAGGCAATTGAAAATAAGGAAATCAATGTTCAGGCGAGGCTTGACCGCATCGGACGCCTGAAAGCTGAATTGGAGGTCGTGAAATCAGCATCGCTTGAGCGTCAATTCGATATTTACAACGCCCTCTATCACGAATACAAAACCTTTATTTATGATTCTGCCTTTGGTTATGCTCAAAAGCTCATTCAGACATCCTATAAGCTCCAGGACAACTCAAGGATTGGCTATTCCCGAGTGAAATTGGGTTTTATCCTGGTTTCGTCCGGGATGTTTAAAGAGACTTTTGATTCCCTCGCTTCAGCGCCTGTTAGATTTATGGCAGACAGTACTAAAGTTCAATATTATTCGGTTATGGCACGGGCATACTACGACCTCGGTACTTACAACAATGACAATTATTACCAATATGTGTATGCCGACCTGGCGAACCAGTATATGGATTCGGCCAGGAATCTCAGCCCGCGTGATTCTTACGACTTCCTGTACCTCAGTGGATTACAAAACTTAAAAAATCAAAATCTGGAAGAGTCCATGGCTTTTCTCACACAGGTTTTGGAACGATTTTCACTGACGCCGCAGCAGCGCGCTGTTAATTGTCACAATTTGAGCTTTATCTATAATTCATTGGGTGAGACGGATAAAGCAATTGAATACATGGTGTTGGCTGCATTAGCAGATCTTGAAGTGGCAACCAAGGAAACTGCCGCCATGTATACATTAGCGAAATTGCTTTTTGAGCTGGGGGATATACAACATGCTTATTTTTTCATTGAACAGGCTATGGATGATGCTGTGTACTATGGTGCGAGACAACGAAAAATTGAAATTGGATCACTTTTGCCGGTAATTGCAGCGCAACGGCTGAATAGCGCCGAGGCGCAACGAAAGTTGTGGATCACATATGCAACCGCGGTTACCATATTGTCCATCCTGGTGCTGGTATTTGTGATCGTTATTGTTAAGCAACTTAAAAAGCTGAAAGCGGCGGAATCCAAGATCCGCGATGCTAATGATAGTTTACAGCATGTGAATCACACGCTCCGGGAAGCCAATACCATCAAGGAAGAATACATTGGTTATTACTTTAACATCAACTCCGAATACATCAACAAAATTGAGGACTTTAAGAAGGCGGTCGACACTAAGTTGTTGAACAGGAAATTTGATGATATCAAATTCATTGTCAACAAAATCGATCTGAAACGAGAGCGAGAGGCGTTATACTTCAGTTTCGACAAAGTATTCCTGAAACTTTTTCCTGATTTTGTGACCATTTTTAATTCTTTTTTTGAAGAAAAAGATCGCATTGCGCTGAAAGACAATCAATTGCTAAATACAGAATTACGAATCTTTGCACTCATCAGAATGGGAATAAACGATACTGAGAAGATTGCCAAAATTTTGAACTACTCAGTCAATACAATATATGCCTACAAAACACGTGTGAAAACTAAATCCATTATTCCTAATGAGGAATTCGAAAGCAGAATCATGGAAATAAAGACTGCATGAACCTTCCTGGCCTGATATTTCATTAATATTTCCCAGCCTTTGAATTCTATATAAACATTTGTATATCAGCTATTTGATTGTTATTGGTGGCAATTTTTTTCGATATTTTAGGAATAAAAATTGAATTTAGCTCGCTACCTGTCTTCTTTTGATTAAGCCTTCAGGTCTGATGGCGCTGCCTTCATCTTTTCATTTTGAGTACCTATGGTTAAATCAATAGCAAAACCAAGAAACATTGAATTTATAGGGGATCACAAAAATGATTCGATCGTCATCGGAAATTATGGCGATGCCAAGATTACAGCCATTGGAAATTTTACACTTTCGGGATTGATTTATTGTGGAAAAAGTACTGTTGAATTCAAAATGGCTGGAGAAGGAGCCGCCTCCTTTACAGGCGTATGTAAAAAGCTTTTGATTCGGGGAATGGAGGGTAATTGCACACTCGATTTAAGCCAATTTACTTGCGATACCGTGTGGTGCGAATCTGTAAAAGGGAATTCAGTGATAATTTTGGGGCCAACACGATTAATAGAACTCATTAACCTGGACAATGAAGCTGTTGTGAAGTATGAGGGTAAACCGTTGCTGCTCAACTATTCCTTACGGGGAAATTCTAAGATCTTAGGCTGGAAATCAGAATAAGAATTTAGGCCCGTAAGGATCTACTCAGCCTGTTATTGCCTATCCCACATTATCGTTTTTCCTGACTTTGAAGATTCGCGGGCGGCGTCCAAAATCCGGACTACGGTGACGTTGTTTTCCAATGAGTACAATCCGTTTTCAGGCATTTTTATTTTTCCACGTATCACATCCGCAAAGTAAGAAAAAGGGTCTTGATAGACCTTAACATCGGTTGGCGTCAATTCTACAATCTGCTCAGTTTTTGAATCTTTATTTTTTAATCTCATGGTCGAACGGGTAGTTGCAATGATGTATCCGGTTTCACCATATACCTCCATGTCTTTTCTTCCAAACGGCCAATTCCACGAAGCCTGGATAATTGCCTGAGCGGATGGGTAAGTTACAATAATTGTTGCTTCATCATCCACCAATGGATAGATCGCCGGCTTTAATTGTTGCGTTACAGCGGTAACAGAAATCGGCTCTGCACCCTTCATCAGATAGGTCATGAGATTTGCTCCATAACAGCCAAAGTCAGTCAACGCCCCACCTCCGTTTTGAATAGGATCAATAAGCCATTCCAGAAACTCTTTACCGACACCAATTTCTTTCGGTCCTTCGTGCCCGTCGTGAACAACAACTTTTCTTAAAGCGCCCACAAAATTATCATGCACCAGCTGATAAGTTTTTTCTGTTGAGGGATACCATGACGTTTCGTAATTCGTAAGGAGGAAAATATTGTGCTGTTTTGCGAGCTCCTGCATCCGTCTGGCATGCTGTATAGTGGTCGCGAGTGGTTTTTCTACCATGACGTGAATACCTCTCGGAGCACATGCTTCCACGACAGCCATATGTTCGTAGATTGATCCAAACGCTACCACCGCTTCAGGCTTTACCTCATCCAGCATCCTAATCAAATCAGTGTAAAACAATCCTTCTGCAAGAGAATACTGTTGTGCCTGCCTTTTCGCCAAGGCTTTATTAGATTCAAAAATTCCGACAAGCGTAACGTCTGCTTTATCTTTTCTTCCTAAAATCCAACCAACGTGTCCATGAGTAGTACCTGCAACAGCAAGTCTAAGCGTGTTCTGTCCTTCAGGCTGGGCTTTAAGAAGTGACATTGACATGGTACTTAAAAATGATAATAAAAAAAAGATGGTTCGGTAATCAATGGAAGATTTCATCTTGATCGTTTAAGACCTTACTATATTAGCGAATAATACTAAACGAAAGCATGTTTAATATTGGTACGCGATTTTATTGATAAAAAACACTCTTCTTTTGCCTGTTCCCGGGTTTGTGATTTCCTGCACACCATAAGCGAAGAAAAAATCTTCATACCAGTAGTCTAATTTGTTAAGATCAGTTTGATCTTTTTTTACAATTTCATTTTGAGAATAGGTTTTAATAGGCTCAAACGTTTTCCCTTCCAACACTTCGTTGTTTTGAATGATCTTAGTGCGTATCTCATTATCAAACAAATAGAGCAAGGCTATTTTATCATCCTGTATTTCAAGTTTTACGAATTGTTCAAGGGTAAAGGTTTTTACATCGTTAATTTCAAAACTATTATCCCACAGCAATTTGCCATTGAGGTCAAAGCCCATCACAACGGCATGTGTATAACGATAGCCATCAAAAATACGACCATCCCGCATAAAGGCCCCCGGATTATAGGCACCTTGATTAAAGAATCCACTGTAATACGTTCTATCGGTTGACTGATAGCGTGGATAAAAGGCCTCTCCTAAAAGTATATACTGATTATTATGTGGTACAATTTCATGTACCAGAAACCTATAGTTAAAGCGTGTTCTCTTACCTTTTACTTTTCTTCTTTCAATTCTGGTCTTCACCCGTTGCTCTCGTTTTGCTTTCATGTATTTGAAGAAATTCTCAAGGTCTCCATAATTGTAATATCGTAGTTGCTGCATCCCAGCCTGGTCAATACTGGCAAGAAATAGTCCTCTTGAATATTCAGAATTTCTGCCACCAAAGACCCCGGCTACAAGTTGCATATTGTTGGTGGTCTTCATCGAACGGGCAAAGATCAGGTGCTTATTTCCTTCCGGCTCTAATGCAAAGTTACTTTGCAGATTTGCTTCCGCATCATAATTTTTGATCCATACGGTTTGTTGGCCTTTGAAATTTCTGGCACTGATCAACACATCGAAAGTCGCGTCTGGATAGATTTTGATCTGCGTGAGTTCCCCGTTTTCATTCATTAATCCAGGTAGTATTTTCGTTTTCCCGGTCGTGAAGGAGAAATAGGTTACCACAGGAACCTGATTAAAATATCCTCCCATGATAACACCATTTTCGGTCACCTGAAATTCTGATGGTGAATACGGTATTATATTCCGGATGGTATACTTTATAAAATTGCCATTTGCTTGATCAATCATGACAAGCTCAAAGTTGTTCTTGGAATAATCCTGATAACGCAACAGAAAAAATAATTTTCCATGCTCTACTTTCTTTCCCATCAAAATGTATTTTTTGTCAATGGGAAGAAAGCCTTTCCAGTTTTCCTGAAAGGCTGTATCGAGCTTAATTATTTCAAGATTGTCGTCTGTGGTACCCGTTAGTCTGCGGTAGAGAAAAATGCCATCCTTATTTGCGGGAATAATATCGAAGGACTTTTCTTCTCTTAATGCTGGGATTTCATAACGATTTGTCTGCAACACCTGCTGGCCATTAGCAGGTATAACGATGCTGAGTGCAACAATTACTACTGCACTTCTACTCCACCAATATTTTGTTAATGTAGAAAACATCACGCACCCGCTCTATTTTTGTTGAATTTCTTATAGTATGATATCCCCAAACAAAAAAAGAATTCCTGCTCCATTGTCGGATTCCACCTTCCATTTCCTTTTCTGAACGGATTACATCGTCTGGTTCTGACGTCCGGATTTTTTCAACCGTTTCAATAATAACTCCATCACTTAAAACAATGCTCTTGATTTTGAGTTCAGACTCTTTCTTATAAATAAAGGCAAGCTTGTCGTCGTCCAGATAAGCCTCAGCGACTTGTTCAATACCAGGTCTCTTTATTTCGTCCAGTTTCACGCTTTGATCCCACATCACTTGCCCTGCCGCATCGAAGGAGACCAACACCGTTTCCACAGATTTAATTTCGTCCACGTTTCTGCCGTTGTTTCCCAGACCGTAAGGACGGTACATTCTGTTCATTCCAGGATAGTAAAACCCTTGAGAATACCAGGGATTCATTCCGAATGGGCTGTAATAAGGATTGTAATAGTATGGATTGGAATAATACGGATTCATGTTTGAGACGGGATTGTAGACTTCCGCGAGTAGGAGAAATCCATCTCTGTATTCGGTTAGCTTATAGGGCATAACATAACTTGCAAAGTTTGGCGTTTTGCCCGCCTCTGCATCACTTTTGGAATTCGCTTTAATTCGCTCTGCTCGTTTCGGGTTCAGGTAAGCGAGGAAGTTATCGAGTTGTCCAAAGTCAACATACTTTATCTCCTGTTCTTTGAATGGATCAACAGTCATGAAATAAAAACCTTTTGCTTGCTTAGAGTTGCGCTCTCCCCATGTGCCAAGGATAGCCAGATCTTCTCTAAAAAGTGTGCTCGTCATTCCAGCCTGCAGCGTTTTTTCGTCATCGATTGGCACGATGTCTTCCAATAGTTGTTTGCCGGTTTCATCAAACGTACGGAATACCAGTTTCCGATTTTCTTTTGAACCTCGGTCGATGAGCACCGTGTTGAAAGTTTGATTTTGATTCGTGCGTAGGTCAACTAACTCAGTATCCTTCTGAAAAAATCCAGGAATAACCCGAATTTGATTTGATTGCAGCTCATACAGTAGTATTGCCGGTTCGTTGGTGACATACCCACCGAATGTAAAATTGCCTCCGACAATACTGAAGTGGGTAAGTTTAAAGTCGAGGTCTGGTTTAAACTGATGACGTTCTGTTTCATAGCTGCTTAGATTAATTTCAAGTAGCTCAAAATCGTTTTTTGTGGTCTCTCCCGT
The DNA here is from genome assembly GCA_041747735.1 of Chryseolinea sp. Taxonomy (GTDB): domain Bacteria; phylum Bacteroidota; class Bacteroidia; order Cytophagales; family Cyclobacteriaceae; genus Chryseolinea. Next base: position 52,038 of record JBGTEP010000153.1, read on the forward strand.
ACGGAACAAAAGGTATAAACGGCCGGGAGTAATTTCGTAGCCAACCATTCTATAACGGTCTTTGATTTCAAGCTCCAGTGTTTCCTTTTCCTGAAGCGTTGAGTCCAGAAAAATAAATTCCCAAAGCTTATTGCCCGATTTATATTTATTCAGCTCTCTGAAAAGTGCAAGACCTTCGTCGTACATCGAAATCAAAGTGAAGTGGTCGTCAGAACCTTTATGCACCTTTTCATAACGATATGGTTGTGAAAGTTGTGATTTTGGCGCTGGGGAATCCGGAAGTTGCGCATGGCCGACGAAAGGCAGGCACAGAAAGGCGAGAACATATGCTGTCGGTGACGATTTTAGGTTAATCATGTGCATGGAACAACTATTTCTACTATTACGCATCTTTCGGTTTTTGTGTAATGCTTTATAATTCTGTGTATCCTAATACCCCACAAGGAGGAACTTGAAGATATTAAGGGTAGTAGTTCACTTTACTAAACCTCACTTAGAGCAATAATAATGTCAAACTCTTCAGCTCTGACGGGTTGTACGGAAAGGCGCGATGATTTCACCAACACCATATCCGTTAAACGTTTATCGGCCTTGATTTGTGCCAACGTAACGGGTTTTTTAAGTTTCTTAACCGGGGCAATTTCCACCGCTACCCAGTCTGCGGCCGTTGGATCAGGATAATTTTCTTTTGTGATTTTAGCAATGCCGATAACCGCTTTATCATCCATACTATGATAAACAAAGGCAATATCACCCTTTTTCATTGCCTTTAAATTATTCCTCGCCTGAAAGTTGCGTACGCCATCCCAACCTGTTTTTTTTTCGCGAACGAGGTTATCCCAGGAAAAAGTGCTCGGTTCGGTTTTCATTAGCCAATAGTTCATAAAACTTTTTCTTTCTTTAAGACTTACAAAATAGTAAATAGTCCTTGTATTTTCCTGAAAGGATAACTAGAAATGAAGGCATTAGTGATTTGTGGCAGGTCAATAGGTGATGTAGTATTTGCTACACCCGTAATTCGCGCATTGAAAGTGGAGGTAGATGATATTGAAGTGCACGGATTGCTTTCTGCCCCTTTAGCCTTTCTATTGGATGAGAACCCTTATGTCGATAAAACTCATACGTCTTCACCTTCTGCCTGGGATACCTGGAGAATGATTAAAGAGGAGAAATTTGACGTCGTTGTTAATCTTTGCACAGACAGGTGGTCGAAAATTCTTACGCTGTTGATTCGCGCCAGGACGTATTCAAAGCATACTTTGTTTTGGAAACAATGGTTAATGGTACACCTCAAAATTAATCACCTTCCAAACCTTCATCAGGTTGATAAGATGATGCATGCGCTTAAACCGCTGGGGGTTAAAGGAGATGAACTGGGACTAGATTATTTTATCCCGGAAAAAGATAAGGTATCGCTCGATTGGTTGCCGAAGCCTTTTCAAAAAGGATTCGTCGTATTTCCAATCAGCGCTCCATACGAAACAAGAAAACTTCCGGTTGACAGAATGATTGAGTTATGCGATAGAATAAATAAGCCAATAATCTTATTGGGTACCCTGGAAGACGCTGAATCCGGAGAAGCAATTAGTAACTTTTTTGAAAGAGGGGTGTCGATCCTGTGGGAGGAAGGTCTTGTTGAACTCAACAAAAAAACAATTGTATATAATGCCTGTGGGAAATTTAGTTTCAACCAGATGGCTAGTCTGGTGAAGCAATCCTGGGCAGTTTTTACATTTGATAACGACTTCATTCCTGTCGCATCGGCATTTAAGAAAGAGATCTTTGGGTTATGGGGAAATACCATTCTGTTATTTGGACGTTATCCGTACCGGACTAGATTCACGGTTCTCGAGAGCAACAGTGTAACTTGCCGTCCTTGCTCTTCCAGAGGGTTTAGTAAATGTCCGAAAGGTCATTTCAGATGTATGCGCGACATCATGTTTGACTTTTACCTTCCCTAATTTTATTCAGGCGAATGAATTGCTTAGTAGGCTCTTACGAGCTTACCCTCCATATAATTTACATACGAACGATTCACCACCTTCATCCCTCCTGGGGTAGGGTAATTACCGGTGAAGTACCAATCACCACTGTGATTCGGGATTGCTTTATGTAAGTTTTCTACGGTTTGAAAAAGCACTTCAAGTTCAGCCTTCATATCCGGTGGTCTTACAATCTCGGAAATTTTTTCAGAGATTTCATGGTCGGAAAATTGATCGTAAAGCTGCTTCACATAATTCACCTGTATCTCATCCTCTCTGGCGCGCATACATTTTTCATAGGCCTCACCCAGAAGGTACTCTTTCCCCTGAACTTTCAGCAGTGCAATCATAGCTCGGAAAGCAACGAAGTCGCCCATTCGGCTCATGTCAATTCCATAGCAGTCCGGAAACCGGATTTGTGGTGCTGAGGACACGACAACAATCTTTTTAGGCTCAAGCCTGTCCAGCATTTTGAGAATGCTTTTCTCCAGCGTTGTACCTCTTACAATCGAATCATCGATCACTACCAGTGTATCAATACCTTTACGAATTACTTCATAGGTGGTATCATAAACATGCGCAACCATTTCGTCGCGGTGTTCATCATCGGTTATGAAGGTGCGTAGTTTCACATCTTTCAATACCAGCTTTTCAATTCTTGGCCGGAAAGACAGAATGTCTTCCAGAGAATCTACAGATGGTTTTTGATCGATGATGATATCTTTTTGCTTGTTAATAAGGTAATCCTCAATGCCAGCCATTAATCCATAAAACGCAGTCTCGGCCGTATTGGGGATGTAGGAGAATACCGTGTTTTTAATATCAAAATTTACAGCGCGAAGCACTTGCGGCACAAGCAGACGGCCAAGTTGTTTGCGCTCTTTGTAAATATCCGGATCATTTCCGCGCGAGAAGTAAATCCTTTCAAAGCTGCATGATTTTTTTTCACCTGCCTTCAAAATAGAATGTTGGGCAAACTCACCATTTTTTTCAATGACCAGTGCGTGGCCGGGTTTAATTTCTTCTATCTGACTGTATTCGACATTAAACGCAGTTTTAATCGCAGGCTTTTCCGATGCTACTACAACAACTTCATCATTGGCGTAAAAGTATGCCGGACGAATTCCATTGGGATCACGAACTACAAATGAAGACCCTGATCCGGTCAGGCCGGCCATCGTGTACCCACCATCGAAATCCTTGCACGCCCTGCGCAACATTCGTGGAATATCCAGTTCGTTCTCGATAATATCAGAAATCTCACGGTTGGAAAATTTGTCTTTATACTTCTGGAACAATCCCTCTACTTCTTCATCCAGGAAATGCCCTATTTTTTCCATTACTGTTACAGTATCAACTTTTTCTTTTGGATGCTGTCCCAGACCCACAAGTAGATCAAACAACTCGTCAACATTTGTCATGTTAAAATTGCCGGCCATTACGAGGTTTCTGCTGCGCCAGTTATTCTGTCTCAGGAAAGGGTGCACATTCTCAATGCTATTCATTCCGTGTGTTCCATAGCGGAGATGACCTAACCACAACTCCCCTGAAAAAGCTACATTTTGCTTAAGCCAACGTTCGTTTTTAAACTTCTCTTTTCCCTCTTTCTGGGCCTTTTGATACTTCTTTCCGATTTTTTTAAAGAGGTGGGCAACTGGTTGCGCTTTAATAGATCTATAGCGACTAATGTAGCGGTGACCGGACTCTATATCGATTTTAATATTTGCTACTCCTGCTCCATCCTGACCACGATTATGCTGTTTTTCCATCAAAATGTACATCTTATTCACAGCGTACATCGGGCCATACTTCTCAATGTAGTAGGAAAGGGGTTTTCGCAAGCGGATCATTGCAATCCCACATTCATGAAGAATCTGGTCACTCATGGTTTATCATCATTAATCGTTCTTCGTTCAAATCGATTTAAATGCCACTCGCTGCTAAACATACCGAAATTCGTTACGCAACTCAGGGAACTCTGGGTGATACGGCTAACGTATTAAAGCACAAAGTTAATTTTATTAATCCATCTCATCAACAATCCGGGGCTGAAGAAAAAAAGTAGTACGATGAGAACTAAGAACAGACCAAAAAGATTTTCGAATGTAAGAATTTTTGTTTTTATGGTGGATTCTCCATCCTTCACGAACGAATAGTACGGAATACGGAGATAGTAAAAGAGAGAAACAACGGTGTTCAGTAGTCCAAACGCCAGAAGCGATAATAATATTGGCTTTCCTGATAATTGATATGAATCCCAAAGCGAGCTAAAAATGAAAAGTTTTGAAGTAAAGCCAGCGGTGGGTGGTAATCCCGTGAGGGCAATAAACCCGACTAATAAAAAGATGGACGCTGCAACCTGTTTTTTTCCTATTCCCGAAAACGATTCCAGTGAAGTAAAACCCAAGGATTCAAAGTATTGCAGATAGTTGAAAACTAAAAAATTTATGAATGTAAAGGTCGTGGCGTAAAAGAGCATAAAATGGATTCCCTGAGGCAGAAAAGCAGCGACGCCGACGAGCAAAAAGCCCGATTGAGCAATGGATGAATAAGCCATTAGCCGTTTCGGGTTCTTCTGCCATAAAGCAGAGAAATTACCCACGGTAAGCGAAAGCAATGAAATGATACACACTACAAACTGCCAGTCAAAAGGCGATTGGCCAAACACATTTAGGGCAAGTGTGAATTTTGTTAAAATCCCAATGCCTGCAAGCTTTGGAACTACAGAAAAGAAAGCGATCACGGGCATTGGCGCAGCCTCGTATACGTCGGGTGCCCACGGATGCATCGGGCTTGCTGCGATTTTATAGGCAAAGCCGGCAAGTGCCATGATGGCTGCAAGGAAGAATAAGGTGGAATCAATTTTTAAAAGCTGGTTAACGAATTCCGACGAAGAAAAATCAAGAGTGCCTGTAAGTCCATATAGGAACGAGAATCCATACAACATTACTGCGGAAGCAACTGATCCAAATAAAAAATACTTAAGACTTCCTTCAGCTCCTTTTTTTGAAAACGAAAAACCTGCAAGGACATACGAACTAATTGAAATTAATTCAATGGATATAAATACCATGATCAAGTTCATACTCATCACCAGGAGGTGAGCCCCAAGTACTACCGCGACAAGTAATGCATAATATTCCGAGGGATGTGCTTGTTCTTGTTTTCCTCTCCACGTCATTATCACCGTAAATATCCCGGCAAGATCAAATAGCATCTTCAGGTATGCTGAGAAATCGTCAGTTCGAAGCATGCCGCTAAAAATTTTAACAGGAGTACTATACAAGGACCATTGCGTTGCATGGAACAAAAGCGAAAGGGTAAAAAGCAGAAAGGCCAAACCTGTAAGGAGAGATGTCTTTGACTTTTTAAATAATCCGGTAATGATCAATAAAACTATCCCGATCGTGAGGATCAGTTCGGGGACAAACCCTGAAAGGCTCATCCTGATTAAGTCCAGTTTTTCGTTAAGACTTATCACGACCCTTAAGGATTAAGCTTTAAACTCGTGCCTGTCTTTAGCACTATTTCGGCAAAATACTTTGCAAATGGGTCAATGATTTCGATTAGCGGTTGGGGGTATACACCGAAGAACAAAGTTGCTGCCGCTAACGGAACCAGCATGATGTATTCTCTTTTTGTTAAATCAAAAATCTGTGACTCACCGATATTGCCCTTCAGATGATAAGGACCGAAGAACATTCGCTGCAACGTCCATAAGTAGTATGTTGCACTGAGTAGTAACCCAAGCGTTGCAACAATGGCCATACTTTCATGAAGCGGGCCTCCAATACTGCCGGACTTAAAGGCGCCAAGAAAAACCATGATCTCAGCAATAAATCCTGAAAATCCAGGGAGACCCATTGAAGCAAAAAAACCAATTAAAACCATGGCTGTATACGAAGGCATTCTGCCTGACAAACCTGAATAGTTGGCGATCATACGATTGCTTGTCCTGTCATAAAGCACACCGGCCAATAAAAACAACATGCCTGAAATTATTCCATGACTAATCATTTGATAGATTGAACCAGCAACACCTTCGGGCGTGAGTGAAGCCAGACCGAGCAAGACAAAGCCCATATGAGAAATCGATGAGTAAGCGATCAATCGTTTAAGATCTTTGCTGGACATTGCGTTCAGTCCTCCATAAATAATTGAGATGACTCCCATTAGCCCGACAAACCATCCAAAGTAAATTGCACCATCTGGAAATATCGGGAAGGCAATTCTGATCAGACCATATCCTCCAATTTTTAATAAGACGGCGGCAAGAATAACAGAGATCGGTGTGGGTGCTTCCACGTGCGCGTCAGGTAGCCACGTATGAAAAGGGACCATTGGTAATTTAATCGCGAAGCCCAGAAACAATAAAAGAAACCCCCATTGTCTTGCATTAAACCAACCAATCTGCCAGGGGTTGTTTGGATCAAGGATTGAGTTGGAAATGAAATTCACCGGAGAACTCATATTCAATATATTGAAACTGTGCACAAGCTCACCAGAAGAGGAGGGATCGTGAACAGAAATATAAAGGCCAATCATTACGATAAGTATTAAAATGGAGCCGAGGAGTGTGTATAAAAAGAATTTTATAGACGCATACTCCCTATTTGGTCCACCCCAGAGCGCAATCAAAAAGAACATGGGCAACAACATGAACTCAAAGAAGAGATAGAACAACAGGAAGTCCAGTGCGGTAAAGCTTCCTATAATTGCAGCGTTTAGTATAAGAAGCAAAATGAAATAGCCCTTTGCATTCTTATGGATCGTCCAGGATGAAAGTGTTGCGACTAACATTATAAATACGGATAGTCCAACGAGCGGCATACTCAATCCATCCAGTCCAACAAAATATTCTGCCTTTAAAGTACCCCACGAACCCAGGTTCAGTGTGATCCACGGTTGCTGCTCTACGAACTGAACACCGGAAGACAGCTCGAATGAGCCCAGAATTGTAATCAGAAAAATAACTTGTAAAAGGTTTACGCCAAGCGTAAGATATCTGAAAGGCGCGATGGATGTAGCCGGAAAAAACAACGCAATGAATACCGCAAGTAGAGGGATAAAAATTAAAAGCGATATTACGATTTCCTCCATGTAACTTGTGCGTTAGGCTTTCTACTTCCAGGGTTTAAAGCAGTGTCCAAATTATAAAAATTATGATTGCGAACGCGGCCCAAAAAATATAAAGCTGAATTTTTCCACTTTGGAAAGAACGGGTAAAGGAACCAATACCTCTTGAAACCTGAGCAGTGACATCGACCATTCCATCAATGATCACCCGATCAAACCAGCCCGCGACATGTGCTATTATTAATTGGGCATAAGCGGCAGAATGAATGAATCCATCAATCCATTTCACATCGGCCTGTGTTGTAAACCTTGCAATTTGAAGCGCGGGAATTTCAATCAATACATGGTAGATCTTTGGCAGGTAAAACCCATTTAAAAGCATAGAAGACCGGATTGACTTATTTTTTGTCAAGTAGGCTATTAGTAATGCGAAGAGTATCCACAATGCCGAAAAAATTGAAATGATACCAGAATGAAAATATTTCCCGGGATGCAATCCGGCGAATACCCATCCGACAAAATCAAATGGATTCCACGACACGACAATCCAGATTGACGCAGCTGCGAGCAACGCCATTGGGATCCTCATTACTGCGGGAGGTTCTGATATGGAAAGTTGAGCTGTTGATTTTTCAGGCCCCCTAAACACCACCCAAATCATACGGAAGGTGTATAGTACCGTCATAAACGAAACAATAAAAGCACAGCCAAAAATCATCCACTTCCAGGAGAAACCTGATCCTTTCCAATTCATGATTGCTGTGAGTATAGCATCTTTAGAAAGAAATCCTGTAAAAAATGGTAATCCCGCTAAAGCACTACCACTTAGGATGAATATGATGAATGTAAAAGGTAACTTTTTATGAAGGCCTCCTAAATTACGGACATCTTGTACATCAAACGCAGTATGAGACTGGTGTTGGGCCTGGTGAAGTGAATGAATCAACGATCCAGCAGCAAGGAACAGGCATGCTTTGAAAAAGGCATGTGTGAAAAGATGGAGCAATGCAGCTTCGGGAGCTCCTACCCCTAAAGCAATCACCATAAATCCGAGTTGTGAAATGGTAGAGTATGCTAGTATTTTTTTTATATCGAATTGTACCAGTGCAAATAATGCTCCTGCGAGTGCAGTAATGCTGCCTGTGATGGCTACAATATCCAGGACGTTGGGAGGGAAAATAAAATGTGCCCGGCTTAAAAGGAATACGCCGGCAGCGACCATCGTGGCGGCATGGATTAATGCCGACACTGGTGTCGGTCCTTCCATCGCATCTGGTAGCCAGGTAAACAAAGGGAACTGAGCTGACTTACCAACCACACCACAAAAGATACATAACGATCCGGCTGTCTGCCACGAACCAGACAACGAACCTAATTCTACCAGATTAAGAGTGCCCGTATGGGTCCATAAAATCATCAGTCCGATCAGGAAGCCAATGTCACCAACCCGGTTTATAATAAACGCTCGTTTCGCAGCATCTGCGGCAGCAGGTTTTTCATTCCAATGACCTATAAGCATGTACGATGAGAATCCAACAAGCTCCCAAAAAAAGAAAATTGCCAACAGGTTATCCGATAGGATGATACCAAGCATGGAGAACGTAAAAAATCCAAGCATTGCAAAGTACCGTCTGATACCGGTATCACCAGCCATATAGCCAATAGAGTAGAAATGCACAAAAAATGAAATGACAGTTACTACCACTAGCATAAGTGCCGACGTATTATTTAAAAGAATACCCATTGTAAAGGTATAGCCAGCGCTTGTGAACCAATGCCATGCTATTGTAAAGGGTTCGTTATTCCAGGTGTAGTAAAACACGACTCCTGCCGCAAACGCGCTTATCAGAAGGAGGAAGGGCGCAGTAAAGGATACTATCCACGAATATTTCTCTGAAATAATAAATGATAAAGCAAATGAAATAAGCGGAATAACCAATACTGAAACGAGACTGGTCAGGAAAAAAGATGAATGATATGATTGAATATCCAAGACTATTCGTTTAATTCATTTACTTCTCCTGGCACAGACGTTTGATAATATTTATAAACCTGAATAACTATTGCTAACCCAACGGCTGCTTCACATACTGCTACAATAATAACAAACAGCGCGAACATCTGCCCATTTACAGAATTGGTATGAAGCTGATTAAACGCTATTAGATTTAAGTTCGACGCATTAAGCATGAGTTCTATCCCAAGCAGCACCATGATCATATTTTTCTTAGTGATCACTACAATCAGCCCGACTGAAAAAAGTAGTGCTCCGAGATAAAGAAAATGTTCTATCGGAAACATCTATATTTTATTTGATTTAATGGATGAGGCCAGAACTGCACTTCCAATCAGCGCGATTAACAACAAAACTCCGGCTACTTCAAAGGGCAATAAAAAATCGCTCATTAAATTTATGCCAATTGTGTTTATTGAATTGAAGTCGGATTGGATGAGGGGTATATTATTTTCGGGAAATGACTGCTGAAAAAGTGAATATACCAAAACTACCAGGAATGAAATACCAGCGAGAGTTCCAGAGAATCCATATCCATGTTCAACAATCATGGCTTTTCCGGCGATCTTTGTTGTGAGCATAATTCCAAAGATTATAACCACTAAAATTCCGCCTACATAAACGAGGATTTGAGTTACCGCTATGAACTCGGCGAAAGCCAGGATATATATTGCTGCGAGAGCCAGCAAACACATAATCAGCAAGAGTGCTCCATAAAAAACATTTCGAACAAAAATCAATGCAATAGCAGAAAGCGCTGCGATAGCTTCGAAAAAATAAAACAGGAAAGTCGTTAAACTCATGATGTGGATGGTGGACCAGGTGGTTTTATTTTAGGTCGGAAGACAGGTTTAGCGGGTTTAAGAGATGCAGGATTCTCCTTATTTTCATCCACTTGAGCGGGGGCCGTTGCTACAACTACAGCGGCCTTACTTTTTTGAAATTCTTCCAGCAACTGTTTCTTTTCGGCAATCTGTTCCGGGGTCATTTCACCAAACTCAAAGTTATGTTCCCGTATGTCTGTAACGCTGAAGTCATAAACTTTTGTCATCGTCAAACATTCCGTCGGGCACACCGTTGTACAAAGTCCGCAGAAGCAACACTTGCCCATATCAATATCGAACCTGGCAGCATAAATGCGTTTAGACGTTCCATCAGAGGTCTTTCCAATTTCTTCGGTTGCTCTGATGGGTTCTATATCAATACAATCAACCGGACAAACTTTTGCACACTTGTCACAAACAATACAATCTTCAATTTCATTATGAAGCCTGTATCTGCCATTGTCTGGTACAGGTTGCATTTCATGGGGATATTGAATGGTAGCAATTCCTTCCCGGTGATGGAAGTATTTAGACTCGGAGATAGCCAGTATTTTTTGAGTTTTTCCCGATCCCAAAAGGTGACGAAGTGTGATCTTCATTCCTTTGTAAATGGAACTAACCGACCCTATGATATCCTTCCAATATGTTGAGTTTGTTGCAGTCATAGTTCTTACAACAAAAATAGAAGACAAATGGATGTTTGAAACTATTAAGAATGATTATTCTCTTAGATAATAATCTACCTGCTGAGTTTTACATAATCCCGTTTTGCGTATTTCCTAATGAGCCGTTCTGAGGGGTTAATTTGGTTTGGGTAGAGTGAAATAGAAAGTACTGCCGTGTCCTTCTTCGCTTTCAACCCAGATCTTACCGCCATTTTTCTCAATAAATTCTTTGCAAAGAATCAAGCCCAACCCAGTACCTTTCTCGTTCGCTGTACCTCTGGTAGTATAGGGGGCTGTTTTATCGAAGAGCATTTTGAGGACATCGTGATTCATCCCGACACCGTTGTCAGCGACACAAACAAGCCATTCTGAAGGTTTTTCCTCCGCACTGATTTTTACGTGACCACCGTCGTTCGTAAACTTTATGGCATTTGTCATCAGGTTTCTGATGACAAGATTTATAGTATTTGAGTCAGCGAACCCAATTGCGTTTTTCGGTACTTCGTTGACCAAACTGATATCTTTGCCTTGTACAGAACTCAGCAATTGTATGTTTTCTTCAACGATGTTATGGATGTCAATCTTAGCTGCCTGCAGATTTAGTTTATCCATTTGCAGAAGCGTCCAGTCCAGTAGATTGTTGAGTAATGTACGGGTATGATTAAACCTCGCTTTGAGTTCCCGGATGTGTTTCGGTAATTCTTCAGAGCTGACAGCCCCTTTGTCAATCAGATCTAATAGTCCTGATAGTGCGTTGATCGGTGACCGAAGATCATGCGATATGATCGAGAAAAATTTATCTTTTACCTGGTTAAGACGTCCTAACTCTTCGCTTCGTTTCTCCATCTCCTCCTGATGTTGAAGGAGCAACAAATTAATTTGCCTTCTTCTGCGGCCACTTCGGTATACGGTAATCAGTAGGATACCACTAAGTGCCATAACAACTACAAGGATGTTTCTGATAAACTCCTGTTTTTTCAGTTCCCCTTTTTGCATCACTTGCAATTCACTTAAAAATGCGATCTGTGAATCTCGCGATTCGGTTTCCAAACGCAGTTGATCGCGAAGTAACTTGCCTTGCATTTCCTGGCTGAACAATGTGTCTTCCAGTAATTTAAATTGTTTATAGTAGAGCAAGGATTTCTGATAGTCACCTTTCATCTCCCATAACCTGGATAATTGATGGAAGCCCTTAATTTCCAGAACCCGTGCGTTTAATTGCTTTGCAACGGCGAGGCTGGATTCTATCTTAATTAGCGCTTCATCATAATCACCCTCTTCGATATCTACAATTCCCCGGCCCAGTTCTACTTCGGCAACGCCAAAACGGTTGTTAGTTACATCGTTTAATGCGAACGCTGAATCATAATACGCGCGGGCGCTGGCGAAATCTCCTTTCCGAAGGTAGATAGTTGCCAGTTTGGAGTGGATTTTTGGTTCCAATGCGTGTACCGAAATCTCACGCGTAAGCTTAAGGGCAAGCAAGAGTGTGGCCAATGCGGAATCATACTCCTGTTTCCTCAGCTGGACATCGCCAATTTCGTCAAAGGCATAAGGAATTCCCTCTGCATCTTTCTGTTGCTCGCTCATTTTTTTGGCAAGTTTTAAATGGTCAAGGGCTCTTTCATATTGGCCTAACTCCTTAAAAACCCGACCTACATTGTGATAAGCTATCAGCAAGCGAAAGGTGTCCTTTACAGCTGTTGCTATGCGATGGGATTGTGTAAAGTAAAAAAATGCATCGTCGTATTCGCCCAGGTCATAATAGTCATTACCAATATTATTATAGTCTCTTGAAATATTAACACTGTCTTTTACTGCAATATCAATTTCAAGTGAAAGGTTATCATATCTTAAGGCGCCACTGTAATCTCCGCTACTGGTGAGCAAAAAAGCTACATTTTGATAGGCCAGAACTTTAAGCACGGGATCGTCGATTTTTTCAGCCAGGCGAAGTGCCTCGTCTGTATATGCCTGGCTTTGCGCGAAGTCAACATATAGATTTAACGAAGAAAGGGCAATGAGTACGCGAATGCGTGAAGAGTCTGGCAAATCTTTCTGTAATTCATTTTCAAGACTATCCGTTTTATTTTGTCCCTGCGCAGCCACCACGCATGTAAATAGTACGAACAAAACCCAAATAATATTTTTCACGCGATCAACTAAAAATTAATTTCCAAAATCCAGTTATAACAACTAACACCAAAGCTGCTGGTGTTAAGTACTTCCATGATAAATTCATCAATTGGTCAACTCTTAGCCTGGGGAAAGTCCATCGTACCCACATTTGCATTGCAACAAAAAACAATGCCTTACTCAACAGCCAGAATATTCCCCACAAGGTTGAACTCAATGTTCCGGATTCGCCGCTCGTCCATTCGGCTAGCCGAACCGAAGCAATGTTGGGCAGTGGCGTATTCCAACTCCCGAAAAATAAAACTGCTCCTAATATACTGACTAAAAGCATCATTCCATATTCAGCTAACATTATTACAGCCCAACGAAACCCGGAGTATTCAGTTTGAAATCCTGCTACTAGTTCTGATTCGGCTTCTGGCAAATCAAAAGGAGCACGATTGCTTTCAGCGAGGGAAGCAATAAAGAAAATTACCCATGCAAAAAATAACACTGGTAATCTGAAAATATTCCAGGTAAGAAAGCCACCTACAGCTCCTGTTTCAATGTTGAGGGATTTAATTCCAAAAAGATATTGGACTTCTCCATGAAGCAAACTTTGCTGATAAGAAATTTCCTGGAGATCAAGGGATTGACAAGCCATGCATACACAAAGTACTGATAGCCCCAGAGGTACCTCATACGAAATGATCTGTGCAGCCGATCTCATCGTACCCAGCATGCTATACTTATTATTTGAACTCCAACCAGCAATAACAATCCCGATAACATCAAGGGAAATAATAGAGAGGAGAAAAAATAAAGCTGAAGAAATCTCTGCGCCGGGCCAGGATGGCGCCAGGGGAATTACTGAAAACCCTGCAAATACTGATACAAAAATTATAATGGGTGCAATACGGAAAAGCGGTGCATCCGCTTTGGCTGGAATGATATCTTCCTTCTGAATGAGTTTTATTAAATCGGCAAACGATTGAGCTAATCCGTAATATCCAACCTCCATAGGTCCGAGTCTATCCTGTATAAAAGCAGATATCTTTCGTTCTGCATAAATTGCAACAATGGTATAGGCTAGCAAAAAGGGTAATATAAAAAGTAGTGAGGTCAATTATTGCAAGAGAAGTTTTTTGAGACCGGGTAAAATTGCTAAAAATATCTGTATTGATTTGTGGTTTATTAGCCAGAAACATACATCATTTTAATCTCAGTTCCATGAAATATTTTCTCCGGAGATTATTTAGGGAGGGTATTTGCGACATCCGCGTCGGATGGAATAAGCTAATACAGGAAAGTAAAAAAGTTCAGTCAGAACAAGGCAATCATTAGTCTACCAGTAGCCTATTAAAATTGCTATAAACTATTTCGGCCACTAATAAACGGTGATAGTACCGGCGGACTCATGATTGCCTTGAAGTTTGCACTTAAACAACATTAGCGGATAGTTTTGCTACTGTGATTTCGCGCTGTTCGCGGTGACCACAATACGTACAGTTGTAGTGGGTTAATAATACACCCGCCTCATTTGGCGTTGGAGCTTGCTCTATTTCCTCGCCATCAATATGAAGGGTAAAATATCCACATTCAGCACACTCTTCAGCATGTTGATATGCAGGGTACTTTTCGATTTTCTTGAAGCCGGTCTTATCGTCCATCCAGATATCATAGTCCACTGTATGAATTTCTCCAGACTGGAGCATCCCTTCTTCCAAATGATGCTCTTCTTCGGATTCCGCCAGCTTCCGCATAACATTTCCGTCAGGTGAAATCCGTGGTGTATTGCGCAATTTGGCTAGCCGTCGTTCCAATTGCCGGGGGTAATAGATTCGAACAAGACTGTGAAAAATGAAGTAAGCAATAACTGCGAAGCTTGCGGTAATGAATAGTCGTACATAAAACCATCGCATACCTTCATTTATTATTTTCTCTGTCGCAATCGAATTTGCATAGATCGCTCCAGCTGCAATGAAAGCAATTACTGCATTCCAGATGTACTTGATTTGATTCTGATTAACATAATCATACTTCTCTTTAAGATCTTTAATTTGAAGTACCCTGAACTCGTGATATAACAAGATCAACACACCAATCCCCACGCATACTCCTGCTCCAATAAACATGTATTGATCCCATGGCCCTAAGAATGTAGTGGTAGTTTCCATAGTTTTGAACGATTTGGTATAATGAAATATAATAAATTTCACTGTTAATTTTATATCGATCCACACATTTTCCATCATGAAGTGGAAGGTTTGCTTCTGGCGTGCAGCAGGCTACCTTTTCAAGCCGTTGTTCCATTCGTGCAAGCGTGACAAGACCATGAACTCAATGTGGTGCAATGCTATTCAAACCAATAAATTTGTATTATTGTACCCTTTACGAAACGATACTTACTACAATGGCTAACGATTTATTGAAAGGAAAGCGTGGAATCATTTTTGGAGCACTCGATGAGAACTCGATCGCATGGAAGACTGCCTTAAAAGTAAAAGAAGAGGGTGGCTCATTTACCCTAACTAATGCGCCTATTGCCATGCGGCTGGGGAAAATCAACGAGCTTGCAAAAGCATGCGAAGCAGAGATTATACCTGCAGATGCAACGTCAGAGGAAGACCTGAAAAATCTCTTTACAAAATCGATCGACGTGTTGGGTGGAAAACTGGATTTTGTGCTTCACTCCATAGGCATGAGCCCGAACATAAGAAAAGGTAAGTCGTATGGCGACATGAATTACGAATGGTATTTAAAAACACTTGATATCTCTGCATTGTCGTTTCACAAGGTGCTGCAAACTGCCGAGAAAACAGATGCAATGAACGAGTGGGGTTCGATTTTAGCACTGAGTTACATAGCTGCACAACGGTCGTATCCGGATTATACTGATATGGCCCAGGCAAAGGCAATGCTTGAATCAATTGCCCGCAGCTATGGTGCCCGTTTCGCTAAGTTGAAAAAAGTAAGGGTAAACACCATTTCCCAATCTCCCACAAAGACGACAGCGGGTGCAGGAATTTCCGGGTTCGATGTATTTTTTGATTTTGCGCAAATGATGTCACCGCTTGGTAATGCATCAGCAGAGGATTGTGCGAGTTATATTGCCGTAATGTTTTCTGATTTCACCCGAATGGTAACGATGCAAAATTTAATGCATGACGGTGGTTTTTCAGGTTCCGGCATTACGCAGGATCTGATTGACCGTCTTACAAAATAATGCAGGATGTCGTCCTGGTGTATTACAGAATCTGATGAGTAGCCCTGATAAGTAATTCATGGTATCATTTCCACCTTCTAAGATTAATCTTGGCCTGCATATCGTAGAGAAAAGGGCAGATGGCTATCATAATCTCGAGACTTGCTTCTATCCTGTTCGTTGGACGGATATTCTGGAAGTAATTCACGCGGATAGTTTCGTTTTTTCGAGTACAGGTAATACAATAGTTGGAAGTGAAGACGATAACCTTTGTATCAGGGCATACCGGCTGTTAAAAAGAGATTTTGACATTCCCCCTCTGAAAATCCACCTCCATAAAATCATTCCAATGGGTGCGGGACTGGGCGGAGGTTCCTCAGATTGCGCGTACACACTACGATCTATAAATGATATTTTGGAACTGAAGTTGTCTCAGAAACAACTCATGGCCTATGCATCGGAACTTGGAAGCGATTGCGCTTTTTTTATTCAGGATGATCCTATGCTTGGTTCAGGAAGGGGAGAAGTACTGACGAAAATTTCCGTTGATCTGAAAGGCAAGTATCTGGTCCTCGTGAAACCCGATGTGCATGTATCCACGGCAGAGGCATATTCCGGTATTCGTCCCCAAAAACCAGACCATTCAATTGAAGAAATCCTAAATAGTGGTATTGAGTCCTGGAAAGGTTTATTGAAGAACGATTTTGAAGAATCGGTTTTTAAGAAGTACCCGAAAGTTGGTCAAATAAAGGAACAATTATATTCAATGGGTGCGCGGTATTCCTGTATGAGCGGATCAGGTTCTACAGTATTTGGCATTTTTGACGAGGTGATTGATTTGCAAAATCACTTCCCGGAGATGACCAGCTGGGGTGGAATTCTCGATCACTAATTGCACTTTGGATTTCTCAATACCTATGAATTAAGTGTCAATTGTCGATCGTGGCGTTTCTTTAGAAATGGATACAGCACAACTGCAGCCAGGATGATGAAGGTTCCTATATAAAAATTGAGGCCCATTTTCTCATCACTCCCAAAAATTATTACCGCCATGACAATACCATACAATGGCTCAAGATTAAGTGATAATTGAATGACGAAGACGCTGATTTTTTTCATTAACTCCACTGCAGTGGAATAAGCATAAACCGAGCATACACCTGCTAACAGCGCAATATAAAGCCAGTCCATTGAGGAAGGGATAAGTTGTAATACCTGATTCTCCGCCCATGAAATTCTATAGATCGGAAAAAACAGTGTAATCCCAATAAATACACCAATCATCTCATAAAAAGTAATGGTAAATGCCGGAATTCGTCTTACCATTTTCGAATTGAATACCGAAAATAGTGCTGAAGTGAATCCTGCAACTATTCCAAAGAATAGTCCAAGCTTGTATTGAAAGTCAAATGAAAAAATGACATATAATCCGGACAGCACAACGAGGCCCAGAAGTAATTCAAATTTTTTAACACGACTTCTGTTAAGCCAGGGTTCTAATAATGCGGCCCATAGTGAGTTCGTTGCAAACCCTACCAGACTTACTGAGACGTTTGCAATACGTGCAGATCCAAAAAAAGCAACCCAATGCAAGGCAACGATGAAGCCAATAAGAATCAGTTTGATGAAGTCAGTTCGACTTACGCTGAATGTCCCTTTTGACGCGAGCATAATAATACCCATTCCGGTAGCGGCAAGTATAGATCGAAAAAAAACCATTTCAACTGCTGGAATCGTTATAAGCTTTCCGAGTATCGCAGAAAAGCCCCACAAAAATACAATGAAGTGGAGTTTTAAGTAATCACTTCTGGAAGCCATTAACGAGGAACGTATTTATACATGATGATTGAAAGAGAACCAAAAATAATATTTGGAATCCAAACAGAAATCTGTGGAGGTAGCGCTCCTGTCTCAGCAAAGGTTCGAAAGAGCGTAAAGAACAAAATGAAAATAAACGAAAGCATAAACCCTAATGCTATTTGCGGCCCGGTACCACCGCGGCTTTTTTTCGAGGAGACGATGACTCCCATAAACACCAAAATGAAAATGGTAAAAGGAGATGTATAACGCATGTGTTTCTCTACTTCGTAAACTTCGATGCCAGTAGAACCGCGTGATCGGAGCGTGTTAATGTAATCATCCAATTCATTTAAGGTTAGCCCGTCATACTTACGGTAATCACTTTCAAATTCTTTTGGTTGAATAACTAAAGCAGTATCCAGTGATGCTCCGGCCCGCAGCGTGTCTGTTCCGGTGAGACGCGTTTGTTGAAAGGTATCAATAGCTTCAGGATTTTTCGGTATCTCGAAGATTTCATCAATAGTCTTAATAGACCAATCGCGTAACGTCCATTTTAGTTTTGTTGAATCCCACTCAATTCGGTTTGCAACAAGTTTCTCTACCAGCCTGTTGTGTTCAAACCTTTCAATTGTAAAATGATACCCTGTTTGATTGGTGTTGTTGTAACTCTGCATATACAAGTATACATCCGGGGCTACTTGCATATGGACGTTGCGTTGATCGAAATAATATTTGTTTTTGAGATGCTGCAGCTCAAATGCCAGTCTTGATTTGTTGGAGTTTGGAATAACCCATCCATTGAGAACAAAATTGAGGGTGCCAACCAATGCTGCTCCGATAAAAAAAGGCAGAAGAAACCGCCGAAAACTGACGCCACTACTCAGAATGGCAATGATTTCAGTGTGACCTGCCATACGTGAGCATACATAAACAGTAGCAATAAAGATCGTAATGGGCGCCAGGAGGCTTCCGATCCAGGGTATAAAGTCCAGGTAGTACACGAAAATCTGGCCGCCGTTTACACCAGCTTTTGCAAACTTGTCCATCTTCTCGGTGAGATCTATAACGGTAATTACCGCAAGTAAAATCAGCACCACGAAAAAGAAAGTGCTTAAGAAGCGCTTAAGAATATATTTATCAATCAGTTTCAAGGCAGGGCCGTCATTATGGACTCTTTATTCATCCTTTCATTATCAATACTTATAACCTGGTGCTAACCTTTTTAACCATTTGTTCTTTCCAGAAGGCAAAATTTCCTTCAATAATCTGTTTTCTGGCCTCTTTTACTAACCAGAGATAGAAGGTAAGGTTGTGTATTGAAGCAATTTGTGCGCCTAAAATTTCTTTACTGATAATCAGGTGACGCAGATATGCTTTTGAGTGGGAGCCGCTGGCATAACCACCGAGCGCTGCATCAATTGGTGAAAGGTCATCCTTCCATTTTTCATTGCGGATGTTGATAATACCCTCTGTAGTAAAAAGCATTCCGTTCCGGGCGTTTCGTGTTGGCATCACACAATCAAACATATCGATTCCCAGCGCAATGCATTCCAGGATATTTTCAGGTGTACCTACGCCCATAAGATAGCGAGGCTTGTCTGCTGGTAAAATATTGCATACAAGACTCGTCATGGCATACATATCTTCATGAGGTTCTCCAACAGACAGTCCCCCAATTGCATTCCCAACTTGATTTTGCGAAGCGACGAACTCAGCAGATTGTTCACGCAGGTCTTTGAAAACACTTCCCTGGACGATTGGAAACAAGACTTGTTCATATTTGTACCTCGGCGTAGTACTCGATATCCTTTCAATACAACGCTTAAGCCACCGGTGTGTCATTCCAAGTGAATCTTTGGCATACTTGTATTCACATGGATACGGTGTACATTCATCAAAAGCCATAATGATGTCGGCTCCAATAGATCTCTGTATATCCATAACGCTCTCCGGCGTGAAGGTGTGTTTTGATCCATCGATATGAGATTTAAAAATAACACCCTCTTCTGTAATCTTCCGGTTGGCGCCCAATGAATAAACCTGATAGCCCCCACTGTCTGTTAATATAGGTCCGTTCCAACCGTTAAACTTGTGCAACCCTCCTGCGTTCTCAAGCAACTCAATCCCGGGGCGCAAATAAAGGTGATAGGTGTTGCCAAGAATTATTTCTGCCTTAATATCGTCTTTCAACTCGCGCTGATGAACTGCCTTAACGGAACCTGCGGTGCCTACGGGCATGAAGATGGGTGTCTGTATTTCCCCATGTGCAGTCTGGATTATTCCCGCCCTTGCACTTGACTTTGGATCACTTGAGCTCAGTAGAAATTTCATAAGGTGCGCAAAAATACCCTACAGGTATCACAATTCCTTGTGCTCCCGAAACTCCCGCGAATCGAGCAATGTATTAGCCTAGTGTATACCAGAGCCTAAATAGGAATCTACATTTTGTTGAGTGATGACCTCCAGTGGGAATAAGTCCATAGTGGGAGCCGATTTTTTGAACATCAGATGGTTCACAAGGTGACTTATACCCAAAAGTGCTTGCCTTTTTGGATTTTGGTTGATGAGAAAGTCGATGGTACCGGACTTTAAATAATTCAGGTTGTCCTGCAACATATCATAACCGATCAGTCGGATGTCATTCTTGCCGTGATGTTCCAGAATCGAGGCTGCAACAGCCGTGCCCTTTGAGGTACTTACAAAAATTCCTTTCAGCGAATCATCATTAATGAGCTTTAAAATCTCTTCTTTGAAAGAGGGTTTTAGTGGATTAAGGTTAAAGGCCACGATTTCAAACTTCGACTTACTTTTCTCTAAAAAATATTCCCGGAAGCCGTTCTCCTTTTCAAGTAAGTGGACGGAGTCCTGAACATCTTCGTCAATATGAAGGACGGCAAATGTTCCAGGTCCATGTTGCCCCAAATTCATCAATTGAGCACCTACCCGACCACTTTGATTTAGGTTTTGTCCTATGAAAGCAAGTGGTTTTGCTTCGTGAATATTCGTATTGAACAGTACATATGGAATCTCACTCGAATGAAATAACTCGAATGCAGGCAACGATTCATGATAGAAGATGGGAGCGATCACGATTCCGTCCGGCTGATCCTCAACGACTTCGCGGGCAATATGATCAAATGAATCTTTATTATAGAGATCGAACGGATATGTATCTATCACAACGCCATACTGCGCCCATTCGGCCTGGGCTTGAATTATCCCCAGGTTAGATTGAGCCCAATATGGATCAAGGGCTGGGTCAGGAATTAGAGCAGCTACCTTATAGCTCTTATTTGATCCGAGGGTACGAGCGATAAGATTGGGTTTGTAATCGATTTGATTCATCACCGAAGTCACTTTCTGAAGAGCATCCTCTGAAACTCTTCCCCGATTATGAAGAACCCGATCTACCGTTCCCACCGATACTCCGGCCAGTTTGGCGATATCTTTTATCCGGATGTTTTTTCCAATGTCCATAAAATTCTGTCCATAAATTTCAAAAAGAACCACACAGCAAACAAGGGGGATGTATATGTTTTCGCACACAAATTAGTTGTGCGCGGGCACATTTGAAAGATTTTATGAAATTATTTGTTCGGCGGGATAAGTATCAATAACGGAAGGTCTCCGGATCTGATACCACTTACTTGTAAAGCTATACTATATATTATTGCGTTTCAACAGTGCATATACCTTTTGACGATGGCTCTTGAGTCCACCTCAATAGCGAAATTTTGGACCTCACCAATGTCCTGACAACTATTTCGCCGCGACAATATCGGCAAACGGTCCTGGAAAATTGTTGAATTGATGGGTTTGCTGAATAACGTTCTTTTATAGTACGATAGGCCTTTTATCTTTGTAGTTCGCTTAACAAGATATCCTGTTGTATCCCTTGCTCATTGTATTTTTTGTGGTTGTTGGAATACAAGCTGTCTTTTTCTTTTTATTTCTTTTTGCGTTTTCAAAAAAAGAAAGTAAAAGTCAGCCGCCAACGCCGTCATTACCGGTTTCCGTTATTGTTTGCGCTCACGATGAGGAGACTAATCTTCGCGAATTAATACCGTTGCTGTTGCAGCAAGATCATCCGCAATTCGAAGTGATCATTGTCGATGATCGATCAAATGATTCAACGTTCGATTTACTCCTAGAAAAAACCGCCGCTGATCACAGGTTAAGGATGGTACACATTAACCATACGCCGCCTCATGTAAACAGTAAAAAATATGCCGTGACGTTGGGGATAAAAGCAGCACGGTATGAATGGATTTTATTAACAGACGCCGACTGTCGCCCGGATGGTAATTTTTGGATTAATACCATGAGTTCCCATTTTAGTGATGACACAGATTTTGTGCTGGGATTCTCACCTTACTTAAAGAAGCCAGGATTTCTTAACATGTTTATCCGGTTTGAGACCCTTGTAACAGGTCTCCAATACATCTCATTTGCAATGTTGGGAATACCGTATATGGGAGTTGGTCGTAATTTAGCATATCGCAGGTCCAAATTTCTGGCTGTAAAAGGATTCAATACGATGATGAACATTACTGGCGGTGATGACGATTTATATGTCAATCAGTCCGCCAGAAGAAGTAATACTGCAACGTGCGTTCATCAGCCGGCACATATCCGTTCTGTTCCCAAGACCAGCTGGTCAGCATTCTTTTTTCAAAAAATCAGACATCTTTCTGTGGGTAAGCATTATCGGTTCGTCCATCGTTTCCTGCTTGGTCTTTTTGTAATAACCTGGATGTGTACATGGTTTTACGGCGTACCGCTTGCTATTATTTTGAAAGATTATTACCTAATACCAACGTTACTTGGATTGAGATTGCTCCTCGTGACGGTGACAATGTATCAAGCTACCCGAAAACTGGGAGAGAAGTTTGAGATCTGGTTGGTGCCCCTTTTAGATTTTATTTATGCCTTTTATTATCTTGTCGCCAGTCTTTGGACGTTAGTAACAAAAAAAGTACGATGGAAGAATTAGAAAGCCGGTTTTCATCTAAAGCACTGGAGGATTTTAAGCTTATCGACATGGCCGTTGAAGGCGATGATAAAGCCTATGCCAAACTCCTGCAGCGGTATAAACGGCCGGTATATCATATGATTCTTAAAATGGTTCGGAATGTAGATGATGCAGAGGATCTTACAATCGAATCGTTTGCCAAGTCATTCAGAAGCTTACATCGTTTTAAAAAAGATTTTACATTCAGTACCTGGTTATTTCGTATCGCCACCAACAACACAATAGATTTTATTCGTAAGAAGAAGCTTAATACACTAAGTATTGAGAACACCTTTACGGATGATGACGGTCAGTCGGTTTCTATCGATGTGGAAGACGAGAACCTGGATCCGCAGGAAGAAGCGATAAGGTTGCAGAAGGCAGAACTTATTCAGGTATTTGTAGATAAACTGCCACCAAAATATCAGAAATTAGTAAGACTCCGTTATTTCCACGAATTATCTTACGAAGAAATTGCTGTTGAGCTAGGGGCTCCATTAGGTACTGTTAAGGCACAGCTTCATCGTGCCCGCGAACTTATGTTCGAGATGGTGAAGAATAAGCGTGATCATATTTAAAAGCTGAATGCTGCAAAGACTACTGTTCCTTTAAAGCTTTCCTTAGAAAGGTTATGATCTCTGATTTCTTTTGATGTGCATTGTTGTTAAGAAGAATTATTGTTTTTCTGGTGTCGATGAATCGGATAATTTCTGTTTGATAACCTGGATTGTCACCCGTATGAGAGACTACTTCACCCAGCTCTTTATCCGTGCCCAGGTCCCAGCCGAAGCCATAATAAGAAATACTGTCGGTGGTAAGCTTCATCGGCGAAAACGCATTTTCTAAAGTTGATTCCTTTACCAGTCTTTCAGTATAAAGTGCCTGGTCCCATTTAAACAAATCGCGAGCAGTGGAGCTCACTCTTCCCGGACCCTTACGATTCCCCAGCCAGATAGCATAATTAAATTCAGGAAAGGAGTCGGCACTCACGTAGCGTTGTTTTTCTGAAACATAAATATGACCACGTGCAAAGTTTTCAATTTTACTCTTTTCCTCCTTTGTTCGAATGCCGGTCGAGGCCATTCCTATAGGATCAAAAATCAGCGTCTGACATAAGGTTATGAAATCTTCACCGGATGCGATCTCCGCGATACTTGCCAACAGCATATAACCAGTATTACTGTATTCATACTGTTCGCCTGGCTTAAAGCTAACTTCAGGTTGATAACGAATGAGGTATTCAATGTTTTCTTTGTTACCCGCTACTTTGGACTTATCCCAGTGTTGATCCATGACGGACTGATAATCTGGTAGGCCTGAAGTGTGGGTGAGTAGATGTCGGAGTGTTATGCCTTTGTACGGAAGGTTAGGAATGAAGCTTGAAACCGAATCATCATAGTTAAGTCTGCCTTGCGCCTGCAGCATCATAATTACCATTGCCGTAAACTGTTTTGACAATGAGGCAAGCTCAAAAATATCAGCAGTATCAAGTTTGATCTGGGCCTCAAAATCTTTAAAGCCAAACGCCTTATGGTAAACTACAGTTTCTTTCTCCGCAATGAGTACCACGCCACTAAAATCAGGAAAGGATTGAAATAATGAATCCAGCCTGACTTGAAGGTCAGGTACAGTATTTACTTTCTTCTTACAGGAAAGTATTGAGATAGCAAAAACGAAAAGGAAAGATGTGAGATGAAGTAGTTTCATTACTTTTGAAATTCAGAAATTAAAAAAAGTCAAAAACGCATCAATTGCAAACCGAAGAAATCATATTCCAGTACTTTCCGGATCTCAGTGATCTGCAAAAGTCACAAATCGAAAAACTTCAGGCTCTTTATACGGAATGGAATAATAAGATCAATGTCATTTCGCGAAAGGATATCGACAACCTTTACATTAATCATGTACTGCATTCGTTGGGGATTGCAAAGGTCACCAGTTTTGCGCCAGGCTCGCAAATTCTGGATGTAGGAACAGGAGGAGGATTTCCGGGAATACCATTGGCTATCCTTTTTCCTGAAACGCAATTTCATTTGGTGGATTCTATAGGGAAAAAGATAACCGTTGTAAAGAATGTGTCAGATGCTTTGGGTTTAAAGAACATTACCGCAGACCAGATCAGAGCAGAGCAGGTAAGGGGGGAGTACGATTTTATTGTAAGCAGGGCCGTGACCAGGTTAAAGGAATTTTATGGCTGGGTGAATAAGAAGGTGAAAAAGGATTCGGTGCACTCAGTTTACAACGGAATCCTGTACCTGAAAGGTGGTGATCTAAACGAGGAGATGGCAGAGTTAAAAAGGCCTTACCAGATTTTTGAACTCCAGCAATATTTTAAGGAAGAGTTCTTTGAGACAAAAAAGGTCGTTTTCGTACCCCTGTAACGGGTTGACAACGTCCAACGTCAAAGGTACTGTTTTGATATTTTGGTTATTTTTAATAACTATGTTATGTATTTCCACTTCCATTGAAAAAGCTGATAGCGATATTCTTAGTCTTCCTGGTGCTGTTTAATGCATTAGGGTTCTTTGGACTATTTGTAGGATTACGGTATAAAACCCGGATGGATCTTACGCAACGGCTTGATAACGATGATTATTCCGACGAAGAAACCGTGACGATCAAAGTGCCAATGGCGCTTCCTTACCATATCGACTCGGAGACTTATGAAAGAGTGGATGGAGAAATCGAGCATGATAAAGAGTTTTACCGTCTTGTAAAACAAAAACTCGAAAAGGATACACTTTATATTGTTTGTATTAAAGACCACGACAGCAAGCGAATCAAACAAGCCTTGTCTGACTATGTAAAAACTTTTACCGATAAGCCAGCCGATTCTAAACAAACCACCAAGTCTTTTGCTGGTTTTATCAAGGACTTTCTACCTTCAACGACAGATATTACTCCAGCCACATCCGGTTGGAATTACTCCGTTGCCTTAACCAATTTCTCGGATTCTTTCCGCAGCAGATCTATTGCTGTTATTAGCCCTCCTCCCCAATTCTAATAAGTTTAATGTATGATTATTTATTGGACTAGTCCATAATGGATTATGCCTGTAAATGTTTCACTGTGAGTTAAGCATCATGAGTTTACTTCAGCTCATGTTTTGATTCATGCAGATTAGCAATTTTAATTCTACTACCTATTAAACCTTTATATATGGATGAATTTCTATCTACCGAAATGTGTGCACGCATTTCATGCACTTTTCATGCCCAACGAAATGGGTATGTCTTAAAATCTGTCTTTCGACTGGGTTTGAGTTTGCTTGTTTTTCTCTCCTGTATTGGATCGATTCAGGCGCAAACTCCCTCGGATGCCATCATGATGAAGCAACGTGAATTTTGTGTTGCGCTCGCTTATGAGTATGGGGCATTTGATGAATATTGGGAGGGTACCAACCTCCGGAAGAATGAAACTATAGCTGAGGTTTCAAGGCAAGCTGTCATGCCGATGGTAGCAATAGGGATCATGAATAAACTGAATTTCTATGTTGCTGTGCCCTATATTAAAACAGAATCCACTGAGCCTAACGGGGGGCACCTCCAGGGTGCTAATGGTTTTCAGGATCTGAGTCTTGCAATGAAGTATGAAATCCTCAACAAAGAAATGGGGAAAGGCAAACTGGCTTTGCTGGGGGCCGGTGGATATTCAACACCGATTACAAACTATCTTTCGGACTACAGACCTTACAGCATTGGTAATGGCGCAAATGAATGGAGCCTTAGAGGCATAGCGCAGTAT
Organism: Chryseolinea sp.; assembly: GCA_041747735.1. Taxonomy (GTDB): domain Bacteria; phylum Bacteroidota; class Bacteroidia; order Cytophagales; family Cyclobacteriaceae; genus Chryseolinea. Next base: position 78,474 of record JBGTEP010000153.1, read on the forward strand.
AAGTTAGATATGGGTCTCTATGTACGTGTTGCAGGAGGTCATTTATTCAGAGGGCAGACTAAAGCCGAAAGGGACTATTACTATAATAATGGCAGCTATTATACACCTTGGATGGATGTGCCCAATGCATGGGAATACAATGCTGTGATAGGCATGTGGTTGCTCGATAATTCATTGAAGTTGGAAGGCAGCTACTATGCGCAAAAATCAACGAGTGGCGATGATATCCGGAAATACAATGCAGCTCAACCTACAAACAAAGTTGAATTTGATCAGGTGGCAGGTTCCGTTCAGTACTATATCAAGCCCGTAAAAGGTCTAGGCGTCTTAGCCTATTATGTTCAGATGCTCAACGGAAGGAATATGGCCAAATTCACCAGCTTCGGAGTTGGGGCAACATATCAGTTCAAAATTTAGAAGAAGATAATTATGAAAAAAAATATACTCACACTATTTATTGTCGCTTTCTGGGGAACGCTGTTCGTGACTTCATGTGAAGTTGACATGCCCACCATGGCCAATTACTCTGCCTACGATTTTTCTGACCTGGATGAAGATGGCGGTGACTGGAATCCGATACTATTGGCGGGAACAGACGCGATAACTATAGCTGCACCGGAAGACGTGAGTTCACCGGCATATCAAGCGGAGTTATCCTCACTGAAATCTACTATGGCGAGTTTGAATGGTGAGCAGCGCGCTGCAATTGACTATTGGACCAATAATTCAGTAATAAGATGGAAAGAGATCGCGATGGAATTAGTGGCTAAGTACAACCTTATTCCAGGACCTAATGATGATGGAACGTATACGCTGCCAAACCCCGCTAAACCGGAAGGACCTCCAGGTTTTCCGTTTGCTCATCCGGCTTATGCGGTTCGGGTTTATGCTTATATGAGTGTGGCTCAATTTGATGGGTTGACTACCGCGTGGCATTACAAATATGATTTCAACAGACCGTCTCCTTCTAAGGTCGACAACAGTATTCAACCTGCATATGGAGATACTGATCTTCCTTCATATCCATCGGACGGAGCAGTAATCGCAGAGGTTTCACGCGCTATTTTGACAGCTATGTTCCCCTTGGAAAAAGATTACTTACGTGCAAAAGCGGACGAACACCTTGGAAGCCTGATGTGGTCAGGGACTAACGTAGAGACCGATATAACTGCTGGCGAATTGATCGGGTCAGAAGTGGCAAAAGTGGCATTGGCAAGGGCAGCAACTGACGGTATGAGTAAAGCACAGTGCCCAAAGCCGGTGTCTGATTCAATTAAGCAGGCAGCGTTCGAACGGTTTGGGTGGAAATGGGAAAATCAGGAAATCCCTGTCAGGCCTGTAGGGCTGGCTCCGTTATATGGTAAAGTGAGAATGTGGAACGTACCCAATGTGGAAGATGTGAGACCTGTACCTCCCCCCGCAATCGGATCACAGGAATATGAAGCTGACGTCAAGAATCTTGTCGATATAGCTAACAATATGACCGAAGAAAAGAGAAGGATTGCTAATTATTGGCAAGATGGCCTGGGAACATATACTCCACCTGGACATTGGGATAAAATTGCCTTAGACCTTATAATTAAGTACAAAATGAATCCGTTGCGTTCGGCAAGGACCTTCGCCTATGTGGATATGGCCATGATGGATGCCGGGATAGCCTGCTGGGATGCAAAATACTATTTTCATTATCCTCGTCCGATTCAGCAAATTCCTGGATTTAAAACAATTGCCGGGACGCCAAACTTTCCAAGCTACACATCGGGTCACAGTATGTTTTCAGCTGCTGCAGCTGAAGTATTAGCATATGTATTTCCAAACGAAGCCACCACCGTCAGAGCCTGGGCAGTGGAAGCTGCGATGTCCCGAGTATATGGTGGTATACATTGGACCTTCGACGCAACGGTCGGAACATCATCGGGAATAGAAGTTGCAGAATATACAGTTGCCGTGGCACAAAGTGATGGTGCAGAGTAAATAAAAAACTAATGAAATATTTTTTTATCATATTATTGATAAGTATACAAGGCGTTGTAAGGGGTCAGGAACATATGGACTCCATTAAATCCAAACGGTTAGAGGAAGTCGTTGTAAAAGGACAAAGGATGTTTGATATCCAGCGACTTCCTCCCGTTGAAGGGACATATATTTGGTCAGGGAAAAAGAACGAAGTTATTAATATTCAAAGCCTTAACGCAAATATTGCTGAGAAGACAGCGCGGCAAATTTTTGCCAAGGTTCCAGGCATTTTTGTTTATGACATGGACGGATCGGGAAACCAGGTGAATATTTCAACCCGGGGACTCGATCCTCACAGAGGATGGGAATTTAATACCCGAGCAAATGGTTCAATCACGAATTCTGATGTTTATGGATATCCCGCAAGCCACTATAGTATTCCAATGGAAGCGGTTGAGCGTATCGAACTCGTGCGTGGTACCGGTGCATTGCAGTATGGTGCGCAGTTTGGTGGTATGCTCAATTATGTAACCAAACAACCGGATACAACCAGGGCCATTGCATTTGAGAATTCCACAACTGCCGGTTCGTTCGGTTTATTCAGTATGTACAATGCCATAAGTGGAACGATTGGGAAATTTCAGTATGTAGCATATTACAGCAAACGTGTCTCTAATGGTTATCGTGAGAATGGAAGAACAGAATACGACGCGCAATCTATTTTATTAAGGTATAAACCAACTGAGAACTTGAGTCTAACCGCTGAGGTTAGCCGATCGAATTATTTGTATCAAATCCCCGGGCAACTGACCGATAGTATGTTTTATGCTGATCCAAAGCAATCAACACGTTCCAGGAATTATTTCAATCCGGAGATATGGATTCCCTCATTTACTGCAAATTGGAAAATAAACAATAAAACAAAGGTTGAATGGAAAACTTCAGCAGTGCTGGGATACCGTAATAGCGTAATGTTTGACAAGCCGGCAGATGTCGTTGATGCCATTGATCCTGCGACCCTTGCGTATGCTCCCAGACAGATAGACGTCGATAATTTTAACAGTTATACTTCTGAGTTCCGACTGCTTCATAACTATTACCTGTTTAATCTCGAAAGTTCCCTGGCCGCTGGTGTCCAGTATTTTAACAATGATTTGCATCGCACACAGCAGGGCAAAGGGACAACAGGAACTGATTTTGATTTGACACTGACAGATCCAGTGTGGGGTCGAGATCTGCATTTTAAAACAAAAAACATCGCATTTTTCCTTGAAAATAAGTTTCAGTTATTGCCTGAACTTTCCGTAACCCCTGGCATACGTGTTGAATCCGGGGAATCTGTGATGTCTGGGACTATAAGTTATTACGATCCCGAAGATCTTCCGAATACCATTAAACACCAGTTCCCTTTATTTGGTATAAATAGCCAGTATCAACTTAAAAAAGGACATACAATATATGCAGGCTGGTCACAAGCGTATCGACCTGTTATCTTCAAGGACATTGTACCTGCATCTTTGTATGAGAAGGCCGATAAAAATCTGGAAGATGCATTTGGCTACAATCTGGAAGCAGGCTTAAGAGGTAATACACAGGCCTGGCGATGGGATGTTGGACTTTTTCGTCTACAATACAATAACAGGCTTGGAAGTCTGTCGATGTATGATGAAAACAATGAATTCTACCTGTTCAGAACCAACATAGGTAACTCAGTCACAGATGGAGCCGAAATATTTCTGGAGTATGGCACCAGGTGGGGCAGAGATATTAACCTGACATTTTTCACCTCAACCGCATTTTTTAACAGCCGCTATAAAGATGCGGAAATCAGATCTGGAAATGAGAATGTAAACATCAACGGAAACAAAGTTGAAAGTGTTCCCGATATGATATCCAGAAATGGCATTACAGTACGAATACTAACATCCAGCATTTCATTTCTCTATAGTTATACAGGAAAGAGTTACGCAGACGCCTTGAACACGGAGACACCGTCTTCAAATGGTGCAGTGGGTGTCGTTCCTGCGTACAGCTTGTTGGACATTAATACGTCAATTAGGATTATAGACCAGTTGATGCTCCGCGTAAATGTGAACAACGTCACTGATAAACAATACTTCACAAAACGTCCTCAGTTTTATCCCGGGCCAGGCGTGTGGTCTTCGGATGGACGTTCGGTTGTAGTCACGGCGAGTTTTACTCTATAAGATATTTTTAACTGGTTTTCCACCGGTTCACGATTTGGGTTTGAAAATTATTTCCGGGTAAGGATTCGTGATACAATCCTTCCCGGATTCTTTTGTTGTTCTCAGCTAATTTTGTTCAGGAGTAACTAAAACCAGACGACCTTTATTAAGTAGGATTTTTTAAGACCATCTCTTTCATAACCTCAAAAGTTTGTTGCTTTAATGTAGCCAGGTTCTCATGCGATAGCCCAGTGGTGGAGATCTCCGGGCCTACAATCATTTTTATTTTTCCGGGTCGCATTTCAATTGTGCCGGGTGGCATTAAAGGTCCTGCTCCCGTGACTACAATCGGCAGTATGGGTCTTTGCGTATCTATTGCTATCCGAAATGCACCTTCTTTAAAAGGTTGTAAAACTTCTTTCGATCGGTTTTGTGTTCCTTCGGCAAAAATCAAAATAGAAATTCCGTCTAACAATATTCTTTTAAGCCTGTCCAGGCTTTTTTTACGACTCTCTCCACTCGATCGATCGACAATTACGGTGGCAGATTGAGCGATCCATCCAAAGACAGGAATCTTTAATAATTCCTTTTTTGCAAGTGCCCGGAATTCACCGGGAATAACCAGGCACATTCCCGGGATGTCAAGAAATGAAGTATGATTGCTAACACATATGTACGACTGCCCCTTTCTGAAATTCTCTTCACCGTAAAACGAATATCGGATGAACGTGAGCACACTAAAAATCCAGGACCAAAACTTCAGAAATTTGAAACCTATCCATGTAAACCTTTTGCCGAGCAGTAGGGGAAGAACAATGCCCGGGAGAAGAATGATCATAAATACAGAGAATACCAGAAAGACCCAAAACGCATACAGCTTGAGAGCAAGTGATGTAACTATTTTCAAAACCCGGAGTTAAATTTTTCCTGAAAGTTCTGAAAGTTTGGGGAAGATGCAAATGTGAATTATTCGCGGTGTAACGATAAGACTAACCTTCAGCATTCTTCGACCAAAAATATTTTTCAAGTAGCTTTTGCAGTTCTTCTGGATTGAGTGGCTTTTTTAAATGCTCATTCATACCTGCGTTAAGAATGTCCTCGGTGTGCTCGGGAGATGAGAAACTCGTGAGTGCGAAAATAAGAATATCTCTGTCCTGTATGTCCTTCGCATCCCGAATCCATTTTGCGGCATCAATCCCATCTTGTTCTGGCATATTGATATCCATTAGTACAAAATCAAACCTCGAACTTTTAAGTGCCTGAATAGCCTCAACACCCGAACCCGAAATTTCAGATTGAATCGATAAGGCCTTCAATGCTTTTTGATGCAGGATTTGAAGGATGGGATCATCTTCAACGATTAAAGCTTTTAGTTCCAAGCCAGAGAGAATTTATGGGTAACTGATAAATGCAATATTGTACTAAGGTGATCGCAGATAAAGAAACTCACCCTGTCAAGTACTTAACAGGGTGAGTTGCCATTAGCTAAGAAAAATATTTCGTAACACCTGGAGTTGCTACAGGATAGAAACCATTGGCATCCGGTAGAGTAGGAGGATTAGCATCCCACGCATACTTGGTCGGCATTATGTTTATGCCTGAGTTCAATGCCTTATCCCATTCGATCACTTCACCAGAATAGGTTGCCATTCTTCCCATGATCGCAGTCATCGTTGCTTTAGCACCATTTTCAGTATCGGCAAATTTATATTCGCTTTTCGCGATCGCGGCAAACAATTCATCGTGTTCGGTCTGATACGGATTGTTCTCCTGCTTTTTGTCGTATTGGTAAAGCACCTTTCCTTTGTGGGTCATATTGGCCTCACCACATTTGATAACTCCTTTGGTTCCGATCAGCATCTCATCCACTTTTGCGTAGGTTCCCTTGATGTGCCGGCATTGACTGTTCATGATACTTCCATCGGCATATTCAAACTCAACATAATGATGATCATAAATTTCGCCGAACTCTTTACCTGTACGTACCTGACGTCCACCCATACCTTGGGCTTTCACAGGATAGGCGCCTTTAAACCAGTTCATCACGTCGATGTTATGAATATGTTGTTCGTTGATATGATCGCCACACAGCCAGTTGAAGTAATACCAGTTTCGCATCTGATATTCCATTTCAGTCTGACCGGGTTTCCGCATATTCACCCATACACCATCATTGTTCCACCATACTTGTCCGGATGTAATTTCTCCAATCATTCCATCTTGTGCACGCTTGTAAAGCTCACGATAAGAATTCTGGTAATGGCGCTGCAGACCGACCACTACATTCAGTTTTTTCTGTTTGGCAATCTCGGCAGTTTCTAAAACTTTTTTAATCCCTGCAGGATCGGTTGCAACAGGTTTTTCCATGAACACGTGCTTACCTTGTTTGATAGCTTCTTCGAAATGAATCGGTCTGAAACCAGGAGGAGTTGTAAGGATAACCACATCTGCCAGCGGAATAGCTTTCAGGTACGCATCAAACCCAACAAACTTTGTTGCTTCTGTTACAGCAACTTTTGCTTTTACATTTCCTTCATCGTTATCATCACTGGTAAGTGCCTTATAGCAATTATCCACCCTGTCGCGGAAGGCATCAGCCATCGCCACAAGTTTAACATTCTGTTTGCTTAGGAGTGCCTGCATCGCAGCACCTGTACCGCGGCCACCACATCCGATCACAGCAACTTTTATGGTGTCGTCTACTGAATTAAAATAGCCTGCGTTCGAGATCAGCGGCGCGGCCATCAGACCACCCGCCAAAAGAGAAGATTGTTTCACAAAATCTCTGCGGGAAGTCTTTCCTGTTTCATTAATTTTCATAGGGCATAATTTAGATTTTATTAAGTGTTCCAGTTTTCTTGACGGGTATATTCTTTAACCCACGTACAGCCTGTGTAACTATTTTAAGTATTGAGCAAAGAATTTTTCAATCTCTTCTTTAGGAGGTTGCTTCACTGGGCGTACCAGTCTGAAGCCAACCGCCATCCCATCCGTTAGCCACCACCGGCTTTTAGGTATCTGGGGATCGCGTTTATTCCAACCCGACACTGCCGGTATCCTGTTAGCGCAACGCGACTCTTTCGCATCCTCAGTATACGATCCACCGCGTACAACCCGCGGATATCGCGAGCCTGGAGGAGTCAAAGGATCTTTGGTCTTGTCAGCAAGCTTTTGATAGGCTTGTGGATCATACTGATCCAGCGTCCATTCACTTAAGTTACCCAACATATCGAATAATCCCCAGGAATTGGTCTTAAGTTGACCAACTTTGTGAAATTTTCCTCCGCTATTATCTTTAAAGTAGCCATATTCTTTTAAGGCTGCAGGATCGTTTCCGAATGGAAATGCCGTGGTAGTGCCCGCCCTGCAGGCATATTCCCACTCCGCCTCCGTAGGAAGCCTGTAAAAAACACCTGTTTGTGTATAGAGCCATTTGCAATACATTATTGCTGCGGCCTGGCTCATGCTGTTGGTTGCATGCTTACCATCACGCCCCATGCCCCAGGTTAAATCAATATATTGTGCTGTAGGTCTGGAGACAGCATCGACTTCAATTTCCTTTGTCTGCGGCACGTCCATGTTTTTGAAGAATGCATCCCATTCGGCAAACGTTACCTCGTGAGCTCCCATCCAAAACGCAGAAAGTTCGACTTTTTTTTGAGGTCCTTCATCTTCTTCCCTACCCATTTCTGAGTAAGCGCTGCCCATGGTAAATGTACCAGCAGGAATAGGAACCATTTTAAATTTAAGATCCGTTTTTGGTATTGATTGTTCATAAGCTTTGAACTGTTGACCCTTAACAGCAAAACAGGATATCGCGACTACGAGCAGACTAAGAAGTACTTTCAATGTAAAATAAAATTTTAATTAGGATTCAAGGTAAGGAAATCTATACATGCCTGCAATGCAGATACATGTATGATTTATTAAGATATATTCGACACTTATTTTTTTCGAAGTAAAGCCATATAAAAACCATCAAATCCATCTGAGGGCCAGCTATATTTTTCTTCGATGAATTCAAACTTGTCAGCATTCTTCGAAAGAAAGTTTTCTACCTGTTTTTCATTTTCCCCGGGAAGGAGACTACATGTAGAGTATACCATCAAGCCTCCTGATTTTAATATGTTGCCGTAATCCTGAAGAATGTGTTGTTGTAATTCTTTTACATTGGCAATGAATTCAGGAGACAATTTCCATTTTGCATCTGGATTTCTTTTCAATACACCAAGTCCGGAACAAGGAACATCCAGCAATAAACGGTCAGCGGTGTTCTCCAACCTTTTGATAGTCTTGGAAGACTCGATGATGCGCGTTTCGAGATTACTAACTCCAGCCCGCCTTGCCCGCTTTTGCAGTTCTTCTAACTTCCATTGTTCCACATCCAATCCGATAATCCGGCCTTTATTTTTCATCAGGGCAGCGATGTGTAAGGTTTTACCGCCGGCACCTGCGCAGGCATCGACCACACGCAAACCAGGTTCGAGGCGCATAAACGGCGCAATAAGTTGAGATGCTGCATCTTGTACTTCAAAGAGTCCATCCTTAAAAGCAGGATGGCGAAACACATTCTGGCGCTGTTTCAGGACAAGTGCATGGGGGAATTTCTGTAAGGCATCTGTCTGAATACCTGTTTCGTCCAGGTGTTGTTGGAGATCTCCCGTAGATATTTTTAATGTATTGGCACGTAACACGACATGTGCTTCTTCATTCAACGCCTGAATCTCTTTGTCCCACCGATCACCCAATTCCTCCTCACCCAATGAATCCATCCAGTCGGGAATAGACTCGCGGAATCGCCTGATGTGATTCATTTTTTCCAACCGTTCAAAAATTTTGTTTTCAGAAAGGCCTTCGAACTCAGTCCATTTTGGAAGAGGAATGTCATTCAATACACACCATCCTCCGAGCAACTTCCAGTAATCATTGGGTTCTGCTTCGGTGATATTCTGCAGTAACCTATGCCATCTTACAATATCATAGGTTGTTTCGGCAATGAAACGACGGTCACGGGCACCCCATTTCGGATTCTGTTTCAATACTTTTTCGATGACTTTATCGGCGTATTTATGGTCATCAAAGATCATTTCCAGGGCTTGTATTACAGCGCGGGTTATATTTATAAAGAGTTTCATCGTTTACCTTCTTCTTACGGGTCGCAAGATAATACTATTTAACTATCGGGTTTTGGGCCCCTAAAAGGTCTGCGTATATAGTCCTTTTAATAATTCTTCAATGACAGGTTTCTCGTTCTGTTCACTCAAAATTGTTGTAAAGTTCAATGCGATTATCTAAAGCTTCACGAATTTTAGTTGAGGCTCAAAAAAAAAGTTACCTTAAGGGCAATGAAATAGAACTACTACAACCTTAAATGCTTGATCATGAAAAGAAGAAATTTTCTCCGGAATTCACTTACCGTTGCCGCCTCTTCGATTGCCGTTGGTAATGCTTTTTCAACACCATTTGAAAAGAATGGGGTACATGAAAAAGGTCTTGTTGCTGAAAAAACATTTAAACTGAATTTTGCACCCCATCAGGGAATGTTTAGCAATCATGCCGGGAAGGATTTTGTTGAACAGATCAAATTTATGCATGATCAGGGCTTTCGCGCTGTTGAGGATAATGGTATGTTGAAACGTACGAAGGAAGAGCAAAATAATATCGCCGCAACGCTTTCAAAACTAGGGATGACGATGGGCGTCTTCGTAGTAGACGGTGGAGATAACTGGAAGGTATCGCTTACTACCGGCAAACAGGAATTTAAAGATGTCTTTGTCAAGACCTGCAAAGATTGTGTTGAGTTAGCCAAACGCGTAAATGCAAAATGGATGACGGTAGTACCCGGATTTTTTGACCGCAGCCTTCCAATGGGTATTCAAACGGCAAATGTTGTCGATGCTCTCAGGCGAGGGGCTGAAATTTTTGAACCGCATGGTTTGGTTATGGTTCTCGAGCCGTTAAGCGATACACCTGATCTTTTCATGCGTTATTCTGATCAGACATTTGAACTGTGTAAGGCGGTAAACAGTCCTGCATGTAAAATTTTGTACGATGTCTACCACATGCAACGTAATGAGGGAAACATTATTAAAAACATCGACAACTGCTGGGATGAAATAGCCTATTTCCAGATTGGGGATAACCCTGGTAGAAAAGAACCTACCACAGGGGAAATTAATTATAAGAACGTTTTCAAGCATGTTTATGATAAAGGATACAGGGGAGTTTGGGGCATGGAACATGGCAATGCGAATCCAGGTAAAGAAGGTGAACTCGCTTTGATAAAGGCTTACCGGGAGTGTGATTATATCTGATGCCTTAAACCTGACCATAATATCCATTACATCTGGCGCGAACCTCAAAAAGCGGGCGTACTATCTTATTATGTACAATAGAAATCTTTTGATTTCCGAAACCCAGCAGTCGGGTTTTAGGTTAACTTGCGTATCATAACTTTTGCAGAATATGAGAAGCCTGTTCGGAAGAATTTTTATACTTCTTTTTTTTCTTTTTTCTTACCAGGCAAATGCGCAGATATTACGCGACCTCCAAAAGGTAGCTACTGACAAAGCGAAAAGTCTGAACACAAAGGAAAATCGCGATAAGCTCGTTACGGTTGTTTTAAAAGACATGGAGAAGGCTCGTGCTGAGTTCGACTCTACGGATTTCGATTATGCCATCCTGCTAAGTGACAACTCTGGACTGTTTGATATAAAGGAAAAGGGTGAAGGTAGTGCACGGGCTACCTCCATGATTTCACTTAGCTCTTCTTTTTATAAGAATACGGAACTCACTGAAACAGAGCGTGCCCGGTTCAATCTTGAGATGGGGGAAGTGTTTTATGCCAATGAGAAGTTTGCGTTAGCCGAGAAGAAATTTAATCTGGCTAAGACATCTTACGAAAAGGCAGGGTTAAAGGAAGATATTGGTTATTTGAAGACCATCTCAAATCAGGGATTACTGTACGCCACCATGGGACGCTTCACCCAGGCTGAAGAATTTACTGCACAAGCTCTTGATATGCGAAAAGCCAAGTTTGGTGAAAACAATACAGGTGTTGCGGCTTCGCTCAACAATTACGGTGTACTTAATTATAATCTTGCCCGCTACAATGCGGCGGAAAAGAATTTTGAAAAGGTAATCTCAATAATGAAAGCCAAAAGTTTGCATACAGCCATGCCGTATGCAATCGCCCTTAATAATCAGGCTATTCTATTTCAGTCAATCGGAAGATATGATGATGCAGAAGGTTCGCTTAAAGAAGCGATCGCTGTGGCAGAAAAGCTTCAAAGTAGTAAGTCAAGGAATCATCTGAAATTCCTTTCAAATCTGGCTTTGCTTTACCGGCAAATGAACAGATATGAAGAAGCGGAAGCTATTTACCTGACCATGGAAAAGCGACTCGGGAAATCGAATCCTGACTATGCCAGTATGCTCAACAATCAGGCTGCATTGTATATGTTGATGGGTAAAGAAGACAAGGTTGAAGGTTTGTTAAAAAATTCAGCTGCTATTTACAAATCAAGCCTGGGTGAAGAGAATCCCGCCTATGCAAAATCCTTAAGTGATCTCGGGAATTTTTATCGCTACAAAGCAAAATACGCAGAAGCTGATCCGCTACTACAAAAGGCTCTTGCGATACGTGAATCAACCTTGGGCAAAACTCATCCACTGTTTGTGCAATCGCAGGAAGACCTTGCTATTCTCGACTGGAAACGAAAGTCATGGGACAAAGCATTGATACAGTATCGTGAGGTGATGGAAAAATCTCTGGGATTTATTAATAACTATTTCCCTCCCATGAGTGAAGCAGAGAAGACCAAATATTGGGATGTACTCTCACCGCGATTTCAACGCTTTTACAATTTTGCAATCGAGGCAAGTTCGGTAAATCCTAAAATCGCACAGGACTTTCTGGATTATCAGATTGCCACGAAAGCGCTACTGCTCAATTCCACCAACAAGGTGAAGCAAAGTATTCTTTCCAGCGGCAACCCGCAACTCATTAAGGATTACGTTACGTGGCTTGATCAAAAGGAAACATTAGCCAGACTCTATGCTTACTCCAAGGAGGATTTAAATCTTCAAAAAATAAATCTTGATTCTCTCGAACGATCTGCGAACGCAATGGAAAAACAGATCTCGGAACGTTCGTCTGATTTCTCATCCGGTTATACGTCACAAAAGGTGAGCTTCACACAGGTTAGGAACGTATTGAATGATACAGAGGCTGTAGTAGAAATTGTTCAGGTTCGCAAATTTGATCAGTCATTTATTGATGACTCCAGGTATGTTGCCCTGGTGTTAACCAAATCGTCTGAGATACCAAAGTTGATTGTCCTTGAAAACGGAACACAATTGGATACGCGATACTCAAAGTTTTATCGCAATGCTGTTCAACAACGAATAACTGATGATTATTCGTACGATCAATATTGGGCGCCGCTGGAAGCTGTACTTAAAGGCAAAAAGATGATTTATATTTCTCCTGACGGGGTTTACAATCAGCTCAATTTAAATACCCTGAAAAATCCAACGGCAGACTATGTAATCAATAGATACGATATCGTGATTGTGGGCAACTCAAAAGATCTGATAACACTTAAAAGCAAGAAGGCGAAGGTGGGGAAAAAGAATGCAACCGTAATTGGATTTCCAGACTACGGCAAGGGAGATATTGCTCCACTACCTGGTACCAAAGTGGAGATCGACGGAATCACAAAAATCCTGAAACTTTCAGGCTATCAGGTTGCGCAGTTTTCTCAAAGGACGGCGACTGAAGCGAATTTAAAATCAATTAAAGGACCTACTCTTTTGCACATTGCAACACATGGTTACTTTTTTAAGGATGTTGAAAAGTCAGGGTCTGCGTTTGGTGTTGCACTGGAAAATGCAAACGACAATCCATTGCTTAGGTCCGGATTGATGTTAGTGGATGCTGCCCTTACCGTGAGCGGTCAACAAATGCCAAATCTGGTGAGCAACGACAACGGAATCCTTACTGCTTATGAGGCAATGAGTTTAAATCTGGAAGGAACTGACTTGATAGTATTAAGCGCCTGTGAAACGGGCTTAGGTGACGTTAAAGCTGGTGAAGGTGTGTACGGTCTGCAACGGGCATTTTTAGTGGCCGGCGCTGAGGCTTTGATTATGAGTTTATGGAAAGTTGATGATGCAGCCACGCAACAACTCATGACAAACTTCTACAACAATTGGATAAAGCTTGGCAACAAACAAAAAGCATTCAAACAAGCGCAACTACAGCTGATGACAAAGTATAAAGAACCCTATTATTGGGGAGCTTTTGTGATGATGGGAATGTAGTTTAAAACTCAAATGCTGGTGAGTAGCTTCAATTAATATAAAGCGACAGAAGATGGAGTTAAAAAAACTTGGGAATTCATCCGTTGAAGTCACACCGATAGCTTTCGGTGCGTGGGCGATTGGCGGATGGATGTGGGGTGGCGCTGAAGATCAGGCTGCAATTCGAGCTATTAAAGCATCGTATGATGCCGGGATTACTACTATTGATACGGCACCAGTCTACGGCTTCGGTAAGAGTGAAGAACTGGTAGGAAAAGCCATGCAGGAAATTCCGAGAGATAAATATCAGATTCTTACAAAGTATGGATTGAACTGGAAAACTGATGAAGGTGAATTCTATTTTGATTCGACGGATAATGATGGCATTCCAGTCAAAGTCTACAAGTTTTCCGGAAGATCAAAGGTAATAGCAGAATGTGAAGAGAGTCTGAAAAGGTTAAAAACGGATTATGTTGACCTGTTGCAGATTCACTGGCCGGATTCGTCAACACCTATTTCCGAGACAATGGAGGCCGTTGCGACATTAATTGAACAAGGAAAAGTTCGGGCTGCGGGTGTTTGCAATTACTCAGCTGCTCTGGTAGATGAGGCGCTGAAGACTATAGATCTTGTTTCTAATCAGGTTCCATACAGCTTAATACACAGAGGTAGTGAAAACGATCTGGTACCGCAGGCTCTGGAAAAAGGGATGAGTATCATTCCGTATAGTCCATTGCAACGCGGACTGCTTACTGGAAAAATCAAACCAGGCCATATATTTAACGATGGAGATACACGCGCTGGTAACCGGTTCTACAAACCAGAAAATGTTGACGCGGTTAACACAATGCTTCAGTCAATTCAACCAATTGCCGAAGCGCATAATGCAACGCTCGCTCAGGTAATTATTAACTGGACTGCAAGACAACCTGCTATGGATTGTGTATTGGTAGGCGCACGAGATGAAATGCAGGTAAAGGATAATGTGAAGGCGTTGAGCTTTGTGCTTAGTGATAGTGAATTGAATGCAATTCGTAGTGTTACTGAACAGCTGAAGCTGGTAGATTAAACTTTAGGATAAGCTAATTACACGACCTTGTTCATCGCGATATAACTTTTGATATTTTGAATCGTTTCTTCAACGGTCTTACATACCAAAACATTATAGGTACCCAGGTTCTTGAAGAACCGGATTGTGATTTCATCCTGATTTAAAAGAATCACTTTTTTTCTTGACTTTAACGCCAGGGAAACCTCGGAAGCAGTTCCGGCAGCCATGCCAAGTACTACCACAACGTGACTTGATAAAACACTAATGTAGTTGCGGCCACTCCCCATGCTGGTGACTATTTTTATTTGAGCATGTTCTGAAGAGTTCTTGTCATTATCACCAGGCACAACGCCAATCGTTAGACCTCCCACTTCAGAAGCTCCTTTAAGGGCCGCATCCATAACACCAAAACTTCTACCCCCAGTCAACGTGATCCACCCAGATTGCGCAATTGCCTTTCCAAGGTCGTAAGCCATATCGTTTTCGTCTGGTGTGGCGTTTTCACCAGGTCCCATTACTCCAATGATTGCTTTTGACATAGTCTTAAATCAAGGTGCGCAAGTTAGTACCGCAGGAAATACCAACAAAGGATTGCGGTAAACATCATTCAAAATTCACAGTCACATTCTGAACAGCGATAAACTTTTTTGTCAGGTGAGAAGATCCCGAAAAACAGGTAGCGGAGCGAAGAAGCGAGTGTCAATGTTAATTTTTTCGGGAAATCGCGCTGAATATCTATGGATTTGCAGCGTGGACATTGCGTTAGAGAGTCGTCATCCAGACGCAGATTATTTTCTGTCATGATTTGCCGCGCTCGTTCAGCGTCGTGACCAAACAAATGCAGCCTCACATTAAAATTCATAAAGTTGCTTGCCCCAGGGTAGAGATTTGCCATGTTCTCTTCAGTCAGAAAACAAGGTATACCATAAGCATCAAGTTTACTCTTGGCAATGTTTGCCTCAATAGCATTGTCGTATTTTTGAAATACTACGATATCATCTTCCCGGTCCCGCATCACTTAGTTAATTAGTTTTACTACGTATCCTCCATCCGGCGCCCTATTCATTTTTTATTGGTTAACTTATTTTGCATCCCATAATAACAAGCGGAGGGGCAACCGAACAATTGAAATTATTTGCCGCCCATTGTTTAAATTACATCCTTGCATAATTGAAAGTTAACAAAAAGCGTGATGAAACGATTGATAATTGATATGGACGACGTGATCGTCGATGCTACCGGCCAGTTCATAAACTTTTATGAAAGGGAATTTGGTTTACGAGTATCGCGGGAAAGTTTGAATAATCAGGACGAAGGACACGGTTTCCCGGCCCACCATGATATAATACAACAGTTTCCCTTTCGCGATCAATTTTTCCTAACTATGACTCCAAATCATGGAAGTCTGGAAGTACTTGAAAAGCTGAATAGGAAATATGATCTTTTTATTGTGTCTGCCGCTATGGAGTTTCCTCAATCTCTTTCCGAAAAGCTATCATGGCTAAATCAAAATTGTCCTTTTCTCATTTGGAAACAAATCGTGTTCTGTGGTAGCAAGACTGTTGTACACGGGGACTATATGATTGATGACCTGCCGTACAATCTCGATGGGTTCAATGGAGAGAAATTTATTTTTACTGCTCCGCATAATTTGCATATCAACAAATTTAACCGGTTGAATAATTGGCAAGAGGTTGGTGAAAAATTCTTATAACCACCATTGTATAAACTTCCCATTATCCATGACTTTACATACATCAACAACTTCACCCCTCCAATCAAACCCCTCTCACTTTATGAAGGGGGAAGTTGTGATGAATGCATAAAAAGACCGAGGTCTTAGGATTTTACAAACTCGGCAAGAATTTCAAATTTAACTTCGTCACTCACTACCACTCCACCTGTCTCAGTCAATTCATTCCATTTCAAACCAAATTCCTGACGTTTGATTTTGCCTGTGACTTCAAATGCTGCCACATCAAAGCTTCCGCCAAATCCTTTTACTGTACCGTTATACGAAGCGGCTAACTTGATTTCTTTTGTTGTTCCGCGGATAGTAAGATCGCCTACCAGTTCATAATCGTCTCCAGATTTTTTGGTAAAAGATTTAGAGACGAATGTGATTTTCGGATGGTTCGCAGCATCAAAGAAATCGGGTGATTTCAAATGACCGTCTCGTTTTTCATTTTTTGTATCAACGCTGTTTACGTCAGCTTCGAATGAAATTTTAGCGTCGCTAAAATCCTCTTTGCTGGTTTCAGCGGTAGCGCTGAACTCATTGAAATTTCCCGTAACGGTAGAAATTACCAAGTGCCTTACTTTGAATTTTACTTCCGAATGTGCGGAGTCGATTTTCCAGGTTGCCATAATTGTTGAGATTAAGTGTTTTAATGAATGTTGTATGTACAACGAATTGACGGGACCCTTAAGTTCAGCCGGCCTCGAATTTTTTTTAATTTTTCGATTTGGGCTTTTTTTTGGCCATCAAGGCACTTTTCCGGGTGTCTAATAACTCTGGAACGCCTCGACTTTCTTTATTTTTGCTTAAGTTTAACAAATGCGACTCCCCCTCTTTATTCTATTTCTCACCTCATCCACGTGTTTTTCCCAGATCACCAGTGTTCAACAAAAAGCGCTGAACAACTATGTTGATTATGCAAATCAATCAGCGGATGAGGTTACCGCAGTCGTTAAAAGTATCATTTCTTATTATCCCACGATTCATGCAAAAAGTTCATGGGGTGCGCCGCGTTATACCTGCCCGGTACAATTGGAAAACTATTACCTTGAAAATGCGTTAAGTCAGAGCACTTCATTGACCGCAACGCTTTCTTCACCTTTGAACTCTCGGCTCAAAGAACTTCGAACGGCTGCGGAAAAAATAGATGAGAAATGTAAGGCGCTGGACACCGATCATAAACTAGAGGACTATAAACAGGACAATTTTGCAAAAGCAGAAACCTATATCAACGAACTCCAAATTCTGGTAGTTGAGTATAAAAAAAGCCAACAGGCGCTGGAGCGGGAATTAGAAAATGCTCATAAGAAACTCATCGCCTCTTCTCCGGAAAGCTCCTATCACAAAGCGAACGGTATGATGGCCGCCACAATAAAACGTGAAAGAGATTTTCTTGATAAGTGGTCATTCAATCTCAAAGAAGATGTTCATACAGGCTGGCCCGTAGATAAGCTGGAACAAAGTATCCTTGACACCGATTCGCAGCTGGCTGCATTTCAGAAATTCAAACCCGTATTAAAATATCCGGCGTCAAGCATGTGGACCAGCTTTCAAAGTTCCCTGGCGTCGGTACTAAGCGTAAAGCGAAGCGGATTAGATGAATACAATTTCGAAGCAAAAAAGTCAGATAAGCATAGCAATGATGTTTACCTGAGCTTGATTAATTATTACAATGGAACGCTTGTCTCAAACCAAAATACATTTATCCAGTTCGCCCAGGGTGATGGTTACTTTGGATTGAAAGCAATCAAATACTTTCCGGTTTTTGAAATCCGTATGAAGCAGGAAGTCGTGGAGGTTTCCGTGAAACCTTTTAAAGACATTAATCGCACACCGGTTAGTATTGAAACCCAAAAGGTTGCCCTTTCATCTTCGGCTTATAATGCATTAACTAACTATGTTGATTACATAAATGAAACCTGGAGGCAGATGCGTTACATGCGAATGGTCTTGGCCAGTTTTAATTCAAGGGCCTTGTACTTTAAAAAACTGGATACGTTTGAGGGCAAAGGAGCAATGTCTTTTGATTATAGAGATTTCAAACTTCCCTTGTCGCAATATCAAAAGACTGTTTCCGATAGTGAAGTTCTTCCACAGGTTTCCAAGTCGCTTAATGAACAAAGCGAAGTGTTGTTAAACATGTTAAAAGAAATGGATGACCTCGCGGCTTACCTGGAAATTGAAACCCGTGAAAAGCGTTATGAAAAAGATCATTTAAAAAAGGTATATGAAATCCTCGGTCGCCAGGAAATTTTGTTCGGACTATGGGATGAAAAAAAGGAATTGCTTTATCAGGATGTTCGAAAAGTATATGATGCCTATCCTTTACCACAGCCAAACTCCTGGCTTGTTTCCGGCCGGGCGTTACGCGAGCTTAAAGATCTGGATCATGAGGGCTTGTTTCAGGCTAAGGCCTACTACACGGGAAAAACTAATGCTAAAGTACCCACAGAAAAAATTGATGCGTCATTGCGAGATGTTATCGCGAAGGAGTATGAGAATATGAAAGGGATAGAAAAGATTGGCCGCAATAACGGGCTTTGCCCTTATACACCATATGAAGATCTTCCGGTTGCTTCAAAAGCCTTAAGTGAAGAATTGAAAAAATTAAAACCCCTTTCAGCAAATGTGAATTCAGAACATCCATATCACCGCATGGTGTATCATTATAATGATGTGGTTGACGACTACAATAAATTCTGCACCTTATCGAAAGAAATACACCACCTGAAAACCATAAAGCAACCCGAACTTTTTTATGTGAAATATGGTGATGCTGTAAATAATGTGGCACAAAAACCTGCGCAACCTGTTGCTAGTCGTGAAGTAGTTCAGGAGCCGCAAAAGAAGATCGTAAAGCAGCAGGAAAATCCGGTACGCATTGTTGAAAATACAAAAGTCTTTCGCGATACCGTATATATAGAGAAGCGCGACACCGTTTACATTTCGGCTCCTGGCGAAAATTTAAGGTCCATGGAAGGATACGCTACCAACAATCTTATTTTACTGCTGGATGTATCCGGGTCTATGAATACCCCGGAAAAGCTCCCGCTTCTTAAAAAGTCAGTACTGGATTTGTTGTCGATGATGCGTCAGGAAGATGAAGTTTCCATAATCGCATTCTCCGACAAGCCCAAAGCCCTGCTTACCGCATCTTCCTTTAAAGATGAAGAGAAGATTCAAAAAGCGATCAATGATTTGAAGCCTTCAGGTACAACCGATGGCAATTCGGGGGTAAAGCTTGCCTATAAAGTGGCGGATGAAAACTATAAACGTGGAGGAAATAACCGGATAATTCTCGCTACTGATGGGGAGTTTGCATTAAGCAACGATAGCCGTCAACTTATTGAAAAGTTTTCGAAGGAGGACATATTCTTGTCGGTGTTTAACTTTGGCAAAGGAGCCGGCGCTTCGAAGGCTCTTGAAAGACTTGCAGATTTAGGAAAAGGTAATTATGAATACATTTCGAAGGAAAATGTGGAAATCAAGCTTATAGGTGAAGTAAAAGCAAAAAGAAAAAAGTGAAGGGAACTGCCAAAGGGCATGGAATACTACCCTTTTTACACAATTTTAAGAATAGATAAAAAAACGTTGTAACAAACTGTGGTTCCTGCCGTCTTGCTATTGAATTTAATTGAATGAATCTCGAATCTTTTCAAAACCGGGTTTTGCCTTCTAAAAACAAACTTTTTCGTTTTGCCCTGAGATTTCTGGGCAACGAGGAAGACGCCAAGGATGTCGTTCAGGAGGTGTTTATCAGGGTATGGAACGGAAGAGACCAGATGAATGAGGTACAGAACTGGGAAGCATGGTGTATGCGCATCACTAAAAACCTTTCTCTCGACCGAATTCGCTCAATTACGCGCAAGCATACTCAACCGATCGAGGACGGGTATGCCGTGAAACAGGAATCATTATCTCCGCTCGAATCCACTGAAATGCATGAGAGTATGAATCGAATAAATCAATTTATAGCGGCGCTGCCAGACAAGCAACGCCAGGTGATACACCTCCGGGATGTGGAAGGGTATAGTTACAATGAGATCTGTGAGATCTTGGAACTCGATATGAATCAGGTGAAGGTGAACCTGTTCAGGGCACGAAACGCTGTGCGTGAAAAACTGATGAAGATCAATGCTTATGGACTCTAACAGAATAAAAGAACTACTCGATAAATACTGGAGTTGTGAAACAACGCTCGAAGAAGAGCAGCAGTTGAAGGGGTATTTCATGAATGATGACAATACGCCGGATGAATGGAAAGAGACGGCTACACTGTTTCGCTACTTTGAGGAGAATAAGAAAAAATCTTTAAACGACATCTCTTTTGATCATCAGGTAATACAAAAAGTACAAAAGCCCAAACCACAACAGAAAGTGGTGAGACTGCTTTACAACTCAATGCGTATTGCAGCTGGGGTTGCAGTGGTCATGGTGGCCACGTGGTTTATCAGGAATGAAGTTAGAAAAACTACTCCTCAGGAAGTAGTAGATACATATGATGATCCGAAGCTTGCCTTCGAAGAAACAAAAAAAGCACTGATGATGATTTCGAAAAGTTTTGGCACAGCAGAGGAACAGGCAAAAAAGATAAACATGTTCAATGAAGCTCGAGAAGAAATACAAAAGAAGAAGGACACCAAATTGTAAAAGTTTGAAGGCGAGAGGTAAAAAAAATTAAAAATCACTAAGCATTAAAAAAATAGAGATATGAAAAAGATAATCGTAGTATTAGTATTGATGGTAGCGGTGAACGGAGTATTTGCGCAAGATGCCATCTCGAAATTCTTCAGCAAATACCAAAGTGATGAATCATTCAGCCAGGTAACAGTGTCCAGTAAAATGTTTGGTCTGTTTACAAATATGGAAGCAGAAACGGCAGAAGATAAAGAAGTACTGGAGGCAATCAGCAAGCTGAAGGGTCTTCGCATCCTCGCAAAAGAAGATGCCCGTAATGCAAGGGTATTGTATAAGGAAGCTTTTACACTAATTCCTATGAAGGAATATGAAGAATTGATGTCGGTGCGTGATAAGGATAAGGATATGAAGTTTCTTATTAAGGAAAGTGGAGGTAAGATATCTGAACTCTTGATGATCATGGGCGGAAATGAAACTTTTATGGTTATGAGCCTCTTCGGTGAGATCGACCTGAAACAAGTATCACGGATTGGTAAAAAGATGGATGTGAAAGGATTGGAGCACCTGGATAAAATGGACAAGAAAAATTGATTTCTCTCCGCTGCATCTTCACCCTTGCCGGGAGGAAGGTGCAGCGTTGATTTTAACGTTGGATTGACTACAATAAAAAAATAGGTGAATTAGAATTGCTGACGCAACACATCGGAACAAATTGGCGTCTGATAGGTAAATAACCAAAAAGCAAAAGCTATGAGAACAATCACTACTTGCATTATCATTTCAGTTCTATTAACATCATCAGCGTTAGCGCAAAGCAATAGTTTTCTAAAATTCAAAGAGAAGTTTTCAAACGCAGACGGTGTGCATTGTTTCAGCACAAATGGTTTCCTGGCGAAGACTGTGCTTTGGATGGCTGGTGAACATGAATATCACAAGGCTATTAAAGAGATCCAAAATGTCAGTCTGATTACCGCTCCAAAGTCAGCTTTTAGAGCCGAAGGTGTAACCGTCGCCGGGTTTAAGAAGGTATTGCGCGACGACTCTTTTGAAGAACTTGCACACGTAAGAGATAACGGAGATGATGTTACCATATATTTAAAAACAACCCAAAGCAAAAGTAGCCGTTATATGATTTTAGTGGAGGACTCTGATAATGTTGTAGCAATTGAGATCAGAGGATACATTGATCCGAAATTTTTTATCAATAACACATCACTGTGTTTTAACCAGTAACATTCAAATCAACTTTTATGCGTCTCAAATCCCTGATCTCAATAATAATCATAAGCTTTGTTTCAATAGTTTCCGTCCAGGCGCAGACAAAAACAACCGAAGCACTTCACAAGCAGAACTCGGAGGCGCTCTCTCTTTTCTTTTACAACAACACCTTGCGGATGCTCAACCAAAATGATGACAAGGATTTTGATGCACTGATCAAGGATATTGAGAAAATGAAATTTTTAATGATTGATAAGAGTCAGAATTTCGGACAGTCTCAATACACTAAGCTAGTGTCCGGATATAAGTCAGAATCTTTTGAAGAAATTATGACCAGCCGCTATCAGGGAAGGAATTTTGATGTATTTCTTAAAGATAAAGATGGTAAGACAGAAGGAATGGTGGTAACCGTTAATGACTCAACAAGCCTTTTTGTTCTCGATATCGTGGGAAGTATTGCGTTAGATAAGGTAACTAAACTATTTAGTACGCTGGATGAGAGTAGTGATATAGGTAAGAAGATAAAAGCTTTTACGAAAAAGGATTAACTTTCTGTAATGTTATTTTGTAACAATCGACTTATCAGAAAATAAAATCACTTTGGAAACAGTTCTCTCCGTTAAAGGACTCACAAAAAATTTCGGTCGTCTTTGTGCTGTCAATAATCTAGATCTTGAAGTTAAAAGCGGACAAGTTTTTGGTATGCTTGGCCCGAACGGTAGTGGTAAAACCACAACATTGGGTATGTTGATGGGAGTAGTGAATGCCAGCGCCGGAGAATTTTCCTGGTTTGGAGAAGTTCCTAATCATCAGGTTAGAAAGAAAATCGGCGCCGTCCTTGAACACCCTATTTTTTATCCATACCTCACCGGGCAGAAGAACCTTGAGCTTAATGCTATGGTCAAACAATGCCCACCCGAAAACATTCCCAATGTATTAGAACTGGTTGAACTTACCGATAGAAGACACGATAAGTATAAAACATATTCGTTGGGTATGAAGCAACGTCTTGCAATCGCGTCTGCATTACTCAATGAACCTACTGTTTTGATTTTGGATGAACCAACGAATGGTCTTGATCCCATGGGTATTGCGGAAATTAGGGAGCTGATTAAAAAGATCGCCGCGAATGGGAAGACCATTATTTTGGCGAGCCACTTGTTGGATGAAGTTCAAAAGGTCTGTACTCATTTTGCCGTATTGAAAAAAGGAAACCTGGTTCACATCGGCCCGGTCGATGATGTGGGAAGGGGAGCGGAGACGGTGGAGGTGAGTGCCGATGTTCCCAATCTTCACGAGATTCTAACGACCTTTTCTGGTACTGCTGCTATCAATCGCGAAAATGGTTTGTTTCAGGTAACACTGCGAGATGATTTCCGTGGTAAAGACCTCAACAAATTCCTTTTCGAAAAGGGGATCGTAGCAAGTCATCTGGTAACCCGGAAAAAAAGTTTAGAGAAAATGTTTTTGGAAATCTTGTCAGAAGCCCGGTAGTATTTATGATACATCTTTTAAAAATTGACCTTAAAAAGCTCTTCAGTTATCGCACATTTTGGGTTGTTTGCGGATTGTACTTTCTGACCGTTGGATTTTCTACAGCCAGTGGTATGGAATTTCTGAAATGGCTCGCGCGAACATTTGATAAATTCGGCTCTAATCTGAATGTTAACCGCATACCGTTATATCATTTTCCCGATGTGTGGTTAAACCTTGTTTGGTGGAGTGGTTTCTTCAAAGTTTTGTTGGGGATTATGACAGTGATCTCTATCACAAACGAGTATACCTACCGCACCCTCCGCCAGAATATAATTGATGGATTAAGCCGTTGGGAGTTTCTGTTTTCAAAGATACTGACAAACCTCACCTTAAGTATAGTGAGTGTAGTACTTATATTTTTTATAGCGCTCATAACAGGATTTATTTACACTCCTGAAGTTAATTGGAATTATGTGTTTACGGATTTGGAGTTTTATCCAGCGTATTTACTTGAGATTTTCACATTCCTTTCATATGCTCTGATGCTGGGCATATTTGTACAGCGTTCCGGGCTTACAATAATTTTGCTTTTGCTATCATTC
>JBGTEP010000154.1:0-20155 GCA_041747735.1 Chryseolinea sp.
TACTGCGCTCCGGTACATTGATTGGACATTGACCGTACCATTAATGTGCGTGGAATTCTACTTATTAACTAAAGCAGCGGGCGCCAAAGTATCCTTGCTTTGGAAATTAATCTTCGCTTCTGTTTTAATGCTTGTGGCCGGCTATATCGGTGAAGCCTTTACAGACGGTAGCTCCGGCCACTCTGTTTTATGGGGCGTCGTCTCTACGATTGGATACATATACATTTTATACACAGCATGGTTTGGTGAGGTTGCAAAACTCGCAAAAAATTCAGGTGATTCTGCAGTCATAAAAGGCATTCAGACGCTGGCGTGGTTTGTATTGGTTGGCTGGGCTGTCTATCCGATTGGGTATATGTGTATGCCGGGTGGATGGCTTAACGCCGGACTCGGCTGGAATGCATCTAACGTAGATCTATTTTACAACATCGCAGATGCGATTAATAAAATTGGTTTTGGATTAGTTGTATACGGCATTGCTATTACAAGCAAATCCACCATCAAGGCTTAAGCGTTTTGTATCATTAAGTGATAAAAAGATAAGGGAGTATTAAGCCTCCCTTACTTTTTATTAATGTTTAGGTCAAGCCACTTCTAATTAAAATTTAAACGTGCAGGAATTTGGAAATCTAAAAAAGTGCTTGTTAACTCTCGGGTTGTTGCTCGCCGTGACTGCACAAATTCTGACGATTGACGATGAGGTGCAGCTTTATTTGCTAATCGCCATTATAACACTTACTGGGATTCCTCATGGATCACTCGACTATTTCGTTGAAAGACAATCATCCTCTGTTACTCCTCAAAAAATTTCCGTCAAACAATTTCTCACAAGATACCTTCTGAGCATGCTGGCCTATGGCATCGTCTGGTGGTTCTTTCCGACTTTTTCATTGATCGCATTTATTGGGATGACGGCTTATCATTTTGGCGAAATTGATTGGCCCTTCCGTAGCAACACCAAACTAGATGCTGTACTTTATACGATCTACGGATTTCTCCTGACTGCTTTTATTTTAACCAGTCACATCGATTCGGCCGCCCCCATTCTTGAAACGATTGTTCAGAAAAAACTCAGTACTGTTTTTTGGATGCGGTTGGGAAGTCTATTGTTCCCCTATACTTGCCTTTTACTTGCCTTGAACATACTTATCCTTTCTTCTATCCATGCTCAGCTTGGCTGGAATAAAAAGCTACTTAGTCAATTCATCATCCAAAGTATTTTGCTACTCGTTATCATCTATTGGCTACCCCTTTATCTTAGTTTTGGATTCTATTTCGGATTGTGGCATTCATTTATCTCCTTCAATTTGATCCGTAAGCAAATACAACTTCCCAACGATTACGCTGGGTGGACGTCGTTGGTGAAGAAGGCTCTTCCGTTTTCAACAGTCGCCTGGATAGGAATATTCCTGCTAATTGTGATATCCAGTTCGTTTCAAACTGAGTGGCTGATACTACCGAATTTATTGGTAGGTATCGCGGTACTTACCCTTCCTCATTTACAGGTTTTTACTAAAATCAAAGTAAGCTGAGACATTTTATTAGGGTTATTGATCTACCCGAAATCCCGCCTTCGTTTTTCATTAACCAGTTTGTTTCCACCAAATTGAGATGAACAACCGTTGAATTGACCCAATTACAATAACTTCCGGGTAGGATTTACAAGAGGATACCGCTTCTTAAAATGTTTTTCCATCGCGCTTGTTAACGAACTTCTTTAAAATTTAGTAGTTTTAATTTTCAGCGGGTTTCCGATATGTTGTATCGCTCCTTCTTGGGTCTTTTCTTGCTTTTTCACTCGCCTACAGTGCTGTTCTCTCAGGCTACTCAGAAAATAGACAGCCTTACCGCCATCTTAAAACAGTATACTAAAAAGGATAAGACACTTGTTGATATACTAAATCAAACAGGATTTGAGTATTGGACAATCGAAGCCAATAAATCTGAGCAGTATGGATTGGAGGGGTTAGAATTAGCGAGACAAATTAAATATAGCGCTGGTGAAGCAATGGCCAACCGTGTTATTGGAGTGTCTCATTGGGCCAGAGGTAATTTCTACAATGCCCTGGAATATCTATTCGCGGCGCAAGAACTCTATCAGCAGAATGATGATCTCTTAGGGGCAGCAAACAGTACCATGAATATTGGTTTGGTCTATGCTGATCAGGAAAATCCTGAACAAGCATTAAAATATTACTTCTCAGCGTTGGACTTCTTCACCAAAGTCAGTCATGAAGATCGCATTGGTACAACCTTTACAAAGATTGGATCCGCGTACGTAAGTAAAAAACAATATGACCTGGCGTACGAGTACTTTGTGAAAGCGTTGGAGATACACCAACGCATCAATTTTCCTTTTGGCATACAGGAGGTCACCAATAGGCTTGGTCTTCTGTATTTCGAACAGGGTAAAATTGTTGAAGCTGAGAAATCGATCAATCAATCCCTTGCTATTGCCCGATCGCGGAATGATCACGAGCATATTGCACTTAATTTGGAAAATCTTTCCCGAATTTATCTGACACAAGGTAAAATCCTACAGGCAGAGACGAGTCTGATGGAAGCTTACAAAACGGCTGCTGAATATGGCTATAAAAAATCGCTCCTCAGAATTCTCTTTGACCAAAAAGAGCTCGCTACAAAGCAGAAAGACTATCGTTCTGCACTTCAGTATTTTGAGCAATACGAGCTTCTTAAAGACAGCATTTTTAGTCACGCCAAAGCCCAACAAATTGCGGCCTTAGAGAGAGAAAGGGAGCGACTGGAAAAAGAGCAGCAACTTAAAATGAGAAAGCAAGAGATCATGCTCCTTCATCAAGATGCCAGAATTAATAAACTAGTGCTTGCTTTTCTCGCTATAACTTTGGCAATACTTGCTTTGGCAGGCTACGGTGTTTTCCGCTATCAGCGAATAAAAATAAAAAAGAACGGAGAGCTATTACGAAGTAATCAGCAATTATTTGAATCAAGGGCGGAACTGGCAAGAATTGAACTTGAAAATGTTAAGCTCATGGAAAAGGAATTGCAACACGAACTTGAACAGCGCAATAAAGAACTAACCTCGTTTACCGTAAACTTCATTCAGAAAAATGAACTCCTGGAAGAACTGGAGCAAAAAATTCAGACGCTGAAAAGTTCTACAACCAGTCCTGAGCTTGCGAAAGAACTGAATGGAATGTTGCAGCATGTTAATAAAAAACTAAACATCGACCGTACCTGGGAAGATTTTAAACTGACCTTTGAAAACGTTCACCAAAACTTTTTTGCCAATCTTTTACAACACAATCCCGATTTAACGCCGGCGGAGTTGAAGTTGTGTGCGTTGGTAAAGTTGAACATGGGTACTAAAGAAATTGCTGCCCTTCTTGGTATCTCTGCCGATAGCGCAAAAACATCCCGCTACAGGTTGCGCAAAAAACTAAACTTGAGGCAAGAGCAAAGCTTAAGCGATTTCATTTTAGGCTTCTCTTAATACAAATCACCCCGGAAAGGCACTATTTCGACGTTTTTCCTTCCTTTTGTTCACCTTTTGTACCCCCGTTTTTCTGAATTTGATCACCGTTTGATGCCAGCTTTTATCAGCTGCAGGCTCCTCACGTCCGTTATCCCAGCATCATTCAACAAAAAAATTAACCCTTAAAAAAAATGAATTATTTAAATGTTAGAAGAATCACCAGTAGAAAAGGCATTCTATTTTTACTAGCTGCTCTAATTATGCTGACCGTAAGCTGCTCAGATGATGACGAAAATGTCGTTGCCCTGCCAGGAATCCAATTAAAAAACAACACCTCTTTCGGACAGATTCTGACCGACTCAAAAGGAATGAGCCTTTACTTCTTTGCCAATGATGCAGACGGAAACAGCAGCTGTAACGGTCCTTGTGCATCGACCTGGCCTCCGTTTTTGTTGGAAGACACTGCAATTCCCGCAGCGTTATCCCCAGCCGATTTTGGAGAAATAACGAGAGCTGATGGAAAAAAACAGACCACTTACAAAGGATGGCCTCTTTACTACTTTAGTAGCGACGCCAAAGAAGGCGACATCCTTGGAGATGGAGTTGGTGGTAACTGGTTTATCGCAAAACCTGATTATACGTTGATGCTTGCGAAGATAAACACACAATTAGTTTTTGTTGGCTCAAGAGGTAAAACGGTTTACACGTTTGACAATGACACTGAAAATGTAAGCAATTGCAATGGCGGATGTGCTACAACGTGGCCACCGTACTTCTATGGAGAAAATATAATCCTCCCGTCTACTCTTAACAAAAACAACTTCGGCACTCTTACGCGTGCAGATGGCACTAAACAAAATACATACCTGGGAAAAGCGCTTTACCTATTTAAAGACGACACCAGTCGAGGTACTGCGTCTGGTGATGGCGTTGGTGGCGTATGGCACATAATCACTAAAAACTAAAATATCCCCCAAAAAATCCGTAGGATAAAAAGTTCTACGGATTCTTTTGGGGAAACTATCCAACCTATCCAAATTTTTAATACTGACTTAAATGATCTCCTCAAAGTTTTCATCTTACCTCATACTGCTACTTACTACTACCTTCATTTTGAGTTGCACGTATGAAACCATAGAAAATAATCTGTGCGATACCGCACCGGCCATAGATGCTGTAAATATTGTGGGAACTGAATGTGGAAAAGCTACCGGTTCAATTGAAGTAGTTAGTTCCTCTGAAACCTCACTTACTTTTAGTATCGACGATGGTGCATTTCAAGACAGTAATTTTTTCGCAAATCTAGTGGCAAAATCGTATACGATAACTGTTAAAGATGAAGCAGGTTGCACAACCAGTCAGACAGAAACAGTTGAAAACTTAAACGGAATAAATATTCAGGTAAATAGTAGCCCGTCTGGATGTGATGTAAGCAACGGTACTATTTCGGTCATTGCTTCAGGCGGACCAGAGCCGTATACCTTTATTCTCAACAACAGTATCACACAAGGAAACTCATTATTCACGGGGTTAGCTCCTGGAAGCTACACGGTATCGGCAGTAGACTCCGATGGTTGTTCTGTTGAACAATCGGTCGACCTTACTTCTGGTCAAAGTTTTGCCTCGATAAAAACCATTATTACTACAAATTGTGCGATCAGTAGTTGTCATGGTGGATCCATTTCACCAGATCTGAGAAATAACCAGAATATTAATACCCATGCGGCAAGAATTGCTATACGTACGGGTAACGGCAGTATGCCCCCCGCAGGAAAACTAACGGCTACCCAAATTAAAGAAATCGCCTGCTGGGTCAACGATGGCGCTACTATCAACTAAAATGAAAACAAAAACACTTAAGGTTATTTCCACCATATTCGGCGTGCTCATTGCAGGGATTCTCGTCTACCTGATCGTTGTTAAAGTTAAGAATCAGCGTACAGAGTCATCAGTTTTTTCTGAATCGGCCGACAGCCTGCTGACCCCATTTATTGGAAGTGAACGGAATGCCAATCAACCGTACCTGCAAAAAGTTATGCAGGTGTATGCCAGGATATCGGAAGTCCGAATGTCTCGAAGTAGTGAGGTGAGAATAACTCCAATCCGCGATTGTCATGGAGCATACCTATTACCCGTTTAATCCGTGCTATTGACATGAATTAAGAAATAGTAAATATGGACAAATGCATTTTTGAAATTGATTATCCGAAAGATTAACACTTTTTAAATCAACCCAAAACGAAACAACCCAAATGAAAAACATTATATTCTTACTGTTAACTATTTTTAGTATTCAAGGGATTGCGCAGGAACGATACATCTCTAAAAATGGCCATATCCAATTCTTTTCTGAGGCCCCACTCGAAAACATTGAAGCCAATAACCATAACGTTGCCAGTATTTTAGACTTATCCAAAAACGAGGTTGCCATCAGTCTTTTTATAAAGGATTTTAAATTTGACCGGTCGCTAATGGAAGAACACTTCAATGAAAATTACCTTGAGTCAGACAAGTTTCCGAAAGCTGTATTTGCAGGAACCATAAAAGCAAAAGAGGTTTTTGAATTAAGTAAAGATGGTTCATACCCTGTTACAATCGACGGGAAGCTAACACTACATGGTGTCGCCAAAGAGATCCATACCACCGGAACAATTGACGTAATCAAAAATCAATTGATTGCCAAAACAAAATTTAAGATCTCTATAAAAGACTACAACATTGAAGTACCCACATTGGTGATAAAGAACATCGCCGAGGTTGTTGATGTCACGGTCGAACTACCCTTTACGATTCAAAACAATTAACATGAAAAAGGAAACATTAATACTAGTGGTAATTTTCTTCGCGTCTTTTTCAGTCACGGCACAGGATGATCTCTTAAGTACTCTTGAAAATGATGTTGCCGATGAACGTACAACATTTGCAGAGGCCACTTTTAAGGGTAGTAGAATTATTAACGGTCATTCCATCATCACCAGAAAGAAGAAGTCGATGGAATTTTTAATCTCCCACCGTTTCGGAAAAGTAAACTCCGGAGCGTATAATTTCTTCGGACTCGATAATGCAAATGTGCGTTTCGCCCTGGAATATGGATTGACCGATCGTTTAACAATGGGTATCGGAAGGAACTCATTTGAAAAGACCTATGATGCGTTTGGAAAGTTCGGTTTTTTAAGGCAGCAAAGTGGTGCTTTAAATATTCCCGTATCCATCACGTGGCTTTCAAGTATCGCCATGAAAACTATAAAACCTCCGGATGAGCCACAGGTTGTTAAAACGCCTTTTTCAGAAGCGGTATACAGCCATGTATTGTTGATTTCCCGTAAGTTTAGTCCTGCGCTTTCACTTCAAGTGATGCCTGCACTTATTCATAGAAATCAGGTGGTTGCAGGTAACGAAAACGATCAGTTCGCCATTGGTGCTGGTGGCCGTGTAAAACTTAGTAAACGCGTTTCACTAAACGCTGAATATTATCATCAGTTAAACCCTTCAGCAAATAATACGACCGAGAATTCAATCGCGATTGGAGTCGATATAGAAACCGGAGGCCATGTCTTTCAACTGCACTTAACAAATTCTCAAAGCATGATTGAAAAAGGTTTCATTACTGAAACAGAAGGGAATTTTTTCAAAGGAGACATTCACTTCGGCTTTAACATAACCCGGGTATTCAACTAAACTATCAGTATTATGGAAAAGGTTTATTATCAAGACGACTACTCTACCCTTTCGATTAACGAAATACTTCCATGCCTAGTCCAAACATTTCAAGGACTGGCGCATAGTTCAGAACATTACCGAAAAGTTCAGGACTTTGGGCTGAAGCTGGTAGAGAGAGAAATGCAGCACCTTACCACTTTAAATGTTCTGGTCGACTCAAGTCAGGCTGGTTCGATATCAATGGACGATATTGAGTATCACCGAAATAAAGTATTACCCATGCTGTATGAAAAAGGTGTTCGATTTATTGCATACATCCCTCCGGAAAAAAAGATTTCTAAGATAATTTTCGATGAGATTTTCTACAAAGTAGATTTAGAAGAGTTAGTCATCAAGCAGTTCAACTCATCATCGGAAGCAAAAAGTTGGTTGGCTTCAACAATTAATTAAAAATAATTTATACAATAACTGATTTCAAAAAAGGCGATCAAAAGAAACAATCACGATGCGCTATTGTGATTGTTTTTAATCAAACGAAATAAAACACGAAATCATAAATGACTGAAATACACTGAAAAAAATTTTTAGCCTGTAATACCGGAGCATTTTTTTATTTATGGGCATTGCCTTCGGCCCGGGCTATTCGCTACAATCTTTTTGGCCTTCAACGTTCCTCATACCTGATGTTGGAGTTGAGGCCAAAAAGGATTTACGCTACTATCCCTAATGCATTACTCAAAATCATTACACAAAAAACAACAACTTAACTGTTGACTTTGACAGGGACTTATGGCTCGGTCGTTTCATTTGACGTTCACATTTAAGCACGTTCATTAAGAGAAAAAAGGAAAAAATGCGATATCTTCAAATGTCGCTTATTCAAACCGAACTACGACGGTTAGTGACTTGTTACAACGGTGTCGGATTAACCTTAACCAATGAATAGAAGAACGTGCCTCCATAACCTTTCAGCTCTAAGTCTACTTCCACTAGCTGGAGCCTGGACCGCCCCTGACAGTTTGATTGTAAAACGTTCAATACCCTCCAGCGGAGAAAAACTTACCGCCGTGGGGCTGGGAACATGGCAAACCTTCAACGTCACGGATTCCGCATCTGAGCGTGAGCCTTTAAATGCCGTGTTGAAAAACCTGGTGGAAAAAGGAGGAAGTGTAATTGACAGCTCCCCTATGTATGGCCAATCTGAAAATGTCGTCGGAGAATTGTCAACCGATCTCAGCCTAAACGATAAGCTGTTTATTGCCACGAAAGTCTGGACCCAAGGTGAAACCGAGGGTATTCGCCAAATGAATAATTCGTTTGCTTTACTGAAACGGCAGCAAATCGACCTGATGCAGATTCATAATCTTTTGGACTGGCAGGTTCACCTCAAGACGTTGCGCGCATGGAAAGACGAAAAGAAAATCCGGTACATCGGAATCACACATTATACAGAGGGTGCATATCCAACAATAGAACAAATCTTAAAAAACGAAAAACTGGACTTCCTTCAAATCAATTATTCTTTGTTAAGCCGGAAAGCCGAAGAAAGATTGTTCC
Source organism: Chryseolinea sp. (assembly GCA_041747735.1). Classification (GTDB taxonomy): domain Bacteria; phylum Bacteroidota; class Bacteroidia; order Cytophagales; family Cyclobacteriaceae; genus Chryseolinea. The sequence goes on from JBGTEP010000154.1 coordinate 8,672, forward strand.
CTTTGGCCCAGGAAAAGAAAGTAGCCATACTGATAAATCAGCCGTTCGAATCAGGTTCTTTATTTCGTCAGGTAAAAGGTAAAGCCCTGCTCGAATGGTCGAAAGACTTCGATTGCAGTACGTGGAGCCACTTTTTTCTAAAATTCATCCTCTCCCATTCTGCCGTAACTTGCGTGATACCAGGCACTTCCAACCCACATCATATGCTGGATAACATCGGTGCTGCCTTCGGTAGACTGCCATCAGAAAAACAACGGGAGGCTATGATAAAATTTATAAATACTTGAATTTTATTTTTAAATTTATCTTTAAGAGATGGGATCGTGAATACATCGTGACTTATGGAGAAGGCTGTACAGGTTGTTGAGATGTTGGCAGGAATTGCATGATGCAATGCAGAAATCTCATCTTTTTGGTATCAAGTCTCACCACATTTTTCAGTTATTCTACAGGAAGCTCCTTTTAATTTCTAAGACCCCATCTACATTCGTTGTGTTATTCTGCTTTGCTATTACGTTTGCACTCAGTGTATCGTAAGTGTTAAAGCGTCACCCCCGTTGCAATAGATCATTGAAAATGAAAATTGTAATCCCTTAATAATCTTAACGGGAGGCAATAAATAAACTTGTGCTATCGTAATGGTAGTAGATATATGAATCTGACGGTTTGATCTTTAAAAAGTAACATTCAGTCTTGATTCTACGAACAGTAGCTTGTTGTTTCTTGTTTAATATTTAATTTTATCAGACCAGGAAAATATTTTAACATAGATTTATGATAAGACCTCTACTTCAAAAGTACATACCGGAAAATCCTTTCGACGTCGCCTTAATAGCTTACGTGTTTGTGCTTAAGCTTTGGCCGAACCAATCCGGAGAGGTTTCAATTGAAATTCCTTATCATGTTCAAGAGAACACGGCAACCCCATTTGTGGCGACTGCTCTTCTATTAATCGGCGTCGCGTCTTTTTAAGATAATTGCATGAAGAAACTTTTACTCGCAGGACTCGTCGCATTTTCAGGATTTTTTGACGCAAACGCGCAGGATGGTAAAATCTCAGGTAAGGTTACGTCATCTAAAGACGCAAGTGAATTACCCGGTGTTAACGTTATTGTAAAAGGGACCACCCGGGGCACCGTTACGAACTTTGAAGGTATTTACGAACTCAACGTCACGCCTTCTGACACACTACTATTTTCTTCTATTGGCTTCGTTTCCAGACAAACAGTAGTAGGGCAAAGAAGCACCTTAAATGTTCAACTTGAGCCGGATGCGCTGGAACTCGACGAAGTGGTAATAACCGGGTTTCAGGATGTAGATCGTAAATTATTTACAGGTTCTGCTGTTAACTTAAAAATGTCAGAAGCCAGAAATATCGGTATGACGGATGCCAGCCAGATGCTGGAAGGCCGGGTTGCCGGAGTAACAGTTGACAACGTATCAGGAACGTTCGGGACTTCCCCAAAAATCAGGATTCGCGGAAACACTTCTATCAACGGAGATACCGCACCGCTTTGGGTTGTCGATGGTGTTATTCTTGAGGATTTAAACTCCGTAAGCGCGGATGATATCATAACCGGAAATGCTAATACCTTAACCGCGTCATCGATCGCCGGCTTAAACCCGGATGATATTGAATCCTTCCAGGTATTGAAGGATGCTTCTGCAACAGCGCTTTATGGCACACGGGCAAAAAACGGGGTTATTGTAATCACTACAAAAAAAGGAAAAAGCGGTGAAACGCGGGTGAATTACTCCGGTAACTTCTCGATGCACTTAAGACCTACCTATGACCAGTTCGACATTCTGAATTCCGTTGACGAGATGTCAATCTATCGGGAGATGTATGAAAAAGGTATCATTGATATAACGACTTCAGTACGAGCGCAAAATTATGGATCTATGGGTAAGATGTTTGCCTTGATTTCTGAACATGAAATACCCTGGGGAACAGATGGAACATTAAATGAAGAATTCCTCAATCAATATGAAACCGCGAATACTGATTGGTTCGATGTGCTTTTCAGAGACTACTCCTTACAGCAACAACATTCCGTAAGTCTTACTTCCGGTGGTGAAAAGTCCAATAGCTATTACTCGTTAAGTTTTCTAAATGACAACGGGCAAACTATTGCCGATAACGTTAAACGTTATTCAGGAACGGCAAAAAACAGCTTCTTCTTTTCAAAAAAATTATCTTTAGATCTTAAACTCATCGCCAACTTTCGGGAACAAAAAGTTCCGGGAACTCAAAACCGGGATTTTGACCCTATTACTGGTCGGTTCCGCCGAGACTTCGATATAAACCCCTTAAGCTATGCATTGAATACAAGTCGTTCGATCCGACCTTATGAGAATAACGGGAGTCTGGAATATTTCAGAAGAAACTATGCTCCCTTTAACATTTTGGAAGAGCTTGAGTTAAATTTTATCAATATAACGGTCGGTGATATTTCAACACAAGCTGATGTCACGTATAACTTTTCTGATAACTTTTCTTTTCGGAGCGCTATTCAGGGCCGGTATGCTACAACAAAAAGAGAGCATGTCATTCATGAAAGATCAAATCAGGCTGAAGCTTATCGTGCGGACGACACACAATTTATTCAGGAGTCAAACCGCCTTCTTTTTAGTGATCCTGATGATCCTGGAGCCCAGCCGAAAATTGTGTTACCAGAAGGAGGTTTCAATAATGTTACCGAAGATGAGTTGAAATACTTCTACGTCCGAAACAGTCTCAACTGGTCGCATATGATTGACGATGTCCATAGCATCAGTTTTTTGGCCGGACAGGAGATTAAGTATACCGACCGTCAAAGCCGACGGGCCGATGGCATTGGGGTCGTTTACGAAAATGGTGGCATTGTAAATACCAGTCCCCTAATGATCGATTTCCTTAACCAGCAGGGTATCAGTATTTATGCCTTGTCCGAAGACCGGGAACGCTTTGCAGGATTTTTTCTTAATGGTGCCTACTCGTTTAAGGAGAAATATGTATTCAACGGGACAGTGCGCTATGACGGCTCAAACCGACTGGGGAATAGCCGGGATGCCAGATATCTTCCAACCTGGAATGTGAGTGGTGCGTGGAATGTTGATAAGGAGTCTTTTTTTAACGTACCATTTCTGACTTATTTAAAACTCAGAGCAACATATGGTCTATCCGCCAACCTGGGTCCTAATACCAGTGCGTTGCTAAATATCCGATCAGGCGTAACATTACGACCGACCGATGTAGAGACATACTTATTCATTCAGGATCTTCAAAACTCAGACCTTACCTGGGAAAAATTAAAGGAGTTCAACGTGGGTACAGACTTTGGCATGTTTGAAAATCGTATAACGGCTAATTTTGACTTTTACATAAGAAATTCTTTTGACCTTATTGGGCTTTTTCAAAGCGGCGGTATTGGCGGTGCGGCATTCAAAAATGGAAACTATGCTGATATGAAATCTGAGGGTCTTGAGTTTGCAATTAATACGGTAAATCTCAGGTTAAAAGATTTTACGTGGATGTCGAATTTCAACATCGGATATTCCCGTGACCGAATTACCAGACTGGAATTTAACCCACGACTTGGTGATGCAATCGTTCAGGGCGGAGCCGCAGTATTGGGTGGCCCACGAAGAGGTCTCTTTTCAACAAAATTTGCCGGACTGGATGGAAGGGGAATTCCTACTTTTTTTGATGACAACGGTGAAGTGGTTTACAATTATGACCTGCAGGAACGTGATAATCTTACCAGTATCCTGAAATATGAAGGACCTGCAGAACCGCGTGGTGCGGGTGGTTTCGGCAACATCTTTACGTATAAGAATTTTTCCATGAATGTTTTCCTGTCGTTTAAGTTTGATTATAAAATCAGGCTTGACGATGCATTCAGCCCCATCTATACTGACTTCAGTTCCCTCTCAAGAAGTTTCGTTAACCGCTGGACTGTTCCCGGTGATGAACTGGTAACAGATGTACCTGTTATATTAGACAGACAGATTGTGCAGGGAAATAACCCTGACCTTACCAGTGCATATGACCTGTATAATAAAAGCACAGTTCGGGTAGCGGACGGAAGTTATTTAAGACTTAAAACGGTACGCTTCAGCTATAATTTTGCGAACAAGCTGGTACGTAAGCTGGGAGCAAATTCCGCACAGCTTTCTGTGGAAGGACAAAATTTATGGCTGTTATACTCAGATAAGAAACTAAATGGGCAAGATCCGGAGTTCTTCTCTGCAGGAGGTGTGGCATTGCCGCAGCCAAGACTGATTACGACAGCAATAACGATAGGGTTCTAGTGACAACAGATATAAAAAGTATGCGCAAGTTACTACTCAAATGCACGTTGTTGATTTCAGGGATGTTGGTCCTTTCGGGCTGTGATGATTACTTATCAGAAAATCCCGATAACCGCGTTGAACTCAACACTACCGAGAAGGCGGCACAACTTCTCACGAATGCCTATGCCAACGGTAGCTACACGTTTACCGAGTGGATGAGTGACAATGTTGAATTCACATTTGGAACAACAAAATTGCAGGAACACATTCAGGCGTTTGAGTGGGATGATTTCATCGGAATCTTTCAGGATACACCAACCAACTTTTGGACAAGCAGCTATGAAGCAATTGCGCACGCGAACGAAGTGTTAGCGGTGATTGATAAACTTCCAGGAGAAAGGGCGCGGAGGAATGCAGTCAAAGGTGAAGCTTACCTGGCCCGGGCATATGCGCACTTTATGCTCGTTAACATTTTTGCAAAGCATTATGACGAGGAGACAGCCGATAATGATTTAGGAATTCCTTATGTTGAGGAACCTGAAACAGAATTTATAAAACGGTATGAGAGAATCAGCGTGGCTGATGTCTATGATAAGATTGAAGATGATCTTTTAGATGGGTTAGATCTGGTCGATGGGAGCTACTACGCTAATTCAGGCAAATACCATTTTACCAGAAACGCTGCACTGGCATTGGCTTCTCGATTCTATTTATTTAAAGCTGATTTCGCAAACTGCATTCGCTACAGTTCGCAAATGCTCGGTAGCGATCCCGGAATCTTTGTAAAAGACATTCCAGCACTGTTACTACAGCGTATCAATACAGAGGACTACATCAGGTTATACCACTCTCCTACCGATGAAAGCAATTTATTGTTGATTAGACAAGTCTCCAACTTCCATTTACCAAATCTTGGCCATTGGCCGTCACGCCAACTCTATTCTTTTATTTTCGAACAAAACCCATTCAACCTGGTGGACGAACGACAAGATCCGGCCTGGGTAGCAGGAGAAAACGGATTGGCGGCATCGAAGTATGAATTTTTATTTGAACGCTCAAGCCTGACTTCCAACGTGGGACTTAACTATACTATCTTTCTCGCCTTCCGTGGTGAAGAGGTGTTGTTGAACAGAGCTGAATGTTATATACAGCAAAATAACCTCACGGCAGCCATAGCAGACCTTCAGCTTCTGGCAAATAAGAGGTTCAGGGGAAATTCAACCATTACACTTCCGCTGCTCAGAGCATACTATGGAACAAACAACGATCAGCTGGCGTGTTTCTTTTATCTTCTGGAAGAACGTCAAAGAGAATTTATGCACGAAGGAATGCGTTGGTTTGATATCAAGCGTTTTGGGTTTCCTGTTACCCATCAACTCGATAATGGAAGTATTATACGACTTGAAGAGGATGATGACAGAAAAGTATTACAGATTCCGCAGGCTGCCATTGATGTAGCCGGACTAGAACCGAATCCGAGATAGTGAACAAAGGTATAAGGGACAGAACAATGAAAACAAAATTCAAATCACTGCTTATAATCGGAGTACTCTTATGCGTAAGTACTTCCTGCTTTGACGACGAAAAAGTCAGCGCCCCCGTTAAAACTTATCCGGTTTCAAACGACCCGATTGATCGGTTTATACAGGCAAATTTCATTGATCGATATGGCGTCGCTGTGCGGTATAAATTTGTGGATCGATATGTTGACCTCAACAAACGCGTCACACCACCCAAACGCGAACTCGTAGAGCCGATGCTTAATTTCCTTACTGAATTTTGGATTGATCCCTTTATCAACGTTTCCGGTGGACGACGATTCTTTGAAAATCATGTTCCCGCTGAGGTGGTTTTTATTGGATCAACAATTTACAACGCAGACGGTACGGTTACATTGGGTACGGCTGATGCTGGTGCCCGAATTACGCTTTCTGAGGTTAACGACATTGACCCTGAAAATCGGGCTTGGGTATTTAGACAGCTAGGTACCATATACCATGAATTTGCCCATATCATGCACCAACGGTATAATCTTCCCTCCAGTTGGCAACAGATTTCTCCGCAGGGATATACCTCTCTGGGATCCTGGTTCAACCTAACGAACGAAGAAGCCCTACAACGCGGTTTTGTTTCGCCGTACGGTACCAGCACCTTTAATGAAGATTTTGCTGAGATCGTGGCATTTCTTTTATACGATCCCGAATTTTTCGAAAAATACATCGATGATGAACCAAACTGTACAACGGCGGCCTGCGAATCTCGAAATGAAGGGCGAGCAAGGCTGAGAAGGAAGTATAATGCGGTCTTGACCCACTATCAACAATTTACTGGTGTCGACTTGCTCGCTGTGCGGGAGTTGATTCAAGCTAAACTTTAGCAATGAAAAGGATTCTATACCTTCTGTGTCTGACTAGTTTCATTTTTACCGGCTGTAAAGATGATGACATCAACCTCTTTGATAAAACCGCCGACGAACGTGCTGCTGAGGCGATCGCAAATCTCAAGGCGGATCTTATCGCGCCTGCAAATGGCTGGAAACTGAGATATCGTCCTGAAAATGGTTCGGGGTCATTTTATGTATTTCTTAAATTTGAAGATGATAATACAGTTAATATCCAGACGGACCTGGGTGTAGATGATGGAGAGTACTTCAACCAAACCATAACCTACAGAGTTGATAACTCGCTGGGCCTGGAGCTGATTCTGGAAAACTATAGCTTCTTCAGTTATTTGTTCGAACAGGATGACGCTACCTTCGGTGCAGAATACGAATTCAATTTCGTGAACAAAACTCCAGACGATGCCCTTGTATTCAGCAGCAAAACTGATTTTTCAAATCCCACTATCCTTTTATTTGTGGAAGCTGCTGCCGATGAAGCAGACATGCTGTTAGGGACAGCGTTGGCACAAAATCTCAATGCCATGAGTGCCGGGCTTGGTAGTTTAACTCAATCTTACAAGCTTGTCTATGAAAACAAAGATCTGGAGTTTTATTTATCGCTAAATGACATGCGGCGAACTATAAGCTTCAAGTCTGCGGCAAGAAAATCGAATATACAGATTGCTCAAGCCATGACCTTCACCACGCCATACATCGTTAAAGGAGATTCAATCGTTTTTGATTCACCGCTGACCGGAAGCTTTCTGGGAAATCCAATTACGATGAAGGGCATAAAATTCAATAATCTGGAGGATGCAGAGTTGAACGTATGCACCGATCCCATACAAGTGTTTTCTTATGCCGGAGTTACGTCTGCAAACGATCTTGTTCAACTCGAGACAACTTTGCTGGATGCGAGTGGAAGTCAGTTTGCATCACAATCTGATTTCTTCGTTTGTCCGATCAGCAATATCATCGACAATGGAGTGTTTGCCGGAGCCGCTGTTGCGGAAGATATAACCGGGGCCTCAAGCATGCAGTTGTATTACAACTACGATCTGGGTGGCGATCCATTTTATGCGATGGGCTTCTTTATACAGAATTCAAATGGCACGACCACTTTTGCCTTGCGTGAATTTACCAGCACTCTGGTCAATAATAATCTCATTGTGAATTTCGCGCCGGAGATTTCAATTTTTGGCAGTCCGACAACAGCCAATATTGACAACGTAAACATATACCTGGATGCAATGACGGCGGGTGATGCCACCTATATTTTAGAATATGCTGATGGCCTCTATGAATTTTTTAATCCTTGTACTGGATGGAGCTTTGTTTTTTTTCCAATAAATTAATACCTTATTAAACTAATAAGCCAGACACTTACATAGTGAGGCACTATCTTTAAACGTACAGTCATGCAAAAGACAATTTTATTACTTTCATCCTTGTTCACGATAGTTGTGGCGAGCCTGGTATTGTCATCGTGTAAAGATGATGAACCGTTTGTAAAGCCCAGGTTATCATTCAGCGAAACGACCAGAACGGTAAACGAAAATGCTGGAACAATTGAGGTTGACGTTGTACTGGATAAAGCATTTTCAGAAGACATTATTGTTGAATATCGTCTGGCAGGAACGGCAACAGAAGGTAGCGGCGCGCAGGCAGATTATGAAGTACTCGATGACCTGGGTGAAGTTGAAATCCGCGCCGGACAAACCACTGGTTCGATTAGGTTGAGGATTATTGATGATTCCATTTTTGAGGGCGATGAAACTATTGAAATCACTATTCGTGATGTAGACAACGATAATATCGATATCACTAACCAGGACGAGATATTAATAACAATTACCGACAACGATCCTCAGTTAATAGTTTCGTTTGCAATAACAACATTAACTGTAAACGAAGAAGATGGTTTGGATGAAGACTTTTTAGAGATAGATGTAGTACTTAGTAACCCGGCACCGACGGACATAACGGTGCAATATGAGATCGATGGCACTGCATTGGATAGTCTGTTTGCCTATAATGAAGAGTTACCTTCCTCTTTTTATGATTACTATATAAATGGTGTTTCTGGACAAGTGATTATTCCAAATGGGCAAACAATTGGAAAAATTGAAATACAAATTTTATCTGATTTTAGATATGAGCCGACACCCGAAACAATGGTTTTCACAATCACCCAAGCCAGCAACGGGGTAAGTATTGGAACCAATGATGAAATCACCATTTCACTGGAACAGGAAGATGGCAAAGTACTAGCACTACTATGGGAACCAGCTGCTACCGATGTTGATATGGATTTGTTCCTTTGGTTCGGTGACGATGTTTCTGAGCTTGATTTTTTACTTGCTATTGCAGCGGCAGGCCGTACTACACCACGAGAAGAGATACTTTTTCTTCCTAGCTCGTTTCCTGACTTTGCATTTGGCTTAAGTTATATATACTGGGGCGGAACAAAGGATCCATTAAATTTTGAAGTACAGTTTGCAGATTTCACGGCTGGGACCTTGGAACCTGTTGCTGACCGGGATGTATTTGCAGGGGTTTATTCGTTGGCTAATATAAATAAGTGGGATCAGGCTGGTGGCGCGGAACCGTCTATTGCTCAAACCTTCAGACAAGTGAGTGGTCAAGTCGTTGATATTTCCAGTCCAATTGTAATACCTGCAACGGGTAGCCGTATGCGTACTCAAACAATCCCTAAAGGAGTAAAACGAATGACAAACACGAAACTACAGAACCTGTATCAGAGATATTAATCAGGTTTTGAAATTAATATTTTATAAACAGAGCCTTCTCAAAGCATCAGAAGGCTCTATTTTTTATGTGCAGTGTTTGCTGATTGATCTCTTTGCTCGCCAGTCTGTAAATTTTTGAGCAATACTTGGGAGCAGTATTGATGAATTACTATACCAGTAGAAAGTAAAATCCAACATCAGAAGATCAAAACGCCAAATGGGATTATCGACAAAAATAATGGGTACGTGAATGAGAGGCTATTTATACAATTCAAATCCGTACGGCTGTAACTTCTATCTCTACCAAATACTCCGGGTCAATCAATGCGCTGATCTGCAACATTGAAGTAGCAGGTTTAATTTCCCTGAAAAACTCGCCGTGAGCCTTTCCTACCTCCTCCCAATGGGAAATGTCCGTAACAAACATTCTGGTGCGAACTACATCTTTCAGTTCAAATCCAGCCTGATTCAAAACCTTTTCAATCTTTTCAATGATGAATCGAGTCTGAAGATAGAAATCTCCTTTGCCTACAGTTCCGTTTTCATCCGTAGCAACAGTGCCGGATATCTCCAACTGACTTCCAACTTTAACGGCTCGTGAATATCCTACAATATCCTCCCATTTGGCGCCTGATGAGAAATTTTTACGTTGCATAAATTGTTTGTTTAACTGATAGTTAAGCGTGTAATTTGATAGTAGTTTTTGAAAACGTCAGTCCATTGCTGATGTAATTTTCTTCTAGTATTCAGTATCTGAATGGAATCCAAACTAACATCCGAAGATATTAAACGGTACAGTCGCCACCTGGTGTTACAGGAATTTGGTGTTGATTGCCAGTTAAAACTAAAAAACTCAAAAGTATTGGTCATTGGTGCCGGTGGACTGGGATCCCCTGCCCTGCTATACCTCGCCGCTGCCGGCGTTGGTACGCTGGGGATCGTTGACTTCGATATCATAGACGTGTCCAATCTCCAGCGTCAGGTCCTTTTTTCTATAGATGATCTTGGTAAGAATAAAGCTGAAATGGCGGGTAAACGGCTATCTGGTCTTAATCCGTTAATTTCCATTCAAACCTATACAGACAGGATTACCTCTGCCAATGCGTTAGGCATCGTGCAGAATTTTGACGTGGTCGTAGATGGCACTGATAATTTTCCTGCCCGTTATCTTATAAATGATGCCTGTGTTTTGGCTAACAAACCGTTGGTTTATGGTTCGATTCTAAAGTTTGAAGGTCAGGTTTCGGTATTCAATCTTGAAAAACAAAAAGGCGTACATAGCACGAATTACCGTGACTTATTTCCCCTGCCTCCATTGCCGTCGAGTGTACAAAATTGTGAACAGGCGGGTGTTTTGGGAGTACTACCCGGAATGATTGGAACTATGCAGGCCAATGAAGTAATCAAGATAGTTACAGGAATTGGTGAGCCACTATCAGATACTTTACTGATAATAGATGCCCTTACAATGGAGTTATCCAAAATTAAAATCCGCCAGCAGCAAGCGCGAAGTTCAATTACGACGTTAATCGATTATGAAGATTTTTGTGGTTTAAGTCCGGATAAAAGCAAATCTTTGAATTCAAATCGAAATGAGAATATGAAAGAGATAACAGTGCAGCAATTGAAGGAACTGAAGGATTCAGGTGCAGACTTTCAGCTAATTGATGTCCGTGAAGAGCATGAATACGATATTTGCCATCTCGATGGTGAGCTAATACCGCAGGGAGAAATCCCAAATAACGTTGATAAAATCGACAAGACTAAAAAAGTAATTTTGCATTGTCGTAGCGGTGCCAGAAGCGGAAACATGGTACAGTGGCTGGAAAAAAATCATGGCTTTGAAAACCTTTACAACCTAAAGGGTGGTGTTCTGGCCTGGTCGCAGGAGATTGATCCTACTATGCCAACGTATTAGATGTTCGTCAAACCCCCTGACCCCCTGAAAGGGGAATTTAGACAGTGTGCACTTGGCACCTTCCTACCTATACGAATTGCGATTTCGACCTTTCGACAACTCAAATACATTTCAACTCGTATTGCACCTGATTATTTGAAAGTGCATTCAAGTCCCTATAA
>JBGTEP010000155.1:0-17177 GCA_041747735.1 Chryseolinea sp.
TCATGAGCCTTTTTATTGGGCAATGAAAGGATTGTATCATAATCGAAGTGGCATTGCGCTTACGGCTCCTTATACTGATTTTATAAGACCTGCTCCTCATCATGTAGGTTTGACGCCGGGTTTTGCTGGTAAATTAAAATATAGCTCGTTCAGATCTTGTGACCTGAGCACCAACGACGGCGCCGACGTTGACAAAGCCAAAATAGAATCTGCGACTAAGGGTGTTCTGGAAAACACCTATGGGTGGTACCAGGACGCGGGTGACTGGGATGGTTACTATTCTCACACCCATGTACCTGCTTATCTGCTTTTCTTATATGAGGCAGGGAAAGAAAAATTCACCGACGGACAATTAGATATACCGGAAAGTGACAACGGTATTGCAGACGTGTTGGATGAGGCAACCTGGTTGCTCCGATACTTTAAAAGAGCGAAGGATGAAATAAAATCAAAAGGGTGGGGAAGTGGTGGAATTCCTGGCGCGCGAGTTTTTGGAGATCTGTGGGGATCAGATACAAAGCCCGGTGATGTGGGACAGGGCTCCTGGGAGGACGTGAGCCGCGATTGGTATGTGTTAGGGGAAGATCCCTGGGCAACCTACAAATATGCAGCCTTGGCAGCGCAGCTTGCCTACGTGCTCGCCGAAGATGAATTGACTGACCCGCAAGGGGTAGATTGGAAGAAAGAAGCAATCGATGCTTATGCCTGGGCGAAAAATAATACTAAGGAATCAGACAAGGCGGGTATAAAAGATGTAAGGCTGTACAGCTCAGCTTCCCTTTACCGACTAACAGGGGCTACAGAATTTCAGACGAGTTTCAGTGAAGATCTCAAGTCCGTTCCGGAACTCGATCAGGGCAAATCCGACCAAATGTTTGGACTATGGATGTATTTGATCGCTCAAAATCAAAGCCGTAACGCCGGGCTATTAGACAAGGTTAAAATACTGGTTACCGGAGGCAGCGAAAAATATCTCGTGTCATCAGCCGAACTGCGCGCATGTCGGTGGGGTGGTGAATTTTATTTTCCAATGCTCGTTGGTCAGGGTACTACCCCGATGGTAACGGCGGGCGTTTATGGCTATATATTGAATAAGAACAACGGGGCGGGTAACAGGTATTATACATACTTACATACTACGGCTGACTATTTCCTTGGCACCAATCCACTTAACATGACCTGGATCAGTGGTGTTGGGGAACGAAGCCCGGTCGGACTATTTCATTTGGATTATTGGTACAGCGACAAAGCAGATCCTAATAATATTTTGCCGGTACAGCCAGGTATCATTCCTTACGGGCCATGGAAGGTTGACGATTTTGGGGCGCTAGGATGGTGGAATCCCAATTGGGCATTTCAGGATAAGTCCGGCGCAGCACGCATCTATCCCCCTGCCATTGAGCAATGGCCCGGTCATGAGCGGTGGTTTGAAAGCCGCATATCGCCCTTACCGTCCGAATTTACGATTCATCAAAACACGGTAGTAGCAGCATTTGTATACGGCTTTTTGAAGAAAGGTGCCAGTAGAGATATTGATGACGGCATTGTCACCAGTGTCGAAAGCATCGGGAATAATGGGGTTCATATTTTTCCTAACCCGGCCAACGGTGTCGCTTCTATCTATTCAGATGAGGAAATCATTTCCTATATTGAATTGTACAATGCGAACGGAAAAAAAGTCTTTGATTCTGAATTTTTGAATACGAACTTCTATTCATTGGATCTGGCCCCATACTCCGCAGGGAAATATATAGTTAAAGTACACATCAAGAACAGGAAGATTGTGACCAGGAAGCTAATGATACCTGGGTAGCTTTGTTAGATCAACTCCTGAAAAAACAATTTAAAATGAGGCAGCCGAAATTTTTAGTAGTAGCATCATTAAATTCACACACTTATTCATTGATGGACAGACCCTTCTACTCAATATTTACTTTCGAATATCTTAAGATATGCTGTTTACGAATCAGTGTTGCTATGACTTGTGCGACGCTTTACATCGGCTGCGGTGTAGACGCTAACGAGAAGCTATTCAAGATCCGAAAGGGTTCTGACATCGGTATTGATTTTCAGAATACCATAGTCACTAACGATTCACTCAATGCACTAACCTTCGAATATATTTATAACGGAAGTGGTGTGGGTGTTGGAGATTTTAATCTTGACGGTCTGCCCGACCTTTTCTTCGGTGGTAACCAAACCTCCAGCAGGTTGTATCTTAACCTTGGCGGTTTTCAATTTAACGATGTCACTGCATCTGCAGGAATCACGACAAGTTCGTGGGTGACAGGCGTATCGGTAGTTGATATTAACAACGATGGCTTGCCAGACGTCTATCTCAGTGTAGGCGGAATGACAACTGCCGAAAACAGACGTAATCTTCTTTTTCTGCACCAGGGTCTGGTTAACGGTATACCTACTTTTAAAGAATTCGCAGTAAACTTTGGTCTTGCTGACGATGGGTATGGTACGATGGCAGCTTTTTTTGATTATGACTTAGACGGAGATCTGGATGTATACATTGTAAACAATTGGTTGGAAAAATTCAATCGCAATAACTTACGTCCAAAAAGGGTTAGCGGAGAAGCTGAGAGCACTGATCGTCTATACCGAAACAACGGGGATGATACCTTCACCGATGTCTCACAATCAGCAGGTATTTTAATCGAAGGCTATGGGCTTGGTGTAGTTATTTGCGACATCAATCAGGATTTCTGGCCCGATGTATATGTTTCAAATGATTTTATGTCCAACGATCTGTTATGGATTAATCAGGGGGATGGAACGTTTACGAATCAGATTGGTGATTACCTCAAACATCAATCGCACAACGGAATGGGCGTAGATATTGCAGATTTTAATAACGATGGCTTGATGGATATCGCTGTAGTTGACATGCTTCCGCCTGATCATCTGCGACAGAAAATGATGACTCCCGGACAAAACTACGACCATTTCCATATGTCTCTCGATCTGGACTATCAGCCTCAGTATATGAGAAATACATTGCAGGTAAATCGTGGTAAGATGCTCGATGGAAACATGCTCTTCAGTGAAACTGCTTTCATGTCGGGAGTGGCACAAACGGATTGGAGCTGGGCGCCTCTCTTTGCTGATTTTGACAATGACGGATGGAAGGATTTGTTTATTGCGAATGGATATCGCAAGGATGTAACAGACCTCGACTTCATTTTCTTTCACATGGAAGGGAGTCCCTTTGGAACGGACGAAGTCCGGCGCCAAAAATACAATGATGGATACAGCCAACTAGCGGAGGTTAAACTAAACAATGTGATGTTTCAAAACTCACGCTCCTTAAAATTTGAAGACCGGACGAAGGCATGGGGATTTGATATTCCTACTTTTTCAAATGGCGCTGTTTATGTCGATCTCGACAATGATGGTGATCTGGATTTAATAACAAACAATATTGATCAGGATGTTCTTATCTACGAGAACCTGAGCAATAAAGTAAACCCAGAAAACCATTTTATTAAACTCTCCAATGCAGAGCCCGGTACTCTACAACAGAAAATATGGCTTTATGCTAAGGGTGAGATTCAACACATAGAAAACACGCCGTATAGAGGGTTCCAATCAACAGTAGACCATACGTTGCATTTCGGGGTTGGTGCCCATACCCGGATTGATTCCATTATCGTGATATGGCCCGATTCAACCGCTGCGGTCTATAAAGATATTGCTGTTGACACGTTGATAAAATTTTCGAAAAAGGATGCGCGACCGTATTCGTTTCCAGCAACGGTGCAGTCACCGATTCAATTCGTAAAAAAGAATGCCGTTGATTTCAAACATCAGGAAAGAAGTGCTTCCGATATCAAAACTACGCGAACCCTTCTGCATGAACTCACCCGTTATGGACCCTGTTTGGCCACCGGGGATGTTAATGGTGATGGTCTTGACGATTTCTTAGTAGGTGGTGAGGGGGGTGACCCGACTCAACTTTTTACGCAAAACGATGATGGTACATTTGACGCGACCCTTTTTCCAACATTACCTGACGAGGAGGTTGGCGCCGCTTTGTTTTTTGATGCGGATGGCGACGGAGATCTCGATTTGTATTTAGCCAAGTCTTCATCTTTTAGTCAGATCGCCGCAAAACTACATGTGCTTTACCAAAATGATGGTAAGGGAAATTTCACAAAAAGTACGGACGCCCTACCTGCAATTGCGACGTCTGCGTCATGTGTTGAAGCAGCTGACTTTAACGGCGATGGCATGGTGGATCTATTTATTGGAGGCCGACTGGAACCAGGTGCGTATCCAACAGCGCCGCGCAGTTATGTATTGAAAAACACAGGCGGAAAATTTATTGACGTTACCGCTCAAGTTAATACTGCGTTATTAAATCCTGGAATGGTATCGTCTGCGGTGTGGGCAGACATCGATAATGATAAGCTGGTTGATTTAATAATAACAGGAGAGTGGATGCCTATTCAAATCTTTAAAAATACAGGATCCGCTTTTATAGAAGTCACCGAAGCGTTTGGTTTGCAAAATACAAATGGTTGGTGGAATTGTGTTCAGGTTGCAGACCTGAACAATGATGGATATCTTGATTTGGTTGCTGGCAACGCGGGTAATAATTCCTATTTTAAATCTAGTCTAAATCATCCAGTTCAGCTTATCAGTAAAGATTTTGATGGCAATGGATCAATTGATCCCCTCATCACATATTATAATCCTATCGAGAAAAACCGGTTTGTGGTTCATAATCGTTTGGTTTTGATTGACCAGATACCTGGAATGAAAAGGCGATTTGATACCTTCGGGAAGTTTGCCGAAACTCCTTTTGACAAGTCTTTTACGAAGGAAGAATTGAATGGCAGCACTACACATTCAGTTTATACTTTGAGTTCTATGGTGTTATTGAATAATCAAGGCAAGAATTTTCAGTTATTCGACCTACCGGACATTGCACAAATTTCTACTGTTAACGACATTCTGATAGATGATTTGAATCACGATGGTTTCCCTGATATTGTTGCCATTGGCAATATGTATGCGCAGGAAACACTTTTTGGTCGTTATGACGCTTTGTTAGGAACTGTACTTTTAGGCGATGGTAAAATGAATTGGAAAAGCCTGCCGCCACATCAAAGTAATTTTATTGTTGATGGCGATACAAGGAATGTTCAATTGATCAACATTGGAAGTGAGAAAGCTTTAGTCATTACTCAAAATAATGGAGAACTGTTGTTCTATTACGTCCGAGTAAAAGGTGTAGGTGCCAACCTTGCGAGGGTCGAGCAACGTCTTAAGCGGTGAGAAATGTATACTTTGAAAGCGAATGCCTTGGGCTATAAAGACAACTACCAGATTACAATTTAAACGACGAATGATACGAGCATTTAATAGAATTAATTTTGGCATGAAACTATCATCGAACAGTTTGAGTATCTTCCTTTCTTTCCTGTTCATTTTACTTATCAGTTGCCAAAGCTCCACCAACCAATCAATTCAAACTACTTCTCCAGCGCCGGTGGCTGATATTGTGAGAAAGGCAAATGTCATCTACGACTCTGCAGAATTTCAGAAAGGAATAATGCATGTGCCACTTTATCTAAGCAATGGAATTATCGGTGGATGTTTTGACCATATGGGATTTCAAAGTCTGCCCAATAAAGGTATTCCAAACGGCAGAACGGTGCTGGGATATATCGGGCAATACTACATGCATAAACCATCAACCCGGCAAGCACAATTGCCACTTGCTTACATTCAGGCTCAGTTTGCTGACGGGACTTCAATCTTAAACATGATGGACGCCAAACATTACAGGCAAGAGCTGGATATATATACAGGCGTATTGACCACACAATACCAGTTATTTGGGGATACAAAAATCAATGCATTTGCGCACCAAACGATTCCAGGTCTTTTTATAATGAAGATTGACAGAAATGCAGATTCTGATGAAAAAGATCTTATAATAAAAATTAACTGTCAAGCAGCGACTTCACAACAGAATGATATTGGTTGGCCACCTGACCCTGTAAAACTTAAGTTCACAATGCAGAACAATCGTGCCGACGTGGTTTCATCTACCAATATGGTAAATACGAATTGGACTGTTGCAACGAACGCGGACATAAGTAACGACGGCGATCAAATAATTATTCATACTAAAAATGGTGAAAACATCATTAGAATCTACGTTCATCGCGATGATAGCAATGACGATGAAGCTGCATTGAACAATACCTACCCCCAATTATTAGCGAGTCACACTGCCGAGTGGGCCAGCCATTGGGAGCGATCGTGGATTGATTTTCCTGAAGAAAGAGCGCACAGCATATGGAATAGAGCCAATTACTATAACCTGAGTAATTTTCCTGTTATCCCTGAAAAGGCTCTCATACCTACGGGTATGAACACAAACATCTGGGGTTTCACTTTTCCACAAGATGTATATTATGTAGCAGAAAATCTTCTGCGCAGTGGTCATTTCGAGCGGTACGAAAAAGCGATGGAGTATTGGTTAAAGATTCTGCCTGAGGTAAAAAAGTATAGTGTAAGAATTATGGAGGTTGAAGGCGGGTATTATCCATGGACACCT
Organism: Chryseolinea sp.; assembly: GCA_041747735.1. Taxonomy (GTDB): domain Bacteria; phylum Bacteroidota; class Bacteroidia; order Cytophagales; family Cyclobacteriaceae; genus Chryseolinea. The sequence goes on from JBGTEP010000155.1 coordinate 6,581, forward strand.
CCTTTTGAACAATGGGATGAATTTGAAAAAAATGGCGCAGTTGGAAATGACTCTTATGAAATTCATAATCCTGCCTATGTCTCAGCTATGGTTTGGCACTACTATCAAAGAACTGGAGATCGGGAGTTTCTTAAGAAATACTTTCCTATCATGCAAGAAGTTTGGCGATTCTACTCAAACGTTCTGCACCCCAATGATAACGGTAAATACGATGTTGATCACAAATATTCCGCTGGACAAGATGAGGCTTCAAGATTAGAAAGTTCTAAAAATCTTCTCTGTGCTTCTTACAGTGCCGAATACTCGTTGCGTAATTATATTGAGGCTGTTAAAATTTTGGGTGACGAAGATGAAAAATTATTTGAAAAGGCAAAGTTGATTCAAAGTGCCGGCCTGGAGAGGAGTACCCTTCTTAAACCTACAGGATATTATACTACCTATGAAGGCGACAACAGGCCGATCAATAGCCAAAAACATCCGGTACAGTTAAACGCAATAACGTTTTGCCCAATGGGCGATCTTGGCACTTCAGATCCTTCTGTGAAAGCATGGGAAAATAGATACGACCTAACGACGCAAGCCAGAAAACCGGTTTCGCATGGATGGACTTTTGCTGCGTTCGCTCTTGCTTCAAGCCGTTTAGGAAAACCAGAGGGGTTAGCGTCTGATATGACAGCGGCACAGTATTGCGCCCAGGCAGACCCGCGATGGATTCAATTTTACGAATTTACATTTTGGGAAAGATTCACTACAAAACTATCGTATTACTTTCCTACTCACGGATTGTATCAGCAGGCTTTTACGGATGCGCTTGTGCAAGACTGGGAGGGTTACGTTAATATTTTTGGATGTTTATTAGACAATTGGAAAAATGATCAATTGTCCTTCAAAGGGATTACGACACTTAACGGTGTTTCGGTAGATGCTATCTGGAACAAGGGTAAATACAGAATAGAACTTCATCCAAATCAATCCACATTTGTGGAAGTAAAAGTTTCGGCAGGTGAGGGATCGATCAAAGTATCAGGAGACAAAAATGCTGTTACCACTTTGCAAAAAGGTGAGGTAATGAAACTAGAATTCAATGGAAACGAAAAAATAGTTTTGTCTAACGAATAAGACTTCAAGCCACTAAAGTCATTCAGGTTGTGAAGTGGATTAAATTTAATAAATTGAAATTAATTAAAAATATCTAACCTATGCGTTGTTTTATTGTATTACTAACTCTGTGTCTCCTTTCCTTCGGCATTTCGGCTCAGGAAAAAATTGAAAAATGGCGTCTCTTTGAGATTACTCTTGCAGCACAACACAATGGAAACCCTTTTACCGATGTGCAACTTAGTGCTGATTTTAGTAATGGGACTACAAAAAAAACAGTCACCGGTTTTTATGATGGCAACGGTGTTTATAAAATTCGTTTTATGCCACAAGAGACAGGTATGTGGACGTACACCACAACCAGTAACTTAAAAAAACTGCAAAACAAAAAAGGTAAATTTGAATGTGTTGCAAACAGTGGAAAAAATCATGGACCAGTCGTTGTTAAAGATACTTTTCAATTTGCCTATGCCGACGGTAAACCTCACTATTCATTTGGTACGACTTGCTATGGGTGGGTACATCAGGGCGATAGCCTTGCTAAAGTGACATTAAAAACTCTTTCCAATGGTTATTTCAATAAAATGCGCATGTGCATTTTCCCTAAAGATTATGACTGGAATAAAAATGAACCACTTTTGTACCCATTTGAAGGAAAACCTTTAAAAGAGTGGGACTATACTAAGTTTAATCCAGCGTATTTTCAAAATGTTGAGAAGAGGATAGCCCAGTTGGACTCAATGGGGATTGAAGCAGACCTGATTGTATTTCATCCATACGACCGCTGGGGATATCAAAATATGGATAGAAAAACAGATGACTTTTACATCAATTACATCATTGCTCGTTTTGCAGCTTATAAAAATGTATGGTGGAGTATGGCCAATGAATATGATTTTATGAAAGAAAAGAAAATGGATGATTGGAATCATTTCATACAAATGTTTGCAGAAAAAGACCCTTATAATCGTTTACGTGGTATTCACAACGGTTCCGTTTGGTATGACCATACAAACCCTTTGCTTACACATGCCAGTATTCAAAACGAAGAAACATTCAAGGCAAAGGAGATGAGAAAAAAATACAAAAAACCAGTGGTTTACGACGAGTGCCGCTATGAAGGCAATATCAATTGGTCGTGGGGAAATATAACCGGCCAGGAAATGGTGAACAAATTCTGGAGAGGGGTTGTCAATGGTGGGTTTGTTGGTCATGGCGAGACGTATGTTACTGAAGATCCTGTTAAATGGGGATATGAATCGAAAGAAACTTTATGGTGGTCTAAGGGCGGAGAACTCAGGGGGCAAAGCCACGAAAGGATTAAATTTTTAAAAAATATAATTGAGACAGCACCGGGCTATTTAACACCAGTTGTCATATTTGAACGGTGGATGCCGTATGGATCAGTGGGACATAAAGATGAATATTTTCTGATATACTATAACATGGATCAACCCCGTAGTCAAATTTTACATTTACCTGAGAATTCAAAATATAAGGTAGAAGTCGTCGATGCCTGGGATATGACCATCGTGCCGGTAAATGGTGAATTTAGTGGAAAATGCTTGATTCAACTTCCCGGAAAACCTTTTACTGCCTTACGAATAACTAAACTTAAATCATAAAGGATACAATACAACATGGTTGGTGTTGAATGAAAAATATTGATTTGTAAAAGTTAAAAGTTTCTTCCGTATTGCGGGAAAATTTGAGACGAGTGATTTACCATAATTTCTAAATTAATTTTTTGTTTTTAAACATTTACGTCTTAGTAAAAAATAGCAGCGATGTTCGTTTTTTTTATACTGTGCGTATTTTCCTGGCGCAAATCTCGGAAACATAGGATTCTGCTTGTAGTGTATATGCGCCAGTCACATGGGTAAATGCGCCCATAATTATTTCAACATAAAGGATGAGGCATTGTTGGATAAATTGGTTAACCTGGTTTTCGAAACGAACCTATATCGCAATCACAGAAGCAATAGAAATATGAAATTAGTATTTACCCTTTTTTTACTGGTTTTACTGGGAGCATGTAGTAACCGAGAGTCCGGTAAGGAGAAAGATTATTCGAAGATCGAACCGTTGGTAATTGCCCCTTTTGCAGGAGTCGACACGCTTGCCATTAATGACTGGTGGAACAGAACAGCAAATCCCATAATTGATTTGAAAGTACCCAGGAGCGAGGTATTGGCTTTTGGACTCTATACGGTTTCCAAAGGCACGGTGAAACTTTCCGCACAACTCTATCCACTTTACCCCGATGAATCAAGGGAAGTAAGGCTAGAGATTCAAGAAGGTGGTCAATGGAAAGAGATTCAAAAAGGAGAGGTAAACGACATTGGCTGGTCAACGTTGTTTCGGGTAGAAAATTGGGATGAAACCAAAGACACACCGTATCGGCTACTGCACGGGGATTCAGCTTCTTTTGCCGGGTTGATAAGAAAAGATCCGTTAGATAAACAGGAGATTGTATTGGCGGCTTTGTCGTGTAACTCAAACAAAGACAGAGGAATGAGAGAAAATTATGTCAGAAATATTAATCACCAGAATCCGGACCTTATCTTTTTCGCAGGCGATCAGTCTTATGACCATACAGAGCATACTGCAGCCTGGCTGAAATTCGGACTTCAATTCCGCGAGACTTTTCGCAGTCGCCCATGTGTCTCTATCCCTGACGATCACGATATAGGCCAGGGAAACTTGTGGGGGGAAAATGGTAAAAAGGCTTCGAGTTCCGCTGGCGATGACGGAGGATACTTTTATCCAGCCGAGTATGTTAAGATGGTTGAGCGTTGCCAAACGGCAAATTTACCAGATCCGTACGATCCTTCTCCCATAGAACAAAACATTGGTGTCTATTATACCAATCTGGTGGTGGGTGGAGTGGACTTTGCTATTTTGGAAGACAGGAAGTTTAAATCAGGGCCGAAGGATAAAATCCCTCAGCAGGGCCCAAGGCCCGATCACATCCGCGATCCCGATTACGATCCTGAATCTGTAGATGTTGAGGGGTTGAAATTGCTGGGGGACAGACAGCTGATATTCCTGGAAGACTGGGGCCGACAAAATAAAAACATAGCGATGAAAGCGGTGCTATCGCAAACAGGTTTTTGTGGCGGTGCGCATCTCCATGGCGACTCTACCAACCGTCTTCACGCCGACATGGATTCAAATGGATGGCCCCAGACTGGACGAAATAAGGCGTTGGAAAAAATCCAGGCAGCAAACGCTGTGCATATTGCTGGCGACCAACACCTGGCTACAATAATTAGACACGGTATAACAGGATATGGAGATGGACCGTGGGCATTTGTAGTGCCTGCTATTGTAAATAATTATTACGGCCGATGGTGGTGGCCTTTGGATGAGAAGCCGGGCGAAAACCCAAATAAAAAAACCACTTTACCCTGGACAGGCGATTACCTGGATGGCTTTGGCAATAAGATTACGATGTACGCGTATGCTAATCCTGATGGACCGGCAAATGGCGCAGGCTATGGACTAATCAGGTTTAATACAAAAAGTAAGCAAGTTACTTTTGAATGTTGGCCAAGATCTGCAGATGTCACGACGCCCGATGCACAGCAGTTCGAAGGATGGCCTTTTACATTTTCTACGGTGAAATAAAACTTCGCTTTGAGAATGGCCTCCAAAGGTATGATCAAGATTCAAATCTATATCTTAATTGCATTCGCTTTTGAATCTATCATTAGTTGTTCCGGAAAGGAGGAGTCAAAACCTTTGGTTTATTTTTTCTATTTGCCGACGACCAACGATGACAGACTATTCGTGCCTTAGGCAATGAGGTGGGGATTACTCCCAATTTAGACGAACTGGTGAAAGAAGGTACCTCACTTAGCAATGCTATTAATGGGTCAATGGTAGGTGCTGTTTGTGCTCCAAGTCGGGCAATGGTAATGACTGGCAGAAGTTTGTTTCACATTCCCAACCGGTCATTCTATTGACAATAAAGGTGCATACGATGTGCCCTTATTGAAAGGGAGTGTAATCGTGGTCGGTCGATTTTTTTATGACTTTTCCCGCTCAACAGCTGGGGCAACAAGGGTGTTCATTTTGTGATCCTCCATAAGGAGAATCTTCAATAAGTTACTGTAAAAGAAACGAACTTCCTGAAAACCGACATGCCCATGTCCTCAGAGACGAGGTTATCACTTTGAAAAACACTGCCATTGAGCTTGACGGATTTATCAGAACTGAGTTGAAGCCGTAACAGAAGATAACAAAGGTGTGGATACGGTAAATTCCGGTAGGTCACAACCGTTCTACGTTCTACAGTGTTTTAGATTCAGAGTTTAAAGGCGGAAATTTCTCATTCGGTGTGAATACGTTTTCTTTATTGAGCAATTTGTTGATCATCGTTTTTGTAATTATATCGATATTCTGATTTCTGCCAATACCGTTATAAGCGCACCAGTTGGTTGAGGCCACATTAATTACGGTCCCGGAATTTTCAGTTGGTTTAAATACGATCCAGGTTGCAATGCCTTCTTTTCCCCTCAGCACATGATCAAAACCGATGATTTCGCTTTTGAAAAAATGAAGTGCTGAATTGTCGAAAACCGGTATACCATTTTCCATTGTTATGGGGGCACCATCGGCTTCACGTGTGGTAAGGCTCAAAATATCACCCTTTTTTAAACCAGTCCCTTCCAGTAAGGGAGAGTCTTTTATTATCTTGTAACCATCCCAACCGTTGTCAGATTGATCGCCATAACCTCCCCGTGAGAATTCGGCCCCAATAGATGTTAGTATAGGATAGGCCAGTGTGGAATCATTCCACAAAATGGTTTTAAGTTTGGACGATTTGATTTTGTCAAGAGATGCCTTACGGTAACATTGAAGCTGATCTCTGTTTTTGTTGTAGCGTACCTGCCACCACATGGTATTGCCGGATAATATTAATGCATTTTTTCCATCCGCTACAAACCGATCAAAATTCTTTCTCGCCTTGTGCGTCCAGTACTCGCTATGTCCAGTGATGATGAGCAGATTTGCCTTGCTTATTTCTCTGTATTCATCCATATCCATATCACAGACAAATCCTACATCCGTAAAGTCTTGTTTTATTAGCCAACGGAAAAATGCCTCGCTAAATCGTTCTATTTCCGCTGGTCGCCTGAAAGACACTTTTACAGAAGCCTCTCTTTGGGAAGAATTGTAGCCATATAAACTTTTTCCACCGGCATTGTTATAAGCATTCTCGGTGTTGGATGAATAGAGTACAATAATTCTGGGGCTTCTTGATTTTACTATGAAGGGAATTTTGTTCTCCCATAAATACAGCCCGCTTTTTAAATCGGGAATTCGAATTTTGGCTGAGGGTTTATAGTTGTATCCTATTTCATAAGCGTGTACTGAAATAGCGGCTTGTGGAAATATATTTGCTTCGACTTTGGCTACTATTTTCCCCTGCATATCATAGAGACTTACACTATAAACCGGATTTGACTCACCAGCGTTAAAATACAAGATGACAGAATCTCCGGGGAAGCCGGATAGTTTATTTGAGTATCCGTCGACAATAGGTGAGTAGGACGCGTCTTGCCATATGAGTGCTGTGAGAATAGAGAGTAGTATCATCTGATTTATTTATACCGCCATTAGCGTGTGTTCTAAAGAAGAAGTCTTGACCAAAGAAACGGAGCAGAGTTAATGATGGTATTAATCTGAAATTAAAACGGAATTAAGATTCTTATTGGTAATAATGGCTAGTGTAAAAAACTTCGCACATGTTTATTAAATAACTCGGGCTTCTCTATCATGGGTACTTGGCCGCAGTTGTCGATCAATGCAATTCTTGAATCAGGTAAAAGGTTGTGAAACTCTAAAGCAACAGACGGAGGAGTTATGTTGTCCTGAAGTCCCCACACCAACAGAACTGGAAATGTGATTTGACTCTGTAAATCAGATGAATTATTACGCTGAGCGGTACGTGCTTTTGTTGCTACCTCCCGTTTTAAAAATGTACTTTCAACTTTTTCCTTAATAAAACTGTGGTCTTTCACGTGAGGAAAAGAACCTCCAAATGAGTTTTCAAAATGGCAGGAACTTCCGGTTAACACTAGTTTTTCTACCATGCCGGGTTTCTTCCAGCCATATAACAGGGCAATATGCCCACCGAGCGAATTACCCATCAGGATGACCTTATTAAATCCATGGGCTTCAATGAAGCTGTCGAGATAGTCGACCAGATTCTGGAGACGCTCCGTAGTAATGGGGTTTAAATAGAGAGGAAGGCGTGGAACGAGTACCCGGTGAGTTGATCGAAAGTCATCAATGACATATTTCCAGTTGCTTACACCACCAAGTAATCCGTGAAGTAATATGATAGGTGAACCTTTGCCTAAATCAACGAGTGGGTCATACGGCAACTCTACCTTCATGGTTCAATTATTTCGGGATTTTCTAACGAAAGAATCCAACAACTCGTTTGGTCAGATTCTTAAAGAAAGGTAGAGCATTAATTTAATGCCCTACCTTAGCTTCACCTGTAAACTACCTATTGATTCCAAGTTGCTAAGGACCTCGATTTTGTAAATACCGGGTGATAGCTTCTCCTTTGCAGAATAAGACATCTGCACTCTATTATAAGTTGGCTGTGGAACAGCGGAACCTCCAGCTACATAAAAAGCTTTTGAGCTGGCTTTGTTTTCTGAAATCGTTTTTATGGAAAGTGTACCTTCTTTATCAGTAAGTTCCTTTCCTGATGGACTGATAACTTTAAAACTTAAATTTTCAGCTTTTGATGAAACGTCAACATTCACAACCAGATTTTTTGTCCTTCTGGCCTTCACTGTCTGCTTGTTATTCTTCTTTGATGTTTCCACCAGTAAGTCATTCATAGAAGCAAGTCGCATAGCGTTTAACTCGTCAGTCAATTCTTTATTTTGCTTTTGTAGTTGAGCGACTGTTTTTTCCAGGTCATCATTTGAGCTTTGGAGTTGATTTAATGAATTTCGGAAGTTATTAATCTGTTGATCGATCTCTTCTTTTTGTCTTAGAAGTTCCGAATTTTTCTTTTTTAGCTCAGCAATGGAAGAATTTTGTTTTTTTGACTTCTGTGCTTCAAGCTCGGCCGCTTCCAGCTTTCTGGAATTTTCAGTGAGCATCCTGTTTAGGTCAGTACTGAGTGCCTCTTTTTCTTTAATATCTGTTTTCAGTTTAGCAATTTCTTTATCCAGTGCAAGCTTCTGGGAGAGTAGTGATTCAGCATTGAGCTTTTCATTTTTTAGTTCGCTCTCCAATCGACTGCTCCTTCCCATTTGAACGGTAAGGTATATGCCGGTTCCAATTAATAGTAATACCGCAATGGCGGCAATGACACTGTTTCGTTTGCTTGTATTATCAGATGGCATAGTTAAATTTTGCTTCAAATAACGGCTGCCGAGTTAAGGACGGTATTAATTTGAAATTAAAATGGTATTAAAATTCAGGCTATTCGGCAACAGGAGGGAAGCTGATGATCACGATAGTACAATCACCCAGGTTGGAGTTTATCTGAATATTTCCCTTGTGAAGCGATAAAATTCGTTTAACCATGGACAGTCCAATTCCATGTCCGCTAATGCTTTGAGTATTTCTTCCGCGATAAAACGGCTCGAAAATGTTTTGAAGATCTTCCGGATGGATTCCGATACCCCGATCCCGAAAAGAAAGGACTAAGCCGTTGGAATAAGTGATTAGTACGTCAGTAGTGTGGTTAGATGAATATTTGCATCCGTTTTCAATGACATTTGCTATGACGGCCTTAATTAGTTGCTCATCGCCAGAGATCATAAGTTTGGTTTCATCATCCAGGTTGTGATCAAAATCAATTCGGATGATGTAGTTTGGATTATGCTTAACCAACTCATCCTTTGTTTGCCAGATTAGTTCATCAATACGAAGCGGTGTCATTTTCCGTTCTGCGCCCTCGGCACTGGATTGGGCGAGAAGAAGAAGTCGGTTGGATAGTGTATTGAGAGTCTTTATATCCTCCAATACCGAATGTATAACAGTCTCATATTCTGAATTTGATCGAGCACTCAGTAACGTAACTTCAAGTTGCCCTGTGATCGCGGTCAATGGGGTTCGCAATTCGTGGGATGCATTGGCAATGAAGTTTTTTTGAATAGAAAATGAAGTCTCCAACCGGTCAAGCATACTGTTGAAGGTTCGTGCCAGATGGGCGATTTCATCTTTTCCGTTTCCTTCATCAACACGTAAATTGAGACTTGTAATGCTGATGTCATCAACCTGATGTACTACCTTTGATATGGGTTGTAATGCTTTGCCGGCAAAAAACCATCCGGAAATTGAAACCCCAACAACGCTTAAGAAAAATACCACTAATAGAATGTTGCGGAGGTTTTTGATTTTATTGAATCCATAAATGTCAGTAGCAGCAGCAACGACCACAAACCGATCATAATTTCCCTTGAACAGAAATCCCAAAACCTCATAGTCTCCTTGCATGTATCGCACTTCATCTTCCAAACGAATTCGATCCAGTAAGGCCGAATCGATCCTGATTGTTTTTTCTTCATCGGTGCTGAAAAGCAACTGGTTCCGATAATCATAAATAATAATCCTTTCATTGGTAAGACTGACCGGGTTGTCCTTTTCAATTCTCCTCAATAGAGTTGCATCTACTTCGTCGACCTCTATCAACAGTTTGGCTGTATTGCTAGCCTTGCTTTCCAGGCGACTGTAGAATTCATCTCTCCGGTAGTCTGCTGAGAAAATAAATATCATCAGGGATGCTGTGAAAATGATAACAGCAACAATGACAATAAATCGAATTGTAATTCGGTTACGAATGTTCATGTTAGTCCTGAATTACATATCCAAGCCCAATCCTGGTTTGAATCAGTTTTGTTGGAAAGTCTTTATCAATTTTTTTTCGAAGAATGTTTACATATACTTCAACCACATTTGTTCCTGTATCAAAGGTTACCTCCCAAACTTTTTCAGCAATGTCAACCCGCGACAAAACACGTCCCTTGTTTCGCATGAGGTATTCCAGTAGAGAGAATTCCTTTGCCGTAAGCGAAATTACTTTGCCCCCTCTTAAGGCAACTTTTTTTGCGAGGTTCAATTGCAGGTCAGCAACGGTGAGAATTTCTTCGTGTGGCTTTTCGTTTGTAATATTATGTGCTCGTTTTGTAAGTGCTTTTATACGCGCTAACAATTCTTTGAACTCAAAAGGTTTCACCAGGTAATCATCTGCTCCTGCGTCAAAGCCGGTGACTTTATCATCGGTAGTCCCCAGTGCGGTTAACATAAGAATAGGAACCAGGGGTTTTACTTCTTTTATGTTTTTGCATAGTTGAAGTCCGTTAATTCCTGGTATAATAACATCGAGCAGAATAATTTGGTACTCACTGCTAAGTGCAAGACGCTGACCCATTGTTGAATCGTATGCCAGGTCTACATGATATCCCTGTTCTTCGAGTCCATTCTTAAGAAATGCTGCTACTTTCTGCTCGTCTTCGAT
>JBGTEP010000156.1:0-5887 GCA_041747735.1 Chryseolinea sp.
ATTATACCTCAGGCTAAGTTGCTGAGGCTATTTCAAATTATTGCTGTCTTAAAAAGCGGTCACTGGACTATCAAACAACTGGCCGAGCGGTTTGACACGAGTGAGCGCACAATATATCGTTATCTCAACCTGTTGGAGGAAGTAGATTTTCTGGTAGAAAAGGATTTTGATAATCAATATTTTATAATCACTACCGACGATGACCCTTCACAAGCACAGTTCTCCGTAGAGGAAACCCGGCTGATCAAAAAACTAATCCTTGCGGGAACGAATGACAATCCACTGAAAAATTTACTGCTTAAAAAACTTTCGCTCAATTCTGAAATTGATAGTATGCCCAGACTATTTGTTAAAGCACGACTCGGCAAGTTTGTAGATCAATTGGCAGAAGGAATAAAAGGTCGCAGTCAGATTGTGCTCAAGAACTATCACTCCGCAAACAGTAATGAGATACGGGACAGATTGGTTGAGCCCATTCATTTTGGTGATAATTACCAATCGATCATTGCCCTTGATGTACAGGATAAAGTATGCAAGCAGTTTAAACTCGACAGAATCGGTGAAGTTATCGAAATGAAACAGAAATTCCAGTTCGAAGAACTTCACCAAAAAAATCAGACCGATATTTTTGGAATGACGGGCGATTCCAATACCTGGGTCACGTTGCGTCTCAGCATGCGTGCATACCTTTTATTGCGTGAAGAATATCCTCTATCGATCCCCTACATAGAAAAACAAGCCGATGGCTATCAGTTTCATGGACCTGTTTCCAATTTTGATGGCATCTCCAGATTTCTCCTGGGCTTACTTGATGAGATCAGAATTGTCAATCCAACGAATCTAAAAGAATTCATTCAAAGCAAAATCGTCCTAAAGACACTATAAGTCAACCGACTGTCATTTATCATCATAAGATAAAATTCTATTATACGGATGCCATTGCGTTGTTAAAGTCATTCTTTATTTCTTCGAGCTCATTAAGGTGTGTTCGCGCATGCAGTGCAAGTAGATAGATGCATTCATACACATCCAGCGCTCCCATTCCACTCATTAACATCGAAGTTTTGCGTAATACTCCCTCTCCTTTACTGAGTAATTCAAGGTGAATCAGACAACGGTTCAACTGATCACGGATTTCGCTTCGGACTTCACTTAGTAGTTTCTTACCGGTTGGCGCCATAGGCGCGTGAAACAATTTATCTATTTCCACTTTCTTTAATGAAGGCAGAATGAGACAATGATCGTATAACCCGTTGTGCCTATCCTTTTCTGTTTGTTGCAATGCCGCAACAGTACCCTGGTCAATTAGGAGCAAAAGATATTCATTGGCTAGCATTACATGTTCCAAGACATCACCAACACTCCATCCTCCGGTTGAAGGTTTGTGTGCTACCAATATTTCTCCACAATCAAACCATCCGTCCAGACCGGAGATTGATCGAATCAATTCATTTCTTATTGTTATGATACTATCTTCTATTGTCATACATCTGATTTTAAAGTAAAAAAGCCCGGACATTTCGGTCCGGGCTTTTCTTTATTTCATTTCGTACTATATGAAACTACTCAAGAATACAATCCCGGACAAAGGGTTCGCGCTTGCGAACAATATTTAGGCACTTCGGTGTGATATGGAATTGTACTGTAATCATGAGCCCAAATGTAAAAAAAATTTTTTTATATGCCACACCTGAAACGAAAAAATCTAAATAGCGTGTACTGTCTTTAGTTCAGGATGAAAAAGTCTATAATAATAGGGTGGTCGGTCGCGGCTTGTTATAGTGTAACCGATTTTTTTACTTCATCCGAATTCGGGAGCATTGTATTGTGGGATTAACTAAATCAATTTAATATGAAAGCAGTAGTTAATACCCGGTACGGATTACCGGATGTCCTGCAAGTAATGGACATCGAAAAACCTGTTCCTAATCATAACGAAGTGTTGATTAAAACCCAGTCAGTATCAGTAAATTCATGGGACTGGGATATCTTAACTGGCAAACCATACTTGTATCGCTTAATGTTTGGATTGCTGAAACCAAAACTCAACGTACTCGGCGCAGATGTAGCAGGGGTTGTTGAGGCGGTGGGTAAAGATGTAAGTAAATTCAACCCTGGCGATGAAGTTTTCGGCGATATCTCAAACTGTAAGTGGGGTGGTTTTGCAGAGTATGTCTGCGCGACAGAAACTGCTCTGACAAAAAAGCCGACGGATATGTCATTCGATGACGCAGCTTCTATTCCGCAGGCCGCCGTACTGGCGCTCCAGGGGTTACGTGACAGAAGACCTGTTGCAAAGGGGCAAAAAGTTTTAATCAATGGTGCAGGTGGTGGTGTCGGCACTTTTGCCTTGCAGATCGCAAAATATTTCGGCGCTGAAGTAACCTGTGTTGACAGTACCGAGAAACTCGAAATGTTATCGGCACTTGGTGCTGACCATGTAATCGACTTTAGAAAAGAAGATTTTACTAAAAACGGACTTCGTTACGATCTGATCGTCGATGTCGTAGCAAACCGTTCGATTTTTAGTTATGGACGATCCTTGCTACCTAACGGAATCTTTGCGCTTATTGGAGGAACAATCTCATCGATCTTGCAAACCGCGATTCTGGGTCCACTCCTCTCGAAGGCAAACGATAAAACATTTAGCATCGTAGTACACTCACCAAATAAAGATATTCCATTCATTATCTCACTTTTTGAATCAGGGGATGTAATCCCTGTTATTGACAAACGCTATCCGCTGGAGGATACCGCGGCCGCGCTCAGGTATTTTGGTGAGGGTCGTGTAAAAGGAAAAGTAATTATCAAGGTATAAACATCGAAATCAAGCGATGCTAAGGGACAATTACTAATGGCATCCGGAGATCCTTAACTAAATCATCAAAAGTTTCCTTATTGTCGGTAGTCATAAATTTGCTTATTACAAGAAAGCTGACATTGTTCTTCTGTAGGTGATCTTCCACACGATCGGCTACAAAACCAACCTCCGTTTTGAAATCATATTCAATCCCGGACCCGATCAACAATTCGCTTTCCATTGCCCGAAAACTGGATTGTGCTTCAGCCTCAATATTCTTTTTCATTTCGATTACCTTGCCATTCTGTTTGAGTAGCCGGTAGGTATAGAGTATAGTAAGGTGCGCGTTAATCATCTTTGCGAGCCCGATCGACCATTTCAATGCTTCCTTTGAAGGCTCAGAAAAATCTGTAGTATACAGGATGCCGTTTATCATGTCGTTACATTAGAAAAAAGTATTTCGACCAAAAATAATCATCAGTTTAGCCACGGATACTGTATATTGATCAGCAGAAAAGCTGATATTTATCATATCAGCAAGACGGTATAAATCACTTATTTCGACAGTTGTTTTTATGGATCTTTCAGCAATAACCAATGAAGCCTTTCGGGAAATATTTCACAGTATGTCAGAAGGTATTATTATGGTAGATGAATCCGGGAAAATTGCGATTGCCAATCCCGTTGCGGAACAGGTGTTTGGTTATCGCAGTAGAGAACTAAATGGTGTGATGCTTGAAAATTTGCTACCACAGCGTTATCGCGGAAGACACATGAACTTCCGGAAGGAATTCAACAGTCACCCCGAACCCAGAAAAATGGGTATTGGCCGTGATCTGACAGCCTTGCGCAAAGATGGGAGTGAATTTCCTGTAGAAATCAGTCTAAGCTACACCAAAGTGAATGGAGCCTTACTGGTCATGGCCTTCATTATCGACATCTCCCTTCGTAAAACAGCAGAAGATAGCCTCAAACGAAGCGAGGAGCAATTGATAATCTATGCAGCAGAACTCGAACACAAAGTTCAGGCAAGAACCGAGGCATTGAATAGTTCGATTATGAGGTTGGAGAAAGAGGTAGGGGAAAGAAAAAAAGCAGAAGATGAAGTTCGTAAATCATTGGAAAAGGAAAGGGAGCTAAATGAGTTAAAATCGAAATTCGTTTCCATTGCTTCTCATGAATTCCGAACACCGCTGAGTACAGTGATGAGCTCTGCTGCCCTGATTCAAAAGTATAAAAACAACGGTGACCTGGATAAATTAGACAAGCATGTGCAGCGAATAAAATCATCTGTAGATCACCTCACTACGATTCTGAATGATTTCCTGTCGCTGGGAAAACTGGAAGAGGGTAAGGTTGACATCAGTAAAGAAGAAATAAACCTTATAGAGCTTTTGCAGGAGATACATGAAGAAGTTAAGGAATCCCTCAAGGAAGGACAGGAAATAAAAATAAAATGCGAAGGCGAAAGTATTTACATTACCGCTGACTCACGTATCCTTAGAAACATTATGTTCAACCTGATCTCCAATGCGAGCAAATATTCGGATATAAACAAAAGCATTCAGCTGACGTGTACAAAGAATGAGCATAACATCACTTTTAGCGTACAAGACGAAGGGATTGGTATTCCTCCCGAAGATCAAAAAAATCTTTTTGAACGATTCTTCAGGGCAAGCAACGCAACCAACATACAGGGTACCGGACTGGGCTTGAATATCGTGAGGAGGTATGTACAGTTGTTGCATGGTGAAATCAACTATGTTAGCGAATACGGTAAAGGCAGTACATTTACCGTGAAAATACCTGTTAATAAATAATGAGTATCCCACAGAGATAAACGCATGAAAAAGATACTATTGATAGAAGATAATCCTGAGGTAAGAGAAAATACCAGCGAGATCATGGAGCTCGCGGGCTACAGTGTAATAACAGCGCCCAATGGAAAAATCGGGGTTGAACTTGCACAAAAAGAAAACCCTGATCTGATAATATGCGATATCATGATGCCTGAACTTGATGGTTATGGAGTTCTGCACATCTTAAGCAAGAAGAGTGAAACAGCTGGAATACCATTCATCTTTCTTACGGCAAAAACGGAAAAAACGGATATCCGGAAAGGTATGAATCTGGGTGCTGATGATTACCTGACAAAACCGTTTGACGATACTGATTTATTAAATGCTGTTGAAGCCCGACTGCGGAAATCAGCCGTACAACAAAAGCTATACGAAAGCACTGCTGAGGGACTCGATAGTTTTATTCAGGATGCAAAAAGTGTATTGAATCTAAAAGATCTCTGCAAAGATAAAAAGGTTAAAAGTTTCAAAAAGAAAGCCGAGATTTTTGCAGAAGGGGATGCTCCTCTAAATATTTACTTTATAAAGTCGGGTGTAGTAAAAACATTTAAGTCGCATCCAGACGGCAAAGAACTGATCACAAATATCTATAATGAAAATGACTTCTTTGGATTTGAACCTATCCTGGAGGGCAACGTGTACGTGGAGTCAGCAATCACCATGCAAGATTCAGAACTCATCGCTATTCCCAAACACGATTTTATCATACTCCTTCAGCACCATCCTGAGGTGTCTGCAGGATTTATTTCTCTGCTCTGCAAGAAAGTTGTCGCAAAGGAAAAACAACTTTTGAATTTAGCTTACAACTCCGTTCGTCAACGTACGGCCGATGCACTACTCAAAGTTCAACAGCTGAAAGACCCAAAAGAAAATATTCAAATCTCCCGCGACGATCTAGCCAAGATGGTAGGTACGGCATCAGAATCCGTTATCCGTGTGTTATCCGATTTCAAAGATGAAGGCTTGATTGAAATTGAATCCGGAAAAATAAGAATTACTCAACCCGCTAAACTTGAAAAAGTAGTACGTTGGAATGTAGCAAGGTAGCGCATAGCGCCTTCGTTTAAAGAATACTGAATGTTAAAATCCTTCTTTCAAATTTCCTTTGAACAAATCAACCGATCACTACTCGCTAAACGGATAAGGTAAAGAATCAAATGGATTTACTAAATATTGGCTGATCCACATTTTGAGCGCTTAATCGGCGGTCAAATACACTGCATATATT
>JBGTEP010000157.1:0-4550 GCA_041747735.1 Chryseolinea sp.
TTTGGTGCTATTGATGGTATCTGGGTTTGTACTTTTCTGGAGTTTAAAGCCCTTTCGCTTTTATTGCGGCATAATCTATCGCGGATCGGTGAGGTGTTGGCCGCACAGGAAAATAAGGGCGACAAAATGCAACTTATCTACAGCTATGTAATTAGTAATGAATTCAAACAAAAACTGGAAGCTGCGTTTGAATCCTATACGGAGATGCAGGAAGATTTAAACAAAGAGAAAGCGCTTTTCACAAGCCAGTGGGCTAAACGCGACAAGAGACTTGTGAAAGCCATGGAAAATCTGGTCTCTTTATATGGTGATGTAAGAGGCATAGCGGGTGGTGCAGTGCAGGAGATAAAGGCTCTTGAATTACCGGAAGAAGTATAGTCTCTGAGAGCAATGGTTTCCCGACTGATCGGGGATATTAAGAAAGCCTAAGGGGTGAATTCTTGAGCCTAAGATCAACAAATGTAAGAGAAACCTATTTTAACTGAGTGGTTGCTAAAGAAACAAAAGCCACATACTTGACGGAGCAACGTAATAATTTGGATGCAGAGGGTTGTACAGGAGCAAGGGTATTTGAACGAAGGGCACAGGCGGATACAAAAACTTGATTTAGAGAAATTCTTCGATAAAATGAATCATTAGAAGTTTACCTTATTCAAATCGTAAAGAAGATTAGAAATTTTTAAAATTGGTTATTCGTATCCCAAAGTTAAAAGTTTCTGGTCTTCTGTCTCCCACAATAAATTCAAATGGTAACCAATACGTGTACAAAAACTCTACCTCTACTTTAGGAGTGATAAATATTTTCAAACCAGGCCCAAGTTCATACGGTAGGTTAAGCATGGCAAATGGAGCAAACCTATTGGCAATAAAAGTTCCGGTAAAAATTTTTAGATAAGGGAATGGCAATTGCCCTGTGGAATACCACACACCCAGATCAGCAAACATCAAAATTTTATCAGCGAAGACATTTTCAAAAAATATATCTGTATTAATAATCCATGATCCATCCATACGTCCCATAGGTGCATAAACTGCTTGCTGCACAGTGAAACGTTTATTAGCAAAAGGTTTAGCTCGTATTCTGCCACCGATGTGGGAAAGACCATGATTATATGTTGTAGTAAAATCACCTCCGTCATAACTATTTATCTTATCTTTATTTTTAAATGCCAAGACTTTAAGTGGTGATGACATGCCAAAGTCTGAAATTACATTTGATCGGTAAAGCATATCAATCCCATAATTAATATTGCTATTGCTACCAATTGTAAATTGTATAAAAGAGGTGAAGAAGCTACTGCGCTTTTCAAATTTTTCAGTTATTGGTTCCTTTTGCGTATAAAGATTATTAAAATTTTTAATTTCATAATTTCCAGCCGGCATAAATAATCCACTTGTAAATACATTAGATCCTGCGTTATTCCTCACTTTATTTTTATCATTTTCCTGGCCTTTTGCAGCCGAGTAAAAAATGATGCACATGACTAAGGAAGTATATTTAGCTGTGTTTTTCATAAGATCGATTTTATTTGTCTATGTAAAAGTAGAGGAGGTACTATAAAAAAAAATGACATGTGAACGACAAAATAAATAACCTGATTTTTTAATAGATCCCCTTAGAAGGCTCTGGGGGGAGGTTCACTCAGGATAGTATGGTTGTAAAGAGCAGTACATTATCCTCCTAATAATTCACTGGCATGGGACGGTATTAAAGAAAACCACCGGCTACCTGGACAATTCAACGAAGAAATCAAGAACTTGAATTTTGAAACCTATTGTAAGGGAGCCAAGAAAGTGTATGTTAAGATCAACCCAAAAAAATCAGAAGACAAGCGGGAGAAACTATTCGTCAAGCAAATAGAGACTTTTCTCAAAACCATTACTCAGGTCTCAAATGCGCTAAAAAAAGTCATCGAATTGGAGAGGAAGGGTGCTGCAGGAGGCTTTAAAGTTTATTGCCATTGTTAGATAAGGTATATTTCATGGTGTATCGTAAGCCGATACTTAAAGAATCGGTACCAATCGAAGAAAAGCTATTCTCCATCTATGAGCGCAATACCGATATGATAAAACAAGGTGGCCGGGAAATATTTTTTGGACACAAAGTGAATTTAGTGAGTGGAAAAAGCAATTTAATTTTAGACTGTGAGATAGTGCGAGGTAATCCGAACGACACAAGTTTATATGCTCCTATACTGGAATGAGTGATCACCAACTACAAGATTCCGGAGACGACCAGAATATCTGGAAAAAACGGAGTGCTTGTTTGAAATATATAATGTCCGCCGCTACGTATTTAAGTAACATTCTTCTGGCCCTGCTCACCGATTTGTAAATTCATTCTGACAAGCGACCCTTGTGGATACAAAAGAAGTTACCGGCTCTTTTTCATCAAATGAGTATTCACTTTGTTGAAAATAAAGATAAAGATTACTATACTTCGATTGGAATTCGTAACGCACCAATGAAAACGTTTTGTACCCTAATCCGGCAAAGATATGATGTTAATGGTGATACAAACGAAAAATTAACTTAACTACTCAACAGAAAAAATAGACATGACAAACCGAAGAACATTTATTAAACAATCAGGAATGGCTGGGGCGGGAATTTTTTTGGCGCCCAACGTTTTCAGTTTCGTAGGCTCTCCGAATGAAAAGGTAGTAATCGGTATGATGGGAACAAATAGCCGCGGGTTTTTCCTTGCTAAAATGCTTGCCAAACTCCCGAATGTTGAGGTTGGATTTATTTGCGATGTGGATGAAACTGTGACTGCCAAGACCGTCGCAGAGATTGAAAAAACAACGGGTAAAAAACCACAGGCTATTAAAGATGTCCGGGTGCTGTTAGAACGTAAAGATGTTGATGCCATCGCCATTGCTGCACCCGACCATTGGCACGCGCCGGCAGCGCTTATGGCCGTTAAGGCGGGCAAACATGTTTATGTAGAGAAGCCATGCTCACACAATCCGGCGGAAGGTGAACTGCTCATAGCAGCCTCTGCAAAGTATAACAGACTTATTCAGATGGGAAACCAACGCCGGTCATTCCCGAAAGTTATGGAAGCAATACAGGCATTGAAGGAAGGGGCCCTCGGTCGCGTTTACTTTGCGAAAGGGTGGTATGCGAATGGAAGAAAGCCTATCGGAATTGGAAAGACTGTTGCACCTCCATCTACGTTGGATTATGAACTATGGCAGGGACCAGCTCCCCGTATGCCCTTCAAAGATAATCTTATTCATTATAACTGGCATTGGTTCTGGAATTGGGGAACCGGTGAAGCGCTTAATAATGGTACACATGAGATTGATGTTATGCGCTGGGGGCTAGGTGTTGACTATCCTACAAAAGTAGTATCAGCCGGTGGCCGGTTTGCCTATAAAGATGATTGGGAGACGCCCGATACACAAACTATTACGATCGAGTTTCCAAACAATACCGCGATGACCTGGGAAGGAAGAAGCTGTAACAATTTTCCTGTCGAAGGTACCGGGCGTGGCGTTATATTTTATGGAGAGAAAGGTACAATGGTGATTCCCGGCGGTGATGACTATAAAATCTATGACCCCGGAAATAAACTTGTAAAGGACGTAAAAACTGATATTCAACAGGCTGATGCCACAAACACAATGGGTATGGGCGATCTTCTCGATAGCATACACCTGCAGAATTTTGTTGAAACCATTAGAGGCAAAGCAAAACTGAACGGACCAATCACAGAGGGTCATAAATCAACAATACTACCGCAACTTGGAAATATTGCCTACAGAACAGGAAGGACACTGTACTGTGATCCAACCAATGGCCATATCAAAAATGATAAAGAAGCTGCCGCGTTGTTTAGCCGCACGTACGAAAAGGGCTGGGAGATGAAACTCTAACTAATGCTGAAGAGCAAATAATCGATGACGCATTGTGTTCCGGTCGGGATGCAATGCGTTTTTTTTGAACCTGTAACTCTATGCCTTTCCTCTAAGCCTATGCATTACGTTTATAAGTGACCGAAGCTGGTGATAATTTCCTTTCCAGATATGTCCTTTCAGTGCGGTCTTGCTATTAGGCTGTTTATCCAAACCCCCAACATACCAGTCTCCATGTTCATGATCAATCAAGTAGGTATCACAATACGACCAAAGCTTTTTAAATTTCTCATAGTACTGTTGATCATCGTCGGGAAAAAGGTCGGCCATCATCAACAAGGTATTTAAGCCTTCCGCCTGTGCCCACCAGTTTTTCGTGTCATGAGTTATGGTTAATCCAGATTGGTTGCTGAAGTAGTAGCCCTCATCGTAAAATCCACCAACTTCTTTATCCCAGCCATTTTGCAACGCATGGTCTACCATTTTTTTGGCAATGCGCAAGGTTGTGGTGTCATTTTTCAAACCCAATACATGCGAAGATTCCAGCATCAGGTAAGCGGTTTCTACATCGTGCCCAAACGATACATGATCCAGCCGATGGTGCTTTTCAATAACTGAATCAGCTGATTCCATAAAAGTTACGGGTTTCCAGTCGGGCGTTAGGAATAATGTCAGGTATCCTTTCGGTGT
>JBGTEP010000158.1:0-5122 GCA_041747735.1 Chryseolinea sp.
TGATGGCAAAAAAACAGCTACAGCATTAGTGGCTGTGACTGCTCCGGTACAGCACACATTTGAACTGGATGATGCCCATAGAGGAACTGGTAAAAATCAATTTAGTTATGTTGGAAGCGGATGGACACACGGTACTAGTACCGGAGATCCATACCTTCACAAAACGGTATCATACTCTAACACGAGCGGAAATTATGCAACTCTAGCTTTCACAGGAAATAAAGTTGAATTATTCAGTGCGAAAGCATCCCATCATGGAATATTTGCGGTATCCATAGACAACGGTGCGGAAACACTTGTCGATCTCTACTCTGCATCACGGCAAAACTTTGCGATGGTCTTTAGTAGCAATGCAATGACGGAAGGAAATCACACGATAAAAATCAGAGTAACCGGCACAAAAAATCCAGCCGCGTCAGGAACCTATACTATAATAGACTATCTGAAAGTTTACTCAGAATCTGCAACGTCTGTTCCTGCGGGACAAACTCTTGCTTCGGTTAATCAGGAATCTGAAGCTGTGCCAGAACCGCGTGAATTCGGACAGATTCAGATATACCCCAATCCGATTAAATCAGGAGGTGTGTTAAATATAAACTTACCGGAAGCGAATGGAGAAGTAATCATAACGGATGTTTCAGGATTTGCGCACCGTACCATATCTGTAACCAGTAATGAACTTCAAATACCTTTATCCGACTTACCTAAAGGAATGTACTTCTTACAATACCGCAACAGCGATGGTAAATCCATGTCAAAGATTATGGTTGATTAGAAGTAAACTTAACGGATTAAAAACAGGAGATGCAGATCATGCATCTCCTGTTTTGTTTCACCCTTCGAAATGGGTGTTTAAATCATCAGACGCGTTTGAAAAAATAATACGAATTACATAATATCAGGAAATTGACTTAATTTCAAGTTGTTAGCAGTACTTAATTGGAACCATCATCATACTTCATTTCAGGTGTCACTTTGAGAAATAGGTAATAGCGGTTCCAACCTTTTGCGGACGTCGTGTGTCAACCTGATAGCAGGTGTGTCGACGTCCCTTTATAATAAAGCAGCATTTCTCCGGGATTAACATTTTAGTAACACCTGAAGTTGTAAAACATAACAAAAACGAAATAACTTTCTTTACACTACTTTAAATTGGAATAGTATGAGAAAACGTTGGACTGTCCCCCCCTCATCAATTTTCCTGATATGCTTTTTATTATCGGGATGCTTTATCGCCACTGAATATACCGGTCCGGAACAGGTTGAAGGCTATCGCCCGGTTTATGGTTCTCAAGACCAAAAAGATATCACATTCAAAAGTCCACGTCAGGTGAAAAACCCCGGAAAGATTTACACCTACAAGAACTTCTTGTTAGTAAACGAAATTAAAGAGGGTATCCACGTTTACGACAACTCGGATCCGGAGCAAACGAACAACGTTGGCTTCATTGAGATCTTAGGCAATTCAGATATGGCTGTTAAGGACAACGTTCTTTACGCAGATCATATGGGCAACATTGTTGCTCTTGACATTGAAAATTTCGGCTCAATAAACAAAGTTGAAAGCCTACCCCTTCAAAACTGGGATCTGGGTATTCCGCCTCCGCCAGGATTTCATTTTGAATGCGTTGATCAAACAAAAGGTATTGTCCTCCGGTGGTCAAAAGTTGAACTTATAAACCCTGCCTGTTATGCGATTAACTAAGCTAGTCAACTTCCTATTGTTTTGCATGGCAATTGCTGCATGCGACAGCGACTCAACTTCTGATTCATCATTGACCGGACAAGGAGGCTCAATGACCCGATTTGCCATCAACAACAATTATCTATATGTTGTCGATCAACAAAGGATTAATGTTTTCAGCATTGAAGAGAACACCTTTCAAAAAGCCGGAGAAATTAGTGTTGGTTTTGGTCTTGAAACAATCTTCGCTACCTCTGAATATTTATATCTTGGCGCAAATGACGCGATGTATATTTATAGTCTTGCCAAACCCAATGCACCTGAATTTATTTTCCGCTATTCGCATATTCAGTCTTGTGATCCGGTAGTAGTTCAGGGAAACAGAGCATACGTAACACTACGCGGTGGCAATGCGTGCAATCAGGGATCCAATGCACTTGAAATTATTGACATCACAAACCCCTATTCACCCACCCTTATTCACAACTACCCCATGCAATCACCTTATGGATTAGCCGTTGACAATACGCTCCTCTTTCTTTGCGAAGGTGAGAATGGACTGAAAGTATTTGACATCAGCAACGAAAACCAGATTGAGCTTACTCAACATCTGAAAACATTTTTCGCCTATGATGTAATTGCCAGAAATGGTTTACTCATCATCACAGGTGAGGATGGCATTTTTCAATACCAATATGATTTTCCGTCAAGTGTACTTAAATTTTTAGGCAAGATTCCGGTGAGTCGTTCTGACGTGTGATGATCAGGCCCCTGTTGTTTTTATTGGTTATTATTTCAACAGAATGCATTGCTCAAGACTCATTGCTGTATCAATCTTTCATTCCCCGTCATGCAGTGAAAATAAGTCCTTTTCATCTTTTAAGCTTTTACCCAACCATTCAACTTGCCTATGAAGTTAAGATTGCAAAAAGACTGTCGTTTCAGATCGAAGGTGGATACGTCATTAATTACAAGGTAAATGTCGATCCGGAATATCAGAACAAGCGTGGAGGAAAAGGCAAGCTTGAACTCCACTACTACATGCTTCCAAGCACCCGGGCACAGCTAATTTTTTATGGCGCAGCCGAACTATATTATAATGCTGTCGATTTTGATCGCCGTGTAACACGGGAAGAGTGTTTTAATACCGATTGTAACCAACGGATTACCCGACAGTACACAACTAAGGTGATGTATCGTGAACCCGGTATAGGATTAAAAATGGGCTTCGTAAAATACTTCTCGGATTTTTTTATAGACATTAACTCTGGATGGGCTATTCGTTTTATTTCATACACCGAATCAGAAAATATTCGCAACTTTTTTAACAATGATAACATGCGCTGGTTAAACATCCCTAATGAAGAAGACCGTGTGGCATTAGCTCCAATTATAGGTATTCGGCTGGGATATCGCCTAAAATAGTTAACCCAATAGTCCTTCCAGCCGCCCGCTAAATCGGCTGCCAATTGTCAACCCTGTTTTGAAGTATTGCCGAAAAGGTTGTCCTGGGTGGTATATCAAGATACGGATAAGTTACTTTGGAGAGATATAGTCCTTGTGGATAAGCTGGTTCAATGGTTTTGGGAGTTTGCTTTGTAATAAGGTATTCTTCGAACTCCTCAACGCTCAATTCTCCATTTCCAATCTCCAGTAATTTTCCCACAAGAATTCGTATCATTCTTCCCAAAAAACGATTTGCAGAAATTTGAAACCTGATCTTGTCACCACTGGCATCAGTAAATAAAGTTGCCAACGTCACATTACAGATTGTATGTTCGTAATCGTCAGGTGTTTTACAAAATGCTCTGAAATCGTTGTACCTCGGTAGTAAGGCTGTAGCTTCCTTCATCCTTTGCAAGTTGAGATTTTTCTCCAGGTAAAGTGCACTTACCTGACTTAAGAATGGATCCTTATACGTGTGAATGAAATAATCGTACGTTCTACTCGTAGCATCAAAACGTGCATGCTGATTATCTTTCATGGGTATAATCTCAAAGATGGCAATATCTGCCGGCAGGTTTTTATTAAGTCGGAACAACAGGTCAAAATTCCATTCTTGTTCGACATCGAGGTGAAAAAAAAACTGACTTGCATGTACCATCGCATCTGTTCGGCCACAACCCATGATTGAAACAGGTACTTTTAATACCTGACTTATCGTTGTCTCCAGCACTTGTTGGACATTTAAAATACTTGGCTGTCTCTGCCACCCGCGATACCGATAACCATTGTAACCAATATGAAAAAAGAATCTCAAGGTTTTACGTTAAATTATAGCTCCTTCGCAAGGTATCCTTTCAACTGCTCGTGCGCAAACGGTGACCGAATCTCCAACTATAACACCGATTAGATCTAACTGATTAAGCTTGATGAGGTATTTCTTTTCCCTAAAAAAAATTTCCTCATCCCCCAAATAAATTCCTTTCGAAATCCTTGTCAAATCCATTATCTTTTCAAGTCTAATCTTTCCTTATGATATCAAAATTATACCTTTCCCTCGCGATCCTATTATCGGCTTTTATGTCGGTCTGCGCGCAAGAT
Organism: Chryseolinea sp.; assembly: GCA_041747735.1. Classification (GTDB taxonomy): domain Bacteria; phylum Bacteroidota; class Bacteroidia; order Cytophagales; family Cyclobacteriaceae; genus Chryseolinea. Next base: position 4,229 of record JBGTEP010000158.1, read on the forward strand.
GAAAAAAAGGAAATTAATACTGACAGTACCAAGAAGGAAAAAGACAAAAAGCCTGAACTCCCGCTTAAGGTAGATCGAAAGATTCCAATAAAAACTAATGAAGGCTCATGGATGTCGTTGGATGTTAGTCCGGATGGACGAACCATTGCATTCGATTTCCTCGGAGACATCTTTACGATGCCCATAACAGGGGGCAGGGCCACGCAGTTTACAAAGGGTCTTGCTTTCGACTCCCACCCAAAATTTAGTCCCGATGGAACCAAGTTGTTATTTGTGTCCGACCGAAGTGCTGGTGAAAATATCTGGTGGTTTACGCTGGATAAAACTGATTCCCTTCAAGTTACAAAAGGTAATAACGAGCACTATCAATCTGCAGAATGGACACCCGATGGCGACTACATCATTGGATCAAGGGGTACGCGGAATTTAAAATTATGGATGTTTCACAAAGATGGTGGAACCGGAGTACAACTCATTAGCAAGCCTGATAATTTAAAAACAGTAGAGCCTGCATTCGGTCCGGACGATCGGTATATATGGTTTGCACAGCGAACGGCAGCCTGGAATTACAATGCCCAATTGCCACAATACCAGATCGCGGTATATGACCGTGATAATGGCGAAGCTGAAGTAAGAACAGCACGATACGGATCAGCGTTTTCCCCAACTCTTTCACCTAGTGGCAACTTCTTAGTATATGGGTCACGTTATAAAGACCAAACGGGATTGATACTGCGTGATATAAAAACGGGAGAAGAAAAATGGCTTGCCTACCCCGTTCAGCGTGATGAACAAGAGTCTATTGCTCCATTGGGTGTATTGCCTGCTATGTCATTCACACCGGATAGTAAGGAACTGGTGGCTTCCTATGGCGGAAAGTTTTATAGAATTCCC
>JBGTEP010000159.1:0-65072 GCA_041747735.1 Chryseolinea sp.
AGGTCGAAAGCTTAAAGCAATCCGCAACGTGGTGTATTGGGCTATCATTGAAGGAGACGTAATCAATAGTGCTGACGGACTCCTTTTTACGTGCGAGGAAGAGATGATTCTTGCGCGCCAACCTTTTAATCCTTATCGACCAAAACGGGAGCTCGTAGTTGGCTTGGGTGTCGAAGAACCTCCGGCTTTTACTTCAGCAATGCGAGATTCCTTAATGCATAAAGCTCCTGACGTGGGTGGGGCAGAATTCCTTCTTTTTCTTAGCCGGATTCATCCGAAAAAAGGTGTAGACCTTTTGATCAAGGCTTTTAACAAAGTAAAAAGCACGTTGGGGGGAAGCAAACTTGTAATTGCAGGTCCTGGATTAGAAAGTGCATATGGTGCAGAAATGAAAAAGCTTGCTGATGCAGGAAATGAAACACCATCTTTCATCTCATTTCCTGGGATGCTCAGTGGCGATAGTAAATGGGGAGCTTTCTATTGCTCTGAAGCATTTGTGTTGCCAAGCCATCAGGAAAATTTTGGTATTGCTGTAGTTGAAGCATTGGCGTGCGGGAAACCGGTATTAATTTCAAATCAGGTAAATATCTGGCGAGAAATCGTTGAAACAGGTAGTGGTATTGTCGCAGAAGATACTGAAGAGGGATCAATAACACTGCTATCCAAGTGGTCAAAACTTTCAAGAGATGAAAAGATAACTATGGGGAGATGTGCCCGAAAGTTATTCGAAACAAACTTCGCAGTGATCCCCGCTGCGAATAGGCTTTTGGACGCATTGAGGAATTAACCCGCCGTGCAAGAACTTAAAACGTATTGTCGGTGGGCCTTCGTTTTAAAAACAATAAATTACACAGACGAAATGCAGACAGATCTTTCAAAATTTGATGTTGGAGATTACAAAGCCGGACCATTCTTCAAAGTTTTGGTTTGGTACTTTGTAAACTATTACATTTTTGATAGCGCATTCCCCTGGCCCTATACGATAAAGCGTTTTTTGTTACGCGTTTTTGGAGCGCAGGTTGGAAAGGGTTTGGTTATAAAAACAAAAGTCCGAATAAAAAACCCCTGGAGGTTAACGATCGGCGATCATTGCTGGATTGGTGAGTCGGCATGGATTGACAACCTTGCAAATGTTGATATCGGCCACAATGTTAGTATTTCGCAGGGAGCGGTATTGTTAACAGGTAATCACGATTATACCATTAGTAGTTTCCCATATAAATTAGGAAAAATCAAAATAGAAGACGGCGTTTGGATAGGGGCACAATCTCTTGTATGCCCGGGAGTGGTTTGCAAATCTCACTCTATCTTAACGGTTAACTCGGTTGCAACGAAAAATTTGGAACCATGGAGTATCTACGCCGGGAATCCTGCTTCGTTTATCAGAGAGCGTAAAATGGCTGGTTAAAGAGCTGACCCTTAGTAGTTGAGGAGCCCTTACTTTGGACGTATGGGGAAAAGCCGCAAAATTTTGCTACATTGCGCGATTCGAACTAAACACCGGATTTTCCGGTTTCACTGATTGTATGGGGGCAACCCCAAAAAAAACAAAATTTACAACCATGGGAAGACCTCCAGTATTGCCTAAGAAGAAGAAAGACGGGTTTTATCTTGAATTAAGAAACAAAGGTGCAAAATCAGGTATTATCGTGATACGTGACACTAAAGAAGCAATGATGCAAGCTGCTCGGCAGTACGAAAACACCAAAGATGTTATTGTCTTGGGTGAGCATAAAAATGGTAAAAAGGTAGACGAAAGCAGAAAAAAAGCTACCTCTAACGCTTAGGATTTTCTATATCGGTCAATACGTCCTGAAGTGTTCTGTCCGTTTGAAAGAACGATAGAATTTTCAACATTACATTATCCACAAGGGTGTCTGGGCAGGACGCGCCGCTGGTGATAATGACCTTCACTGGATTCTTATTGGGTAAATAATCGTGAGTAACTCTTTTCACTTTTTCCTGATAATCAAAGTGACGAATTTCAGCGCTCGATATAATTTCTTTATCTGTGTTAATGAAGTAAGTAGGGAACTTACGTTCGCATAGCTCCACAATATGGGAGGTGTTAGAACTATTATATCCGCCTACGACAATCGCCAGGTCTGCATTGGTTTCTAACAGCTTGTATGTGGCCTCCTGGTTGTCATTGGTTGCGTAACACAATGTATCACGGGTGTCAGCGAAGTGTCGAAGAAGGTTTTCAGAACCATATTTCTCAATCATAACCTGGCGGAAAAAATCTGCGATAGACTGCGTTTCGGAGGCCAGCATTGTAGTTTGGTTGACTACCCCGATGCTTTCTAAATGACAATCCGGATCAAATCCCACCGAACATCTTCCCTCAAATTCAGAGTAGAAATCCTCTTTGTTGCCTCGTTTAAGGATATACGCTGCCAAACGATGTGCATCCTCCATATCACGCACAACAATGGAATGACCCTTCTGAGCACTGTGAGAAAATGTGGCGCGTGTTTCTTCGTGATTCGGCTTGCCGTGGATGATGATGGTATAATTTTCCTCTCCGAGTTTCTCTGACCTGTTCCAGACCTTTTCTACAAAAGGACAGGTTGTATTATACTTTTGTATTTCAATCCCTTTAGCGATCAAAAGCTCTTCAATTTCAATGGTGGTTCCGAAGGCCGGAATAACGACGATGTCTTTTTCATTTATTTCACTCCAGGGTATAAACTGCTTCCCATCGGTATCCATGATAAACCTAACTCCGCGTGTAACCAGATCGTTGTTCACCTCCTGATTGTGAATCATCTGGCTAAGTAGGTAAACTCGCTTACCCTCATTCTCTTCTATTGCTTTATAACTTATTTCTATTGCGTTCTCTACACCGTAACAAAATCCAAAGTGTCGCGCAACAATGAATTGCACAGATCCAAAATCTAAAATAGTTGGTGCAAAATCTTGCTTTCGCAAATCCTTTAACCGGCGCGCTTCTTTAACTCTTCCGGTAATCGATGACCGGTAATAGCTGGGAATTTGAAACTTTTTGATATAATATAATTTTAGCCCTGCAATAACATCAGGGATTTTAGTTGGCAAAATTGCCCATCTCATCCCTAAAAATATAGAATGAGATGGTTTATCTTGCTAAGCAGCTTTAGAAAGCTTGTCTTCTTTAATTTTGCGAACTCTTATTTCCTTCTTTTCCAGATCAAACCACTTTACTTCAACAAAATTGTTCTTAATGTACTTTAGAACCTCCATCACTTTTCCGTCAATTTTACTGCGAACACGTTCGCCTTTCCTAAACAGTTTCCTCATAGTTCTTTCCTGGTTTTACATTCTAAAGGCGTAATTAAATTCTCTCGGAAAGTCCTCATAGGTGCCCGAAAAGATTACCAAATCGCCTTGTTTTTTCTTTTTTATAAGCTCTGTAAACTCTTTCGTTGACCGCACTGGCACATCATTAATCTTCGTTACAATAAATCCGCTACGCATATCTGTGTATCGCGCTAGTCGTCCCTTTCCGAGCTCTTTTATCCGAACTCCGTGTTCAATGTCGAGTTTTTTCAGGACTTTTCCATCTATAGGCTCTAATTCTACGCCAAGCGCTGAGAAAGCGTCCCTTTCCTCCGGTTTTATAGGGTCGATTTTACCATCGCGGCTTTTCAAGATGACGGGTATCGTAATTTCATTCCCTTTGCGTCTAACCACTACATCTACTTTATCACCAGGCCTACGACGCCCGATGTATTCAATCAGCGCTGTGTTGGATTTTATAAGTGCTTCATCAATTTTCACAATCACATCACCCTCCTTCAGCCCTGCATCTTTAGCCGAGCTTTTTTCAGCAAAGCCTGTCACGTAAGCCCCCTCATTAACATTTAGATCCTTTTGCTGGACCAAATCGCTACTAACACTTTGAATAGTAACCCCCAGCCACCCTCGCTGAACTACCCCGAATTTTATCAGATCATCTACGATCTTACTGACAATATTCGACGGTACAGCGAATCCGTATCCGGAGTATGATCCTGTGGGACTCGCAATGGCCGTATTGATCCCTAAAAGTCCTCCATTAAGATCAACAAGCGCTCCTCCACTATTTCCCGGGTTGATGGCAGCATCAGTTTGTATGAAAGATTCTATAGCGGTGCTTCCTCCTCCCGAGTTTCTGTTCAGGATGTTTATGTTTCTACCTTTAGCGCTAATAATACCAGCCGTCACAGTGGAGTTAAGATTAAACGGATTTCCGACCGCTAAGACCCATTCTCCCACCTTTGCCTTGTCAGAATCCACGAAAGTTAAATAAGGGAGTCCCTTTTCCAGAATCTTGATCACTGCAAGGTCAGTGTCTGGGTCTGTACCAATAACCTCCGCTTTTAAAGTACGGTTATCAAATAAAGTTACTTCAACTAGGTCCGCATTTTGTACTACATGATTGTTAGTAATTATATATCCTGCCTCGTTAATGATAACGCCAGAACCCGAACTTCTGCTTGGCCCTCGCGGTGACCGAGGCCCGAAAAAATCGCGAAACGGATCAACTGATTCCCCTTCTTCCCCACCGCTGTTTGATTGTCCTTGCGTAGATCGAATAAAAACAACAGCCGGCATTACTTTTTCAGCGGCACCTGTGAAATCCAAAGGGACGGCCTGGCCATTTTCATCAATTCCATACGCTACTTTAGCCGCAGGAATGCTTGACACATATTCAGCCTTCGGCGCAAAATTTTTCTTGTCAAACCATTGAAATGAAGCCACTGTGCAAACACTTCCGAGTACAGCAGCTAAAAAGAGTGATCCAAAACTTTTCATAATTCCTTCAGATTATAGTATTCCAATTTTCTTCTTTCTTCTCATGAGTATCAACAAAAATCAAGCAAAAAGGATTAGCAGGAATTTATGTCAGGTGAACACCGGTTAAACTGCCTTATTTTCAGTTCATTCGCTCGCGAGGTAGTGTAAATACGAAAACTTCAAGAATTAGGTTCCAACAGGTAAACGCCATTTCATGAATGGCTTCTGGTGATGAAATAAGGTAAAACAACAGGAAGCTTCGTAGCAGCATAAAACGTATATCCATCACGTTGAATTGTTGGAGCTATTCTTAATATCACGGCGACGCTCCCTGTGATGGTCGGCAATCAGATTGACACGCTTGCAATCAAATTTTTAATACCCCTGCTTACGGTATTTCTCTAAATCTTCGTAACATTTCAATGTTTCAAGCATCCTACATCAAATTGATCTCGTAATTGCACGTATGGAAAATCTTAACCAATCTCTTTTCAGCAGTTCAACAGATGATAGGGAAAAAGAATCTTCCAAACGGAAACTTAAAAAGTTGCGTGATTTACTCATTATCTGGACCATACTATTTACGCTAACCATTCTTTGGTTTTCCTTTTCACCCAGCATTTAAACCCAAGCATCAGTTATTTTGGATACTTTTGCCATGGTCCAAAATTGAAGTATGGTCATTCAGGGAAAAATTACCTTAAAGAAAGGGAAAGAGTATTCAATCGAACGATTCCATCCGTGGATCTTCTCTGGTGCGCTTCTTAAAACCGAAGGGAATCTACACGATGGATGCTGGGTAGAGGTCTTGCGGCACAATGGAAAAACACTGGGCTTTGGTCATTACCAAAATGGAAGTATCGCTGTGAGAATGCTTTCTTTTGGGGAAGTCCTGACCATGGATGATTTTTGGAAATCCAAGATTGATCGTGCAATAAAACTCCGGAAGAGTTCTAACCTCCCTTCCTCAGACACAAATTCATTTCGATTGATTCACGGAGAGGGAGATGGATTACCAGGACTCATTATTGACTATTATGATGGCTGCTTTGTAATCCAAGCGCATTCAATTGGAATGCACGTTGACCGACATGAAATAAGTCTGGCCTTAACAGAAATCTTCGCTTCTAGTCTAAAATCTGTTTATTACAAATCTCAATTGACGCTTCCTGGAAAGGTTCGCGATGTAGGGCAGGACGAGTATCTGAACGGCCTGGGTGCTGTTCCTCATGTCATCACGGAAAATGGAAATAAATTTTATGTCGATTGGGAAGACGGGCAGAAGACCGGCTTTTTTCTGGATCAGCGAGAGAACAGAAAGCTCCTTGGAAATTTCTCCAAAGGGAAAAAAATACTCAATACCTTTTGTTATACAGGCGGGTTCTCTGTTTATGCGCTGAATGCTCAAGCTGAATTGGTGCACTCGGTGGATTCCTCTGACAAAGCCGTTTCAGTTACGCGCAAAAATCTTGCATTGAATGGATTTGACGAAAACATGCACACCTGTTTTACCGCTGATACATTTGATTTTCTTAGAGACAAACAGAATGTTTACGATGTTATTGTTCTTGATCCCCCTGCGTTTGCAAAACATCGTGAAGCAAGACATCAGGCTGTCAAAGGTTACCAGCGTCTAAACACGGAGGCCATGCGACTTGTAAAAGCCGGGGGAATTATTTTTACTTTTTCCTGCTCACAGGTAGTAGACCGACAGTTGTTTTATGATACAATAGTGTCGTCCGCCATTCAGGCCGGACGTCAGATTAAAGTATTGCACCATCTTTCGCAGCCTCCAGATCATCCCGTTTCAATGTTCCACCCGGAAGGAGAGTATTTAAAAGGACTTGTGTTATACATAGAATAGAAGCGTAGTAACGTTTCAACTTACTTGTCAACTTCCACCTCGAAGTCTCGAAGAAGAAAAGGATTACGCTCCCGCAGCCGGGCCTTTTTGGAGGGCCTTTAGTTCGGAAGCAAGGGATTCTGCTATCGCGTTCATGGAATACCCCTCCAATTTAGATTTAGCCCATTCGAAGTCGCGATTAAACTGCGCTAACTCGGCAACGCATTTGGCAAGGTCCGAGGCACTTCCCTCTGGAAAAACTCTAAACCTTTCCCAACTCTTGAAATCCTGGCTTGATCCCACAGCATCACTTACAATTACTCCACACCCCGCCTGCAAACCCTCGTTTGCAACAAGACCCCATGTTTCACCCATTTTTCGAGACGGTAATACCATCAAATCCATAGACAGGTAATGTCCGGGCATTTGAGTTTGGTTTACAAACCCTGAAAAGAAACTTCCGACACCGAATTGTTCTTTTGCCTTGTCTGCCAACGCCTTTAACTCCTTTTCAAGCGGTCCGCTACCCATAAAGTACAGATGAGTACGGCTTCTCAATTCCTGCGGTAAAAACTCCAACATTTGATAAAATATCTTTGGATTCTTCTTCTCTATAAACTTGCCGGAAAATCCGACCACAAAACTTGACGGTAAAATTCCCGCCCCATTCCTGGTTTGTTCTCTTAATTGTAATTTCTGCTCAAACGTCATCGACGTAAATCGGTCTACTGTACTGTAGCGAGCGGGTGTGAGATTTGAGTTTGCCACGCCATGCACCAAATAGTGCTCCTTGTTCCGTTCACCTATGTAAAAAATCTTGTTTAGCCCAACATAAACAACCCGATATACCATAGACCGGATAACACTCTTCCCCCATGACCGGCTTGTTGCATGATCTTGGGTCTCACACCGCAGCCACACGGGTATTCCCTTGCGCTTTGCCTGGAAGTATGCAATCATGTCATATCTGTAGTTAAATCCCGTTAGCAGCACGGCATCAGGATTAATCTTTTCAATTACCTCCTTTACTCCATCGCCAGTTAAAGAGCTCCAGCTTGATAGAGGCTCCCCTTTTTCACAATTAAGGATGGTATGATTGTATCCAGACAACATTGGCTCATCCCATGCTACAGTCAAACCAAAATCTTTATCTGCATGACCCCGGATTGAACAATCTGAGCCATAGACTACATGTACGCTACTTGGATAAAGCGCTTCCAAAATCTGCCAGACTGGAACTCTATATTGAACAGGATGTGAATCGAATACCAGAAGTTTTGATGTCATTGTCTATCTATAAGATGTGAAGGCCAGTCATGACCTGCCAATAAAAAGGCTCTGTTGCAAGCTTTGGCAAGTCGTGCAGTATACGGTAACCACTTTAAAAATAAAAGGAAATGAAATCGAAAATTTTGGTTTATGATTTTTATGGTTCGTTGATGATAAATACGTAAACGATTTGTACGCTGCCTGACATTATAGAAACTCCTGAAAGCCCAAATTGAGGAACATCTACCCTATTACCAGGAAGATCGGTTCTCTGAAGTATAGGGGAGGAACGTAACGAAACTTAAAGAAGCAGACTGCCGTGAGTGGAAGAAAATTGTCCGGTGATCCCTAAAACATCGCGATCAGAATTAGTGCTCTTTCAAATATGGATCCTTTTAACTTAAATTCGGAAATTATTAATTTAAAATATGACATTAAACCAGGCATGTTCGAACATACTTTCTCAGCTCACTGACTTAGTTTGCCAAATAAATGAAAAGGATTTTATAAAGCCTGCCGAAGCACTGAGTAATTCTACGATCGGGCAGCATCTTCGTCATACGCTTGAATTCTTTATTTGCCTTGAAAACGGTTTTAAGAATGGAATCATTAACTATGATAAACGTCCCCATGATATGTTAATCGAAAGTGATAAGATCATTGCACTTTCAACGATAAACCGGATAAAAGACTTTATTTTTTCGTTGTCTGAGAAACCGTTGAAACTTGAAGTCGGATACGACAATGACGATTTTCTAACAATCGAAACCAATGCTACACGCGAGTTAGTTTATAATATTGAACACGCTGTTCACCACATGGCCATAATGAAAATTGGCATTCGCGAAATTGCACCTTATGTAAAGCTTTCCAGTGATTTTGGAATCGCGGCCTCTACAGTGCGTTATAAAGAAACAATGGCTCCCGTCTCTTATTAATTTTGGAAGGATACTCTGGAATGTCATTGCGCGATAAAGTGATCCGCAGCAATTTTCTAATAAAACTTAAAAGCTGGGAGTATTGGCCGTTTGGTGTAATTCAGTTTCCGCTTTTTATTTATTTTACCTGGTTATCAATCCGAGCCCGATCATTAATTTTTTTTTCAGCTTCAAATCCAGGGATCACAATGGGCGGAATGTTTGGCGAATCGAAATATGATGTGTTAAAAAAAATTCCACCCCAATATGTTCCCAAAACAATTCTCGTTTCAACGCCTGCAACGAAAGAGGATGTCCTTGCAAAGCTGAATGAGAATAATTTCGACTTCCCTGTAATCTTTAAACCTGATCTCGGTGAACGGGGTTTCATGGTTGCTATAATCAAAACCGACCAAGATGTTGAGGTGTACCTGTCTAAAATGAAATACAACTTCATTGTCCAGGATCTCGTTAATCTTCCAATCGAACTGGGAGTGTTTTATATGCGGTTTCCCACTCATGAAAAAGGTAAGGTAACATCAATAGTGATGAAGGAAATGTTGGCAGTAACAGGCGACGGAATGTCAACGCTGGAATCGCTCATTCAAAACAAAGAGCGCGCAAAACTTCAATGGGATAATTTAAAGGAAACACATCACGACCGACTAGCTGAAATCATAAAAAAGGATGAAAGGATTGAGTTAGTTTCAATTGGGAACCATTGTCTCGGTACTAAATTTTTGGACGGTAGTCATCTTATTAACAGCGAGCTTTCTGAAACATTCGACTTTATAAGTAAACAAATTGAAGGATTTTATTTTGGAAGGTTTGATTTACGTTGCGCAACACTGACAGATTTGTACCGGGGGAATGTAAAAATTATGGAACTCAACGGATGTGGGGCCGAACCTGCTCACATCTATCAACCTGGCTACTCACTGGCAAAAGCTCTTCTGGTCTTGTTTAAGCATTGGCGCAATATTTTTGTAATCGCCCGTGAAAATACCAGGCGAGGTGTGCGATATACTACCTTTAAGGAAGCTCTATTCTGTTATAGAAAGTTCAAGGCTGCTACCCAATAGATGACTATACTTTCAAATTTTTTTATTGCATTTTTTTTCAGCTTTGTTGGTACTATCCCACCGGGTACGATTAACCTTAGCATACTTCAACTTGGGCTTGAAAGGAAGATTCAAATTGCCTGGCGCTTTTCGATTGCCGCTGCCCTTATAGAATATCCCTACGCCTGGCTGGCCGTTAAATTTGAGCGAATTATCACATCATCGCCCTTCATGGTCGATAATATTCAATTGATAACCGCTGTGGTGATGACCGTACTGGGATTATTTAATTTATGGTCAGCCCGGAAACCATCAGCTTTTTCTCAGAAATTTAATAACAGCGGGTTCAGACGAGGTTTCATCCTTGGGGTCCTGAATCCACTGGCACTCCCGTTCTGGGTTGGAACGACAGCATACCTGAATAGTCAACGCTGGATTGATTTATCGACGCCAGTCGGTCTACATGCATATCTATTCGGAATATCCCTCGGAGCTCTTGCATTCTTTATACCGTTGGCGCTTCTGGCGAAAAAAATTGTCACTCAATTTCGGGACAATAAGATACTTAATATGCTTCCTGGAATAATACTTCTCGCCCTTGGTATATATGCTTTCATACAATATTTGTTTTAATTGTGTTGAGTTCCGTCTCCGACTGAGAAAAGCATGAGTTCAAAACCCTGGCAAATCTGGATTGATAAGCCTTTAAACTTGCGTCATGTAGTCAGGGGACCATGAACAACTTTTTGTTTGGGAATGAGCGGTTTGGCTATTACGAAACAATTGGCGGCGGTGTAGGTGCGGGTCCGGGTTTTAATGGTGCAGATGCAATCCATCAGCATAAGACCAACACCCGGATCACTGATCCCGAAATTCTGGAATTCAGATACCCGGTTCGATTGGAGAAATTTCAAATACGAAAGGGCACTGGTGGGAAAGGGGAATGGAAAGGAGGTAATGGAATCATCAGACAACTTTACTTCAAGGAGACCCTGGAGATCAACCTTCTATCTCAACACAGGCTATCGGCACCTTACGGGATGAACAACGGTGAACCCGGGAAAAAAGGTGAGCAATATGTAATTCGCCTAAATGAAAGAAAAGAAAAGCTACATGGTATTGATGGCGTTACTGTGAACCCCGGTGACCGACTTATCATCGGTGACCGACTTATCATCAAAACTCCGGGTGGCGGTGGATGGAGTGAAAAGCCAAAAAACAAAAAGCCACGTTAAAGTGGCCTTTTGTTTTTAGACTATTTATAAATCTCAGTAAACGAGACTTTTTTCCATCATAAACTCTGCAATCTGAACGGCATTTGTTGCTGCACCTTTACGAAGGTTATCCGCAACAATCCACATGTTGAGAGTATTTGGTTGTGATTCATCCCGACGGATCCTTCCGACAAAAACCTCGTCGCGATTGTGGGAATTAATTGGCATTGGATAAATATTGTTTTTTGGATCATCCTGAACAATAACACCAGGAGTAGTCGCAAGGACGGATCTCACTTCACTCAGATTGAAGTCGTCGTAAAATTCTACATTCACTGCTTCGGAATGACCACCCACGGATGGAATCCGAACCGTCGTTGAAGTAATACCAATAGTTTTATCACCAAGTATCTTATGAGTTTCGTTTACCATTTTCATCTCCTCCTTGGTATACCCATTGTCCAGGAAAGAGTCGATATGAGGCAGAGCATTCATATCAATAGGGTGTGGATAAACTTTTGGACCTTTCACGCCGTTGCGTTCATCCATCATTTGTTGAACGGCATCTTTTCCGGTACCGGTAACCGATTGATACGTTGAAACTACAATCCTTTTAAGTCTGTATTTCACATGCAACGGTGCCAGCGCCATAACCATCTGGATAGTAGAGCAATTGGGGTTGGCTATAATTCTATCGTCAATTGAAAGCTCATGTCCATTGATCTCCGGTACAATTAGTTTCTTGCTTGGATCCATTCTCCATGCGGATGAATTATCAATTACGATTGCTCCCGCTTCAGCATATTTAGGTCCCCACTCCAACGAAGTATTCCCACCCGCTGAAAATATCGCGATGTCCGGTGCTAGCTTGCAACCTTCTTCAATGCTTTTAATAACGTATGACTTACCCTTAAATACCATTGTTTGGCCAACAGATTTGGCTGATGCTATCAGATAAAGTTCGTTGAACGGAAAGCCTCTCTCTTCCAAGACTTTCAAAATTTCCTGGCCTACAAGACCTGTAGCGCCGACGACTGCGAGTTTCATTTTTTATTTATATTTAAGGATTGTAAAAGTAGTATTTCACGTTGTGCTTATGAAAATTAAAATGCAAATATGCAGGTTTTCAATCCTGAAAACGATTACGGCAAAAATTTTTCTAACGTTTGCTGTCATATTCATCTCCCAACAAATGTTCGCTCAGTTCGTCGATGATTTTTCTGACGGCAATTTTACAGCGAATCCTACCTGGACCGGTAATGAATCAAAGTTTATCGTTGCTAACCAAGAACTGAAGCTACAAGCACCGCCCATTGCGGACAATGCGTATTTAGCTGTACCCAGTACCTCTATAAATCATGCATCCTGGGAATTCGTCATTAAAATGGAGTTCAACCCTTCAAGTACAAATTATGCAAAAATATATCTGGTAGCCGATCGTCCAGAATTAACCGAACCGCTAAACGGTTACTTTGTGTTAGTGGGTAATTCTTCGGATGAAGTAAGTCTGTATAAACAAACAGGTATTACCCAGACCAAAATTATTGATGGTGTTGATCAGCGGATTAATCTCTCAAGCGTAGCTGCACGAATAAAAGTTACCCGCGATGAACATGGGTTCTGGGATCTCATGACAGATGTTGGACTAACGGATTCTTACACCAGTGAAGGAAATGTTACAGACACAACACATCCTTCCACGCACTTTTTTGGAATAGTTTGTCACTATTCATCAACGCGTTCTGATAAATTTTACTTTGATGATTTCATTGTTAGCGGCGATCCGTTTATAGATATTATTCCGCCGGAGGTTACATCCGTGGAAGTAACGTCGGCAAACACTTTGGTAGTTACTTTTTCTGAAACCCTTGAAGAGCAAACCTCAAAAGACATTAGTAATTATTTGGCCGATTATCATCTTGGCCATCCTGAGAAAGCCACCCTATTGGGAAATAAAAAAGAGGTCGAACTGCTTTTTCACCGAAAGTTTTCAAGCGGGGTTTTACATACATTAACTGTAGTCGGGGTTCAGGATGTTGCTCGTAATACGATAAACACTACCTCTCTTGACTTCCTTTTCATTCAGCCAGCGTCTACCGTTTTCAAAGACATAATTTTCACAGAAATAATGGCCGATCCAGTGCCAAGGGTTGGGCTTCCTGAATTAGAATTCGTGGAGATCTTCAACCGCAGTGAAAAAGCCTTTGATCTTAGTGGATGGCAGTTTCACGATCTGAGCGCATCCATTGTCCTCCCCAGGTTGATTATTCTGCCGGGTGAATACATCATTTTATCTCCCTCCGCTGATGAATTTACGACATATGGAAAAGTCTGGGGAGCATCGAACTTTCCTACACTCAACAATGCGAGTGACCTGCTGATGTTAAAGGACTCAAATGGTTCACTAATAGACTCTGTTGTTTACACCGATGGCTGGTACAGAAATAATGAAAAGAGAAATGGTGGCTGGTCATTAGAGTTAATCGATCCAGAAAATTTGTGCAGTGAACGAGAGAATTGGATAGCCTCGGAAGCACCCGCTGGAGGAACACCTGGAAAACAAAACTCCGTCTTTGCTAACAAGCCTGATCTGACTGGTCCCGCCTTGCTTTCTGCAATACCTCTTTCGTCAAGTTTGATTGAGCTTACTTTTAATGAAAAACTTGAAAAGGCGTTGCCATTACTTAATAGTTTTCAAATAGAACCCTCCATAAAAATTAACAATGTCGCCTTTGGCGATGCATCACTTTCAACTCTTCAACTTTCGTTGACCGATGAACTTCACATTGGGACCGAATATACTATTACCGTAAATACTGTATATGACTGTGCAGGAAATCTGATTTTAAATGAATCGAATAAGGCATCTTTTGGATTACCCGAGCCGATTGAGCCAGCAGATTTAATCATTAATGAGATACTGTTCAATCCAAGACCGACAGGCGTTGATTTTGTTGAAATTGTAAATAAGTCAACAAAATACATCAACTTAAAAAATTATACTATCGCCAATATTTCTGAGGAACAACCTCGAAACAACAGACTGATAACCCGTGATAATTTCCTTTTCAAGCCGGGTGATTACCTCGTTGTAACGACAGACGTGAATATAGTTAAGGGCGAGTATCCCAATTTGCGTGAGGAGAATGTTTTGGTCGTTGATGTTCTCCCGGGTTTTAACGATAAACAGGGATCAGTTGCCATTGTAGATGCTGACCAGAATCTTATTGACCATTTTATTTATACAAGTGAAATGCACTCCATCTTTATAAAAGATGAGGAGGGTGTTTCTTTGGAGCGTCTTTCATTCCACCGTCCCTCGAACGAAATCCAGAATTGGAAATCCGCAAGTTCCCTCGAAGGGTATGCCACTCCAGGATACCTGAACTCAAATAACAAATCGGACTTAGCCTTAACGGAGGAGTCAGTACAAGTTGACCCTGAAATTTTTATTCCGGTCAATGGTCAACCGGACTTTACGAGTATCCATTATAAATTTGACAATGGTGGTTATGTTGCCAACATTAAAATATTTGATGAGAAAGGACATCTAATAAAGCGTCTTGCAAACAATGAGATTCTGGGAACCCAAGGTGTTTTGCGTTGGGATGGAGATCGTGATGATGGGCGTAAAACCCGGATGGGATACTATATGATCTGGTTCGAAGTATTCGATACGAACGGTATGGTACAAACATTCAGAAAAAGGGTTGCTATCTCAGCTGGCTTTTAATCCGGTAGATGTTTTCAATAGTAAGACTTGCCGGCTAACTCAGCTTAATCCTTAAAAATAAGCACATTACCTTCACCCTTTTTATTGATATAACCTCGGTACATGCCATCCGTATTGAAGGGCATCGCAAAATTGCCTTTTCTATCCAAAGCTATAATTCCGCCATTCCCTCCAAGTGCCGGTAGTTTCTTTAACACTACACTATCGGAAGCCTGCTTCACAGTTAAACCTCCATACTCCATCAAAGCCGCAATATCCCTGGCAACGCCAAGTCGAATAAAGTATTCTCCCCACCCGGTTGCGGATACACCACACGTTGCATTACTGGCGTAAGTTCCAGCGCCAATAATCGGAACGTCCCCAACCCTCCCGTATTTTTTATTATTAGTTCCGCCTGTTGAAGTCCCTGCAGCAATATTGCCATACTTGTCCAATGCCACACAACCCACCGTACCGAATTTCTTGTCCTTGATAAACGGATCATACAAACCGGCGTCAGCACTTGATTTCTTGTCTTGGAGCCTTAGCAGTTGTTTATATCGGGTGGAGTCAAAAAAGTATTCTGGCTCAACGATTTCCAGACCGTGCTCACCGGCGAAAATTTCCGCTCCCTTCCCAATTAACATAACATGTTCCGACCCTGTCATTACAGTATATGCAGCCGTGATAGGGTTTTTGATCGTTGTTACCCCAGCAACCGCGCCGGCCATAAGGTTGCTGCCGTCCATGATAGCAGCGTCAAGTTCGTTTTTACCATCGTTGGTAAAAACAGCTCCTTTACCAGCGTTGAACAATGGTGAGTTTTCCATAATCTTTATCGCAGCGATAACCGCGTCCAGACTTTTTCCACCACGCTCGAGCACGGAATAACCACTATCCAGTGCCTCATGAAGTTTCGCCTCATAAGCTGCTTGCCTCTCCGGCGTCATATTTTCGCGCCGGATAGTCCCCGCCCCGCCGTGGATCACAAGTGTTATTGGCCCTGTTTGGTTAGCTCCCTCGTTATCCGAATTTACAACGCCCTTCTCCCTATTGGAACATCCAAAAACCAAGGCGCCGAGGAATAGTATTAAAATTTTGTTCATTTTACGTTCAGTTAACTCACCTGAAAGATGGGGAAATTTCGTCAGAACACAGATTCGGGAATTAATTGGTGATTATTTTTTGTTTTCGGGGTTGAGCACATAATTTTGCGCATCTTTTATCAAATTGAGAATCACTATGGCTAAGAATAAAAAGTCACCTTCAAAAGCAGTTAAAAAAGCACCTGCTAAAAAAGCAAAGCCTGTAGCAAAAGCTAAGAAGGCAGCACCTGCTAAAGCTAAGAAAGCGCCTGCTAAAAAAGTGGTCTCTAAGAAAGTGGCTGCAAAAACCCCGGCGAAGAAAGCCGTTGTTGCAAAGAAAGCTGCTCCAAAAAAGGTTGTTGCTCCGTCGAAAATAGAAAAGCCCGCTCCTAAAGTTGAGAAGGCTAAAGCCGTTGTTGCAAAAAAGGTCGAAAAGCCCGCACCCGTTAAGCAGGCGCCTGTTGTCGAACCAAAACCGGCCCCACCCCAATTGAATATTTTCCCGGTGCCAAACCAACGGCCTATTGCCCATAAACAAGTTAAAACTACATCCAGCGACCAACGATCCCGGTATTCTGAAGAAGAGCTTATAGAGTTCGAAGCCCTTATCAACAAAAAGCTTGACAAGGCGAAAGATGAGTACAGGATACTAAAAGAGACCTTAAATCGTAATAACGACGAGGGAACCGATGCGACTTCTGGAGGAAACACGAAAGTATTGGAAGATGGAGCCGAGACTGCCGAAAAGGAAAATCTCAGCCAGCTCGCCGCACGCCAGCAGAAATACATTATGAACCTGGAAAATGCGCTGGTAAGAATTAAAAATGGTACCTACGGAATTTGTTCTGTAACCGGAAAACTTATCCCAAAGGAACGATTGATCGCTGTGCCCCATACTACTCAGTCGATCGAGGCAAAAATGATGCAGCAGGACTGATTGTAACTTTGAGTCCCGTCATTTTATGTGGTGGGTAAGGATTTTCTGTTTGTCAGCAATTTTTAGATTACCTTTAGTAACCCCTATAAATACCCGTGGACTTTTTACAAAATCATATAGAAGCCTTGATTTTCTGCACGCCCAATCCGATTAAAATAACGGATATAAAGGCATGCCTTTCTGAGATGTTTAATGCGGATGTACCGGAAGAAGATATCGTAAGCGCAATTCAAAGGCTTGATGAAAAATTTCTCGCAGAAGAGTTCTCTTTTCAACTATACAAAGCTGCCGGTGGTTATCAATTCCTCACAAAGCCGGCATATCAGGCGAGCATTGGTATTATGCTTAAACAGCAATCTAAAAAAAGATTGTCGACTTCAGCTATGGAAACGCTTTCTATTATTGCCTATAAGCAGCCAATATCAAAAACCGAAATAGAAAACATACGAGGTGTAAATTGTGATTATGCGGTTCAGAAACTACTGGACAAAGGCCTGATCGAAATTACCGGCAAAGCGGAGACGATTGGAAGACCAATGTTGTACGGAACAACTTCAAAATTCATGGAATACTTTGGTATCAATGATCTGATTGAGTTGCCTGTTCCGAAAGATTTTGTTGGTGAGGTAAATTCCATCGGAGAGAATCCAGAATTAAAGAACCCTGATGCCCAAGCGTAATACATCCGGCCCTTCTAAAGGCCGCAGAAGTCCATCACCACGGCCTAACTCTGAAGGAAAATCATTTACAAGGAACAACGACAGTAATCCGTTTAAGAGAAAGAAGGAGCCTGACGCTGAAAAACCTTTTAGAAAATTTTCATCAGCCGAGGATAAGTCTGACGCTTCATCACGTTCCACAAGAGAGCCATCTCAAAGACCCCGAAGAAGTGATTCAGAGGAAAGGCCTTCGTTTAAAAAAGCATCTCCTGGTCGAGGAAGAAATACTTCGTCGGACTCAGGAAGAATTAGAACCTACAAAAAATTTGATGACGGAGAACCACGATCCAAACCGGGCTACGGTAGCGCTAAGCTAACCGGTCAAGGTGGAACGGGATCCCATTCAAATAATGCCAGAAGTGAAAGACCGTTTAAGAAATACAGTAGCGATGAAAAACCCAGACAAAGCGAACGCAGAAGTTCATTCCCGGGTGGATCCAAGGAAGAAAGGCCCTATAAGAAGTTTGATAAACCGAACTCTGGCCGTGACTCATCATATAAGAAGTTAGACAAGCCAACCTTCAAGAAGACTGATTCCGGATCAGAGCGTCCCTCTAAGAGATTCGATAAAGCCAGTCCTACAGCCAACCCTTTCAATAGAAAAGCAAAATCGAACGAAGAGGGAAGTCCGTCAAAATACGAAAGAAGAGCTTTCACAAAACGTCCTCCTGAAACAAAAGAAAGCTCATTTAAAAAAGACGCATCGGGATTCAAGACTCCGAGAAATACCAATCAAAGTTTTAAGGGAAAACCAGAAACTAAGGAAGATTCCTTATCGCAAACAGGCAAAATCAGACTCAATAAGTTCATAGCAAACAGCGGCGTATGTTCGCGGCGCGAAGCTGATGAACTCATCACCATGGGATTGATTACTGTCAACGGAAAAACTGTAACTGAATTAGGTTACAAGGTGAATCTTAGCGACGAAGTTCGTCATGAAGGCAAAGTTTTAAGGGCAGAAAAGCCAGTGTATATTTTATTAAATAAACCGAAAGGCTTTCTTACCACTACTGCCGATCCTCAGGAAAGAAATACTGTTATGCACCTGATTGGTAATATTGTGAAAGAAAGGGTTTACCCAGTTGGAAGGCTGGATAGAAATACAACAGGCCTTTTATTACTTACGAATGATGGAGACCTGGCTGAAAAACTTATGCACCCATCTTACAACGTTAAGAAAATTTATAAAGTAGAATTAGACCGACCATTGACGAAAGCGGATGCACAACGTATCCTTGATGGTGTAAAACTTCAGGAAGGTCGGGCTATCATAGATGATCTGGCCATCGTTTCGGAGGATAGAAAAACAGTTGGTCTTGAAATTCACATTGGCTGGAACCGCGTGGTGAGAAGGATTTTTGAATCCCTTGAATACACTGTTGTGAAACTTGATCGCTCGGTTTATGCAGGCTTAAACAAGAAAGACCTTAGTCGCGGCGATTGGAGATTTTTGAAAAAGGAAGAGTTAGTGCTGTTGAAACATTTTCAATAGATATGGTTACGCATCATCGAGAACGATTTTAAAAGTACTGCCTTTTCCCAGCTCAGAGTCAACGAATACTATCCCCCTGATTTTGGTCAATGCTTCCTGAACAATGTAAAGCCCAAGACCTGTCCCCTCAGTGTTTGATGATGCCCGATAAAACATATCGAAAATCTTTGGAATATTAGCACGCGAAATACCCTGTCCGTTATCCTTAATTGCAATCTCGACTACATTTTTAACTCGCTTAAAGGAAACCCGGATAAAGGGATTAGGTTGATTAAGATTATGATACTTGACAGCGTTAGCCATCAAATTATTAAGGATGATTTTCATTTGGTAATAATCTGACTTAAAGGTATGAGAGGGGTCAGGATTATATTCCAATTGAATTGCCGAGGCCCCTTTGTTAAATCGTATATCTGAGATCGTCTCATCCAACAATTTCGAAAAGTCAAGCTGCTCAATCTTAAGATCAATTTTCTTGCTTCGGGATAAATTCAGGATATCACCAATAACCAAATCTAGTTTTCTGATGCGTTCTTCAATCATCGTCATAAATGACCTGGCTTTTTCTTCCTGAAGCTCCAATTTTCCTAAATAAGTCAAGCCGAGAATCGAAGCTATTGGTGTCCGGAGGTCATGGGACGTGTTTGATAGAAAACTATCAAGCTCTTTGTTTTCCTTGTTAAGGTTCTCCCTTTCGTCCTCGAGGAACCAAATTACCATACTCATTCCCATGACGGAGATTAGCAATAGATCTGCAGGACCAAAAAGATTAGGCCCATCAATCTGACTACCAATCAGGTTCAATAGTCTAATTGTGAAGTTATAGAGTTGATAAATACTGAATAGGATCAGCGAACCCGAAAGAAGTCGTTGTCCAAATCCTTTGCTGAACTTTTTGTTTGTCCAGACAACCATTCCCGCGAGTAAAAAGCCGATGCCCGTGATGATCGCTCTGCTCCCAAAACTCACAAGATAGCGCGAAAATGGTCCTGAATGACTGAATGCAATAACTGTGACTGATGCAAGGCCGAACGTAAACAAAAAAATTAGTCTAAATTTTCGTTTAGAGAAAGCTTTGTCATAAACAAGCTCATAAGTCCCCCTGAGGATCATTATGATCTGGAGGAAGCATGCTAGCTGAGCGGTGATACTCAGTAAATCGCGAAACCACGATTGAGTTCCAATAAAGAAAATCCAGACCGTACCAGATGTTCCCATGTATATACCGTAAGCAACCCAGCTGAGAGACCAAGAGATCAAAAAGCGCTTCCTGTATAAAGTCCCGAAGTGCCTAAAAATAAAAAAGAAGATTAAGCCTAGCGTGACTGAGGCGAGGTAGGTATAGAATAAATGAGCAGATACGTCAGAGAGGTTGGGGGTATCCATTCGTTTTTATTTAAGCGAAAAACTCATAATAAACAGATATTCAGCGCTAAATTACTAAAATTGATAGTGCTGTATTATAAAAACAAAAGCCCCCAAAAAATGGAGGCTTTCCGTTCTCAAAAAGTGGTGATGGAGGGAATTGAACCCCCGACACAAGGATTTTCAGTCCTTTGCTCTACCAACTGAGCTACATCACCGAAAATGAGGCACAAAAGTATGTAAATTTAGATTGCATGCAAAAAAGGAATAGCTTTTATTAACCAATATTGGATCTCAATTTTATAGCTTTAAATATCGCTCATGCAACAAATAGCCTTCGCAGTCACCCTTATCATCGCAGCATTTTTCTTACGGAAACGAGTGTTGGAAATTAAATCCAATATAAACCTCGGCAAAGAAAAAAAAATCAATGACAATCATTCAAAACGGTTTAGCAACATGATGCTTGTTGCTTTCGGACAAAAGAAAATGTTCAAACGGTTTGTGCCGGCAATCCTTCACCTTATGATTTATGTGGGATTCCTGGTTATTAATCTGGAGGTCTTAGAATTCGTAATAGATGGCCTGGCAGGTACACATCGGATTTTTGCTCCCTTCCTGGGGGGATTCTATAACATTTTGATGAACATGTTTGAATTCCTTGCTGTCGCCGTCTTAACAGCGTGCGTCATTATGCTGCTCAGGAGAAATGTTGTAAAAATTAAAAGATTTAGATCTGCTGATTTAACATCCTGGCCAAGGCTCGATGCAAGCATCATTCTGATCACCGAAATTGTCTTGATGTGCGCAATTCTGTTTATGAATGCAGCAGATCAAGTGCTACAGGGGAGAGATGTCGGTTACTACGTAACGGGTCAGCTATATTTCAGTGGACTTCTCACACCCTGGATAGACGATATGACCACAGCTAATCTGGTGTTCATTGAACGCTTCGCATGGTGGTTCCATATTGTTGGCATCCTGGGTTTCGCCGTCTACATTACCTATTCAAAGCACCTGCACATTTTTCTGGCGTTTCCTAATACTTACTTTGCTAATCTTGAACCCATGGGCGAGATGAAAAATATGCCTTTTGTTACCAACGAAGTTAAAATGATGCTCGGTATTGGAGATGCAAATGTAGAGTCCACACCCGCTGCAAACCCTGAGCGGTTTGGAGCAAAGGATGTCAATGATCTTTCATGGAATAATCTGATGGCAGCATATGCCTGTACAGAGTGTGGACGCTGTTCAGCGGAGTGCCCAGCGAATTTAACGGGCAAGAAGCTTTCGCCGCGAAAAATAATGATGGATACCAGAGATAGGATGGAAGACGTACGCAAGCATCTGAAGAAGGAAAAAGAGTTAAATGATGGGAAAGCTTTGCTTGGCGACTATATCACAAAGGAAGAAATCAATGCCTGCACCAGCTGCAACGCGTGCGTAGAAGCGTGCCCTGTTATGATTAATCCACTGGAAATAATAATTGAACTTCGGAGATACGTCACAATGGAAGAGTCTGGCTCGCCAGCATCCTGGAATTCGATGTTTCAAAACGTTGAGACTAATTTTGCACCCTGGAAATTTTCACCTGGCGACCGGTTTAACTGGGCTAAGGAAACAAAATAATTAATATGATAATGTCTGAGATAAAAAACCAAGTACCTACAATGGCCGGAATGGCAGCTCAAGGGCAAAGTCCGGAGGTCCTTTTCTGGGTAGGATGCGCAGGTTCGTATGACGACCGGTATAAACGCGTAACCAAAGCATTTGTGAGTATTCTGAATTTGGTAAATGTCAAATTCGCTGTACTCGGAACCGAAGAGACCTGTACTGGCGATCCGGCACGAAGGGCGGGGAATGAATTTCTATTTCAGATGCAGGCTATGAGTAACATACAATTGTTGAATGGTTACAGCGTTAAAAAAGTTGTAACCGCGTGCCCGCATTGCTTCAATACTATGAAAAATGAGTACCCAGCGTTAGGGGGAAATTATGAAGTAATCCATCATTCCACTTTTATTCAAGGTCTGATCCAAGAGGGGAAAATTCGAATGAAGGAAGGAGGATCTTTTCATGGCAAGAAGATTACCTATCACGACTCGTGTTATCTGGGCCGTTCAAATAATGTGTATGAGGCTCCCCGGGCAGTGCTTGAGGCGCTCGATGCTGACCTGATAGAAATGAAAAGATGCCGCACTACCGGACTATGCTGCGGGGCTGGGGGTGGACAAATGTTTAAGGAACCTGAAAAAGGGACTAAAGATATCAATCTTGAACGGACTGAGGAGGCAATTTCTACAGGAGCAAAAACGATTGCCGTTGCTTGCCCATTCTGCATGACCATGATGACCGATGGCGTCAAGAGCAAAGAACGAGAAGGTGATGTACAGGTCAAAGATCTTGCAGAACTAATTGCAGAATCGCAGGGTTTAACTTTTTAATGAACGACAACGCCAATGTTTACGCCATTTCAATCACTCCCGGATCACACCCGTATTTGGATTTATCAATCCAATCGGAAATTTAATCAGTTAGAAAAGGACATAATTTCAAATGAACTTCTAACGTTTACCAATCAGTGGAGTGCACATGGCACTCCTTTAAGCGCTTCATTTGACATCCGTTTTAATCAGTTTGTTATTCTTGCAGTCGATGAACATTCCACTGTTGCAAGCGGTTGCTCAATTGACAATTCGGTGCGAACAATAAAAGAGCTTGGTCAAAAGTTAAACGTCGATTTTTTCGACAGGACGCTTGTCTCATTCAGGAGCCAGGATAAGGTTTTCGCTATTCCAGTGCGTGAATTAAAGAAGACATATCAGGAAGGTTTCTGGAATAGTCAGAGTCTTGTGATAAACAATCTGATAAGTTCCAAAGGAGATCTGAATTCCGATTGGCTGGTACCAGCCGGGCTGACGTGGTTAAAACGATATATACCAAGCGAAACAATAGCTGGGTGAAAAGGATTTTTTGTAGCTTTATCAACTGTTTTTCAGCAATTATGAAGTTAAGACTTTTTTTATTATTCATTCCCGTACTCCTTTTTGGTTGTAGCGTGGAGAAAAAAGCCAACAAGGCATTTAAACTTGGCAAATACCAAAATGCGATAACGCTCAATAACAAAATTTTGGGAGGGGATCCCAACAATGGCCGGGCGAACTATTTTGTTGCGGAGTCATATAGGCTTTCTAATCGAATTAAAGATGCTGAACCTTATTATGAGAAAGCGCTCAATGGCCGAGGCGGATATGACAAGGACAGCGTTCAATTCTACTATTCGCAATCGCTAAAAGCAAATGGTAAGTACGATGAAGCAAAACGCCAACTTGACGAAATAGCATCCAGGCCTACACTTGCAGGACTGAAAGATAGAGTTTCAGTCGAACGGGAAGGACTGAACTACCTTGCTAAACTGAATGAATCTCCAAGTTTCTATAAGGTGAAAAATATGGAACTCATTAATACTCCTGCTGCGGAGTACTCACCGGTTTTCCTTAACAATGAACTGTATTTTACTTCATCACGTGGAAATGACAAAATTTATGAAGCCACAGGTACTCCCTTCACAGATATTTACAAGGTCGCAAGCCGTGGCGCTAACGTAGACCTGGCTACCGTTGCCCCACTTCAGGCTAGCATTAATTCTGAAAATGTAAATGATGGCTGTATAACGTTTTCGCCTGATGGAAAAACAATGGTTTTTGCAAAAGGCAATTCGGGAAGACGGAAAGGAACCAATGATGTTAACCTCTACATCTCCCGGTATAGAAATAGTACCTGGTCTGACCCGATCTTGATCAACATCAACCAACCAAACGCCTGGGATTCTGCCCCTGCTTTCAGCCCGGATGGCCGTACACTTTATTTTGCTTCAAATAGAAAAGGGGGGTATGGTGGTACAGACCTCTACTCTGCTCAAATGGACACTCGTGGAAGGTTCTCTCGGGTAAAAAACCTTGGGCCCGAGATTAACACAGCCGGCAATGAAAATTTCCCTTACATGGCAGAAGACGGGAAACTCTACTTTGCTTCAGACCAACATCCCGGTTATGGAGGACTCGATCTTTTTGTTGTAAAACGCGCAAATGGTAAAACTGTAATTGAAAATCTCGGACAGCCTGTTAATTCAACCGGCGATGACTTTGCGATTTTCCTTTTCCGCCCAGACAGGGGATTTTTTGCGTCGAACCGAGAAGGTGGCAAAGGCGATGACGACATCTATACCTTTGTAAATGAAGATCCAAATCTCAAGGTTGTCAACTACTATTTGCAAGGCATTACCTATACGCGTGATAAAGAGGATAAACTTCAATTATTAGCGAATACCAGCGTAAGCATCATTGATGAAAGTGGTGAGTTGATGCAAGATTTTGTAACCGGGAACGATGGGAAATTTTTGTTTCGGGTGTACGAAAACGAAAACTACAATATGGTTGGCGAAGCCGATGGATACCTTGTTAAACGCCAGACCTATTCTACTAAAGGTAGATCAGTAGATCCCTCCACTCTCAAGGATTTAATAACCAATATTACGCTTGATACTATAATGATCCTGGATAAGATCGAAATCAACAAGATCTTTCTTGTAGAAAATATTTATTACGAGTTCAATAAAGCTGATATCCGGGAGGATGCCGCCGTGGAGCTTGATAAACTTGTGCAGCTGCTTATTGACAACCCGGAAATAAAGATTGAACTTGGATCGCATACCGATAGTATTGATGACAACGCCTACAACATGCTACTTTCGCAAAGACGCGCAGAGTCGGCAGTAAGGTATATTGTACAGCATGGTATTGCCCCAGACCGTCTGGTTGCAAAGGGATATGGCGAAGAAAGACCAATTGCCAGAAATACTAATCCTGACGGAACTGATAATCCGGTAGGAAGACAAAAGAACAGAAGAACAGAGTTCAAAATTCTTGAGATTGGTGTTGTTCCCAAAAAATTGGAAACCACTGATGAACTATTTGATGAAGATAAATATTTTCGAAACGACGGAAATTAGGTTTGATGTCCTTCCCCATTAGTAGAGTATTTCATTCAAACAGACATAAAAAAGTGGCTTCGATAGCATTTATCGAAGCCACTTTCAGTATGATATAATCGTCCTTCTATGCTGCTTTCTGAACGTTTTCAAGCTGAAGTTCTTTATGATTGACGATCTTAATGATCTTCAATTTATTAAGCACCTTTATTACTTGATATGTAGGATCAATTTCGTGCCAGCGGATTCCACCAAAGTTTGGACGTGAACCATACTTATGATGATTGTTGTGATAACTTTCTCCCATCATAAGGAAATCAACAGGTAGAAAATTCCTGGAGGTATCGCCGACTTCAAAATTTCTGTAGCCATACTTATGCGCAAACCAGTTGATTATCGCACCGTGGACAGGGCTCATTAAAAACTGGATTGGCAACAATAGCCACAACCACCATACATTTGCAAACTGAACATAAATTGTGATGTAAACTCCCGCCCAGAAAATACGTGACGGCCAGGAGCGGGCGAACTTATCAAATGCCTCCCACTGAGGAACACCTTCAGTAAAACGCTTATCCGGGATTAGTCTGCGATTTGCAATGTCGGAATAGATTGTTTTTGTTTTCCACATCATTTTCCAGATCGTTTCATCGTATTTGGGTGAGTGCGGGTCATCTTCTGTATCGGCAAAAGCGTGATGCATACGGTGCATAACACCATATCCGTACGGACTCAGGTAATTTGACCCTTGAAAAAACCACGTCAAGAAAAAGAAAATCTTTTCAGTGGTTTTAGTCATTGTAAAAGCCTTGTGAGCCGCATAGCGATGCAGGAAAAAAGTCTGAAAGAATAGCGACAAATACCAGTGCGCTATGAAAAATATCAAAATGACCATCATGAAAGATTACAGGTTAAATGTTTAACAAATGTCTTTAAAACCACTCACGTGTTTTCTGCAAGACAAGATATTTTGTGTTTTGTGACAGATTTAGATTAAAATATTTAAGATTTCTCTAATTGATGAGTTAAGCGCCTTTTTTGAGCTCTTTGATTAGTTCTGATACATTTCCAAAATCACACGCGTTTCTAAAAGTCTCAACCAGCCCTGGTATTTCAAAATTCAACTTTGAAGTCTCCGTACTTAGCTTCTTTTTCGCCCTACAGAACAATTGACGGCAATGATCCTTTTTCTTGTCAAAAGTCTCTTGCAAAGCATCGTAGTCAAAATCAAATACTTCCTTCAGAACAAAAATCGCTCGTTCTAAAGGTTCCAATTTCGATTGAAGAACTTTCATGGCCTTTGCCAGCTCTATTTCGAGATCTAAGTAAGCAAAATTCGACTCTTTCCCTAGATCCTCGATCTCATCCACTCCAATAAGGCTTAAAACATCCGCCTGTTTGGTGCGAAGAGCGTTGATGTGGCTAAAGCAATTGTTCCGAACTGCTTTAATCAAATAACCCTTAACATTTTCCACCTGTATGGGGCCAAGAGTCAACCACCTCAAATAAGTTTCCTGAACAATATCCTCTGCGTCAGCCTTGCATCGCAGAATATTAAATGCAATGGAATGCAGCAAAGGTTGATACAGGGTTATGGCTTGTTCTCGACTCATAAGTTTGCAATAAAGGTACGATGGAAGAACAAATAACACATCAGCATAGTTTGTGTTTATTAAAGTAATAATACGCTACCGCACACTCGTATGGGCAGAATGACGAAAATCATCTGGACCTTGATTTCGAAAGCATTACCTTTGTCTCAGAAAAAATGCGAGGTTACTTTTCACCAGACCGTGATTTTTTTGTTTACACAATATGACTGACTCGACACTTAAATCGGAAAATCGGCGAAAACCTATTCTCACGCAGGAGATTGCTTTTGCCGGGATGCACTTGCTGCCGCTGGGTGCGTTACTTACGGGCGCTACCTTGTTCGACTGGCTTGTTTGTGCATTCCTTTATTTTTTCAGGATGTTTTGGGTAACGGGTGGATACCATCGCTATTTCGCGCACAAATCGTATAAAACTTCGCGTTGGTTTCAATTTGTTATTGCTTTTATGTCACAGACTACGGCTCAAAAAGGAGCATTGTGGTGGGCCGCACATCACCGGCATCACCATAGGCATAGCGACACTCCTGCGGATCCACACTCGATGAAAATTTATGGGTTTTGGTATTCACATATTGGGTGGATCGTAGGGCCGGATTTTAAAGAAACGGACTATAAAGTTATCGGTGATTATGCAAAATATCCGGAACTGGTTTGGCTCAATAAGCACTACCTGGTCCCGCCGATAATTTTGGCACTTGTCGTAATGGCATTGGGAGGTATTGTTAATGGTGGCAGCATCCTTGCCATATTTTCTTCAGCTGGTTTTTCATCCTTGTTCATCGGATTCTTTTTAAGCACCGTTATTTTATACCATGCTACTTTCTCTATCAATTCGATCATGCATAAGGTAGGAACCCAACGTTATGAATCGAATGATGAGTCTCGAAATAGTATATGGTTGGCACTGCTTACACTGGGTGAGGGTTGGCATAACAATCATCACTATTACGAAGTGGCGGCTCGCCAGGGATTCTTTTGGTGGGAGATAGACATTACCTATTATATCTTACGAGGTTTAGCTGCGGTTGGGTTAATCTGGGATTTAAAAGAGGTTCCGAAGCACATTCGAAACTCTCGTAACAAACAAGAAGCTGCTGAGCTGAGGAAAGAATATGAGGCAAATAAAATTAACGTTGCATCCTGATAATAATTTAACCATCTATATTGCCAAAAAAAACCAAAATACAAGTTGAGAAAAACTCCATGAGGTGCCTTACCTCGTAAACAATCATTCGTAAAACATTTAATAAATTGACTTTCCAGGATTTTAATTTTAACTCAAAACTGCTAGACGGACTCCTTTCGATGGGGTTTAATTCTCCAACACCCATACAGGCACAAGCCATTCCTATCATACTTGAAAATAAAGATTTAATTGCCTGCGCTCAAACCGGCACGGGTAAAACCGCTGCCTATTTGCTTCCTATTTTAGATAAAATAATTCGAGCTGAAAAACGGCACCTCAATACGTTGATCATTGCTCCAACCCGGGAATTGGCGCAGCAGATAGATCAACAAATTGAAGGCATCGGGTACTTCATTGGTGTAAGTTCTATATCCGTTTATGGAGGCGGCGATGGTGCCACATGGGATCAACAGCGAAGAGCCCTGGAAGAGGGTGCTGATATTATAATTGCAACCCCGGGAAGACTGATCGCATTATTAGCTACTGGCAAGATCGTGTTAGATCATCTTGAGCACCTTGTCCTCGATGAAGCAGACCGTATGTTGGACATGGGCTTTTATGACGACATTGTTAAAATCATAAATTATCTCCCCAAGAAAAGGCAAACAGTTTTGTTTTCTGCTACGATGCCAGCAAAAATCAGAACGCTGGCAACCAAAATTTTGAATAAACCGGAAGAGATAAATATTTCTATTGCTAAACCGGCTGCCGGGATATTGCAACAAGCTTATGTCGTGTATGACACGCAGAAAGCCGATCTTATCAAACACGTATTAAAATCTACTTCATGGAATAGCGTCATTGTCTTTGCGTCTACTAAAGAAACCGTGAAGAAGCTTGATGTTGCTTTTCAACGTGCCGGGCTACCTGCAAAAGCTTTTCATTCTGATCTTGAACAACCGGAAAGAGAAGTTATCCTTCGTGCCTTCAAAAATAAACAAATCAATATGCTCATCGGGACCGACGTCCTTTCCCGTGGAATTGATGTTGAAGGTATTAGCCTGGTCATCAATTTTGATGTACCTCCTGATCCTGAAGACTATGTACACCGGGTTGGGCGCACCGCCCGGGCGGAGACTACGGGAACTGCAATTACCTTCATTAACGAAAAAGACCAGGGCAAATTTCATAGCATTGAAACCCTGATTGGAGATACTATTATAAAAATGCCTTTACCGGCTTCACTAGGAGAAGGTCCGGTTTATGAGCCACGGCAAAAACGGAATGGTGACTTCAAGAAACGCGGTTCATTTCGGAAAGCCCCACGGAAAGGTCCCCCGAGGAAGTAGTTATTTTTTCTTTAAGATCCCAAGTACTTCATTCAATTTCAAAAGCGCTTCTACAGGGCTTACCGTGTTAATATCAACCGTGTTTAGCAACTCCTGTATCTCGACGAAACGAGGATCGCTCTCAAACAAACTTAGTTGAGGAATGGGCTTAGGCACCTCCTGAAATTTTTTATCCCCCTGATTTTTGTGTTTATCCTTTTCAAGGAAATGGAGAATCTCATTCGCCCGTAAAACAACCCTGTTCGGCATGCCGGCCAACTGCGCTACGTGAATTCCGAAGCTATGCTCACTTCCCCCTTCCTTTAGCTTGCGCATAAAAATTATTTTATCTCCGATTTCTTTTACAGAAACATTAAAATTCTTCACCCTAACCAAGTCTTCTTCGAGTTGATTTAGCTCATGGTAATGTGTTGCGAAAAGTGTTTTCGGCTTGAAATCTTTATGGTTATGCAGATATTCAACGATGGCCCAGGCAATGGAAACACCATCGTAGGTACTCGTCCCTCTACCGATCTCATCCATCAATATCAGGCTACGATCACTCAAATTGTTAAGGATGGACGCTGTTTCAGTCATTTCGACCATGAATGTGGATTCCCCACGCGAAAGATTATCGGAAGCTCCCACACGTGTAAAGACCTTATCAACAATCCCCAGAGATGCCGATTCTGCCGGAACAAAGCTTCCCATTTGCGCCATCAACACAATGAGTGCCGTCTGTCTTAACAAGGCAGATTTACCAGCCATGTTAGGTCCTGTAATAATCAACAATTGTTGTTTTTCGCTGTCGAGAAATATGTCGTTTGGCACATATGATTCTGCAATGGGAAGCTTTTTCTCTATGACCGGATGTCGGCCTCCCTTTATATCCAGGATCAGTGATTCGTTTATCTCCGGTTTACTGTATCGGTTCAACCGTGCTATGGAAGCAAATGACAGGAGACAATCCAACTGTGCCAATACACGCGCATTCTGTTGAATCTGCGGAACAAAATCTGCAGCATGTCGAATGAGCGTATTGAAAATTCGCTGTTCAATGATAACGAGTTTATCCTCTGCATTTAAAATCTTTTCTTCATATACCTTTAGTTCTTCAGTGATATATCGTTCAGCATTAACGAGAGTTTGTTTTCGGATCCAATCAGCCGGGACCTTTTCTTTATTGGCATTGCTGACTTCAAGAAAATACCCGAATACTTTGTTATATGAAACCTTTAGCGAGTTAATTCCGGTGCGTTCTATCTCCCTTTTTTGAATTTGAAGGAGATAGTCTTTTCCTGAAAAAGCAATCTTTTGCAGCTCATCTAATTCAGCATCTATTCCCTCCTTTATTAATCCACCGAGATTGCTTGCAATAGAAACATCTTCCCGAAGTTCCTTCTCAATTTTATCAACTAAAAACTCGCATAAATGCAGTTGATCTCCCAACTTCTTAAACGCAACGGATGAATGCGCAAGCATTGCTTGTTTAATTGGTGCAATGCAGAGAAGCGATCGCTTCAGGTGTAGCATCTCCCTTGGATTAATCCTGTTTACGGCAACCTTGGAAATCAATCGCTCAAGATCAGAAATCTGCTTCAACGGTTCGGCTATTTTTTCGGTCAGCGCAGGGTCTCCAAAAAATGTATCCACCACTAACAATCGCTCATCAATAGCAGATTTTTCCTTTAGTGGAAGAATCATCCATTTTCGCAGTTGCCTGGAGCCCATGGGGGTAAGGGTTTGATCCAGGATGTCGATCAAAGGAACGCCACCTTCTTGTTGTGATTGTATAATTTCAAGGTTGCGTATAGTGAATTTATCAAGCCAAACATACTTGTCTTCATCTATCCGCGATATTGTGGAAATGTGTGAGGTGTCTTTATGTTCGGTATCTTCCAGATAATGAAGGATCGCCCCTGCTGCTATAACTGCCTCCCCCATTCCATCAATTCCAAAGCCTTTAACTGATGCTGTCTTAAAGTGACTGATTAGTTTTTCATAAGCATAGTCAAAACTATAAACCCATTCATCGAGCGCATAGGTACTATATTCATCTCTGAACAGGCCTTCAAACTGAGCCCGCGATTGTTTACTGAAAATAATTTCGGAAGGTGCAAAACCCTGAATCAGTTTTTGTATGTAACCCTCATTTCCCTGGGCTGCGTAGAACTCTCCTGTAGATACATCCAGAAAAGAAATCCCGACCGCATTCTTACTTCCAAAAATGGAAGCGAGAAAATTATTTTGTTTGCGTTCGAGCACATTGTCGTTAAAGGAAAGCCCAGGTGTAACAAGTTCTGTAACACCACGTTTTACAATCCCTTTTACAAATTTTGGGTCTTCAAGTTGATCACAGATCGCCACACGGTGTCCTGCGCGAACCAATTTAGGGAGGTATGTATCCAGTGAATGGTGCGGAAATCCGGCAAGTTCAATTTCCGATGCGGAGCCGCTGCCCCGTTTGGTTAAAACAATATCAAGTACCTTACTTGCAGTAACCGCGTCCTGGCCAAACGTTTCGTAAAAATCTCCAACCCGAAAAAGTAAAAGCGCACCAGGGTACTTTGTTTTAATGGCATTATACTGCTTCATTAATGGGGTTTCAACGGGGCTGGTCGTGGTTGCCATAATCGGCAATTTAGAATTTAGAGGTCAGAATTTTGATACCTCCTGCAAGAATAAAACTTAATTTCTGCTGTCTATTTTTTGACTGCTACAATAACCCACATCATGTCTCCTTTTACATCATGACGATCTACAAACGGGTCTTCTTTGTGGATAATACTAAAGCCAGCTTTTTCTAAATCTTCGATCGCATAGTTAATACCAAGCTCATGTTTCGTTTCCTGATCAGCACGCGAAAGGCCTCTCCTGTTTTCAGCAATCGGCTCACACAGGACTAATCTTCCCCCTTTTTTCAGGCTGGACTTTATGTGATCAAGGATTTTATCGTGATCATCCATTTCGTGGTAGGTATCGAGAATAATTACTGCATCGAGAGCATTCGTAGGAAGTTTAGGATTATCGTAGTCACCTTTCACTACCGTTACATTTTCAATTTTACGATCCTCCAATCTTCTTTTTAGCGTATTCAATCTAGATTGGTCAACGTCAATCGCATAGACTTTTCCCTTCGCCTTTACCGTTTTGGAAAGTTTTACAGTCATGTAGCCTTCGTGGCAACCAATATCAGCCACATGACTCCCTTCCTGGATTTTCAGGAAACCTAATAATTTATCCGCGCATTGCCATTTATCTCTATCCTCCCAAGCACTTTCACGATAGACGTTCTTCCAGGGATCCTGGCATAGGGCGGTTTGAGACAGAACGAAAAAAACAAAAGCAGGAAAAAACCTCATAACCTTACTACGCATTCCGGGGAACAAAAATTCAGCAATCTGTTATACTCATAGTTGCTTCCTTCGAAAGTGCTCAGTTTGAGTATGAACAACGAATGTCCATTCAACGAATATGCTCTTTAAGTTCACCATATACCTTATTTTTGCGAGGCATGAAAAAGTTAAAACTGGACGAACTAGGACGGATTTCAATAGACGAATTTAAGGAGTCGAGGAAAATTCCCCTTTGTATTCTTTTAGACAACATCAGGAGTTTGCACAATGTAGGATCCGTTTTTAGAACAGCTGATGCCTTCAGAATTGAAAAAATATTCCTCTGCGGAATAACCGGAACCCCTCCTCATCGCGAAATTCAAAAGACAGCGTTAGGGGCTACGGAATCGGTGAGTTGGGAATATTTTGAGAGCTCCCTTGAAGCGGTTAAGAAACTTAAGGCAAGTGGGTATAAAATTGTAGTTGTCGAGCAAACCACAGAAAGTGTTTCCTTGCATGAGTTTGCCCCGTCTGAGAGTGACCGCTATTGCCTTGTATTTGGCAATGAAGTAAATGGTGTGGGCGAAGAATTGGTTGCAGAGGGCGAGATTGCATTGGAAATTCCGCAGGCTGGTACAAAGCATTCACTTAATGTTTCCGTTTGCCTTGGAATTTGTGTCTGGGAATTTTTTCGGAAGATAGCATTGAATTCATAAGTCTCACGTTAAGTTACAGCGGTCAATGTTTCTGACCTTTAATTTAATTTCGCATTTTTGCACCCTTCAACAAGTCTCCAAAAGCAGTGTCAGAACGCTATACGCAACGCGGGGTTTCCGCCTCGAAAGAAGATGTTCATCAGGCGATCAGCACGCTTGATAAGGGTTTGTTTCCGAAAGCTTTCTGCAAAATTGTACCTGATCTTTTAGGAAAGGATGATGAATTCTGTACCGTAATGCATGCGGATGGAGCCGGAACGAAATCGTCACTGGCTTACATGTACTGGAAAGAAACAGGAGACATTTCAGTATGGAAAGGTATCGCGCAGGACGCCATCATTATGAATGTTGATGATTTGCTTTGTGTGGGCGCTACTGAAAACATTCTACTCTCTTCCACCATTGGACGCAATAAAAACCTTATTCCAGGCGATGTTATTTCTGCTATTATTAATGGAACTGAGGAAGTATTGGAGATGCTAAGAAAGCACGGTCTTGGAATAACCAGTACAGGAGGTGAAACAGCAGATGTTGGTGATTTAGTACGCACCATAATTGTCGATAGTACCGTAGTAAGTCGCATGAAGCGGAGAAATGTAATCGACAACGGTAAAATACAGGCCGGAGATGTAATTGTTGGGCTGTCTTCTTATGGACAAGCATCCTATGAAGATAGCTACAATGGAGGTATGGGAAGCAATGGTCTGACCTCTGCCCGTCATGATGTATTTCATAAAGAGTACGGTACTAAGTACCCGGAATCGTTCGATCAAATTGTACCTGATAACTTAGTGTACACTGGCCGCTACAAATTAACCGATGAAATTGTCGGGGCTCCATTAAATATTGGCAAACTAGTGCTTTCACCAACGCGCACATATACCCCTGTAATAATTGAAGTGGTGGCAAATTTACGTACCCATATTCATGGTATAGTGCACTGCAGTGGTGGCGCCCAAACAAAAGTCCTTCATTTTTTAAATGAAGGTCTGCACGTGGTAAAAGATAATCTTTTTGACATTCCTCCTCTTTTTAAAATTATTCAGGAGGAGAGTGGCACCCCCTGGCAGGAGATGTACAAAGTCTTCAACATGGGGCATCGTATGGAATTGTATTTGCCTGAAGAATTTGCGCACCAGGTAATCGAGATCTCGAAACACTTCAATATTGATGCGAAAGTTATTGGCCGGGTAGAATCCTTTCACCAGAAACAAGTTACTGTAAGGAGTCATGTAGGTGAATTTTTCTATACCTGATAAATCTCAAAACAACTGGTAGCCCGCGAGTTAACCATTACAATCACTTCAACAATTCTCTGGAAATAACCATTTTTTGAATTTCTGTAGTACCTTCGTAGATCTGCGTAATTTTAGCATCCCGCATCATGCGTTCAACATGATATTCTTTTACGTAACCATATCCGCCGTGGATCTGTACCGCCTCTGTTGTTACATCCTGAGCTATTTGTGATGCATATAGCTTAGCCATGGCTGCAGCTTTCACGAAATCCATTTTTTGATCTTTAAGCCAGGCGGCTTTGTGCACCATCAATCGTGCGGCCTGAATTTTTGTTGCCATCTCTGCAAGTTTAAACTGGATAGCCTGATGTTCTGAAAGAGTTTTACCAAAAGCCTTTCTCTCTTTGGAATACTTCAATGCCAGCTCATACGCCCCCGACGCAATTCCTAACGCTTGAGCTGCTATGCCAATGCGTCCGCCGTTTAATGTGGTCATTGCAAAACTGAATCCGAAACCATCCTCACCAATGCGATTGGCTTTTGGTACTTTTACATCGGTAAACATTAGGGAATGAGTATCAGACCCGCGAATACCCATCTTATCTTCCTTCTTTCCAACAACAAAACCGGGCATACCTTTTTCGACTATCAAGGCGTTTATTCCTTTGTGCCTTTTTGCGGGATCAGTCTGGGCAATCACTAAGTAAACGCTGGCACTATTTCCATTCGTGATCCAGTTTTTTGTTCCATTCAACAAATAATAATCACCTTTATCTTCCGCTGTGGTATGCTGACTTGTTGCATCCGATCCGGCTTCTGGTTCTGAAAGACAGAAGGCACCAATGCCCTTCGCTGCAAGAGGTTTTAAATACTTCTCCTTCTGCTCCTCATTTCCATACTTCTCAAGACCCCAGCACACCAGCGAATTATTAACCGACATGCATACTGAAGCAGAGGCATCTACTTTGGAGATTTCTTCCATGGCTAAAACGTATGAGATAGAATCCATTCCCCCACCGTTGTAGGCAGGATCAACCATCATTCCCATAAAGCCTAGTTCAGCCATTTTTTGGATTTGTTCCGAAGGAAACTTCTGATGAGTATCGCGTTCTATTACTCCGGGTAGCAACTCTTTTTGCGCAAAGTCTCTCGCTGCTTGTTGCACTGATAAATGTTCTTCTGTTAGCTGAAAATTCATATTTCAATATATTGTATTTGGCCGTAACTAAAAAAATTAAGGCCTGTGGTATACACCAACAGGCCTGAAAAATCTATCGAAACTAAGTTTTAGTCGCGTCTTCCCATGAAGAGCATAACGTAATATGCAAGCATGGTTATCGCACCTATCGCTGCAACCACATAGGTCATCGCGGCCCACTTTAGAGCATCTTTTGCCATAGCATGTTCCTGCGTATTAACAATACCTCTTGCTTCAATCCAAACCAATGCCCTTTTGCTCGCATCGAATTCAACTGGTAAAGTTACGAGCGCAAAAAGCGCAAACACACCATAACATCCAATGATCACCAGAAGTGCTGTATCGATCGAGAAGATTCCACCCAAAGCATACGCTCCGAACATCATCGCAATAAAAACGAAGTTGATAATTTTAGCGCTTACGTTTTGGATAGGTACCAGGGCTGAACGAAGCTCAAGCATGCTATATGCCTTCGCGTGCTGAACAGCGTGGCCACATTCGTGAGCCGCAACAGCTGTGGCTGCAGCATTCCTGCCGTTGTAAACGTCATGACTAAGATTAACCGTCTTATTAGCGGGGTTATAATGATCAGATAGTTGACCTTCCACAGAAATGACCTGTACGTCTTGTAATCCATTGTCCGCGAGCATAAGCCTGGCTACATCAGCACCAGTTAAATCCTTAGTAAGGTGAATTTCCGAGTACTTGCGAAACTTACTTTTAAGTCTCGAGCTCACGATCCACCCGATGAGCATGAACAATACCGTTATAACTACTCCTCCTATATCCATAATTCTTAGTTTTTTATTTCTGAAATCGAAGATGCAAGGTTTGAACCAAATTCAAAAATCTGCCATAACGGCATTTTTGTGCCCTAATGAGACGTAATTATCGATCGAAATGTTCCGCAAGGTCTATTCTAAATCAAACAATTCAGCCGGCTGAATTTGTCTGTTACTTTAAGGATCGCACTAAGTTGGCATACCTGTTACCATATTCGTCCCATCCACCTAACTGCTGAACCCGTTGCAAGGCTGCCTCAGACATCCTGGAACGTAATGTGGGTTCATCAACCATCTTTTGGAGACTTTCCAGAATTTTGAGTTCTGATCGTATAGGAATAATAAAACCCTCTTTACCATCTGTTATCAAATCTTCTGCTCCGGAATTTGTACTGGATATAATTGGACAACCACATGCAAGCGCTTCGCCCTGTACCATTGCTAGTCCTTCCTCGAGACTGGGTAATACGAACACGTTAGCTGTGCTATAGATATCGGAGAGCCTTTCGTTGGGAACCATCCCCAAAAATTTCACATGTTCCAACTGTTTACCTTCTAACAACTGCTTTATTTCCGATGAAACAGGGCCTACAACCCAAAGCTCCTTATTAGTATGTTTCAGTTGTTGGAAAGCGTTTAGTAGATAAAGAAATCCCTTCCGGATACTCACTCCACCAACCCACAATACGACGAATTTACTTTCGTCGGGATCTCCCTTTTTACTAAACCTTTCAAGCCTGGCCCCATAGGGTATTTTAGAAATTTTCGATTCGGAAACGCCCATATTCAAAAACGATTTTCGAACAAACTCTGAAGGAACGGTAATTCTATCGGCTTGTTCGTATTCTGCTTCTTCCTTCGAAATACTTCGGCTGTCTACTCCGTAAAAAGGCAGTTTCCACCGGGCATATTCCTCTTTCAATATTTGATCCTGAAACCGTATATGAGAAGATCCCCTATCGCAAATGTGTCTGCCGCCTTTTTTCTTAACTACCTTTCCAGCGGTCAGCCCGGAACCTGACAAAGCCACAAGTATACTATTTTCCTTTACCCTTCGTGAAACATGCTTGTCGAGCGTCTCTTGCGCCCACCATGCCCATTCCCTGCTCAACCATTCAAATTTGTCTAATCCACGACCATGTAACATCATAAAAGGTGCTTGAAGCCAGGGAAAAGTTTTAATCTTTTCATGAGGTATGCCTTGTTCATCCTTTAATTTAAAGCGTGGATAGCCGGTGTAAATATTGTCGAGCAAGCCGTGTTTTTCAAGTTGTCGCGCTAAATGGAAATGATGGAATCTGCCTATTGCAATCTGTGTTACATTCATTGATGGTAGTATCGATATAGAAGATTATACTTGTCATCACGGCCTCAATTCTAGTTGCCAGACTCTGACCTTGTAAAAATCCAATTTAAGCATCAGAAATTCAAACCCTTCTAATTCTTTAAATTTTCACCGTTATCATCGCAAGAAAATTCACACCCGCTTGTGGGAAAAAGTAAGGCGTTCCGCCATATCCATATCCGTTGGATGAATATTTCACATCAAAAATGTTATTCACCAATAAGCCGAATTCGATTTTGTTGAGCGCTTGAACTGGTATCTGATAAGAAACCCGTATGTCGTTTATAAAGTAGGATTTCAGCTTGACAATGTCATCCTGGGTGTTGTCGAGAAATTGCTCCCCAACGTATTTGCTTAATAACGAAGCCTGAAGGTTCTCAATTGGTATCCAGGTGAACTGACTACCACCAATCCACGAAGGTGAAAGAATAATAGTTGTATTTCGATTTGTTGCGTTGTTATTCTCATCGAATACAGCATAATCAATATTTTTATTTTCGCTCCAGGTGATATTTCCGCTCCACTGAAGTGGCGTTGAAAGATTAATAGATGCAGAAAGTTCAATGCCAGTTCTATAGCTCTTTCCCACATTCGCGCGAATTGGAAAGCCAGTATCACTCACAGCACCGGTCAGGACAAGTTGGTCGCGATAATTCATCAAATAGTAGTTTGCTTCCAACCCAAATTTTTCAGTGGTCTTTCTCCAACCTAATTCCA
The DNA here is from genome assembly GCA_041747735.1 of Chryseolinea sp. GTDB lineage: Bacteria > Bacteroidota > Bacteroidia > Cytophagales > Cyclobacteriaceae > Chryseolinea. The sequence continues at coordinate 38,761 of JBGTEP010000159.1, forward strand.
GATTACCAAGCTGTTCACTTCTTGGTGTTTCCACCCCATCCAGATAGTCGGAACGATTAGGTTCACGGTTCGCTATCGCATAGGAGGTATATAGAGTACCATTTTGTTCGAATGAATAACTTAACCCAATCTTGGGATTGAAAAAATTGAACCGATCGTTCACGGAGTAATTGCTCTGATCATTATCTGTTCCGGCAGTGTTATACTTCACAGACCGGTATTGAAGATCGATAAACGAGTTCAATTTTTCGGTGAGAGAATAATTCCATTTTGCATAAATATTAAAATCATCCTTTTGAGATTCTCCATCGTAGTAAACATGTCGCAAAGGTGAATTAACAGCAATCTCTGCCCAAATAATTTCACCAAAATGACGGGCATTGTCATACTTACTGAACGCTCCTCCGATGGTTAGGTCTGTTTTATTTTTGTTGTAGTTAACAGAAAATGTTGAACCGTAATAATCATTATCGAGCCATCTTCTCACTATTGCATCCGTTGATTCGATGGTTTCATTTCCAATAGTTGCATCAGGCAAACCAAGATCACTGAATAATTCATTTTGTTTGTACTGCTCAAAGAATCCGCGTCCATTGGTATAATGAAAAGAAACAGTTGCATTCCAGTTTGGTGAAAACTGTTGCGAGAGATGTAACTGATAGTGATCTTGCCGGTAATCATCAACTTCATTATCATAGTATCTTGTGATATTCCAGGCATCATCATAGATGGCTCCGGCATAGTTAAAGCGTCTGTTCATATCCATTGCCGCAGCATCAACACCGTACCATGCCTGATACGTTTGCTCATGACCTCCGAACATGATAGCTTTCACAATTGTTTTTTTTCCGTAAAAGCCGCCACTCAGATAGTAGGAATTAAGGTCAGACGTGGCACGCTCGAGATATCCGTCGGATTTAATATTAGAAACTCGTCCATCGAAAGCCCATCTATTGTTAATGAGTCCCGTGCCTGCCTTAAAGGTATAGCGTTGGGAACTAAACGACCCGACTGAAGCCATTGCTTCTGCATACGGATTTTGAGTTAAGGCATCTGTCTGAATACTAACCGTTGCACCAAATGCACCGGGCCCATTAGTAGACGTGCCTACACCACGTTGTACTTGAATACTTTGGACAGATGAGGCAAGATCAGGTGTATTCACCCAAAAGACACCATGCGATTCACTGTCGTTCAGTGCTATGCCATTAACCGTTACGTTGATCCGGGTGGCATCACTCCCGCGGATGCGCAGTCCTGTATATCCTATCCCTGCACCAGCATCTGAGGTCGTCACCATTGAAGGTGTCCAATTCAAAAGCATTGGTAAATCCTGACCAAAATTCTGTTTTTGGATAGCTTCTTTACCTATTTCCATATAGGTTGTTGGAGTTTTATCATTTGCTCTCGTGGCAAAAACTACGACCTCATCCGTCATTTGAGATGACTCTTCCAATATGAAGTTCATTTCTTGATTACGTGATAACGTGATTGTCTCTATTTGCTCAACAAAACCAAGATGGCGTACCGATACAATGTAATTACCGGGTGGTAATTTGGAGACACGAAAATTCCCGAACTCATCACTGACAGAGTAACGGTTGAGCTCTTTGACCTCGACAGTTGCGCCGGGTATAACACGCGCTCCTTGTACCTGTTTTACTTTTCCGTAAATGGAATACTGTTGTGCAAAGGCACAAGATGACCACAACATTGCTGCAGCCGTTAAAATTGATTTGAACATTGTTTTTAATGGTTTAAACCTGCAGCGCACAGGGGAATGCGCCTGCTTACGTTTAACCTTGCCTTTTTCCCTTCGGCCGCATTACCGGCATCAGGTTCGTTGGGTATAATCTCAGCCCGTTGTTTTATGGCACCCCTTGTCTTTTGGACGCACAAAGGTATGCTCGCATTTTTTACATTGGCAAACTTTCTTGAAAATACTTTTACTGTCCGTGAGCGGCTTTCTTTTCATTCAATATTTGTTCTTATCAAAAATGAAATTTGCACCTTTGTTGAAAAAAAATCCATAATCAATGTATAAGGCCTTTGTTAATGGAAATGCTTTTGAGATTACTTCGGATGATTCATCTACTTTGGTAGACGGCGTTCCGTTAGATTGGAACCTTGTAAAGATTTCAAACGGATATTTTCACATCATCCTTGATAATAAAAGCTTCAGTGCTGAGGTTGTAAAGGCCGATAAGCAGACAAAGACATTTTCATTCAAGATAAGTGGAAGGATTTACACCGTTGAACTCAAAGATAAATTTGACATACTTCTAGAGAAGATGGGTATAAACACCTCTTCAGCAGGAAAAGTGAACAACATAAAAGCTCCTATGCCTGGGTTAATAATCGATCTCCGCGTGAAGGAAGGAGATCTCGTAAAACCGGGAGATCCATTGTTGATTCTGGAAGCAATGAAGATGGAGAACATTATAAAAGCTTCTGCAGAAACCACGGTTAAATCCGTTAAAGTAAAAAAGGGAGATAGCGTAGAGAAGAATCAAATTCTTATTGAGTTTTGAAATCTGTATGCCTGTACCATCACTTAATTTTATCCAGCCATCGTATTTTGATGCTTCTGTTTTCGAAACCTTCGTGCTTCTGAATATATTGCGACACTTTATAACACTACTGTTTAATGAAATATAAACGCATCCTCCTCAAACTCAGCGGTGAAGCGCTTCAGGGGCCAAATAAAACCACCAACATCGACCCAAATGTTTTGGAGCAGTACTGTGCTGAAATCCAAACCTTAAGAGATCATAAAGTGGAGATTGCCATTGTTATCGGAGGTGGTAATATTTTCAGGGGTGGGCAGGCTGAAGCTCTCGGTATTGATCGTGTTCAGGGTGACTATATGGGTATGCTCGCTACGGTTATAAATGCTATGGCTTTGCAAAGTGCGCTTGAACGTCACGGATTATACACCCGGTTGATGGCCGGCATTAAAATGGAACAGGTTTGCGAACCATTCATCCGACGGAGAGCAATTCGTCACCTTGAAAAAGGCAGGATCGTCATCTTTGGTGCCGGAATTGGAAATCCTTACTTTACTACTGATTCAACGGCGAGCTTGCGTGCAATCGAAGTACAAGCTGACGTTGTTCTGAAAGGGACACGCGTAGATGGCGTTTATACGAAAGATCCCGAAAAATTTCCGGATGCTGTGCGGTATAACTCCCTTTCCTTTCAGGAAGCCTACGAAAAGAATCTCAATATTATGGACATGACGGCGTTTACACTTTGTATGGAAAATAAACTGCCGATCATTGTTTTTGATATGAATAAAAAAGGCAATCTCTTAAAAATTGTGAACGGTGAAGAAGCTGGTACCTTAATCAGCTAGAAAATGTCGCATCATCAAGTCACTAATTAACCTTTAAAATCTCTAAGTCTAACGTATTAAATCATGGATGAAATTCAGTTATACCTGGAAGAAGCAAGAGACCTTATGAACAAAGGTTTGAATCATGTAGCCCATGAGCTCACTAAGATTCGCGCCGGAAAAGCAAATCCTTCTATGCTCGACGGCATCATGGTTTCATATTATGGGGCCATGACACCACTCAACCAGGTATCTTCACTAACTACTCCGGATGCACGCACGATATTTATCAAGCCCTGGGAAAAAAATATAATCCCTGAAATTGAAAAGGCAATCCTGATAGCCAACCTCGGATTAAATCCGCAAAACGATGGACAACAAATTATCATCAACGTTCCGATGTTAACAGAGGAAAGGCGTAGGCAACTGGTAAAACAGGTAGGCCAGGAGTGTGAGCACGGTAGAATCAGCGTTCGCAATATCCGTAAGGAAACGAATGAACAACTAAAGAAAATCAAAGGTGCCTCTGAAGATGATGTAAAAAACGCAGAAGAAGAGGTACAGGAAATGACCAATGAGTTCATCTCAAAAATAGATGCTTTATTGAAGAAAAAAGAAGTTGAAATTATGACGGTTTAGACCATCAATCACCCGATAGTCTTGGCGCCTGAATACCCTTGCTGGTTTCAGGCGTTTTATTTTATCCTCGAATTTAAACAGAGAAATTCTTGGCCGGGAGGTAACGCACAAAAAGAGGAGGCTGAAACCTCCTTCTTTCTTATGAACTGCGTTATGTTAATTGAATTTCTTCACCCTCCTTATTCAGGAATTTATATTCCATAATCGCCATGGACGTGTCTTTGACTAACGAAACCCAACGCTTATAGCTGAAGTACCAGCGCATCCGTTGCGAGATTAAACCCTGAGTAAAATATGCATGCAGGTATGGGTGCACTGCAAGAACAAGATTCTTTTCATTCTGCTTCACCAGCAAATGTTCTATATTCTTTTCGATGAGATCAGAAACAAGAATCGATGCAGTAATCTTTCCGGTTCCATTACATGCGGGGCACATTTCTTTGGTTGCAATATTCATCTGCGGACGAACCCGTTCGCGTGTAATTTGCATCAACCCAAACTTAGATAACGGAAGCACTGTTGATCTTGCCTTATCATCAGTCATCTCATCCTTCATAATTTTGAATATGAGCTTCTTGTTGTCCGGATTCTTCATGTCGATGAAGTCCACAACAATAATTCCTCCCATATCCCGAAGTCTGAGCTGCCGGGCAATTTCTTTCGCCGCTTCCATATTAACAGAAAGGGCTGTGGTTTCCTGGTTCTCCTCGCGATTAGACTTGTTGCCACTGTTCACGTCTATAACGTGAAGCGCTTCGGTATGCTCAATAATCAAATATCCTCCTGCCTTTAAGCTTACCGTTTGCCCGAAAGCCGATTTTATTTGACGCTCGATGCCGTAATGTTCAAAAATCTTCGCCTTACCGTTGTAAAACTTTACGATTTTTTCTTTGTCGGGAGCAATTGTCTGAATGTACGTTTTTACATCCTCAAAAATCTTTTTGTCATCGACATGGATGTTGTCGAACGATTCGTTGAGCATATCGCGCAACAAAGACGATGTTTTGTCGAGTTCGCCGATAATTTTTTCTGAAGGGTTGGCATTTACAAGCCGCGTCATTCCTTCTTCCCACGTTTTTACCATGGAGCGAAGATCACGATCAAGTTCTGCAACCTCTTTTCCCTCGGCTACAGTACGAATGATCACACCAAAATTTTGCGGTTTGATAGATTGAATTAACCGTAGCAAGCGCTTTCGCTCTTCGCCGCTTGTAATTTTTTTAGATACGCTAACGGCGTTGGCGAATGGCACCAACACCAAATATCTCCCAGCCAGGGATAACTCACAGGATAATCGAGGCCCTTTCGTCGAAATTGGCTCTTTGACAATCTGAACCGGAATCCGCTGACCTTTGGTCAATTGCTGGGTTATTTTCCCATGCTTGTCAATGTCAGCTTCCGGTGTGAACTTGTCCAGCTTGCCACCATTGATCTTTTTGGCGCGTACTAGTTTTGTAAACTTTTGAAGCGAACTGTACTGCGGTCCCAAATCCAGGTAATGAAGAAAAGCATCTTTATCGTAGCCAACATCAATAAATGCTGCATTGAGACCCTGCACAACCTTTTTAACGGTTCCCAGGTGGATGTCCCCTACGGTAAACTTACTTCCTTCCTCTTCATTGTGGAATTCAACAAGCGTCTTGTCTTTGAGAAGGGCTATACGACATCCGTCCTGAGTGGCACTAATAATTAGTTCATTACTCAAAACAGTAAATGATTTAAATAAATAGATGTGTATAGACTGGCTTTGCAGCCAGTTAGATTAATCGGTGAACCCGATTACTTCTTCTTGTGTCTGTTTTTTCTTAGGCGCTTCTTACGCTTATGCGTTGCCATTTTGTGCTTCTTCCTTTTCTTTCCGCTTGGCATAACTATTTTTTTTAAATTTTTTACCCCCTTGCCGTAGTATGTCAGATTAATCCTGACAACTTTCGGAGGAGATGGTTGAACAATTATTTTAAATCCTTCAGATAAGAATCTACCGTTGCCTGAACAGCGGGATCGTTATCCATTTGTTTCACTTTTTCAAATTGCACCCTCGCCTTTGGTTTGTCTCCGGTATTCAACAAAGCAATGCCGAGCAACAAATTCCCCTGTATATGAGTCGGATTGATTTTAATCAACTCCTCCAGGCGCTCCACAGCTTTGTCATGTTGTCCAGACTGTATTGACAACATACCCATGTTAAAGAGTGCCAGTTCATTTTTTGGATCTGCTACCAAAACCTCCCTTAGCATCACAATGCCTTGCATAGGGCTTTCGGAGCTTAGATACGTCATCGCGATCTTGGTCTTCACATCGAGATTATCTGGATTTGCAGCCAAAACCTTGTTAAAATACTCACGCGTTTTCTCCGCGTAACGGTTTTGCGCTGTTTGATCGAGCGCCAATGTATAAGCCTGGTAATACTGCTCACCAGCCTTAATCCAACTTTCAGTAGTGTTAAAGAACTTTGCTGCCTCTTCTGCGAACCACGCGGAGCTATCAAATCTGCCCGCAATTCGATACAGGTTTGCTAAAGAGTCGGCAAAGATAGCATTTTTTTCTTTCGCTGTACTTCCTTCCCGCTGCGCCCGCAAATTTCGAATCCCGGTAATAATCTCCGATGGCGCCGCCACATGCGATTCCACATTACGGCTAATGGAATCTGTCGGATTTTCGGACAAAGTATTGTCGTTATTCACAACCACCTTCGGCAGTAGAAATATCAGCCAGATCACAACTGCACTGACGACGACTAATAAAATTCTTGTTTTGAGCATAGTTTGGATTAGTAACCCGAATTAAAAGCCCTTTTTGATGCCATTATTCTGAGTTACCATTTAACCGGTGGGCATCTACTTTTCTTCCAGTTGCTTTACCTTTTCGCTATTCTTGATCTTATTCACAAAAATCTTGGCTGGTTTGAAGCTTGGCACAAAATGTTCGTCAATAACTAAAGCCGTGTTGCGCGAAATATTGCGGGCGATCTTTTTCTTTCGCTTTTTGTTAATAAAGCTGCCAAAACCTCGGATGTAGATGTTATTGCCATTTGACATGGATGTCTTAACAACGCTAAAGAATGCCTCAACGGATGCGGTGACATCAGCCTTGTCAACTCCGGTTTTTTCAGCGATTTCGTTTATTATGTCTGCTTTCGTCACTGTGTTATGTTTTTATAGGTCGAAAAATTTTCGGGAGGGCAAATTTAAATGCTACCCCCACAATTAAAAATGAATATTGAAAAAATCTGATAATCAGCAAGATGGACAAGCGATATTTCTCTGATAAAGTCGTTGAATGGTATGAAAGGAACAAACGCGATCTCCCATGGAGGACCACCCGTGACCCCTATAAGATCTGGCTTTCAGAAATTATCCTTCAGCAAACGCGTGTAATTCAAGGTTTGCCTTATTACCTGAAATTTGTCGCAAAATACCCGGATGTGCGGGCTTTGGCTGCCGCTTCGGAGCAGGAAGTACTTCGGCTTTGGCAAGGACTGGGCTATTATACGCGGGCCCGGAATCTGCATAAATGTGCTCAGGAGGTTTCCAATAACTACAACGGCTCTTTTCCTTCGACCTTTGAAGCCCTAAAAAAGCTTCGAGGCATTGGCGATTATACAGCCGCGGCAATAGCCTCATTTTCCTTTGATGAAAAAGTGGCGGTGGTCGATGGGAACGTATTTCGGGTTTTGGCCAGGGTCTTCGGAATAGAAAAGAAAATCAACAGCCCGGAAGGAAAAAAGGTATTCTCAGCTTTGGCTAATCAGCTCATCGTTAATACAGAACCCGCAAGTTTTAATCAGGCCATAATGGAATTCGGTGCATTGTATTGCACACCAAAGAATCCTGCCTGTGATGACTGTATTTTCAAGACTTCATGTTTCGCTTTCAAACATGACATGCAACATTGCCTCCCAGTAAAAGCAAAACCAAAAGAGGCAAAAAAAAGATACTTCTATTATTTCGTAGTAAAGAAAGGAAAGTCGCTATTGATGAAAAAGCGCCAGCAGAAGGATATCTGGCATGGTCTGTACGATTTCTTCCTGATCGAAAAATCAAAACCTGCAAAAATCGAAAAACTACTTGACCAGCTTAACTCAGAAAGTAAGGCTGAAATTAGAATCGATCAGATTATTGTTTCTGCGTTATATAAACACATCCTTAGTCACCAGATCATTTTTTCAAAATTTATTATTGTCCAACAAGGCAACTCGCCCATGTTGGTTGAGGAATCCTTAAATTTCTACTCGACAAAAAAAATCGCAGACTTACCTAAGCCTGTACTGATTAGTCGGTTTTTGGAAGACCACCAGCTTTTATAGTTGAATGAAGAATGGTATTTTTGCTAATCTCCGTTTTGGAGATACGTTATGTAAACTTTTAAATTTTAAACGCTTATGTCAGGGGTAAATAAAGTAATCTTAGTAGGACGTCTGGGTAAAGATCCGGAGGTTAGAAATCTGGAAAATGGAGCAATTGTGGCAAATTTCACATTGGCTACATCCGAAAGCTATAAAGACAGAACCACGGGAGAGAAGAAGGAGATTACTGACTGGCACAATATTGTAGTTTGGCGTGGACTCGCCGAGATTTCTCAAAAATACCTTCACAAAGGCGACATGGTTTATGTTGAGGGCAAGATACGTACGCGTTCATGGGAAAAGGAGGGTATAACACGGTATACTACTGAAATCCTTGCGGACAACATGACAATGCTCTCAACTCGCGGCAGCGGTGGAAATACTGGATCTGGATATTCTCCAGCGGAAAGCAGTTCTACAGATAATTTCAGGGCGAACGTACCCTTGGATACCAGTACAGACGACTTGCCGTTCTGATTTTTCACCAACGCTAACCTTCGTGGACGAGCCTCCCAGTTATTTTTCGATAGTCATTTTTTCAGGGCAGTTATTACTTCCTCTTCTTTGCTTGGCGGTTCTAATTTTCGTTGGTGGTTTAATTGCCGCCACAGAAGCCGCATTCTTTTCACTTGAGGCAGAAGATGTCGATAAATGCAGGCTGAACAATAGGCCACAAGAAAAAGCCGTTATCCTGCTGCTTGACAACGCTCATACCTTTTTGGTAACACTGCTTCTCACAAATGGTCTTGTTCGTGTTGGAATTGTGACGATAACAACTGTTGTGTTTTGGAACAACCCTGGCAATAAACTTCCGGCTGCTCTGGTAATCTTCTCAACCACGTTAGTTCTGGTTCTTTTATGTGAAATTCTCCCTAAATTTTTGGGGAAGCATTACAATTTCGCTTTTGCGCGCGCTGCTGCAGGTAGCTGGAAGCTTATTTTCCAGGTCTTACGACCCCTTTCTGTGACCTTACTCCAACTGAAGCGAATCTGGAAACGTACGTTGGTCGAAAAGAAAAACTCAGCTGAGGAATTTACTCAGGCTCTTGAATTGGCGGCTGATATTGAGGGTACCTCAGAAGGTGAAAAAGATATTCTTCGGGGGATCGTAAACTTCGGAATGTTAACAGTACGGCAAGTAATGCGTGCGCGTACTGAGATCTCCTCAATAAATGTGGAGTCTGATTTTGAACAGTTGATGGTTGTGGTGAATAAATCAGGATTCTCCAGAATTCCCGTGTATCGCAAAACAATAGATACTATTGAAGGCGTGCTTTACATCAAAGATCTGTTGCCGTTCCTTGATCATGACCGCAGTTTTGAATGGCAAAAGCTTCTCAGGCCTTGTTTTTTTGTTCCCGAAGCAAAAAAGATTGACTTGCTTTTAAAAGATTTCCAGGAGAAGCGTGTTCACATGGCACTGGTCATTGACGAGTATGGAGGAACAACAGGATTGGTTACCCTTGAAGATCTAATTGAGGAGATCATTGGAGAAATCAATGATGAATTTGATGAGGTTGATCTGTTATTCCGGAAAATTGATAATAATACGTTCGTATTTGACGGGAAGACATCGCTCCATGATTTCTGCAAAGCTCTTGAAATTGACTATAGTACGTTTAGCGAAGTTCGCGGTGAGAGTGAATCTCTCGGCGGATTAATTCTGGAGTTAAATAATGAATTACCCAAAACTGGCGATCAAATCAATTACGAACAGTTTACATTTGTTATTGAGGCCGTAGACCGAAAAAGAATAAAACGGTTGCGAATAAAAGTGCATGAACAAGCCTAGTAAACGTAATACTCCTTTTTTCATTCTCCATTTTGTTGGACTTATCTTGCTTGGTGGTTGCCAAAAGGATTACCTTCCCAAACCAATAGGTTATAACAGACTCATTCTGCCGTCCCACGATTACATTGCGCTACCTGATTCTCTCCCATATAATTTTGAATACTCCAAACACGCGACTCTTTTGGCTGATACCTCTAATATTAGGGAAAGGTTTTGGGTTGAACTTTACTATCCTCTGATGAAATCTAATATCCACATTACATATAAGCCCATTCCAAATAACAAAGTACTCAAAGAGTTTTTAGACGACGCCTATACTTTAACAGCAAAGCATCAGATAAAGGCTTATGCAATAAACGAGGTCATCATAGAGACTCCTCACGGAATGACTGCGGTAATAGCAGAATTAGAAGGAGATGTTCCCAGTCAATTTCAATTTACAGTCACCGATTCAACACAAAATTTTCTTCGGGGTGCCTTGTACTTTAACACAAAAGTTGCGAACGATTCTCTTGCCCCTGCCATTGAATACATGAAGATGGATATGATGCAAATTATCAATACCCTGAAGTGGAAAAATTGAGTTTGGTTATTAAATGAATCAAATACCATTAATTGGAAACTGTTATGGCGCGGGAAAGAACAAGCAGATATACCACAACCTTCCTTTTAAGTATTAGCTTACTTATTACGAGTTGCCGTGAACAAACTGGTGAGACCCAGCTTTACGAAACAGAGAACTTCAAATCCTATTGGCACGCCGGCACTGCGGAGTTAAATGCTTACAATCTTAGCCAATCGCATTATGGTGAAAACAGAGAAGGCAAAGCAGTCCTCATTTTTGTCACCGAAGATTTTTCGAAGAAGAAGCAGGTGAAACTTGATGATCCTAATTCCACTTCCAACAAGGTGAATGTTCTAAAATTAAATTTTACAAAGAACTTCATCACAGGAATTTATCCATACTCAATGATGCTTTCGGTCTTTACGCCTATCAGCCGCAACAAGTATCCCGCTACGCTGAAAGCAACCATGTCTGTTCAGGAGTGGTGTGGTCATGTCTTTACACAACTTAATTTGAAAGGAAACCATTATCAAATAAAATCATATTCTTACTTTGAACAAGAAAGCGATGAAAGGTTCACGATAATGAAAAAGTTATTGGAAGATGAGGTTTGGAACATAATTCGGATTAACCCAAATGACTTACCACTTGGAAATATTCAGGTCATTCCCGGTCTCTTCTCGACACGAATGAACCACCAGGATGTCAAGCCTCAAATGGCGACGGCCTCGGTACAATTAAATGGCGATGAGCAAGTCTACACATTAGATTTTGTCGGTGAACAAAGAAAGTTAGCCATCAGATTCGAAAGAGAATTTCCTCATAAGATATTGGGTTGGGAGGAAGAGTTCTTGGCTTTTGAAAAAATCCAGAAAACATCTGCCAGCCTTGACAAAACAATGAACCTCGATTATTGGACTAAAAATAAAACAGAGTTTGAGTTTCTTCGTGATTCTCTCCGTCTATCACTTCCTCATTAAGTATTTACTTAGGCTGCTTGGAGGCTTATGATCCAAAGCATATTTTGCGCATCAATTAACTCAACAGCGCATGGTTAAGGATTATATTTCATCGAACAAAGACAGATTTTTATCAGAGCTGTTTGATTGGCTACGTATTCCATCGGTTAGTGCCGATAGTCGACATAAGGACGATGTGCGTAGCGCTGCTGAGTTTTTAAAAGAAAAATTTGTTGAATCAGGTGTTGATAAGGTTGAACTATGCGAAACGAATGGTCATCCGATTGTTTATGCTGAAAAAATAGTTGACTCCGTCCTGCCTACGATATTGGTATATGGCCACTATGACGTGCAGCCTCCCGACCCACTAGACTTGTGGAACTCTCCACCTTTTGAACCTGTCATTATCGATGACAAAATCTATGCTCGAGGGTCGTGTGATGACAAGGGGCAGGTTTACATGCATGTAAAAGCTTTCGAAGCGATGATGAAGCTAAACCTTCTTCCCTGCAATGTAAAATTTATGGTTGAAGGTGAAGAGGAAGTAGGATCAAGCAATCTGGAACATTTCGTTGCTGAAAACAAAACTAAACTCAGCGCCGATGTAATTCTCATTTCTGACTCTTCGCTGATTTCTCTGGAAACTCCTTCTATCACCACCGGGTTGCGTGGTTTGAGCTACATGGAGGTTGAAGTCACAGGTCCTAATCGCGATTTACATTCCGGAGTATATGGAGGAGCTGTAGCCAATCCAATAAATACCTTATGCGCTTTGATTGCATCATTGCACGATGAGAAAGGACAAGTTACCATCCCAGGATTCTATGATAAAGTAGCTACACTCACTGCAAAGGAAAGAGAGGCTCTGAATGCTGCGCCATTTAATCTGGAAGACTATAAGAATGAACTCGGCATTCGCGACATACAGGGTGAAGAGGGGTATTCGACGCTGGAACGGACGGGTATCAGACCAACGCTGGATCTTAATGGAATTTGGGGCGGCTACATGGGAGAGGGTGCAAAAACCGTTTTGCCTTCGAAAGCATCCGCCAAAATTTCTATGCGCCTGGTTCCGAATCAGGTGAGTGATGAAATTACCGAATTATTTACGAAACACTTTTTATCAATCGCGCCGAAGAATGTTATCGTAAAAGTAACAGCACTTCATGGCGGTGAACCTGCTGTTACCCCAACAGATTCTCATTCCTACAGGGCTGCAAGCAAAGCGTTCGAACAGGTATTTGGGCAAACACCTATTCCTACACGAGATGGAGGAAGTATACCTATCGTTGCGTTGTTCAAGAAGGAACTTAACCTTGATAGTGTCTTAATGGGCTTCGGTTTTGACAGCGATGCTATTCATTCTCCTAATGAACATTATGGAGTAAAAAACTTTACCATTGGAATTGAGACAATCGTCGCATTCTATCAACACTTTGCCAAAGGATAGAAGACCGCTCTTAGTAAAACAAACTCAGATTTCCTCCCTTACTAAATTTTGTAAGGTCATATGCCGGCATAGTTTTGTTAGCAAAGTATTTCCGTTTTGAGGTGCGGTAGAGCTGGTGTATAGCCTCGGCAAAATTCCCTTCGCCCGACATTCGCCGACCAAACTGTGAGTCATTTACATGTCCACCATGCATATGGGAAATCTGGTTCCAGACTTTGTCGAAGCGGTCGGGAAAATTTTTTCTGAGCCAGTCTTCAAAAATTTTTCCGATGGCTCCATTTAATCTTACGACAGTCATTCCAACAGTTTGTGCGCCGTGGTCTGATGCTGCTTTCAATACCTGCGGAATTTCATGGTGATTTAATCCAGGGATAATGGGAGCATTCATTATACCTACCGGCACCCCCGCTTTAGCAAGTGCCTCAACGGTTCGTAACCGGCTGGAAGCACTAGCCGTTCTTGGCTCCATAGTACGCCGTAATGTTTCGTCCAAAGTAGTTATCGAAATGTATACGTGGACGAGATTGTCCTTTGCGAGATCCGTTAGCAAATCAAGGTCACGAAGCACAAGGCTGTTCTTGGTGATCATGCCAACCGGATGGCGGTAATTTGCAAATACTTTCAATATACCTCTGGTAATCTTTAGCGTTCTTTCAATAGGTTGATAACAATCTGTATTACCACTGACACTAATGGGTACCGGATTCCAACCCGGGCGAAGAATGAACTTTTCAAGAAGTGACGGCGCTGTTTTTTTGGCAATTATTTTTGATTCAAAATCCAACCCTGCATTCAAACCCCAATATTCATGGGTGTTTCGGGCATAGCAATAAATACACCCGTGCTCACAACCCTGATATGGATTTATAGAATACATCATGCCCAGATCAGGACTTGTAACCTTGTTTACAACGGTCTTTGGGGTCTCGTATAATATTTGCGTAGTGGGTGAAAAAAACAGTGGTTCATCCAAGCCCTCGATATGGTCGGTCACGTATTGTTCCTTCAGAAACCGGTTTCCTGATTTTATCTGCGCACCTCTTCCCTTAAAATAGTCCTCCGGTTCCATGCCGTAAAACTAACAAAATTAGATATTGAAACTAATTATTTTAGTTTGTTTTACATAGCACCTAGAAGCAAAATTCGCGACCTTTCGGATATTATTATCTTGATTCTAAAAACTACATTGTTGATCTATCATCCAACACCCATTCAGGAAATACAGTCAGCTATCGTTGATGATGCCGGACTTCGCCTCCTGATAAAAAGGGAGGATTTAAACCACCCGTCTGTGTCCGGTAATAAATGGTGGAAGCTCAAGTACAACCTTGAAGAAGCACAGCATCAAAATAAAAAAATACTCACGTTCGGGGGCGCATTCTCAAATCACATTTATGCTACTGCTTCTGCGGCGAATGAACTACGTATACCAGCCATTGGTATCGTTAGAGGTGAAAAATCATTACCATTAAATCCCACACTTTCATTTGCTGAAAAAATGGGAATGCAACTTCATTATATTTCACGTGAGGCCTACCGCGACAAAGCAAAAGAACCCCTGATAAATTCCCTCCGTGAAAAGTTTGGGGATTTCTACTTAATTCCAGAGGGCGGGAGCAACACTTTGGCTGTAAAAGGTGTCATCGAGTTTACAAAGCAATTGAATATAAATTTCGATTACCTCTGTTGTCCTGTAGGAACTGGTGGAACGCTCGCCGGTTTGATTCAGGGATTGCACGGTGAAAAGCAGTTGATAGGATTTTCCATTTTGAAGAATGGAGAATTTTTAGTGGATGAGGTAAAACGGTATGGCGGTGATTTTCCAAATTGGCGGCTTATCACCGAGTACCATTATGGCGGATATGCAAAGGCAACAACGCAGCTTCACGAATTTATCAAACACTTTTGGGATGATCACCAAATCCCACTTGAATACATTTACACTGGAAAAATGTTTTCGGGTATTTTTGACTTGATCGCAAAAAGGTTTTTCAAAAGAGGATCAACCATTTTAGCAATTCATACCGGTGGGATCCAGTCTGCTTAACTTGATATTAAACAACTTGTTTGTTTTTCATTTTTCGAATTATTTTAGGTCCAAACCATAACCACAAACCACTTACAGCAAGGACCATTAATCCTATTCCAAGGATGTTAGTGTAGATGAGCTTTACAAAATCATTTAGTATCGACCCATCATGCACATGTTCTATCCAGTCGGCATGGCGGCGGGCCACAGAAAAGACTATCCCTGTTTTGCCATCAACCTGAGCTTCCCAATACCCTTCTGTAAACAACACCTTTACTATACCTTTATCAGGTCGAACATCCATACGGTCAATCGCATTTGTAGTTCCTGTTGCTGAGTCCGTAGCAATTACGGCAGCTCTTGCAATGGCGTCAAGCGAAATCCATTCCTCCATATTTTTGGATTTTCCTACCTGGGTGATGGGTTGGAGAACCGCCACATCTTTCTTCCATCCTAATAAAATTCCAGTGACACTGGTAACCAATACAAAAAAAGCCAAACCAACTCCAACGACTTTATGCAGCCATCTGAATTGCCTCAACCTTTTTACAATTTTTTCCATTGATCGTAGCATGGGTGGATAACAGTTATTCAAGTGGCAAAATTGCAGTTCTTAAAAGCTTATCCTTACCGCTCCTATAAAATTTCTACCGGGAGCGGATATTCCAGAAGAATACGGCTGGTAGCGCTTATCCACTAAATTTTCTACCCCGAGATGTATGGCCAGATTATTCGATAACTAAAACGAACTTGTAAACGAACCTGGCGCAAGTGTTGAGTGGCAGCATGTGTGCGGTTCACTTGTGCCACCATGATGAAACTCAAACTAACTTAGCTTATGGAGACTTGTTACGCGACAGTGTCTCAGCCCGCAAAAACCACTCGCAACACTTGAACCAGTTTTATGTGCTCTTGCTACATGAGTTCAAATTCTTCGTGTACTTTCCAGACCCGACCGCTATGTTTAAGCAAAGCTATCTTATCAGCTACAAACTCTGCCTTGAATTCCTTTTCCTTGAATTCATCCCAGGCACGCTGGTAGTTTGGCTTCTTTAGATCACGAAATGCAACCGTAAGGTGAGGATGAAACGGCAGTTCTTTATAGTTAGCATTAAACAGGTTCAGTGACTTTTTGCAATAACGTTGTAAATTTTTTTGAAGTGCCTCCAATTCGGTCGTCTTCACGACATTGATAAAAATTACGCGGGGCGGAAATGACGAAAAGTTCTGCAACTTGATCTCTACTGGCTCATTACCTTTTGAAAACTTTTTCAGATTTATTGACAGTCCGTCCTCCTCTTTCTCATTCCACCTAAAGGGCATATGCAAAGTAATGTGCGGGGGAGAATTTAACGATGCTTTACTGTTGTATTGTTGTTTAAAGTATTCTTTCTGAGCCAAAGCCTCCTCATAAATAGGTTTTGGTGGTACAATGGCAATAAAATACAGCTTTTCCTTAGAATTCGTGCTGGTGATTGGTTGCGTCATATGTTCATAAAGATACGAATTCAACAAAGCCGCCACAAAATAGCTGGTCATGATAACGAAACGAATGGTTCCACGAGCGTTTGTTTTAAAGGCGATGGTCTCGATTGATTTTAATGCCCTTTTTCTATTTTTGCTTCAAAACATATAGATAATGAATTACCGCATCGAGAAAGATACAATGGGAGAAGTAAAAGTACCCTCTGATAAATATTGGGGTGCTCAGACCGAAAGGTCCCGCAACAATTTTAAAATAGGACCGGAGGCTAGTATGCCTAAGGAAATTATTTACGCCTTTGCATACCTTAAGAAAGCAGCTGCGCTGGCCAATCACGAATTAGGAGCTTTGCCAAAGGAGAAAAGTGACCTGATCGGGAAAGCCTGCGATGAAATACTTGATGGAAAGCTCGATGGTGAATTTCCTCTTGTAATTTGGCAGACTGGATCGGGTACTCAAAGCAATATGAACGTGAATGAGGTTGTAGCATATCGCGCTCACGTAATTCAGGGGGGAAATCTTGAGGATGAAAAAAAAGTGCTTCATCCTAACGATGATGTTAATAAATCGCAGTCGTCAAATGACACGTTCCCCACAGCGATGCACATTGCTGCATATAAGCAAGTGGTCGAAGTTACGTTAACAGGCATGGATAAACTCCGCGAAACGCTGGCGAAAAAGTCGATCGAATACAAAAACATTGTGAAGACTGGCCGTACACATTTTATGGACGCAACTCCACTGACATTGGGCCAGGAGTTTTCAGGTTATGTTCAGCAAATCGACAATAGCATTCGTGCAATTAATAATGCTTTAGTTGTAGTCCGTGAACTTGCATTAGGTGGAACAGCAGTTGGAACCGGTTTAAATACTCCGAAAGGATATGATGTATTGGTAGCAAAGAAAATTGCAGCGTTAACAGGCTATCCATTTGTTACTGCTCCTAATAAATTTGAAGCGTTAGCCGCGCATGATGCTATGGTTGAACTTTCAGGTGCGCTGAAGCGATCGGCTGTTGCCTTGATGAAAATTGCCAATGATATCCGAATGCTTAGCTCGGGGCCTCGCTGCGGAATTGGGGAGATAATTATACCGGACAATGAACCGGGATCATCTATTATGCCGGGCAAAGTAAATCCCACACAGCCCGAAGCATTAACGATGGTTTGTGCGCAGGTCATCGGTAACGATGTTACTGTTTCCGTTGCAGGCGCTAATGGCCATTTTGAGTTGAATGTATTCAAACCTGTGATCGCAGCTAATGTTCTTCAATCGGCCAGATTACTCGGCGATGCTTGCGTTTCTTTCAATGACAAATGTGCTGAAGGAATTGAACCTAACCTTTCAATAATAAAGCAACACCTTGAAAATTCATTGATGTTAGTTACTGCATTAAACACGCACATTGGGTATGAGAATGCTGCCAAGATTGCTAAGAAAGCTCATAAGGAAAATATGACTCTTCGGGAAGCATCAATTGCACTTAAGCTGGTAACCTCAGAACAGTTCGATGAGTGGGTTAAGCCCGGGAAAATGGTTGGTGGTATGGATTAATAAACATTTTAATAAAATATTTGTACCTTTAATTTGATTTAACCAATCCAAGAATGAAAAAAGTTATATTACTATTCTTCTGCGTTGCGTTGATGTCTGCTTCCTTGCAGAGCTACGCGCAACTTTCTAAGAAAGAAAAGAAAGAGTGGAAAAAAAAGGCGAAGCAATTTGCCAAGGCACCCCAAAACCTAAAGCAACTAACAGAAGACAAGCAAACGGCTGATAATACTGTGTCTACCCTAAACCAAAAGGTTACTCAGATGCAGTCCTCTATTAGTGACAAAGACGCAAAAATCGCGCAGCTTGAGGACGAACTCTCCCAGATGAGAGGGCAGCTTACTACGGCGCGTGCCGAGTTAGCACAACTAAAGGAAAATCCGGTAAACTCGATGGATTTTTCAAAGGGCGTTGTATTCAAGGTTCAGATTGGTGCTTTTAAAAACAAGAACCTCGCAAAGTATTTTGATAATAACCCAAACTTTGGTGGTGAAGCCAACGATGGCGAACCTCAAAAATTAACTATTGGAATCTTTCGAGATTATTGGGAAGCTGACACTTTCAAAAAGTATATGCGCGAAATGGGAGTGAAGGATGCATGGATTGTCCCGTACAAAGACGGGCAGCGTGTCGAAATAAAAGATGTTTTGGAAGGTGTAGTTGCTGATAAACCCGCTGAAAGCGCTAATTAAACAAGAGTTTTTGTTTTATAGAAAGCAGTGCTCACACGCACTGCTTTCTTCGTTTACAGGCATACAATTTGTACTACTTAGTTTTCTTAAAATTTATACGGGGGTATTTTTGTAGCATGTGGAGAATTGTGTGTTTTTTGATGTTAAGTTTATCTGGTTCTTTGACTGCCCAAGTAAGAGTAGGAAGTTTGGTTCTTAAGCCCCATGAGATCTATATCCTGGGTGAATCTGATATAATCGTTGCAGACACTTTGATAATGGGTGATTCCTCAAAAATTGTATTGAATAAGTTGAAACCCGACAATTTCATAAGAGTGAAGGTTGCGTCTTTTGGTAAGCACTGCTTAATTGATGGAACCGGGGTAAATGGACAATCTGGTCGCAATGGCGCCTCAGGATCAACACCAACTGGTCCATGCCTGAATGGATCTCCGGGAAGAGAAGGGACGCGTGGGCTTGACGGTACAAAGGCAATAAATCTTTTTATGTATCTTGAAAAGGTGACCATAAAAGGTCAGTTGATTATTGACCTCACCGGGGGAAGTGGTGGAAGAGGCGGAAATGGTGGAAATGGTGGAGGTGGCAGTCCTGGGACGAGGCATTGTTTCGGAGGAGATGGAGCCAATGGTGGAAATGCCGGACAGGGAGGTAATGGTGGAAAAGGTGGTATTTTGACAATTTCTGCTCCGAAACCACAAGCCGTAAAAGATTTAATCACTGCAAAAAAAATAGTCGTAAAGAATAACGGTGGAGGGGCTGGAGGCACAGGAAAGGGGGGCTATCATGGGGGTGCAGGGCTTGGCCCTTCCAGAAAGAATGGAAAGGATGGAGAACCTGGCGAATATAGTTCGAATGGTGTCTCCGGCGAGAAAGGTAGTTTAGTAATCCAATCAAATTAATAATGGATAAAAGATGGTTGTTAAAGAACGTTCCTCCTCGTGAGCAAATTGAACAGCTATCGAAAACCATAAATCTTAATTCATATTTATCCGCAATCCTGCTACAACGTGGTATTGCTGATTTTGAAAGCGCAAAGAGTTTTTTCCGCCCTACATTAGATGCATTGCATGATCCGTTCATGATGAAGGGAATGGACAAAGCTGTAGCCCGATTAAAAAAAGCTCTTGATGAAAAAGAAAAAGTCTTAATCTATGGTGATTACGATGTAGATGGGACCACATCTGTGGCATTGGTGTATAGTTATTTGAGACGCTTTTATGGAAACTGCGAAGTCTACATTCCAGATCGAAATGCTGAAGGCTATGGAATCTCCCTTGCGGGAATAGAATGGGCTGAACAAAATGGCTATTCACTTGTCATAGCTCTCGACTGCGGGATTAAGTCGTCTGAACTTGTCGAAGTCGCCAAACTAAAAGGAATAGATTTTATAATTTGTGATCACCACCTCCCCGACGATTTTGTTCCGAGTGCAATAGCTGTGCTCGACCCTAAACAAACCGAT
This sequence comes from Chryseolinea sp., assembly GCA_041747735.1. GTDB lineage: Bacteria > Bacteroidota > Bacteroidia > Cytophagales > Cyclobacteriaceae > Chryseolinea. The sequence continues at coordinate 59,062 of JBGTEP010000159.1, forward strand.
TGCGAATATCCTTACACTGAACTTAGTGGCTGCGGGCTTGGGTTCAAGTTCATGCAAGGGTATGCCCGAAAATTTCGGAAGGAAGAAGAGGTTTATGAGTATCTCGATCTGGTTGCCGTTAGCATTGCTTCTGACATTGTTCCTATATCCGGTGAAAATAGGATACTCGCTCATTTTGGTTTAAAGAAACTAAATGAAGATCCGCTTCCCGGGCTTAAAGCTTTGAAAGACATAGCGGGACTGCGAAATGAATTGGATATATCAGGTATAGTTTTCACGTTGGGGCCCAGAATAAACGCGGCAGGTCGGGTCGCACATGGCAGGGCAGCGGTTGATCTACTCGTTGCCGAGACAGAAGAGGAAGCCAATACCCTTGCTGAAAAGGTAAACCTGAAGAATGAAGTTCGTAAGCAGTTTGATTCTGATATCACAGAAGAGGCAATTGCAATGATCGAGGGTGATGCATCTATGCGTAATTCAAAATCAACTGTGCTTTTCAAAAACACCTGGCATAAAGGTGTAATTGGCATAGTTGCTGCTAGGTGTGTAGAGAAGTTTTACAGACCCACTGTTATTCTGACTGAATCAAATAACAAAATCACCGGTTCGGCGCGAAGTGTACACGGGTTTGATCTTTACAATGCAATTTCGGCTTGTAGTGACTTACTGGAAAAATTCGGAGGTCACAAATACGCAGCAGGACTTACTTTGGATTTCGAAAACCTGGAACTTTTCCAGCGAAAATTTGAAGAAGTCGTCTCTTCCACAATTAAGGAAGATATGCTAACACCAATACTGGAATTAGACATGTCAATTCATTTTGATGTGATAACGCAAAAGTTTTTATCGGTTCTTAAGCAGATGGCACCGTTTGGTCCTGAGAATCAGCGCCCCGTATTTGAAGCCAGTGATGTGTTCGTATTTAATTCATTAGCCACTTTCAAAGATAAGCATGTTAGATTTTTGGCAGGCCAACATAACAATGAAAATGTATTTGCAACGGTTGGCTTCGATATGATAGAGCACTACGACAGGTTATCAGGGGGTGATCATTTCAAAATGGCTTTTACCATCGAAGAGAATACCTTCAATGGGTCGACTTCGATTCAACTAAGAGTTAAAGACATTAAATTTCTTTAAAAAAATGATTTTACACGCAGAGCATCTTGTAAAGAAATATAAAACACGAACCGTTGTAAACGATGTTTCTGTTTATGTAAAGCAAGGAGAAATTGTGGGACTTTTAGGCCCAAATGGTGCTGGGAAAACTACAACCTTTTATATGATGGTGGGGCTGATCAAGCCGAATGAAGGAAAGATATTTCTGGAAGACGAAGAGATCACTCAGTTGCCAATGTACCAGAGGGCCAGGAAAGGAATTGGTTATTTGGCGCAAGAAGCATCTGTCTTTAGAAAACTTACTGTCGAAGAAAACATAATGTCAGTGCTTGAAATGCGAGACTCTACTAAGCAAGAAAGATCAGATAAAGTTGATCAGTTAATTGATGAGTTTAGCCTTCATAAAGTAAGAAAAAATCTTGGTATGTCACTCTCAGGAGGTGAACGTCGACGGACCGAAATCGCACGAGCCCTTGCCGTCGATCCAAGTTTTGTTCTCCTTGATGAGCCCTTTGCCGGAGTCGATCCCATTGCAGTTGAAGAAATTCAGTCTATTGTTTCACGCCTTAAAAACAAGAATATCGGAATTCTTATTACGGATCATAACGTGGATGAAACATTGTCGATTACAGATCGTGCTTACCTTATGGTTGATGGCAAACTTTTCAAAGCTGGTACCGCCGAAGAACTAGCAAGTGATCCTCAGGTTCGCAAAGTTTATTTGGGTCAGAATTTTGAACTTAGAAGATCAAAAGTGGCTACTCCAAATACGGATAGTTGGCCCGATGCCTCGGAGTCCCTTTGATTTTATTGCTTCTTATTGATATTCGAGGCAACAATCAGTATATGTTTTGTTACTTTTGAAATTTACGTAACAAAACATGGGGCTGATAAACTCTATTTTGACTTGGGTAATGCAAAAGCGAATTCACCAGATTGAGCTTTTTATTAAATACCCAAATGAAGTCCAGGAGGAGTTGTTCAGAAAACTCATTCAGACTGCAAAGCATACAGAATTTGGCAATCAGTACGATTTTGGAAGTATCCTTTCCTATGAACAATTCCAAAAACGCATCCCGATTCAGACATACGAAAAGTTGTTTCCGTATATTGATAGGATGATGAAAGGCGAGCAGAATATTTTGTGGCCTTCGGAAATAAAATGGTTTTCAAAATCTTCTGGAACAACAAACGCCCGCAGCAAATTTATCCCGGTTTCTCAAGAAGCTTTAGACGACTGTCATTTAAAAGGTGGAAAGGATTTACTCTCTATCTATGTTAACAATTTCCCTGACACAAAACTGTTTGATGGAAAAGGCCTGGCTGTGGGTGGAAGTCATCAAATAAATGAGCTCGATCCATCAGCATCGTCCTACTACGGCGATGTATCTGCTGTCATTATGCAGAATCTTCCGCCGTGGGCGCAATTCATCCGAACACCCAGTCTTGAAACTGCATTGATGGGCAACTGGGAAGAGAAGATTGAAAAACTTGCTCGTGAAACTGCCAAAGAAAACGTTACGAATATTGCTGGTGTGCCCACCTGGACAATCTTACTTATTCAAAGAATAGTAGCGCTTGGAAACAAAAACAACATACTTGAAGTTTGGCCTAATCTTGAAGTGTTTTTTCATGGTGCCGTTGCGTTCGCTCCATATCGCAAACTCTTTCAAACACTGATCCCTTCAGACACGATGCAGTATTGGGAAACCTACAATGCTAGTGAAGGTTTTTTTGGGATACAGGATCGAAGGAACTCAGAAGAAATGCTGCTGATGCTTGATTATGGAATCTTTTATGAGTTTATTCCAATTGAAGAAATAGATTCAGAGTACCCAAGGGCTATCCGATTGAATGACGTAGATCTGGATAAAAACTACGCAATGGTAATAACCACCAACTCCGGATTATGGCGATACAATATTGGCGACACAATAAAATTTACTTCCAGAAATCCTTACAGGATTAAAATTTCCGGAAGAACAAAACATTTCATGAATGCTTTTGGCGAAGAGGTGATCGTTGAAAACGCAGAAGCTGCAATAACAAAAGCCTGTACGGACACCGGTGCAGTAATTGTAAATTTCACCGCTGCACCAATTTATCTAGAACAAGGGAAGAAAGCCGGCCATGAGTGGATCATTGAATTCAAAGTACTCCCATCAAATCTTGATGAGTTCGCAAAGATTCTTGATGAAACACTTCGATCTATCAATTCCGACTACGACGCCAAACGTGCCCACAACCTCGCTCTTATTGCTCCAAAAGTGCATAGTGTCACAGAAGGAACGTTTTACAGTTGGATGAAACGAAGGGGGAAATTGGGAGGTCAGAATAAGGTTCCAAGGCTTGCCAATTCCCGCGAATATGTAGACGATATTTTGCAGATGCTAAAAGACGGTTATTGAGAATACTCCTACTTCTTTACAATTTTGTAAGTTGTTTCAGTCAGTATTTCCATTGGAACATCCATGTCTGCTGGAATTAACCCACCCGCTAACAGGATCATTTTACCATTGAGTTCTGAATTAATTTTAAGATCGGTAGGCCATCCCGTTTTTAAGTTACGTTTGATCTTATCGATTGTTTGCCTTTCAAATCAATTTTTGCTTTAATACCATTTGGAAGATTGATGGGCTTTTCCTTATCAATGGTTGTATAAATTCCCTCGGCATCTACTTTGGCAGTTGACCCAGATACCTCTGACAGAATCCAGGAATTGTTTACCACAATCGGAAACTCCATCGGAAAAGCATTTTTAGAATCCCATGTGTCTCCCTTGCTTACATTTTTATCTGCATAAAAAACCATTGCTTGTTCAAAGCTGTTTTTTAAAGAATTTTCTCCAAGTAGTTGCTCAAGTGTCTGTTTCATAGTATTCAGCGTGGCCTCATCCAATCCCAAGTCGTCCATACCTGACCACAAATTCTCAGCGCCCTCAACGTTTTCTACGATCCCAGCCTTATTCATGGTAATAACAAAGGGCTTTTTCATCATCGTCTTGAATACCTTATTCTGTGGGTTATCTTCAGCGCCTTCACTATCCATAGTGACATCACCCATAACTGTTTTGGAACTGTTCTTTAGTTTTAAGAATTGTGTTTCCAATCTGGCACCACTGCTTGTAATCTCTATTACTTTAAAGTTCATTTCGCCGGAATATGCATTCTCACCACCTTGTTCAGTGCCCATTATAATCTGCTTAATGGTCTGCCTGGTAACCTGGGTCATTGTATAATCATCACCCAGTACAAAACGATATTCCAACTTTACACCCTTAAATGGGGAAGCGTATGCTGACAAGATGGTAAGTAGAAATACGAAGGAGGCTGTTTTCATATTACTTAACGGTTTAAAAATTCACATGGTAAAAATAGAATAATTTTCTTTCGTATAAATAAAACACAACCACTTTTGACTCATCTCCGGATCACACCCCGCAACCAGGAAACGATACTCCAACGCGTAGTTTCTTCTACAAGAGTACCTACCTCCGTAGCACGGTTTACTTTTTCTACCGTGTAAAATGCCGTCGGCAAAATGTCTTTCAATTTATACAATAGTTCCTCAAGACTATCTCGTTCCAAAACAGTAAATACCAAATTCTCGTGTCCATCCGGTCCGTCTGCGTTGACGTGCGTGTACCTGAATTTCGATTTGTTTAAATACGCGATCAATTCAACAACGTCTTTACGTGTAATAATCCTGACAATTACTTTCCCATAAGCAATCCGCTCCTCAATTATCATCCCCACAAAAATTCCTGATGCAAATCCTGCGGGGTAGGCGATATAACACACCCAATTATCTAAGTGCTCAAAAATCTGGCGAATGGCCATCAGCCAGATAAACGATTCAAAAAATCCCAAGATAGTCGCCGTCCATCTTCTGCCGCCTAAAACATAAATAATGCGGATTGTATTAATTGACACGTCGGCAATTCGCGCTATGAAAATCAAAACAGGCAGCAGCAGGTAGCTGAATATCTCTTCAGAAATACCTAACGTCTTAGTAAAAAAAATCTCCATATGTTCAAGGTTATAAGAACAAACCAATCATTCAATAACGCAAAATTCTTATCCAAACAAATCCTGAAACACCTCTGTTATTTTGCCAAACGACCTAACTGAAATTTTGGACTTCTTTAAATCAATCCCCTTATGATTATATCGTGAAATATAAATCACTTCGAACCCCAACTTTTCTGCTTCCGATACTCGTTGATCAACTTTATTGACTGCCCGTAACTCTCCCCCCAATCCAACCTCTGCCGCAAAGCAGAATTTATCAGAAACAGGGATTTCTTCCATGGAAGATATAAGCGAAATACAGACCGCAAGATCAATAGCAGGGTCTTCTACCTTTATACCACCTGCCATGTTTAAGAACACGTCCTGAGTTCCCATACGAAAGCCACAACGTTTTTCAAGCACAGCCAAAAGCATATTCAGCCTTTTTTGATCAAACCCCGTGGGTGTACGCTGCGGCGTTCCGTACGATGCCGGACTTACCAGTGACTGAATTTCGATCAACAGGGGACGATTCCCTTCAATAGTAGCACCAATTGTAATCCCACTAAGTTGCCCATCTTTTTGTGAAATTAGTATTTCTGACGGATTTGAAACTTCCCGCAACCCCGTGCCTAACATTTCATAGATTCCAATTTCTGATGTTGACCCAAAACGGTTTTTAGTTGTTCGTAAAATACGATATGCAAGGTGACGATCACCTTCAAATTGAAGTACCGTATCGACCATGTGCTCCAGTACTTTTGGACCGGCCAGTAATCCATCTTTTGTAATATGTCCAATCAGAAACACGGGTGTGTTTGTTTCCTTGGCGAACTTCATCAATTCTCCGGAACATTGTCTTACTTGCCCAATACTACCTGC
>JBGTEP010000160.1:0-62593 GCA_041747735.1 Chryseolinea sp.
AACAATTGACGGAATACCTGGGTCAGATGATTAGCGGAATACCTGGGTCATACAATTACCGGAATCGCTGGGTCACACAATTACCGGAATCCAACCTGGCAATTGCCGCAATGCCTGGGTCAGATGATTCCGGAATATTCATCAACACTCAGTCTTATGAATTTTGCCCTTTTGTCAGTCGCGATGGCAAATACTTTTTCTATACCAGCAACATGGATATCTATTGGGTAGACGCCGAAATTATTGAAGCGCTTAGGTAGTGTGTTACTTCCTCTCTCCCGTAAAAATCAGATTATCAATTTCAATAATTGGTCGGGTCGCGAGTGCTCAATCGTCGTGTAACGACCTTTAGTGGCTTTATCACAAAAACAAGAAAGTCGCACGATGACTTCTATGATCCTATAAGGGTGGGACTTAGCAAAGAATCTGCGGGTTAGTAAATATTTAAGGATTCATCGTTGTACAGAAAAGCTTATTCAGCCCGCAACGAATCAACTGGGTTCGTCTTGGCGGTCACATAAATGCGATATCCAACTGTGAAAATGGAAATTAGAAGGAGAACTATTAAAGGAATAATAAACAAGTCAAATCCTACCTGAACTTTAAAGGCATAGCTAGCGAGCCAATATCTCGCACCAAAAGCAATCATTGGTATAGCTAACAAATTAGCAATCACTATTAAAATAAGGTATTCTTTGGAAAGCAGTAGCATGAGATTTCTCATTCTTGCACCAAGAATTTTCCTGATGCCAATTTCTTTAATTCGCAAAGTTGTAGAAAAGGAAACAAGTGCAAATAAACCTAAGCATGCAATGAACATTGCTATTAAACAAAATGCCGAAAACATTTTCCCAAACCTTAAGTCAGCTTGATATTGACTATTAAACTCATCGTCCAAAAAGAAAAAATCAAAAGGATTACCTGGGAAGGTTGCAATATAGGCAGACTGGATGTGCTCTATAGATTGAGGGATGTTTGATAAATTTATTTTAAATGAAAAATACTTCCTTGCACGTTCACCTGGCAGAAATATGGATGGAGCGTATGCATCTCTTAACGAACTCCAATTGTAATTTTTAAGTACTCCAAGAACATTGACGGTGTCTTTCCCGATAATTAATTGTTGCTGAAGAGCATTTTCCGGCGACCCAAAGGCAAAGACTTTGACTGCCTCTTCATTAATGACAACCCCCTCTCGATCTGAAATCACATGTGGGTCGAAGGGGCGGCCTGCAAGGAAAGTAAATTTGTATGTTTCAAAGAAATCAAAATCTATGTATGTAATTCCGGTTTCCTGATTATCTTTTAGCAACTCACCTATTTTTCTAATACCAGTTAAGGCAAGATGCCCCCTACTTGGAATTGTTCCTGAACCAGTGACTGTCAAGACTGAGGCGCTACTCAAACATTCACTTTTAAAAACATTAAGCCGTGATAGCAAACTTTCGAAATCAGGAACAATGCTCGGCCCCCTGACGACTAGAATTTGCTCCATATCGACACCCAAATCTTTATTTTTCATAAATGTAATCTGTTTGTATACCAGGTACGTTCCTGAAATCAAAAGAGCTGAAATAAGAAACTGAAAGACAACCAGACTTTTTCGCAGTGTGATATTTGAAACTTGCTTTGTTACATTGGTCCAGTGTGTATTTGCTGACTTGAAAGATGAAAGAACAAACGCGGGATAGAACCCTGATAATATTGACCCGGCCGCAATGACGATTGTAAATCCAATCCAGAATACAGGACAACTAAAAATAATAAATGTTAATTCTTCGCCCGTTATTCCACTTAGTACAAAAAGTACCGGAAACGCGACAATTATCGATAAAATTGCAGCAATAAAATTAATCAGCAGGGATTCAATCAAAAATTGATACACTAATTGTTTCTGAAAAGCGCCCATAGCTTTGCGAATGCCCACGCCCTTTGCTCTTTCCATTGATCTGGATGTGGACAGATTGATAAAATTCACCCACGCAATGATCAATATGAATGCCCCTATTAACGAAAATATTTTGACTTGTTTTATACTTCCGTTTGATGGCAAATCACGCAAAAGGTGTGACGACCTTAAATGTACATCCGAAACGGCCTGAAGGTTTATATACCATTTCTGATTGTATGCTGCAAGACTTTTTCCAAAGTGTGTGTCAACCATCGCTTTAAGTTTGCTTTCGATAGCTTCAAGGTCAGCGTTTTTGTTAACCGTTATGTAGGTGAAAAAATTGGTTCTGCCCCAAATACCGTTGCGGTATTCTCCAGTTTCAATTAACGAGGCCATTGGAATCAAGAAGTTGAATTTCAGGTGGCTATTGGCAGGTAGACTATTTAAAACTCCAGTTACTATAAAGTCCTTATGTACCCATCCTTCGACCTTCAGTATTTTTCCAATAGGGTCAATATTTCGCCCAAAATACTTTTCAGCCATTTCCTCAGTTATGACAATACTGTATTTATCGTCAAGCACTTTTTCAGGATCCCCTTGCCTTAATGAAAAATTAAATACTTCAAGGAATACACTATCAACAAATAATACGTTTTCTTCCTCTTCCTGGAAGATCTTATTTTGTTCAGGATTGGTAATGACTGCTCCAAAATATTGCGGATGAATTCGAACGAACCGCTCTATTTCAGGAATTTCTTCTTTCCCAGCAGCACCTAACGCCAATGCAGTCTTGGCTTGTGAGCTTTCTTCACCATCCTTAAACATTGTAAGTGTAACGCGATAGGTATTTTCAAAATTGGTATGAAATTGATCATAGCTTAATTCAAAATAGATATATTGAAAAATAGCAAGACAAACTCCCATCCCAATAGACAAACCGAGTATGTTGATGATGGCAAAAAACTTATTTCTGAATAAGTCTCTAATGCTTGTTGTAATATGGTGTTTAAGCATTGTTGATTACTGTTTTGTTTTTAAAGATGTTCAGTAATGAGCGCTTGGTGTATAATTCGAAAGTCTAATTTGAGGAGGCTTAATGTCGTTTTCAAGTTACTCAATAATCAACCCTTAAAAAACCCGATGTCGTAACCTCCATCATCTGTAATCTCGGTAAATTTAATAATACGCACAAGTGCTGGCTCAACCCAGCTTAAATCGCTTCTCTTTAATGGGTAGGTCATGCGTGATAATTTAAACGAACTAGTGCCAACGATGAAACAACCAGTGATCAAATAGGCTAAATTCGGCATCGAAATACCAGGTCATCCATTACTGAGATTAGTATGTAAACTCCTTTTAACCCCTTAGCGAAAAGCTTTTGACAAAACCAAGGTCTGTGGTTGCATTTTTTTTAAACATTGAATAACTTAAGCTTTCATCGAGATAAAATGCTTTTTTATGCGGTACAAAATACAAATATCTATTCCGGTAATTTTATGCGTTGCAGTTTCCGTGTTTGGCTTTTTTGTTATACTTCTTTATTCGTTAGAGGTGAGCACGGGACATTTGGGTACTGCCTTTGTAATCAGCATAAGTCTACAAACTTTAAGTATATATTTCCTCGGACTCGTGCTAAGCGCCCTATTTATTTTCTTCCTGTCCCGTAAGGGCCAATGAATTTGGTCGTGTCCTCGTTTGGCAAGCTATTTTGTCGGTCCAGGTCAATTGTTCTCCAACCATTTGGAGAAATAGGAAGCAGTGTAATCAACAAAGTCGTAAATCTGACTATAAATGTCTCAAAATAATTGTAGTCCTTGCGTTTAAACTTAATCTTTAATCAGAGTTAAAACAGCATCCATCTCTTTGTCGATCCCGTGAAGGACATCGTCGATGGAGTACTTAACTTCACAGTCAGGAATTGTTCCCCGCCCAAAGTTCGCATTTGATGTAACATTCGTCTGGTATCTGGCAACCGGGATATTGACCTTAATTTTTGTATTAGGTAAGGTTATTATAAATGAATAGTTGCTCGTGTTACCAACGTAGCTACCACCTGTCTCTTCTCCGACAAAAGTTGCAATCTTATTCGAATGAACTAGAGCAGTAAAATCTGACGTAGTTGAAAAGCTTCCCCGATTGATAATGACATAAATTTCTCCTTTAAATGAATTTGCTTTGGCTTGATATGTACGAGTAGCCTTATCGTTAATCAGTAAATAGGTGGTGTCGTTAATTTTATTATGTCTCAGTAATACATTCAAAGCCATATACTCAGGCCACCGGGTAGTTGAGTATTTTCGGAATGAAAAATTAGTCGTTCTAAAGTCAATTTGTTTGTACCCAATAAATGGTTTGTCGGTCAGATAGGAGAATAATTGCAACCCGTACTTTTCGTTTCCTCCATCATTATTTCTTAGGTCTATAATTAGGCTTTTGACTTTTGAAGAATCGATTTTTTGGAAATATTTACCCAATTGATTTTTAAATCGAATTTTCATTCGACCATTTTTCCAGTCAGAAAATTCCTTTATTCTTAGAAAGGCAGCGGAAGTATTTTCCGGGAAACTCAGACTGATATTGTCTTTTTCTTCAACTTTCTTTTCTGGATACCGTCTTTTTGAGATCAATTCAATTTCCTTTAACGTTAACGGAGCAATCACAAATTCATTTAACTGGCCATTACTTTTCCGCACTTCAATTATGTATTCATCTGGCTGTCCAATATACAGGGTAAAGAACTGGTTGAAGACATTGTCCAGAATCCGCCATTTACCTACTTCAATAAATCCATCGCCAGTGGAAAATTTATTTGATAAATGGAGCAAAGAATCGATGCTGTAATTGTTGATACTTAAAATTTGATCACCAGGCTGAATGGAGATTGAATCGTAGCTATTGTTTTGAATACAATAAGCTTTTCGTTCAATGAATTTTAATTTTAAAGGTAATACTCCACCTTTTTCCCATATTTTTTGCTGTGTCGCCTCAGTGGTTGCAATCCAGGTGTGCCCACATCCTATTTTAGAAATTAGTGGTGCAATGATCCTGAAATACTCCAACTCATTCATTTCACGGTCTAATGATTCATAAGCACCATCAAAAGCTTTATCGATTTCAGCCTTTGTGCGATACCAATAAATACCCGCATGTGACTCTTCCAGCGCGCCACGTAAGATATTAAAATCTTGTTGAAGGCGACTGATACCGTGTTTGTAATCCGCCTGTCCAAATGACAGATTAGTCAGAAATGAAAGAATTAAAAATAAGGTTGATTTTTGAAGGATCATTCTCGTTAAACGAATTCGCCACAATGTTGGTATCTTCGAGGTCGTTGGTTGCCTGATTTTTGACCAGAGCAAATTGCCTTAGACTCTCCTGCTGTTTCATCATCGGATAGACTACAATTGTCAGCATGGTCTTACCGCCCCTTTTATCAGAACATGAAATAAGTCCCATGGACATTATCTATAAAAAAATTCTTTTCATAGTTCCTTTGGTGCAAATCATCCCGCTGCCCACACCTTTACGTACAGGTGGTGGATTCATTGATATCCGATAACATCTATCGGAATAATACCAAGACTTGTTCTTCATTGCATCAGACTGTATCATTCTTCTCTGTCAATCTCAAAATCGTATATAGAACCATCGCAATAATGTAAACAAAAAGACCATGTATTGTAGGAAATAAAGTTGATCTCAGTCCTCCAGCGATTTGGTCAGGTGTCAAGGAACGCGTCGTATGCCCTAGTGCAGTAGATAATTCCGTCAGTTGAAGTAGGATGCCGAGTGCCAATGAAATTTGCCCTATGTACTTTATCGCTTTTGTTGGTTTATGATTTGTCTGCCTTCTCTTTACTCTATTATAAATTGTTCGAGCAGTCATACCAAAAATGAGAAATAACAAAGTTGCAAAGAGAAATATGTCCGGATGAATATTCATTTCCGCTTTAAATTTTTGACTCCGTTGATCCGAGCTGCATTACCGACAACATTTTTGTATGTGACATTGTGGGCTTAAGATTAGCAAATCATCCCACGATACCAAAAGCTGGATAAAAAATAAACTAAAAACTTAAACGGGCGCATTTCATTGTTAGATGCTGGGCTTCTCTTATTAATTCCTAGAATCTCTTACAATAACATCGTGAGCTCCGCCCTCAATAATACTTGTCGACGAAACTAAAGTCAGTTTAGCATCGGATTGCAATTTTTTAATTGAAGATACACCACAACTACACATCGTTGATTTAGTCTTCCCAATGGTCTGGTATAAATTATCTTTAAGTTTACCTGCATAAGGGACATAACTATCTACTCCTTCCTCAAATTTCAAATTGTTGGATCCTCCATTATCGTATCGTTGCCAATTTCTTGCTCGGTTAGAACCCTCGCCCCAGTATTCTTTTACATAATTTCCGCCCACAAATAATTTTCTTGTTGGACTTTCATCGAAACGGGCAAAATATCTTCCCATCATTAGAAAATCAGCACCCATTGCTAATGCCAGTGTCATATGATAGTCTTTTACAATGCCTCCGTCTGAACAGATTGGAATATACTCTCCAGTTTCTTTAAAGTATTCATCTCTGGTGTTTGCAACTTCAATAAGAGCTGTTGCTTGTCCTCTTCCGATTCCTTTTTGTTCTCTCGTGATACAGATTGAACCACCTCCAACACCAACTTTTATAAAGTCGGCACCTGCTTTTGCTAGATAAAGAAAACCGTCTTTATCCACAACATTACCTGCACCAACTAAAATATTATCATCGTATTCATTCTTTATAAAATGAATAGTCTCTTTTTGCCACTCAGAGAATCCATCCGATGAGTCTATACATAAAACATCAACACCAGCATCTACTAAAGCTGGAACTCTTTCCTTATAGTCTCTGCTATTGATTCCTGCACCAACAATTAATCTTTTCTGTGAATCCAGAAGTTCATTTGGATATTCTATATGATTATCATAGTCTTTACGAAATACAAAATATTTTAATTTTTGATTTTCATCAATAATAGGTAAAGTATTTAGTTTATGTTCCCAAATTTTATCATTAGCTTCTGTTAACGTAATTTCATTTTTGGCGGTTATTAATTTTGATAAAGGAGTCATGAAGTCATTTACTTTCTTGTCTAAGCTATCCTTATTAACTCTGTAATCACGACTAGTTATAAGTCCTAGTAACCTGCCACTAGAAGTACCATCATCGGTAACCCCGACTGTTGAAAAACTAGTTTCTTCTTTTAAAGCTAATACATCCTTTAATGTGTGTGCCGGTGTTAAATTAGCTCGACTTTCCACAAACCCAGCTTTGTATTTCTTAACTTGCATTACCATTTTGACTTGTTCCTCAATCGACTGCGAACCAAAGATAAATGATAAGCCTCCTTCTTTTGCCAAAGCAGTTGCCAATCCACTATCCGATACTGATTGCATTATGGCTGAGACAAACGGAATATTTAAAGAAATTCTAGGAATATCGCCCCTTTTAAATTTAACAAGAGGTGTTTGTAAAATAACACTGTCAAGTGTGTTAGTTTTTGTTGTCAATCCAGGTAGTATCAAATACTCACTAAAAGTCCTTGACACTTCATTTATTATTATTGCCATAATCTTTTAAGTAAATTTTTCGCAAAGCTAGAAAAATATTGCATGCTTTTCTATTAACAATTCTCATAGAGGGAGAATCAGGCCTGTTCTCTTCTTCGCTACTCTGTTTAAAAACTCATCCAATCTAGGTTCGTCCCATTCAATTTAACCTTTTGAAATCTTATCAGCTCGTAGTCCTTGACACAGAATATCTTAAAATTACCCGCATCTGTAGGGTGATCTGCCAGCCATCTCTGCCATTTTCGGGCAGGTTCTATTCATATCCTGATCATCAAATCGACCAATTCATTTCACTCCTCCGCAGGAGTAGCAACCTCTAAAAATAATTCGATCTTCGTACTGGATCTTTATCAAAAAAAACTAATCCTTCTTTCTCGGTCGACCAAGTTCCTTCAAAGCCTTCTCATAATATCGTTCAAGTGGTTCCAACCCCATCCGCTTTCTTCGTTGATCTACATTTCCAGGGTCGGCCAGGTCCGATGGAATTATGATTTTATCAGTACTGTCAAATAAATTACCTTGACCGTCAAACGAGAGTTGGGTTCCATATAATTGCATTTTCCCTGTATTTCTCTGAACCCTGTCGTATAAATATGCATACTGCTTTTTGTCTATTTCATCCATTGCAATTTTTTCAAGAAGGCTGAGCATTGACGATTGAAACTCCGGATCTGCGTCAGCATGTTGAATCAAAATAAAAAAATGCCCGGATGATTCTTGACCAACCAATTTCTTAGAAGGATAACCATGCAAGGAAATAACTTCTTTAATTAACGGTACATGTGCTTCAAATATTTTTTGTTCGATGAGTTGAAACTTTTGAATACTGTCGAAACTAACCTTTGCTTCCAGTGCTCTTTTAATTTGTAACTGTACATTTTGGCGATAGTATAAAGACTATCAATTTGTCGCGACAACTCAGGATTGATTTGACAGTAAGCCCACTGCAATGGAAATAAAAACGGAAGAAGAAATACCAGGTAACGTTGCATTTTCATGTATCGAAAATACAAAATTGTCGAATACGTTTTTTAATTTTTTTAACCGTAAAATTCCTGAACAATAAGGCACGCTATTGCCCAAAAGTTTTGTGTTGCTAGCCAGCCCACAAGTACATCCACGAGGGATCGGATTGCATCGTAGACAAGAGCGTAGCAAAAAATGCGCTGGCGGTATTAGCATTGGATTAAGCCGATGACTAAAGATAATTGGTGAAATGATGTTGATCGAACTTCTGTTCGCCAGCATTGACGGCTATGCACGGTTGTATGCTGAATTTCTATTTTGTTTTATTCTTGAAGAAACTCCATATTTCATTTGCCATTTCAATGTCACCGTTTTGGTTGCCAACTATCAATAAGAATATTGAATTATAACGTTCTACGATACTAGGTTCAGCGTGGCCTCCCCCCAAAACTTTATAAAGAGAAACTTCTGTACCATTTCCACCATTTTTATACAAATATTTTGTGACCGTTGAATTATCACTTGCATTTATATTCGGCAAGTTTGTTAGCTCTGGCGTTGTATCAGTAGCATTTCTTTGTACCCAATAGGATACAGTAGTTTCAGTGGAAAAAACTTCACCACGATTTGAAGCCATCTGGCCCCCATTATAAGGTATTATCTGGTCTTCAGTCCCATTCATAAATAAAGCCGAAACCTTTGTGGTTGAATTACTGCAATGAGAATTGACTGCATTAGATGCTAAAACAGAAGCGAATGCAGTTATTTTTTCCGGAATTTCCTGTGCAAGACGAATCGCGAAATGTCCACCGTTTGACGTGCCAACTGCGAATACTTTTGAGGCATCTGAATTATACTTTGCGTTAATAAAGTCAAGCAAACTTACGACAAACTCAACATCGTTTGTCGTTGGATTAGTTGGCGCATCATTCCGGCAATCGTTCCACCCTCTTGAATTACTTGATCCAACCGTTCCATTGGGTACAACTATGATTAAATTTTCCTGACTTGCAATTTCAAGCCATACTTTGTAGGGTGCTTTAACTCCTGTTAAACCAACCATGTCGTCAGAACTACCCCCATTTCCGTGAAAAAGGAGAACGACAGGAGCATTCAAAGGGTTATTGGGAACAAACAAATGGTAGTTCCTGTCAACACCTCCAATAGCTATTACCTGATCTTTTAAAAGTCCTTTTTCATTTTCAGGACTAATTTCTTGCTTATTGCAGCTCACAGTAATGAGTACTATTAGCAGTACCGAGAAATATTTCATAAATGCCTTTTTCAGTGTTGCGTACAGTCGAGTCATCCGAAGGAATTGCACCTTTGGGTTCTCACGGAATCGATGCTTGAAAAGTCTCCCCTTTTTTATGTTTGAAACTCAAATTATTCATCGTAGCCTTTCATAACCTGACGTTTCGATATCCACCAATAATTCCCACAAGGGTCAATAATTCCTGATTGTCTGTCTTGGTACGGCATTTCCTCTGGTTCAAATTCAACCCTTGCGCCGTTTTCTATGGCTCTTTTGTGAACACCATCAACATCTTCAACATAAATATATAATGCTGTTCGCATTCCTTCAAATTGTTCTCTTGCCTGACTCACCATAAAGCAAGTATCACCAATCTGTAAGATACAATTTGCGATGTCTCCATTATCGGGATTTATAGACCTGTTTACTTCTCTCGCATAAAATGCTTTTTCTAAGAAATCAATCAACAGCCTCGGGTTGTCCACAAAGAGGTAAGGCACAACTGTGTGAAAACCTTGAGGTTTGTAGGTGTCGAATATATTTTCCATTTTTTCAAATGCTTGTTATGTTTATTTTCAAACCGATTATGTATTATCACTCTGATACAATGAGATAATAACTGTCCAAATCTCTCAATATAAATTGTTGCAATCCTGAATTTTCATTTAAGTGAGGTTCTTGCTCGATGACAAGTTTGAAGTGAACTGCATTACTCCACACTTCAGTAAAGTCCGAGACTCTGAAATACAAAATAAGCCCGTTGCCAACAGCAATGCTAGGATTTGTCATTGTAGGGTGGTCGTGTTCGCCCCAATGATGAAGGCAAAGTATAACTGTTCCGTTTTTGTCCGCTAACATTTCAAACGTGTCGCCACCGTGATTGCTGCTTAAGCCCAATAGTTCTTGATACCATTTTGAACTTATTGCTACATTCTTTACTGCTATTATAGTCTCTAACCTTGTCATAATTGTTTATTCATTTGGTCATTCTTTACAACATCAGCTAACGGTTTTTGACTATGAGTAGTTCGTATTTTTTTCCTATAGTCGAATGCGGATCGTCGTTCTTCTTTCGTCTTCAATTTTTAAATATTTCATTCATTTTGTCCATACTTTGCTCAAGTCCTATTTGTGCAAAGTTACTGATTGTTCCAAAGTCTGCGTATTCAGTTACGATCATTTCAGTTCGTGTGTCTGAAAGTACTTTGAATATTACAACTGTTTTTATATCCAGTGGAAAATCTGTAGGGATTCCTACTTGTCCAAGCTCGCCATACCTAGTTAAAGTTCTATTCATTTCTCAGACTTTCCACTGGATTCCTTAGGGAAGCTTTTAAAGCTTGTTGCCCAACTGTAACAATCGAGATAAACATCATCACAAGTATTGGAAGAAGAAATATCCACCACGACATTTGAGTGCGGTGTGCATAGTTTGTCAACCAACTAGACAGAGAATAATAGGTGATAGGCAGCGAGATAATACCTGCAACTGCAATCAGGACTGCAAAATCTTTTGAAACCATAAGAAATAGACTTTTGACAGAGGCTCCCAATATCTTTCGGATTCCGATTTCTTTAGTTCTCTGAAAAACTATGAGCATTGAAAGACCATAGAGTCCCAGGCAAGCAATAAGGATTGCAAGACCCGTAAACAAGCTCAACATCATACTAAACTTTTTTTCAGGCTCATACTGCCTGTTGAAAAATTCATCAAGGAAAAAATAATCGAAAGGCTGTTCGGGGAATAAATTTTTCCATTGTTGTTCTATTGAAGCAAGGTTTGCTTCAACATCCTTTCCTTCAATGTGTGCAAACTTAATTGAAAGGTATCGCAATGGTGCCCAGTTTATTTGATATGCCACAGGATAATTTTGGTGCTTAAAAGAGTTGGATCGGAAATCCACTACCCCAATGATTTTTACTTTTCTTAGATTTGGTTCCTGTCCATAACTAATGTCTTTGTCAATGGCGCCTTCTGCTTTGTCAAATCCTAACGTTTGCAATGCCTCCTTATTGAGCAAAATGGCCTCGCGGTCAGAAATCATAGCTAAATCAAAATTTCTTCCCGCAAGTAGTCTAGCATTAAATAGGGGGACGAAATCGTAGTCAATCCGACTATAGTAAAGTGAAACCAATTCATTAGCATTTTTCACATTTCTAAAATTTGAAAATAAGGATAAATGCTCTTTGCCCGGAATGTCATACGATGCAGTGACTCCTTTTATATTTTCGCTTTCCCTTAATTCATTTTTTAAAATATTCAGTTTACTTGTAAATACTGAGTCAGACCCTGGGGGGCCAAATTTTGCGAATGTTCTAAGTACCAGTGTTTGATTTATATCTATTCCCAAATCCTGATCCTTCATATGCTTAACCTGTTTGTAAATCATCGCTGATCCTGTAATTAGAATCATTGCCAAAACAAATTGAAACGCTATCATTCCTCTCCTCAGGTTTAATGAGAAACCCTTCCTTATTGTCGTTTGTTTTCCAGTTAAAGCTCGTATAGGTGTAAATGAAGAAATAACAAACGCAGGATAAATTCCAGACCAAAAACTTCCGCCAATTAACAATCCAATTAATGCAATCCAAAATCTATTTTCTTCTAATAAATCAAAACTGTCATGCAGTCCAAGTGTGTCGCTAAATTGCAGTATTAAAAATAATACAATTGCACCTGCCAGAATAATTGAGATAAGATTTACTATAAAGGATTCCACAAGGAATTGTCGAATAAGTTCTAAGCGTCCAGAACCTACAATCTTTCTGACACCAACTTCCTTTTCCCGATCAATTGCCTTAGCCGATGATAGATTGATAAAATTGATGTAAGCCATTAAAAGAATAAAGATCGACAGGCTTTTAAGAATGTTAACAGTAGTATTGTTACCATTCTCACCAGCTTCACCCAAAAGATGGGAATGCAAATGGATACTTGTTAGCGGCTGCAACCAAAACTTTGATTCTCCAACGCGGTCTTGGGCGCTGCCTAAATATTTTTTTGTGAACTGTTCAAGCCTGGACTCAATTGAATGAGCTTTAGCGTTCGGAGTTAATAAGATGTAAGTATAAAATCCATCCCAATGCCAATTAGAAGCATCACCTCCTTGAGCCTCATCTGAAACTGATTCCCAGGCGAAAAGAAAGTCAGGCTTCAAGTGAGAATTCTCGGGAATATCTTCAAATACTCCAACAACCGTATAATCACCATTGTATGTATGGTTTATGATTCTATTCAATGGGGAAGCATCACCAAAATATTTTTTTGATATAGATGATGAAATCAGTACAGTTTTAGCTTTTAAATCGATTCTATTTGCGCCTGACGTAATGGGAATAGAAAATACATTCAGGAAATTTCCTTTAACGTGATATACATTTTCCTCATTAAACTTAACTATCTCTCCATTTTCGCCATGATAGCTAATATTAATCTCTGCTTGATCGCTAATTTTGAATAACGTTGTAAAATCCTGAACTTCTGGAAAATCATTTTTCATCGCTTCACCTGTAGGTATAAAAGATTGAGCTTTTTCATATTGCAGTGTGCCATCTTGATAGCGATTATGACAAACCCGATAAATTCGTTCAGCATTTTTGTGAAATGTATCAAAACTCATTTCATAACTAACGTAATGAACAATTAGCAATGAAGCGGCCATGCCAAGCGCTAACCCACAAATGTTTATCAATGAGAAAACTTTATGTTTCACTAAATGGCGAAATGAGATTTTAATATAGTTCTGTAGCATGTCAATAGTATGTAGGTAAAAGGAAATCTTGTTTCTTAGTATAATGCCCACCCTGAAAAATCACACCGTAGATATGATAAATCTCAACTTCGCTTTTTGCTGACCAATTGTCTTTACATCTTAATTGTATATTTCTATCAAATCCCCTTCGATTGTTCAATAACTCTGTTGAGGAAATTGTCTTGACAACCTTTCCACCAACTTCGGAAGAAATTTCACATCAGGCACTCTACCCCGAGCGGCATTGTGCAGAACTTTGTTAGCGGCAGTACTTACAACCGATTTTGTTTTTAAAACCCTAGCCTTTGCAAACCTATGAAACCCGCATGCACTTTACCATGTGTTGTGCCGTCGTGCTTCAATATTTAATTTTATTTCCAATCCTACTTCTACCACTTTCTTAATCCTAATCCGCTATTTTAAAAATATCTTCCAAAAATCATCCATAATAGCTTTGGTATCAATTTCTGTATATAGAAAAATATTACGTGGGGTGTTCTCCGGCGGGGTTGGATGGATAACTTGTTTCGTCCAATGGGGATTCATGACAGCCTGTATAATGGCAAGATCCCACATTATCCAATCTGTTCCGTTTTTATTTACTTCATTCCAACGTTCTTTCAGCATACTCTGAATGCCCTCATTGGAATTGATTTTTATGTCAATATCTGATTGTGATATAAGCAAATTTGTGCAAATATTGGCTGGCATAATATGTAATTCGAGATGTTCGGTATTAAGAAGGATATCTACAGCATTCAAATCGCTTCTGACATTAAATTCATTCTTATTAAATGACTTACGATCGAAATCATAAATCGTACCTATAAAGTAAACAGCAATTTTATTGATAATTTTTGGTTCAAACAGAATTGCCAATGCTACGTTGGTAGCGGAACCAGTTATAATTATTTTGATCTTTTCTCCAGCAGGTATTTCAAGAGCTCTTTTAATCATAAAATCTGATGCATCATTAGGGGACGATGTCATTCTGTTTTGCCAATGTTGTGTCACTTCGTACTCACCACCCTTCAGACTGGGAATATTTGCTAAGTTCAAATGCTGTAAAATCCGGTTGTTTAATAAATAACTCTCGTGCATAGTTTGTCGACCACATACTCTAAAGCGGTTCCATTGTGCGGCAGTAAGAGCTAATACATCTAATTTTCCTGATTTTAATGCTAACACTAATGCAGGCAAATCGTCAATTTCATTTCCAGTATCTGCATCTATTATTACCTTACTATTCTGAGCTTGTAGATTAATTATCAAAACGAAAAAAACGAAAAACAAAAAGAGTCTTTTCATATGTAATAAGTATTTAATTATTAATCCCACTATTTAATATGCTGATTGCTTTTTGTAGCATGCAGCATAACGTTTTGTTTATAAAGCTTATGCAGTTTAACAGCACAAGTCAACCGATGATGAATAAACGTACTTGCAGAACTTATAATAACAAAGTGAACCTCCCTATGATTTATATATTTGGCGGAAGTTAATCTCTTCAGGAATTATAAATTTTTCTCCTATTGATTCCTCCAAATAAAAACATCGATGCTACTGTCGATAAAATAGTTATTATAAATGTCTGTCCAATATTCTCCTCCCGATTGAGAAGTGTCCAAAAGATCGGATTGGCAATCGTCAGTGTCCCTAGGACGAACATAAATAGTCCGAAGTATTTTTCTATATACCTAAGATTAAATTTTTTAATGTCCCCTTTTGGTCGTCCGTTAAGCCCGGCAATTAACCAGTATAGTTTATACTTTGGAATGACTACTCCAATTATTGTAAATAGAATTCCTACAATAACGAAAACTAAGTAATCCGTCAAAATGTGCATGATTGTTTCCATTTTGTTTGTCATGGTTGATCGTAACAATTCTCCAAGATTAATTACCGCCAACTATCCAATACACGCATTACATGTACCCCATACTAAAGTAAACGTAATGTGTATATTTCTCTTTATGAGAGAGGCTTTGGTTTCACTCTTACCTGATACTAAAAGAACCTCATTAAATATAAGATCTCGGTCGCGGTTCCAGCAGATCTGTTTTAACAATTCATTTTGGTTTGGCTGTCGTCTTATTTTTCAATTTGACTTCCGCAATTTCCTTATCAGCCCGCAATCCCTGAAACACTGGATGCCTAACACTACCGTCCTCTGTAATCTCGGTAAAATTAATATTACACACAAGTACTGGCTCTACCCAGGTAACGTCTGCGCTCTCTTTAAAAGGTACGTCAAGGGGGGATGTTTTCCTTATGAGCTTCTGTAGCTTTCCATGAAGGTCTTTCAAACTTCTCTCGGTGAAGCCAGTACCTACATTTCCAATGGAGATAAGTTTACCTTTCTTTTTCACACCAAGAAGTAATGAACCGAATGAACTCCGGGAACCTTTAGGTTCTGTAAAACCAACAATGATAGCTTCCTGCGTTTGAATATTTTTGATTTTCAGCCAGTCGGATGATCGTTTTCCGACAAGGTATTTGCTATCCTTCCTTTTGGCAATCATGCCTTCGAGGTTCATCTTCTGCATTTCCCTAAACAGCATCTTACCTTCTTCTTCAACATGGTCGCAATACCGAATAACATCAGATTCGGGCAGGAGCTTTTGAAGAAGCTGTTTACGTTGAATCAACGTGAGAGTGACCAGCGATTTACCTTCCAGTTCGATACAATCAAACACGTAATATTGTATGGGGTACTTATCTGTACTCTTGTAGTTCTGTAATTTTTGGAAATTGGGTTTTCCGTTTTCATCAAAGACAACAATCTCGCCGTCGATTACGGCGTTCTTTTTAATCTTGTTTAATGCTTCAAAGACTTTGGGGTATGCTTTGTCGAACGTGTGGCCATTCCGTGAGTGCAGTTTGTTTCCCTTCTTGTCGATCTCGGCAATTGCGCGGTACCCATCCCACTTGATTTCAAAAATCCACTCGGGACTGTCGAACGCTGGCAGTTCCGACAGTTGTGCCTTCATGGGCTCGATAAACGAACTGAGCTTTCTGCTGCCTTTGATGCGCACGTATTTCATAATTCAGAAATAATTTCTTTTGTCAGGACCCTACTCAAGGGTGTTAAACCTTAATACCAATGCAATCAATCCAATTAATTTAGAACTGATATGAAACGCTATTTTGGTTCGACAATTCTTGTATTCCAGGGGTGCGTTAGTGTACAGGATAAAGTTATTTATTTCATTTGAAACTTAGTAGTTTAGCAAAAGCTATAGGTTAGATAATGATCTTACTTTCCAAATTTGTTAAAGTTGTAAAATGAAAATCAGCCCGTTTCCCGAAAACGAAAAAGAAAGACTCGAAGTCATTCAAGCCTATCAAATCCTCGATACTGAAGAAGAACAGGACTTTAATGACATTGTTGAGTTGGCCGCAGAGTTATGCAATACACCTATTGCAATTATCACCTTAATTGATCAGAACAGACAATGGTTCAAAGCTAAAACGGGGCTTGATATCAAAGAAACATCGCGCGACTTGTCTTTTTGCGCACATACGATCCACCTGGATGATGTCATGATCGTACCAGATGCACTCCAGGACGAGCGTTTTTTCGACAACCCCCTTGTAACGGGTCAGCCTTATATACGCTTCTATGCGGGTATGCCGTTAATCGGCCGGGAAGGTTTCAAGCTTGGCTCACTGGCTGTAATTGACCAAAAGCCACGGGCCTTAAATGACCGCCAACTTAAGTATTTGCGAATGCTGGCAAAACAGGGGGTGAACCTGCTTGACTTAAGACGATCTTTGACAATACAAAGAGAATTTACCACCACAATTGTTACCCAGGTAGAGGAGCAAACGGCCGAAATTAAAGACATCCTGGAACGCGTTGGTGATGCTTTTTTGTCTGTTGATAGAAACTGGAACATCACTTTTCTTAACTCGAAAGCTGCACAAATAACTAACCGGCTTCCTGGAGAAATTATTGGGACAAATTTATGGAAGGACTTTTCTGAAGCATTTTCTTCAGCCTTTCCCGTTATGGCTGAGAAGGCTATGACCACCCAGCAAGAACAACATTGGGAGACCTACCTTGCTCCTTACACCCGGTGGGTTGAGTCAAACATTTATCCTTCACCTAAGGGTCTTTCAATATACTTCAGAGACATCACCGCCCGAAAAGTGACTGAGCAACTCGTTAAAAAGGGTAAGGAGTTGGCGGAATCCATAATAAGTAGTTTGCCGGGTATTTTCTACCTCTTCAATCAGGAAGGCGTTTTTCTACGCTGGAATAAAAATTTTGAAACAATTTCGGGCTACACGTCCGAAGAGTTCGCCACCATGCATCCACTTGATTTTTTTGACGTAAATGAAAAACAATTAGTAGCTGACAGGATAGCTGAAGTATTTAGCAATGAGCACGCTGATGTGGAGGCAAACTTGCTTTTGAAGAACCAGGAAAAAATACCCTATTATTTTAACGGCTGGAAAATTGAATATGAAAATCAGCCCTGCATCATTGGGGTGGGCATTGATATTACTGAACTCACAAAAGCAAAGAAAAGACTAGGTGATTCAGAAAATAAATTACGAGCTTTCTTCCGGAGCACCCCCGATGCAAATGTTTTACTGGGAAAAAACTTTGAGATACTTGCATTTAATAGCGCAGCTAATCAGTTGGCCGAAACTACTGCCGGAGTTTGCCTTGAAGAAGGTAAGGCATATTTAGATTTAATTTTTCCGGAATCAAAACCCCTTATTTCAAACTACCTCGATCGGGCGCTGAAAGGGGAAACCAGCAAAGCTGAATTCGAAGTACTAAACCGGCAAACGGGTAATACCATGTGGTGGCTTGCTGTTTTTATGCCCGCATACAATATGTCTGGTGAAATCTTCGGTGTTATTAGTAATGCAAGTAATATCACTGAAATGAAACGGTCAGAAATCATATTAAAAAAGCAGTTCGAAGAATTACAGAAAACAAATCATGAGCTCGACCGATTCGTATACAGCGTTTCACATGATTTAAGAGCTCCCCTGGCTTCTATACTCGGCCTAATCAATGTTGCCGAACTCGATCAGCCTTCAGCGGATCAGCGAAACTACCTCTCTATGATACGAGGCCGTATAGACCGGCTGGATGGCTTCATAAAGGATATTCTGGATTACTCAAGAAATTCGCGGACGGAAATAAGACCACAAAGGATTGACTTCCACGAGCTGGTTGAAGAAGTGCGCTATAAACTAAAATTAATCGAGGGTACTGATCGTCTGCAACTCGATCTTGAAATTGAAGATGAAATAAACTTTTTCTCTGACCGGGCAAGACTTGAGATTATATTAAGTAACCTGTTCTCAAACGCAATCAAATACCAGGACTATCAAAAAGACCAATCCTTTGTGTCCTTACAAATCAGGACACTAGCGGAAAAGGTCTGTATTCGGTTCTTTGATAATGGTATTGGTGTTGAAGAAATTCATTTGAATAATATTTTCGACATGTTCTACCGGGCATCTGAAAAAGCGAAAGGTTCAGGAATCGGCTTGTATATAGCAAAGGAAACGGTTTCAAAATTGAATGGCATGATCCAGGTTCAATCTGAATTTGGTATCTATACGACATTTCAGATTGAGATACCCAATCTAAGAGCAACATAAAATCACCAACACCATTCCGACCAATCGAAGTGTATTTTCGGCCACAGTGGGTGCCTTACGCACAGCTCTTATTGCACCACTCCGCTACAGTGGAGACGTTGGCGGCTACATCGCCGTCGTGGGTTCCATCGTAACGATGGTGAGTCACGCTTTAGTAAAAATCTTACTAGTTTCAACTGATAAATCTTATTGTTTCAAACTGAAAACTACTAATACAAAGGTAGGATAGAATCTAACACGCATTATTGCTAAATTGACTGGTTGAAAAAGTTGAGCACATCCAGTTAACCTACTAGTAGGAAGTGGTCTTGGACTCTATGCTAATAAATACTGCTAGGCGTTGCAGGTCTTTCGGATACTTCTGCCACAGTAATGACAAAATTGACAAAATGAATTTCAAAGACTGAGAACAACAATACTTGAAGAGAAGTTATTTCATTAAAGCATTTTGGGTGATTATTGCATTCTTAAGTGCTTACTATTTGTACCGTGGAATCAAATTCAGATTTTTTACCGACGGAAATCTTACGACCAAAGCAATTTGGTATTACTTACACTTAGCAACAGCAATTTTCCCTTTGTTGATTGGACCGTTTCAATTTTGGACCTGGCTTCGACTGAAACATGTTACGATTCATAGGACGTTTGGCAAAGTTTATATAATTGGCTCAATACTCGGTGGGCTGACAGCCTTTTACCTGGGACTAACTATTGACTTAGATGGATCTGTTGTTCCTCTTTTACTCTTATCCATCACCTGGCTCTTTATGACAATAAGTGCGTGGGTTTCTGTACGACAAGGAAATATAATCGCTCACAGACTTTTTGTTATTCGGAGTTACGGACTTGCATTGGTATTTGTTTTTCTCCGACTCATTAGTGACATCCCGCAGGACCAACTATTTTTCTTCATAGACTCTCCAGAAATTAGAGACACGACATTGGAATGGGTCAGCTGGATAATACCGCTGTTGACAATTGAACTTATAATTTCGTGGATTCCTTCGATGAAGAGAAAAAAGTCGATATAATAAAAGGTGTGTGTGTGTGTGTGTAAAGCATACCTCCGAGAAGGTTTGACTCAGCCTATGCGTTGATAAAAAAAATAAGGAGTTTTAGCGGCGCTACAATTCTTGTTTCGATTATAACAAGCTTTTAATTTTTTTTGCGCCACACTAATGCGAAAACGCCTTTCAACAAAATGTTAAATAATGGACAGCCTTCTGCAATTCGTTTTGACAATCTTTTACTAATTTGCACTTGCAACGGCTGACCGTGACACGTAGGTCGGGCTTGGTTTTCTGCCGACAGCTCTCGGATTATCTGCCAACCCTCCTTCACCACTACAGCAAAAGCACGGGTCTTTACAGGAATAGTACAGGCACAATTTCAATTTTATCGGATGATCATTCCTTCTTGAAGGAAATAAATTTTAACTACTATAACCAAAATTGGGGCTTTTAAAATGAAAACATTAACAAAAGAACTGCAGGCAGCCATAACACCATCTAAGGCTTTGGAACTTTTAAAGGACGGCAATAAAAGATTTGTTGACAATCTAAAAGTAAACAGAAACTTATTGCAGCAGGCCAACGAAACGTCTGATGGTCAACACCCTTTTGCTGTAATACTAAGTTGCATCGATAGTCGGACTTCTGCTGAACTTATTTTTGACCAGGGCTTGGGTGACGTATTTAGCGTCCGTATCGCCGGAAACATTATTAACGAGGATATTTTAGGCAGCATGGAATTCGGTTGTAAAGTCGCAGGGTCGAAACTTATTGTTGTTTTAGGTCATACAAAATGTGGAGCAATTAAGGGTGCATGTGACCATGTAGAAATGGGTAACCTTACTGCATTGCTTAACAAAATAAGGCCTGCAGTTGATGATGAAAAGACGACAGTCGAAAATCGCACCTCTAACAATAGCGAGTTCGTAGAAAATGTGTCAGCCATTAATGTAAAGCGGACAGTTAAGTCTATCATGGAGCGAAGCACAATTTTAAAGGAAATGATAGACAAAAGAGAAATTGGTATTATTGGAGGCACTCATGACATTGCAACCGGTGCAGTAACTTTCTATTCCGATACAACAGTTTGAGTTTATAAAGACTTGGAATTTGGTGGATGATTCATTTGGCGGACTTCCCTAATAACCAATAGCCAACTTTGTGGTTGACCGCTTGTTTCCAGGCTCAACGATTTGCAATGAGTACAGTCCAGCGGGTAGTAATGGCAAGGTGATTTCACTCGTTCCGGTGGCAAGTTGATCGATACGAAATACTAATCTTCCCTGCTGATCAAACAGTTGCAACTGACTTTCACCACTATCGTTTTGAGGTATCTCCAATAGAATAGTTTTTTTTGCTGGATTGGGATAAACTTGAATACCACTTCGTTGTTCATGGACGGTGCTCACCACCACCGTTGGGTCGTCCGTATTCAATACTAAGTACATGGCATTTTTCGGCACGCGAATTTCTATCGTGCCCTCTGCCTCATTTCGCTTTACATAAATTTCAGTTGACTTTTCGCCGTGGAGATTTAGTGCGTAAGCGGACATTATAACCGTGTTCTTTAACGTAATACGAATGCCCGATTCGATGGCTCGCCACGGCATCACACCCGTATTTAATACACGAAATCCATCATACTCCACCTCATTTATTTTTACTTTGTCAGGAGTTTCAGACCAATTCGTCGGGCGGTATACGGTGCCAATCTGGACAAGGATATTTTCGGAACTTTTGATAGGTTCATCGTCCATAGCCACCACGTTAATGGTAGCGTATTCGTCGTCGCTGACAATTTTCACATCGGATAACACAAAAGGGGATTTAGTCTTTAGGAACCCACTCACTCCTTGTGCAGAAGGGGCGTTCATGATGCATATTCCATCCTTGTAGTTCCAGGAGAGCTGACCCGTATTGCTTGTAATTCTTTTTTCAGAAAGGTTCATCAGAGTATTCAAATTTGCCGCAACAGTAGTACTCGCGGGATCACCGCCATAGGTGACATGGACAGGTCCTGCCAGATAGGCAACCGGTGCCACTTCTGTCTCCTCCGGGTCAGTGCCGTTGCCCCAATTATCGCGATTTGGATCAAACCCATTCTCTTCAGAAATAACGGGTATCGTTTGATTCCACAAGGAAGTAAGCAGACGTTCTTCGTGTACAACAGGAGTGCCTTCCTGAAGATACCCCTTACGGTACAACAACGCGTTAGCAGGAAACATCAGCACCTGCCCCGGCACAGATGCCGTCCATCGGTGCATCGCTTTTTGCCCGCCCGGAAAATTGGTAAAATCAAAATATGGATATGGATCAATGCCGCTGGTCGTTGGCACAAACCAAAAATATCCGTCCACGCCAGTAAGAGACATATATGCCGAAATAAGAAACGGTCCTTCCGATTGATATTTATGCGGAAGATTCCAACCGCTCTCCGTCACAAAAAAAGGCTTATTCACAGGCTGTTTGATATTGACCGACAATTTTTCGGGTGTTAACAGAACAGATTTTCCAACGAACTTATGTCCGGGGTCAATGCGCCAGCCATTATTTTCACCAATGTGTTGTGGGTCCTGGTATCGGTTAACCGCCATTACATCGCCCACGGTATTACTGTATCGTTCGGCATCGTTCAGGTAATTGGCACTCGCTGTTCTCCAATTGTTGGCATTTACCAACTGTTTGCAGCCCAATGTGGTCTTATAGTGAGCAACGATTTCGGCATAAAACGCCCGTTGATGCTCGGTTAGAAATTCTACCTGATCTGCAACGCGAACAGCCTTTCCTCCGGTCTGATTCTGAGTGGCCTCCCAGATAATATAAATGCCCATACGTTGTGCCGTTATATTATCTGTAGTAAGGCGGGTATTATTCCATTCTGAATAGGCATTATCGATTGTGGTATATTTATTAAGCAACCATGTGTAAAATGCTCTTTCAATATCAGCCAAAAGGCTCGGCAACACACCTTGAATGGTCCAGAACAATACGCCATCTTCATTCTTAATCTGTATCAGTGCCACCGCCGGGTCATCCTTCAAAGCAATATTTGTAAAAGGATTCACGTGAGTATAGAGCACTTCAACCCACTTTTTATAGGCTTCCTTATATTCATTATTGAAGTACATCAATGCCCAGGGTTGGACATTCCCTTTATAATCACCCAAACCCCAACCCTCCGGAATGTTTGAAACGTGACCAGCCCAAAAAGGACTTATCGCGGTATAAATGCCCTCCTTTTTCATGGCTGCCACTACACGCCAGATGTTATTAATTTCCACCATATCTACGTCGTTTATGTTGCTGCCGTTCTTCGACGAACAAATACTGCCGTGATAGCGGATCAGGTTCACTCCGATTTTAGCAAGAAACCGGGCGTATCTGGCCAGTTCAATATCGCTCATGTTTTTCGCACTTTCACCACCATTGACAGCCCAAAATCGTATGGGCTTTCCATTAAAAGTCTCGAAGTCGCGTCCGTTGCCTGTTTGCCGGATGAAACCATTTTCCCCGGCTGTCTCCTCATTTAAATATCGTAAATCAAGCAACGCTTCCTCCGAAAAAGGATCATCTTCATAATCAATAATCCATTGACTTTTTGGCTGGCCGAATGCGATGCCGCCTAAAATGCAAAAGACGCATACGATAGTAAACTTGAAGTGATTGGTATAAAAAGTACAATGGCTGCTCTTTACTTCTTTCATATTCTTTTTGTCGGTTTGAGATGAACGGGAATTGCCTCACGACATTCTGATAAAAGTCTTTCGACAATCAAATTTCGGGAATATATATTGCAAACTCTCCTTTGGTGTCCTGCCAGCATTGTGTGGTAGTTCCCAATTGATCTGACTCTGTACCAGCGTCATGCATACCTGATATGATCCAAAGGTGCGCCAGAGGAATTCCACGTTCGCTGATGACACCTATGATGCTCTGGTTGTAATGGGATGGGAAAACTGTTGTTCATGGTCATGGAGAATTGAAGGTGTATATCTAAACCCATTTCAGGTGTATATTAGATTAGATTTTTAGATAGAATGAAAAAGATTTTTATACTACTGACCTTGTGCTCGGGTATTATTTCGACATCCGCACAGATGCGACTGATTACCACAGATGCCATACCCGACGTATTTGTCCCTGTTATGCTTCAGAAAAATTATCCAGGCGGATATCTCGGGGATCGCAGAAAGATTAGTGTGTCGAAAAGACTAATGCAACTTGATTTAGAAGAAATCCTTGGACCGTACAGGCAACGCCCCGGCGGACAGGCATGGGTAGGAGAACACGTTGGCAAATTTTTACATGCCTCATCGCTGGAGTATAAATTTACGGCCGACACTGCGCTACGCCGAAGACTTGACTATGCTGCAATTGAATTAATCAAGACACAACTTCCTGATGGCTATCTTGGAACGTATCTTCAAAAAGACTATTGGACTGAGTGGGACGTGTGGAGTCATAAGTATAATCTTATCGGATTGCTTTCATATTATGATGTAACCGGCTATACCCCTGCCTTAGACGCCTGCAGGAAAATCGGTGATTTGCTGACGAAAACTTTTGGTACTAAGCCGGGACAATTAGATCTGGTTGCCGGTGAGCACGGAACCCATGTGGGCATGGCGCCCAGCAGCGTAATTGAACCTATGGTGCAATTATTCAAGCATACTGGCGATAAAAAATATATTGATTTCTGCGAGTATATCGTTGAGGCATGGGAGCAGGATCATGGGCCAAAGATTATATCGTCCATCCTTACGAAAGGCTCCGTATTTAATACCGCCAACGGCAAAGCCTATGAAATGATGAGTTGTATGGTAGGTTTGCTCGAGTTGTACCGCGTGACGGGAAAAGAAAACTACCTTAAAACGGTACAAATGGCGTGGAATGACATTCGGGATAATCGTCTTTACCTTCATGGAACAGCTAGTTTTCACGAGCATTTCAAAGATGCGTATGCGCTACGTCCGGATGGATACTACGGGTATGGAAGTGTCTATGTAGGACCAGGCGAGGGTTGTGTAACGGTAACCTGGCAGCAGATGAATTGGCAGTTATTTCGGTTAACCGGGAAGCAGCACTATATGGAAGAGCTTGAGAAATTAACCTATAACGCGCTGTTGGGCGCACAATCTCCAACAACTGGCAAAGTTTGTTACTTTACCCCTCTTGAAGGGCGTAAGCGGTATGGGGAGGTAAGCCACGGATTGAATCCGGATATTTCCTGTTGTGCTTCAAGTATTCCACGAGGGATCGCTTTATTGCCAGAATTCATTGCAGGAAAAATCAACAATAACATTGCGGTAAACTTATATTCCCCTTCAAAATTTAAGACGCGTGTAGCCTCCGGCAAAGACTCAACAGAAGTTGAGTTGGAAATAAAAACAACCTATCCGGCTCAGGGAAATGTCGACATCACGGTTAAGACAGCAAAGAGTGCCACATTCAAGATCATGCTTAACGTACCACAATGGTGTACCAACTTTCAGGTTCAGGTTGGTAATCAAAAGTATGAAGGCAAGCCGGGAACATATCTTGAAATAGAAAGAAAATGGAGTAATGAGTGGGTGAGAATAACAATGGACATGATTTTTCGCCTTGTGCGTGATAATAACAAAGGGAGTAATAAGGTTGCTGTTTTCAGAGGGCCACAGATGCTCGTTGACGATAGGAACATCAGCGATGTCAAATATACCCCGGGCTCTTGGTTTGGGAGCCAGTTTTATAGGTTTTCTGTTTTACAGAAAAATGAAAATAGAACCCTGATCCTTGTACCCGTTGCAGAAGCAGGGCAAACATTTGCTGATTATAATGCTCTCTTTGAGCCTTTCAAATTTATAGAAGAAAATACGACTTCGGAATTATCGAAATACAGAGATCAGCTAAAACAATTTCATGGGGAGTTTGGAGTTCCGAGGAACATGCCTGATGTGAAATTCTTTTTGTTCGGCATGGGTAATCGAGCCAAGTACCTATACACCAATGGTGAATTAAAAGAAGCCTTAACTGGTAAAATCGTTCGAAAATTTACTGTAAAAAGTGAAACGATAATTCCCAATAAATACGCTGTCAACCTTATAACTACCGACAACCAGGAAGTAAAGATGTACGAGAACGAGGAAGGGGTATTTATCGAAGAGAATAAATCGCAGAGGAAACTAGAAGGTACATCGTCTGAAATTAAGCTGCCATCTTTTGCAAACCATAAATACAACGAAATACTAAAAGTGCTCCACCATGAGATTCTGATTAATGTTGTTGACAGCAAACCAGTACCTAACTTTTTTGTATATAACAAACCGTGGCGAAGGGATGGAGCATCAATGGCCATGTGTCTTGAGAAAACAGGGAATGTTTCGCTGATTAAAGATTGGGTACTGAATCTTGATGACCCTTATGATCATAACAATGGAGAGGATGAAGCTGATAACCTGGGTCAGACACTTGTTTTGCTTTCATATTTCGCTGATAGGAATCACCCGCTTGTAAATAAGATTCTTGCTGAACTACCGAGGTTTGAAGTAACAGATCGCAATGGAAAATATATTAGGGGGAGGTCAGACGGACATTTTGTTCCTGTTTATCAAACAAAGTGGCTCAAAGAAGGGCTGGCAAAATTAAAGCTGCCTGATTCTTATACTATTCCCAAAATCCAGGATGATTACTCTGCCTTGTACTGGTGGGGTTACAAGGATAGTTACATGAAAGGAACAAAAGATGCGCCTGCCTGGAACAATAACAACTACCCTTATATCGAATGGGCTGCCGATCATTTTCATCGCAGAAAAATGAGTCCTTTGAGCAACAGAGATTATCCTTTGACCTGGGAAATTGAAGCCAGCCAGGCAGATTACAAAGGCATGGACAAAATTCATCATCAATATAGCCTCGAAAAAAACTCATCTCCGCATACATGGCATGCTGCAGAAGTTTTTTTGTATTTGCTGGATCTGAAATGATTACGTTCTCTCCTATCGTTTCCTTTTAGTAGAAAAATTAGAAAGCAATATTTCTGGTTTTTCTGATCGGCCAAGCGTAAGGTATGCTCCTGGAAAATTTTCGATGCGTGATTCGTTTTCTGCAGTGAATAGCTCTTTCTAAAACTTTTTTTTATTCGCTCGACCTCTTCTTCAATCCATTCTTTCTTCTGTGTGAACTCTGGAATGGGAGATTGACTGATGCTGGTCCCTGTTCGTTATGTATGAATTCTAGTTCAAATTTCATAATGACAACGATTTATTGCTAACGTCCTAACGCAACCAAAATAGAATAAAATCAATTCAAAAGAAATTTGAACTTCGAATTACCCCCACCCCTACGTGCCGGTTCCGACTTTTATTTAAAGGTTGGTTGCTTGCAAACTTCTCCCGAGCGTCCGCAAATCTTTACCTACCTTTTTATCCAGGATTTTCCCATCAAAATGTGCTTAACTACTACCGTTTATCCAGAAGCTAAATAGTTAGTTCCCAGATGATAGACGGTTACCGCTGGAGCACCCGCAAAAAGCTATGAAATTAACACAGACCCCAGCCAGCTTCGGTAGAAAATTTTTAACCAGTTTGAAAACCCGATAGCTTTATGCTTACTTTGAACAACTTAGCCACCATTTTGATGATGAACAAACAAATCCGGATATTCCTTGCTGATGATGACGAGGATGATTGTCTTTTGTTTCGAGATGCCTTAAATGAAATAAATCCTGAGTACGAATTAGTAACTGCAAAAGATGGTGTTGAGATAATTGAAGCGCTTGTCGATAAAATCCCGCCACAACCGCTCTGTCTTTTTTTAGACATCAACATGCCCCGAAAAAACGGCCTCGACTGTTTAAAAGAAATAAGAAATTCCGAATCCGAGACTTTAAATCAGATACCAATCGTGATGTTTTCAACGTCCATGGATGAAAACTATATTGACAGGGCTCATCTCTATGGTGCAAACTACTACATGCGTAAGCCCAGTACATTTGCCTGTCTTATTAACGGTATTGAAAAAGTGATTTCTCTGCCAATGGCTGTGGATCAAAAAACGCCAATAGGCAAATTTGTGGTTCTGCCGGATAGCTCCAGTTGAAAGGACGAATGCAATCAATTCAAACGTTATCGGTCCGCATTGGACTTTTCTCGTTTGGAGACTTTCCTTTTAGCAAATTCATCTATCTTGTGTGATGCATTTTTTGTGGAAGCATAAAATTTTTTGGTTATGAATTTGAATTTTCTTCCCGATACAGAAATGGGAAACCTTATTCGTACAAACGATTGGAGTAAAACAACACTTGGGCATATAAGTACATGGCCGGAGGGTTTGATAACGGCATTAGGTATAATGTTAAATTCCCGCTTTCCGATGTTTTTGTTTTGGGGACCTGAACTAATAAGTCTTTATAACGATGCTTACCGACCAAGTTTTGGAAACAACGGGATGCATCCTAAAATCCTAGGTTTACCGGCCGAAGAGGCTTGGGCAGATATTTGGCATGTTGTAAAAAGATTCCCGGAACAAGTGCTCAAGACAGGCGTCGCCACATGGGAAGAAAACCAACTTATACCAATTTACCGAAACGGCAAAACTGAAGATGTCTATTGGACATTCAGCCACAGCCCTATCTACAATACAGCAGGCAGCATTGACGGCATTTTTGTACTCTGTATGGAAACAACGCAAGAAGTACTCGCTGCCAAAAAAATAAAAGAAAGTGAAGAACGCTTTCGTACAATGGCCGAAAACTCAAGTGCCCTAATTGCGCTGGGCGATGAAACGAGCGACGCTGTTTACTTTAACAAAGCCTGGAGTGAATTAACCGGCAGGAATATGGACGACTTGTTGAAAGTTGGTTGGGTGGATTTAGTACATGCAAAAGATAAAGAAAGGTTTTTGAGCGAATATCTATTAGCCTTCCAAAAAAGGGAGGCTTTCTCCAGCGAATTCAGGATGCTGAATAGACATGGGAAATACAGTTGGTTATTAATTAATGCAGGTCCACGCTACTACAGTGACGGGGCATTTGCGGGGTACGTAAGTTCTGCGATAGATTTCACCGTGCAGAAACGGCAGCAACAAAAAGAAAAAAAATCAACGCGGCAACTAAGCGCTCTTTTCGCGCAATCACCTGTAGCAATGTGTATACTTCGCGGCAAGGATTATGTGGTTGAAATGTCCAATATCAAAAATCTTGAACTCTGGGGAAGGCAGCCTGAAGATGTTATGAATAAACCGATTTTTGATGCCATGCCGGAAGGGAAAGGACAGGGGTTTGAATTACTTCTAAGCAGGGTCTACGATAATGGCGAAACTGTGGCGGTACAGGAAATGCCAGTTTCTCTTCTACGAAATGGAAAGATGGAAACCATTTTTGTGAACTTTACCACTGAACCGCTTCGCGAACGCGATAATTCTATATCAGGAATAATATCAACGGCTGTTGATGTTACCGAACAGGTTTTAGCACGAAAAAAAATTGAAGAGAGTGAAATTCGGTTTCGTCAACTTATAGAAGCTGCTCCAATAGCGATTGGCCTTTATATCGGCCGCGACCTGATAATTGAAAATCCCAATCAGGAGTTTATAGATATTGTGGGCAAAGGGCACAATATAGCAGGAAAAAGACTTACTGATGTAATGCCTGAACTAACCGAGCACGGCCAGCCCTATTTAAGAATTTTAGACGAAGTATTCACAAGTGGTAAACCGTATCATTCTCATGGCGACCCCGTAAGCATAGTGCGCAATGGTGAGATTCAACACGGTTTCTATAACATTTACTACGTACCGCTTTTTGATACAACGGGAAAAGTATATGCCATATTAGATATTACAAGTGATGTGACAGAATCGGTGCAGAACAAGAAAAGAATAGAAGAAAGCGAAAGCCGCTTCAGGCTTGCACTTACAGGAAGCAACCAGGTTGTTTTTAGTCAGGATATTAATTTAAAGCATACCTGGATTTATAATCCCCATTCCGATTTTAAGACAGAGGATATCATTGGAAAATCCGATGAAGAACTGCATGTACCAAGTACGGCAAAAGTTTTAACGGACATAAAGAAGAATGTTCTTTCCACGGGTAAATCCTTTGACGGCGACGTCGAGATTGAAATAGGGGGACAATTGCTGACTTATACACTGCACATTGAGCCGATAAAAGATGGGCCTTCAACGGTCACGGGTATCACCGGAACGGTAATAGACATAACAGAAAAAGTAAAGACACAACAAAAAATAAGAGAAAGCGAAGAAAAATTCAGTGCTTTGGCCGACAACATGGAAAACCTTGCATGGATCGCTGATGGGGATGGGTGGATATACTGGTACAATAAACGCTGGTATGATTATACCGGAACAACGTTAGAAGAAATGCAGGGATGGGGTTGGCAAAAAGTACATCACCCTGATTATATAGAGGCCATATTAGAAAGCTCCAAAAAAATATGGGCAACCAACGAAACTTTTGAACTTACTTTTCCTTTGCGCAGGTACGATGGTGAATACCGTTGGTTTCTTACACGGGGCAGACCCATTACGAATAGCGAGGGAAAAATCGTGAGATGGTTCGGAACGAATACCGACGTAACTGAACAACGTGAAACACAACAATTGCTGGAGTACCGAAAGGCACTGCTTGAAGCTCACAACGAATCCAGTGTGGATGGCTTGCTGTTGGTTGATGCAAAAGGGAAAATCCTATCCCACAACAAACGCTTTATTGAGCTGTGGAACATTCCACAGCAAATTGTGGATACACAAGACGATGATGCTGCCTTAACATTTGCCATGAATCAATTGGTGAATCCGAAACAGTTTATTGAAAAAGTGAAATTTCTGTACGAGCATCCGAAGGAAACCAGCACAGATTTATTGGAGTTTAAAGACGGTAAAATAATTGAAAGGCACGGATATCCGGTTGTAAGTAAAGAGGGAACGTACTATGCATGGTCCTGGACTTTCCGTGACATTACCCAACAGCAATTGGCGGACAAACAAATCAGAGAAAGTGAAGAAAAATTTCGATTACTAGCCGATTCTATGCCGCAATTCATTT
Source organism: Chryseolinea sp. (assembly GCA_041747735.1). Taxonomy (GTDB): domain Bacteria; phylum Bacteroidota; class Bacteroidia; order Cytophagales; family Cyclobacteriaceae; genus Chryseolinea. The sequence continues at coordinate 31,158 of JBGTEP010000160.1, forward strand.
GGACAGGAAACGAAAGGGGAGAATTAAATTATTTTAACCAGGCCGTTTATCACTATTCCGGTTTAAGTAAAGAAGAAATAGAGAAGAACGGCTGGCTGCAAATTGTGCATCCCGATGAAAGAGAAGACAATGTAAAGCAATGGCTACTTTCCATTAAAACGGGTAAGATCTTTAATTTTGAGCACCGCTTCCGCAGGCACGACGGCGAATACAGATGGCAACTAAGCCGGGCAGTCCCTCAGCGTGATGAAAGCGGAAGAATTCAGATGTGGGTAGGTACTAGTACCGAAATACAAGAACAAAAGGAGCAACGCGAAGAACTTGAGAAACTCGTGCAGGAGCGAACTGCCGAATTAATAATAAAAAACAAAGACCTCGAAAAAATAAATAAGGAGCTTGAGTCCTTCACCTATATAGCCAGTCACGATTTGCAGGAACCACTTCGTAAGATACAGACAATCTCTACGCGTATTGTCCAAAAAGAGACACAAAATTTGACTGATACGGGGAGGGATTATTTCCAGCGAATGCAAAACGCCGCTTCAAGGATGCAGCGCTTGATTGAGGATTTGCTAGTGTTTTCACGCACGAGCACCGGAGAACGGAAGTTTGAACTCATCCCTTTGAACACGATTGTCGAAGAGGTTACAAGAGAACTTCATGAATCAATTAACGAAAATCAGGTAATTATTGAAACAACTCAACTCTGTCAATTAAGGGTCATACAGTTTCAATTTCGCCAGTTACTATTCAATCTTATTAGTAATTCCATAAAGTTTGTAAACCCAGGCACTATACCTCACATACAAATCGCGAGCACAATCATTCGACCCAGGAACGCAGGGGAAAACATTGCAAAATTGCCGCCAGCAATACTGTCAACCGAAAAACAATATTGCTGCATTACTGTCAAAGACAACGGCATAGGTTTTGACCCTCGATACAGTGACCGTATTTTTGAAGTTTTCCAGAGGCTGCATGGCAAAGACGAATATTTAGGTACAGGTATTGGGCTTGCCATCGTCAAGAAAATCGTTGATAATCATGATGGTTTTATTACCGCAACCGGAGAAGTGGGTAAAGGCGCAGTCTTTAATATTTATATTCCTACCAGTTAAAAATTGGCAATCCTTTTCTTAATAAGCAGCTTTTAATTTTTCTTCCGATAGGCGGAATGTCAATAATTGCATACATTAGAAAGGTTGGTGGCAATGGGCCGAATAAAAAATCAACTATCTGGTGACACTAAAAATGGTGTCCTACCTGGACTGGACTTGAAAATTTAAACTCCTTCGAGGAGCAACAATGAATGAGGGATTTCGCAATCACTATAGGCTTATGTAAATGACACTATTTAACAAGAATTTGAAATTATTGCTTTTTGTTTTTTCATGTTCGATTATACCTTATAAAAGCACCTCTCAATCAATTGAAAAAATGCCAGACAATAGTTGGTGGACATTATCGAATTTGAACCTGGATGTTGCTGGTTCTTACTGCTACAATGATTCTATCATCAATTGTCAGAAATATGGTCGGCTTTATACGTGGGAGGCCGCTCAAAAAGGATGCAGTTTGTTAGGTGAAAGCTGGCATTTGCCTTCAACAGCAGAATGGAATAATTTGTTGAAGCACTTTGGCGGAGCGTTTGAGGAATCAATAAGTGATGGGAAAAATGCCTTTGTGAAACTTATGCGTACAGAAAAGCCAACTTTCGGTGCGACTCTGGGAGGCAATCGAAATACCGATGGGACTTATTCAAGAATTGAGGCACATGGTTTTTATTGGACTGCTACAATATTTGATGCTAGTAACGCCGGCTTCCTCAATTTTGCAAATGGCAAAAAGGTTCTTTTTTTGCAACCTGACATGGAAAAAAACCGTGCGATTTCTGTGCGATGTATTAAGAACTCCCAGTAATTATCAGGAAATAAAAAATCACAAAAACATAAAACTTCAAAATCAACTAAAGGAAATACAAAAGCGTCATATGCACAGACGTCGGCGCCCATACAAAAAAATGAGATTTCGATTCATACTTCTGACTTTAATTGTGGTGAATGGTTGTGCAAAAAAACCAGCTGACAAGGGCCAAGTAATGCAAATAGACAATGTTGACAGCGTTGAAACTAAATCTTTGCCGGACAGCTCCAAGGACACTTTAAGTTACATTGGTTATATCGGAAAGTTTGGAAGGCATGGCTTATGTTACCAATAACTTCGCCTCGTTTTCCATTTCAGATGAATATGATTCTTGCGTGGTAGAATTTAAATTGTCAGGAGATTCTGTCATTACCATTACGCAAAAAAATGGATTATGTATGACAGGTTTAAATGTAACTTATACTGGTAAGTATTTAAAGCGTAAAACTTCAACAAAAATATCTGAAAAAGAACAAACACTAATTGACTTGGGTATACTTCGGAACGAACGGGAAGATTCAATATTTAGAAAAATAGTAGGGAACAAATATTCTCTATTTATCAATTCCACTCAAGTAACATCAGAGGACGAAGATTTAGATAGTTTAAATGCCCGAGTAATTTCATCTGGAGTAACAGGATTATTTACCTATATGGAAAATATTATCATGGTTGATTCCTTGGATAACCTCTGGGCAGCTGTAATTGAAGACAACAAAGTTTTGTATTACACTAATAGAAAAAACTATTCTAACAAACTGCCGAGGACAATAGAAAACTGGAGAAAGAATTTTGAACACTACGAAATTATTTACCAATCAAAATAAAAAAGAAATTACGTTTGCTTTACATTAGATTGTGGCCATGGCGGGGTGATGATTAAGATTTCGAGTGCGATACTTTATCCCGTACTTTTTTCATTTTATAAAGCGTGCTAGTTTTGCAACGGGGATAGAACAAGGAAACCCGCCACGTCAACAACCCACACGTTGGGCGAAATACGTTACATGAAATTTTTATCACTATTATTAATAGCAACTGTTCTATTGAGTATATTTTCATTGGGACAATCAAAAATAATAGGTTGCTCTAAGAAGATCCCTTCGAGCCGATGTATGAATTTTTTCAACCCTAATCGTTTTTATGCTCAAAGTTTTGGGTTAGCAACCTGTTCTCCCTTCAAAGGGCTGTAATTGCGATTTGTGGTAGCCCTTTTTGGCAACAAGACGTGCGTAAAAAAGCATTTTACACCAGTGGCATCTTTGAGAGAGGGTTTGTCCATAATATGCATATGAAGATGCGCTTCAGATGAATTTCCCGAATTACCGCAAAGTGCAAGCTTCTGGCCCATTCTAACTCGTTGCCCTTTCTTTACAACTATTGAATTTTCTTTCAGGTGGGCGAGCAATACATATTCCCCCTTTCGCGCCTTAATAACTAAAGTATTACCAGTCAATTTTTTGCGATTCATAATGCCGGGGACATTATCGTTAATACCATCAATCAATTCAACAATCTTTCCGTTACATGGTGAAAAAATATCCTTTGCAAATGCAAAGTAATTTTCATTTTTAGTTGAGTCCCCCTGAAATGTCTTCCCTTGCTCATTTCTAATAACAAAATCAAACGCATTCTTTTGAGCTCTATTGGTAACGTGGTAGTTATTGTCTTCGTCATCACCACCCCAAAACACATTCCAGGTGCCATTAAACGGAAGGCGCATCGAAGATTTGTTATGCTTTTCTGATAATTCTTCGTTGTAATTAACATCCATAATAATAAACCGGGAAAGTCTTCCATCTTCAGTTGGTTTAGTCAGGAACCTCATTAGTTTATTTCCAGACTGCAGAATGTAAACACTCAAATTGCGTTCATCTACTTTTTTAAAATAGTAAGAATCAATGTCTCCAAAATTTGCTTTTATGTCACGTAGAAATTGAATAACCTGTTGCCGGGTAATTTTCTTGAAAAGTTCATCAGCAAAAACAGCCTCTAAATCAGTAGAGTCAAACCTGTTAAAGGCAGATACAAAGGAGGCTATAGCAAGTTTGTCTGGGCTATGTTGAGCATTCAGGCTCAGAGTAGTTATAAAAATTATAATGGTAAGAAATTGTGTTTTGCTTTTCATGCAAACCTAGTGTTTTTGCTAAGAGATGAGTTTGATGCATGATAAGTTCTAGATTTTTCGGCTTGTATAGATGGTTGAGTAAAAAATACCGCAAAGTATGGTATACGCAAAGTGTTTTTGGAGTTGAATGTTTCTTTATTGTATATTTATAAGGGTCAGGGTAAAGCTGTTCAATTGTTTTTCGTAAGACCTCGAAATCCTATCGCAGGCTGCGAATCGATATTTCGGAGCCTTGCAAAAAGAAAAAAGGAGTATGTTTTCATTAAAAGTGTATCTAATAAAAATCTTGCCGGCATTCGATTGAATTATTGTTTTAAGTCAACTATCTTAAAATATCTAACTAACCAGTAACTATGCGATACAAAATAGCAATCTCCATTCCAGCAATCATAGCAACGGCTTTATTTATCTTCGGTGTGGTTTCTGTAATTTTTTATCACTTAACAGTTATTAATGGCGAGTTTAAAATCAGCATGGCTGTTACCACAATTGGAGTATCCCTGGTCGGTTTGTTTATTATAGCCGCTTTCGCATTCACGTTCCTCAAACGAAGAATCGGATAAATTCCCTTACCAAAAGGTGTCCTCGGATTTCAATGACATTTAATGAATTGAGTCCAATTGTTGGGTGATTTTATTCCGACACGATTTCTTCCACGACCTTAAAAACAAGATATGTTGTAAATGCCAGAAACTGATAATCTATTTTTTCAAATGTGTCTGATGGCAGGTGATGGTGTGGATTGTGATCACCATTTTTGTATTCCTCAGATATTCCTACAGCTTGGAATCCGGCTTCCCTAAATTCTCTATGATCCGAACCTGTTGTTTTGGTTTTATATACTTTAATGCCAAAACGTTCCGCATGTTTGATGTAAAGTGATGCGAGATAAGGGGATGGTAATTCCAACTCTATATTTCTGTCCTGGTCCTGATCCCATCCGACTTCATCAGCAGTGTGAACAGAATGAATATCGAATTCCTGGGCTTTCACCCAATTTGAAAATGCCAAACTTCCTGCATGTCCAGTCTCTTCTTCATCCAAAAATACCAAAATTATGTTCTTACCTCTTTCTTCCAATTGGGAGAGCATTGTGCCAAGACCGTACACCAATGCACAACCAGAGGCATTGTCATCTGCTCCAGGAGTATCTTCAAATGTATCATAGTGAGCTCCAATAATAACATATTCGGAACTCTCTACGGTCGACTGAATTATTGTGTACAAATTGACACCTTTAAATATTTTAGTGGTCTTATATTTTTCAGGCAATTTAGTCTCATAATATTGTTCGTTGGGTATCTGGTCAATGTCCTTCATTAAACCACTTAGATAATTCCTCGCGGAGGATTTTTCGTCTAACGTCCATCTTCTATCAATGATGTGATCCGGGCTGATTTCAGAACCGCCAGTTAGTGCTGCCACTAATTTCCTTTGCTTATCAATCAAGGTTCTAAAAAAATCGTGAGATAAATCATATTGCGCAGCGTCTGATAAGATTGTGGCTTCAAATTCAGCCTTACCTTTCTTTTGGCTGTAGTCACAATGTGTTGCTAAAATCGTCAGCACAAATAAAGGCACGAGTTTCATCCTGAGATTATTTACAACAATTTACTATTAATGCAGCTTAAAAACACAACCATGGCAGACGTTGATAAATAAAGTTACTTGCAAACCTTTTGATAACCCATTTAAAATGATTCTGTACAAATTCACAGTCCACAGTTTTTGAATTTACTTTATACTTTTAGAACTGAATTCCTGTCCCATGTTGCAAATTGTCAGGGGAATCTATTTTAATTTAATAATTAAAAATCCCGTTGTAAGCTCCCCCGAAAATAGGACAGTCTGGCTTTTTCTACTTTCTGCCGTTAATTGGAATGACAAATTTTAATCCTGACCAAATTTCATTCACAGCACATACTTTTATATCTACAAGTCCATTTCTTAATCCGATTTCACGCACTATATTTCCGTTGAGGTCAGTTTCCACTTTTGCCGCTGTTTTAGGCCAAGAAACCCATATTGTTCCATTTTGTTCAATTTCCTGCTTTAGGTGCTTAATTTCTTTGTTTAATTGAGAAGAACTTTTAACAAAATAATGGATGAAATCTTTTTTAGTTTTTCTGTCTATTATTTTCTTCAGGTCCGCGGGCAGGTCAGCAAATAAGTTGAAATAACCTTCAGGTTCATTTACAATTTTTATTTTAAAACCATTCTTAATTCCAAGTTTCTTTTCCAAGGGAGTACCTGAGTAGCCTGCTGTTTTCATTTTATTTTAGTCTTTCATTCATTTTTTTAGCTAGTCTACACCAACGTTTATATAGATGACGTTGCTGGTATTGAAGGGTTAAACTGTCCATCACAACAAAACGCTATTTGAAACTAAACTACAAACTTAAACTAAGCCCAGTGATGGCACATCATTTTGTTGCCTCGTTTTCAGTCGGCGTAGTTAAAGTTTAATATTCCCTTTCAAAATAATCCCATACCTCGTCTCCAAGTTTTTCTCCGTATTCGGAATTTGTAAAAAATGGGCACAACGGTAGTGCATGAGCAGCGGCGCGTGTAAGTATCACGCAAATGTCCTCATTGCAAAAAACTATACTAAAATAATAAATTTCACCTTAAACCAAACCCCGCTAATAAGCAAGTGCTTTGCAGCGCTTACACAATCTTAACCACACGGATGTCAGTGCCTGGGCTGTGTTTCTCTATGCCGGCAACCGGGCATTGGTGTGTTTTTTCGAAGTATCTTCGTTTCACTTGAGCTAGTTCCCAAAACTCATCTTCTTTTCGACACAATTAAATCAAGTGTGAAGTTTAACTCTGTGTCTATACCGTTTATTACATCTTCAATTTTAGGAACGACATAATAGTCAGGAAAGACACCTCTCCCTTTAACAAAATCAACATGGTGTACGGTTTTTGTCAAAGGAATTTCGATTCTTATTTTAGTATTTGGTAATAACAATCGAGCGTACGCAAGGGAAGTGTTTCCCTCCATCGTTCCGCCGCTTTCTTCTCCAATAAATACAGAGCGTTGGTTGGCTTTTAAGAAACTCGAAACCACGGAAGCCATAGACCCGGATGCACCATTTATCAGCACATACAATTTTCCATTGAAATGATTTTTGTCTGGTTTCTGCTCATTTAGAAGTGGAAGATAATTGTAGTATTCCTTTTTAAGCCTAAACATCCCTGTATTTGCTCTATAGACAATTGAGTCAACAAAAAATAGATCTTTTCCATTCTCCAAATAGTCCACAACTAAAGGATATCCTGTAAATTTTTCTTCTGTGAAATCAAAATGTCTGTATGGTTTGGTCAAAAGATAAGTAAGTAATTTCTCACCTGTTCCGTCTCCCCCCTCATTATTCCTTAAATCCAGGATTAAGTGTTTTGTTCCTTTTTGATTTAACTGTCTAAAAATACTGTCATACAAATTATCAAAATCCTGTTTAAAATCATCTCTGTGATATTTAAGAAATGAGGATATACGCAGATAAGCAATTTCATTCTTCAAATACTTAAATTCTAAGGGTGCTTTATACCCAATTCTTTCACTATAAAATTTATTGTACTCAGTGAAGTCGAGACCAGCTATGGATACTATCTGCTTTTTGGATTTAATGTCTGGGTGGATAAATTCTACCTTGAAGGAATCTGCCTTTTCAATAAAAATTGGATAGTTCAAATCAAAAAGATTTTGGTTTTGAGTCATACTGTAATCTTCAAGATGACGAATATTAAATGTTTGTATGTAACCGTCAGAAGGAACTGTAGGTAGTAGTGTATTAAGGATTTCTTCAACAGAATGTCCATTTATGGAAAGAACCTCCGAGCCAACGGGAAGTTTATCTTGGAGGTTGAAATTTTTGAAAATGAATAGCCTTCTGTCAATAATTTTTAAAGAAAACGGAAAATAGTGATTCGAATTCCGCAAAGATTGATAGTAGGTTTTCGACGGGGTAGGTATGATATGCTCGTCATTAATCCTGGCGCAGGCGAGTACAATAATTTTGTAAAATTCAAGCTCTGTCATTGACCGATCGAATGATTTAAATTGATCGTCTAAATACTTGGTAATATTTAAACTGTCCGTAAATCGGTATAGGCTTGGATAAGTTGTTTCTAAAGTTTTTCTGAAGATCAAATAATCTTCACGAATTTCTTCATATGCGAATAATATTTTGTTTCCATTTCCAATTTTGTCTTGACTATTTACTACTGACCCAGATGTAAGTAGCAATAATGATAGTATCAGTATTTTCATCAATTATTGATTCAGTTTAATTCCTAAGTCTCTTAAAAAGAAGTAACGGGTTAAATCAACGTTTTGTCTGAGTACCGAAATTTCATATGTCCATCTCTTTATTCCCTTTTTCGGGACGGTAAAAATACCCCGTGTTATCGTTAAACCCATCCCTTTGTATATATGGAATTATTTTTTTCATGATCTCTTCGACAGGAACATTATTTATTTGTAATAATTCAAACCTCTCAATCTCATTCTTTTTCTGCAAGATCCCAGTGTACATAAATTCGTTCCCGAAACGTGATAAGCTACAAGGCAACAATCAAATACCATTGCAGTAGCTGTCTGGAAGCGATATGGAAGTATGGCTATTTTTTATTTGTGTTACTAAAGAAGGGTGTACCAAAAAGAAAAAAAGGAGTACGTTTTTCATAAAAACTGTCTCGAATTGAAAAATACCGGCAACGATCGGTGTATTTTGCTTTTTAGTCCTGCTTGCAACAGAACGAAAATCCTTAACAAGTATAAGTCTGGTTAATGCAACTGTTTTCTGATGTGCTTCAGGCAATGTCTTTGCATTTTGAGTAGCGAGTAGCCGATACAGAATGTTATGCTTCACGTCATTCATTCTTTAACGCTTCCGCTGGATTGAGGTTGGCCATGTGCCAGCTTTTCCACGTAACGGTAATGAGAGCTAGTGCCATGCATGAGGCGCCGGCTATAATGAATATCCATGGACTTAATGCAATTTTAAAGGCAAACTCCTGAAGCCATTGGTTCATCAGATACGCTGCAATAGGGCAGGCAAGTACAAAGGCAATGAACACCCACCCTATGAAGTCGCGGGTAAGCAGTTGCACCACGCCTGCCGAAGACGAGCCCAGTACTTTGCGCACACCAATTTCTTTGGTGCGCAGCAGGATCAGATAAGAAGACACACCAAACAAGCCCAGCGAAGCAATGATCATGGCCAGAACGGAGAACACAGCAAACACGCGCCCGAAGCGCTGATCGCTTTTATACTGGTTGAAGAAATAAGCATCGAGAAAAAAATAATCAAACGGGTTGCCGTTGAACACTTTTTCCCACACCTGTTGAATACCGGCAATGGATTGGTCAATACGGCGCGCAGGAATTTTAAACGCATAGTATTCTCCCGCCCACGGGGCAAACAAATATTTCTTCAACGCAAAGACCATTGGGCCTACTTCATTGCGGAAAGAAGTCTGGTTGAAGTCTTTTACCACACCGATTACTTTCTTCAGCACTTGATTATTCTCGGATTCGTGCCAGATAATGGTTTCATTGATGATGTCTTCCGGATTTGCATAGCCAAGTTGGCGAACCGCTGTTTCATTGAATACAATGGTATGCTGATTGGCCATGCTGCCGTCAATGAAATTTGAACCGGCAACAAACGTGGCTTTAAACAACGGGAAGTAGTGTTCGTCAACCGCTACGATGTTTGCCCCAATACTTTTCTGGGGGTCACCGGCTCTGCTATACCCTCTTCCCCAATGCACTTGTTCACCGGGTATAGAGGAGGCCATCGCCATGGATGATACGCTGGGCAACTGAGAAATGGAATGATAAAAGAAATCCTGACTCGCATGATACGTGCTGTCTTTGATGGCTGGGCCTTTCACAATAAGTGTTTGCTCAAGATCGAAGCCGGTATGCTGGTGCAACATGAAATCCAACTGGCGATAGATCGTCACCGTGCTAATCATCAAAATCATAGACGCAGTAAACTGAAAGATGATCAGCGAGCGGTTCAAGGAGATGTTGAGCAAACGTGAACCTTTTGCTTTTAACGCTGCCAACGGCTTGAGAGAAGAAATGGCATAAGCCGGGTAGAGACCGGAGGCGAACGTACCGATAACAAACAACAACAAAATGATCCCCACTTCCCGCTGCCCGAGTACCAACGCTTCCGGAAGCGAAAGCATGTTTTTCAATAGCGGTAGCGTTATCTCTAGTATCACTACCGAAATAAGAATGGCTAATGCGTTCACCATGGCCGACTCCGCCATCAGCTGACCGATCAATTGCCAGAGGTTGGAGCCGGAAATTTTCCGGATGCTGATTTCTTTGATGCTCTCAGCCGATTTCGCAATGGCAAAGTTGATGTAGTTAACCCACGCAATCACCAGGATGAAGAGGGAAATGATGACCAGGAAGTTAATGGTTCTGAGGTCGCCATTAGGTTGAATCTCGCCCCAAAGTTTTGAATCGAGATGAATGCCCTGCACCGGTTGAAGGGTTAATTTCACTGTGTATCCGTTCGCGGGATCGTCAGCTTGATAGGTAAGGTACTTCTTGAGCAAAGCAGGGAACTTTGCTTCCGCTGCAGCCGCTTCGGTGTACGGAGCGAGTTTCACATAGGTATAGAAGTTGCCCCAGCCCCAGTCGGTATCCATGCTTCCATAGATTCTTAAGGTCTTAAAGGAAATGAGAAAATCGGTATGAAGGTGAGAGTTGGCAGGAACATCTTTAAATACTCCGGTTACTTTCAACGTACTGATGCCACGCTCGCCGCGATGAAACTGCAGGATTTGGCCCATAGGGTCTTCGTTGCCAAAGTATCGTTTCGCCGCCGACTCGGAAAGTGTAACCTGATCGGGTAATGTCAGTGCTGTAGCCGCTGAACCTGCCACCATTTCATAGGAGAACATTTCCAGGAATGAAGAGTCGGCATAGTAGATCCTGCTTTCACGGAAGCTCTTTTCATCGGCCTGCATCACAGGGTCGGCCATAAAAGGACCGGTATGTGCCAGGCGTGCTGCATCGACAATTTCAGGAATATCTTGTTTGAGTGCAGGGGCAAGGGCCGGAACCCACTGTGCGGATTTTCCGGCCTCCTCATTATTCTCATACCCATACCGCGCCACACGATAGACCTGTGGTGATCGAAAATCGTCAAAGCTTTTTTCATAGCGCACATACAGGTCGATCACGAGGAACGACACGATGCCCAATGAAAGTCCCAGGACGTTTAACGAAGCAAAGAGTTTGCTTCTCCAGATTTTGCGGCCAGCGATGACAAAGAAATTTTGGAGCATAAGCAGATTTTTGAAACGAGTTATCCAACAATTAGTCCAAAGTAGCGGATGCAGATTTAAGAGTAATTTAGCCGATTATTAACAAATCGACAGACCGATAATGGATAGATGCGTTCGGCATCGGACGAAAGGTTGAGTTATTTATTAAGTTATGAGGGCAAAATCTTGTGCGTCCGACATAAAATGGGGAGTGAAAGCAGTCATGGAACAAGAACGTCTTGGCAGTTGTAAGTGTCAAACCTATGATTTTATCGTTTAACATTCTTCTAACAAAACGACTGTTATGTTTTGATTAGGTTTGGGGAAAGCCATCGCAAGCTCATATGTTATTAACGAAAATCTTTTCTACGCTCACTTTACTCCTTATCTATTGCTTTGCATCCGCTCAGATCGAATATCCAGATCTCAGCTATGCTTCAACTATTCATCAGAAAGTTGGCTTTACCAATTTTCGCGTAGACTATGAACGTCCTATGCAACGGGGACGACCCATTTTTGGAGGGTTAGTGCCGTATGGTAAGCCATGGAAGACAGGTGGGGGATTTCACAATAGAATTTCGTTTGACAGAGACATTTTTGTAGACGGTACCCAAATAAAAAAAGGTACTTATCACCTGGTAACAATTCCAGACCCTGAGGAGTGGAAAATAATTCTTACCACCGACACCCTCGTCTTTGAACAGAACAAACCTTACGAAGAAGACAAAGAAGTAATGCGCATTAAACGAAAACCGGAAAAGGCAGGGAGACATTACGAAGCATTTACCATTGATATCGATATTGCCAACAATGACGCTGTGTTCGTCTTCAGCTGGAATTACACTTCGGTACGTTTTCAAGCTAACACAGAAACCACAAGCCTCTTGATCACTCAAATCCGGAAACTTATGAGTAGCAATACGGCTACAGGTGAAGATTATGCAAGAGCGGCTGAATTTATGGCTTTCAACATCAACGGTCTGAATAATACCGCGCAAGACACGGTGATTTTGCTGATAAAAAAAGCTGTTGCGTTGGTGACAGATGAGAGGATGGAAGAATGGATGCTGACAGTGAAAGCTGACCTCTATAAATCTACTGGCAACCTAAAAGATTTTGAAGCGGTAACTAAAGAAAGGATTGCCCACATCAAACGACATCAATCCGATGATACAGAGCAAGAAATCCAACGAATCCAGCAGGAGTTTGAACGCTATCAAAAAGCAAGCGACGTAGTGCATTAATTACCAACAACGGCGCTTATGAATTTCCTTCTGTTAGGATTAGCTGACCTGTTTCATAGGCTATCAGTTTTTCTTTTTTATGATTGACACTGATCTTTTTTACATTAATAGCCTAATTTTGAGTCCACCTTTTCCGCAACCAGGTGTTTATTGGTTCAGAAAAATAATTAAATACTACGTTGCCAAATAGATACGAAATCAAGATAATAAAAAGAGAAAATGGTATTAAATAATTGGGGCCAAGTTCAAAGTGTTTAAATATTTCTACTCCCAAAAGAACTACGAACATGTGAGTAAGATAGATCTCATAACTATAAATACCCATTTGTTTTAGCCATTTAAAAATCCAACGATCCTTTTCACTTCCAGAGGCATGATGTGCGTGAAGCCACAAGAGTATTAGGCCAATGCCAAATGAAAGTATTGTGATGTTAAGACCTATACCTACAAGTCCTGACTGAAACACAAAGCTCCGAAAGTAAACTATCAGAATTACCATTGAACAACCGACCAAAAAAAATGTCTGATTGAGCCATTTCGGAAAATTGAGGCGAGTGGCGATAATTGCTGACATGCAACCCAACGCTAAAGAATCGAAATAGGCAAAATGATTTCTGTCCCCCAGTTCGTTCCCTGGATATAGGTTGGTTCTGAACCAAGGTGAAACAATCAAAAATAGAATTAGTACGAAAGAAAAATGCCATTCTCTTTTTAGAAGTAAACACACCAAGGGGAATATGAGATAAAAAGATTCTTCAATTGAAATTGACCAAAGAATATCCCAATTCGCTGGTAAATACCCTACTTGAATTTGCAGTAAATTAATATGAAATGTAACTGCTGAAAAAAAGGCGTGGGTAAGTGATGTTTGTTTTGAGTCGATAACAAAACCTTGCACATTATTCAGATGTAAAACTGATAGTAATATTAATAAGGTGAGAAGTAATGGAATGATCCTTGCAAAACGGAACCAATAAAACGTTTTCAATTCAATCTTATACACAGCATCCCATCTCTTTAAAATCGAACATGTGATTAAATAGCCCGAAAGAGTAAAAAAAATCACAACTCCATAATATCCACTCCAAAAGAACAGGGAAAATATTTTTTTTGGAATAGCATCTTTTAAAAAAGTATTTGTGAACCCGAAATGAATATTCAAGTGCAAAAGAATAACAGCCAAAATACATAGACCCCTCAATATGTCAATTCCAATGTTTCTTCTATTTATTTTTTCCATTTAAAAACTTAAGGGCTTTAGCTTCTCAGGGATCAATTGGATTTGCTAAGGCTGTCGTGATTGTTAAAGCAAACGGTAACGCGTGCCAATACCAATGGTAATAGTAACTGATAGGGTGATAACTTCGGGTTGTAAACTCCGTGAAGTTCGGGCATTTGAAAGTTGAATACAAATGTTCAATTCTAAAATGTACATTTTCCGCAGCCGATCTACTCAAATCACCCGGATGACTGTTATAGTTTTGTGTCGATATGGCCGGCATTGGATTGGTGTGGTTTGGCAGTCTTGTTCAGCTATGAGTCCGTACTTCTAGTCTGTCCTAAGATTCTTAACTGGGTCAGCACTTGCTGCATGAATGGATTGAGAGGCTACTGTAACAATTGCTATCAAGATGGTTAGCATTCCAGGTACAAGAAAACTGGAAACCCCTAAAGGGATCCTGTTGGCAAAACTATTGAGCCAATTGTCCATTAGGAAAAACGCTATGGGAAGGGAAATGGCATTGGCTATTAGAACGATAATAATAAATTCCTGGGACACTAATACACTGATTTGCCCTGCCGAAGCGCCTAAAAGTTTTCGAATTCCAATCTCTTTTGTGCGCTGAATAACGGAATAGGATGAAAGTCCAAATAATCCCAAGCAGGCAATAATAATGGCGATCGTCGTAAATAAGCTAAACACTGTTCTGAATTGAATGTCTGATTTATATTGTTGATTGTAATAGTCATCCAAAAAGAAACTGCTGAACGGATTACCGGCAAACGATTCTTTATATGCCACTTCTGTCCTCTTTAGAACTTGTGGGAAGGATTGGTTGGTTTCTATTTTTACGGAATAGAAAGTCGAAGCACCATGAGAACAAATAAAAATCAACGGCTCAACTTTTTGCTTGAGCGATTGATGATGGTAGTCTTTAATGACTCCAACAATAGTTAGCGAATCTCCATACACAAGGATTTTCTCCCCGACTACCTTTTCCGGTTCTATAATGCCCAACATCCGTAGCGCGGCTTCATTGACCAATACCGAATTTCCGTCATCGTTAAATTCTCGCGAGAAAGTTCGGCCTCCAATTAATATTAAATCAAAGGTTTTTACGAACTCTTCGTCAACATACGCAACGTCACAGCTATGACCATCATTTTCACTTTGGTTTGTTAGTCGGACCCCGCCGCTACCATTTCTTGAACTGCGTCCAGGCACAACAGAGGAAGCAGTAACTTCTCGAATATCGGGATAGCTTAGAAGACCGCTGCGAAACTGATTGAATTTTTGAACATAAGTTGAATCGCGAACTGTTGGGCCATTGACTACCAATACTTGCTCAATGTCAATACCTAACGGACTATTACGTATGTATTGCAGTTGATTATAAATAACACCGGTGCCAATAATGAGTACGATAGAAGCAACAAATTGGGCGAGCACCATTCCTTTTCTCAACCGATTTCCAATCGCTGACGATTGGAATCTGCCCTTCAATACTCGAGCCGGACTGAATCCAGAAATGGCAACGGCTGGATAAAGGCCGGAAGAGATGACACCAAAGAAAAACAATACTATTACAAAGAGATAAATTTCTGGATTGGCTAGTCCTGAAAAATCAAATTCCCTTTCGACCAATTCCCGGAAATACGGAAGGATCAATATGACAAAAATTGCGGCCATAGCAAAGGCGATGGCATTGCAGCCAAATGCCTCGAAAAAAAACTGTCGAATCAGTTGCCCTCTGTTGCTGCCTAACACTTTCCTGATCCCGACTTCTTTAGCACGTTCCATTGACCGGGCTGTAGCCATGTTTATATAATTAATCCAAGCCATGATCAAAATCAGAATCGCTATAAGAACCAAAACATTAGTGGTGCGCCTGCTCCCATTCTGGCTAATCTCATTACTGAAATTGGAATCTAAATGAATGGAGGTTAATGGTTGCAGATTAAAAGTGACTGTTCTATCATACTTTCTCAATTCGGTGCCCATTTTCTTTTCAATGAACTTGGGCAGCTTGGCCGCAAGTTCTTGCTGGTTTGCCCATGGGTACAATTCGATATAGGTTGGATATCCAACCCAACCCCAGTTTGTCAGGTATTCCATTCCGTCCGGCCCGAAAATACTGTACAAGCTGTTGAAGGAAAAAAGAGCATCAACCTGAAGGTGTGTAGCCTCAGGCACATCTTTGAAAACGCCCGTAATCGTATATTCCTCACTCCCATTGTTTTTTAGAGTTCTGCCAACTGGGTCTTCCTCACCAAAGTACTTTTTAGCGAAAGTCTCTGACACTACCATAGTAAACGGTTCTTGCAAGACAAGTGAGTCAATCCCACTTATTAACGGGAATGAAAACATTTTGAAAAAATCTTCACTCGCAAAGAACACGCGGTCTTCTTTGAACATAACACTTCCATTTGACAGCATCACCTGATTCCTGCGAAGCCGGACAAAGCGATGAACCTCGGGGAAGTTGTCTTTGATGTCCTTGCCAACCGCTGCTCCGCATCCGACGTACTGTTCTTCTAAGGCGCCGTGTACGAAGTCGTCCTCCTGAATCCTGAATATTTGGTCTTTATTAACGTGGAATTGATCATAACTCTGCTCGTGCCACACGTATAAACCAATAAGCGTGAATGCAGTCATTCCAATGGCAAGACCGAAAATAGTGATGAGCGAGTAGCTTCCGCGTTTTCTTGAAGTACGGAGAAACATTGTAAAGTTGTGACTGATCATGCCTACCTGTTTTGGTTTGATATAAAGCCTATTTCTTAAGAGAATTTCTAGCCTGAAAAACCTTAGAGCCGTAAGCGTAAGGTTTAGCTTGGCCTTTTGCTCGCCTTCAGTTTTTAGGTCGTGGTTGTATATCTCTATTAAATCGCCTTCGATCTGCTCATATAGTTCTCTAGGGCAAATAGCTTTAAGTAATTTCTTTGCCCATGTTGGAAGTGATTTCACTTAGTTAGTTATAGTTTTCAATTGTGGGACCAACTTCCAGATTTCAGTCCTCGTTTTTTTCATGGCACGCAAGGTGGCGAGACCCGCGTTTGTACGGATGACAGAGCTTTGGTAGTGTGTCGGCTTGGCGGCTTTGGTACTGTGTGTTCTCCACGGCCTAACGCTGAATTAGTTTATACGCATATTCTAACTCAGTATCTCGGCCCTCAATTAGATCATTTATGTCAGGATGTACTGCATAATCTACGGGAACACCATGACCGAAAAGCTTTCTTTCATCCCAAGGCATAATACTCCTATAGCCAGCTATTAAGACGCCAATTTTAGAATTTGGAAGCCGTAAGTAAGTCCGGTCATAGCCATTAATTCCATTATAATCTCCGCCAGATTCTTCACCAACCAAAAAACCCCTTTGGTTGTAATTTACCATAGTAGCAAACTCAGCCGCGCCTGATGCTGTCATTCCGTTAATAATTACATAAACTTGACCTTTGAAGGCATTCTTTTGGATTCGGTAGATTTTCCTTGTGTTGTTATGTAACGTCCAAGCGTAGGTTGTATCATTAACCTTACGCATCAGTTTTCTATTAAACCAGTCACTAAATCTAGGTCGATTAAGGTGTTCCTCATGATTAAATCTATATCCATGCTTGAATACAAGTTGTTCTTTGAACTTAAAATCCTTGGTCCCCAGATATGTATACAGAAAAGGTGGCACGAATGCCATGCCTCCTGTATTATCCCGCAAGTCAATTATTAAATTATCGATTCCTTTGATTCTTATGTCTTTAAAAGCATCGCTGATAATCTTTTTTAGGTTCTGTTTATGCCTTTTCTTGATCTGGTTCGCCATGAAAGAGTTCACTCGTAAAACTGCTATTCTATGATCGGCATCAATTCTAAAATCAATGGGTTTTATTTGCTTAATCACGCCCCTGTTTGCTTCAATCTGACTATCAGTCATGGCATCCAAGCTCACGCTGTCAAATACATTGTTTGAATAGTTGTTAAAATGAATCTTGAAAGTGTCAGGCTGTCCAATATAAATCGCATAATACCATTTAAAGAACCTTTCTATCTTTCTATCCTTGGTCGTTGTTACATAACCATCAGCCACCTCTTTGTTTCTTAAAACATCAAGCAATTCATGACTTGATACACCATTGATCTTTACGAGTTCAGACCCAGGTTTTGGCACTTGTTTATTACTTAGATTTTCGATCAAATATATTTTATTGTTGATGATCTTAATATCGAAGGGAATGGCCTTGGTACTTGAATTTATATAAGGTATCACGGCATAAGTATGTCCGCATCGAACCATGGAAACAATGGGCGTTATCAAGTTTGTAAATTGATATAACGTCACGCTATCATTTATGGAATTAACAATGTTATTAAATTCTTGATCGAACTCTTTTTTAGACGTATATCGAAAAATACTAGGGTGAATTTCATACAAAGATGTCCTCAATATCATGACGTCTTCAATTGCAGATTTTCTTGCTAAAAAAGCTCCTGGGTTTGTTTGGCTAAAGAGAAAAGGAGGCTGGAGACATAGGAATAGCATTAAGAGGATTTTCATTCCTTTGACCACTCCGCGCATTTTATAATAGTTGATTTTCATTTCAATCAATTTTTATTACATCGACTGGGTTCATTCGGCCTGATTTCCAAGCGGAGTAGCTGACTGAAAGCATAACTACCATCACGGAAGTCAATACCACCAGTAGAAACGGCAGGTAATTTAACTCAACCCGGTAAGCGAAAGTACTTAGCCATTCCTCGATAAGCATAAATGCAACGGGTAACGCTACGGCACAGGCAATCAATACAAGACGAATGAAATAGTTAATATGCAACATGGAAATCTGGGTCACCGATGCACCTAGTACCTTGCGTATGCCAAATTCTTTCATTCGTTTCACGGACATGTACATGGCCATCGAGAAAATTCCAAGTACTGAAATCAAAACTATAACAAGTGTACCAAATTGAAGTGAAGCATACGCTTTGTTTTCTTTCTCGTGGCCTCTGTTGTACAGCTCGGCCACATGAAACCAGTTAAGCGGGTAGCCAGGCATAATCGTTTTATATTTTTCTTCTACTGATTGTATGACGGGTTTTGCGTCACCAGTGTAGCGAACGTAAATAAAACCATCAGGGTATTCGTTCGTCCATGGCAAACGCATCACAAGTGGTTTCACTTTATCATACAACGGACTGATGTTGATATCTGAAACAACGCCCACCACCGTTCCGTCCCACTTGCCCTTCTCTTCGGGATGCGTGTAGATGCGTTTGCCCAACGGCTCTTTCCAACCCAGTTCTCTCACAGCCGATTCATTCACAATAAATGCGGCACCACTGTCCGAAGGAATTTCAGCATCAAAACCCCTGCCTTGCAAAATCTTTATCTCAAGTGTTGAGAAGAGTTCATCATCAGAGAATACTTCATACAATTCAACCTGCTTCATCTCCGGCTTACTTTCCTGTTCAACAAAGTACCAATCAGTCCCATACCCACCACTTATAAAAAACGAGCTGTTTGAAACCTGAGTGACTCCCGCAACCTGTTTAAGTTCATGTTTAAATGTCGTCATATTATTTACGGTGAATCCCCGCGGCATATTTAGCATCAGCAGGTTTTCCTTATTAAACCCAAGGTCTTTATTGTGAATAAAACTGATTTGATTGCCAACCATTACAGCACAACTTATACAGATCGCTGATATGCCGAATTGGACAAACAACAAAATCTTGCTTAATGAAGAGTTGTATCCGGTGCTTCTGGATTTTAGGTTTTGAATCACTCCCGAAGTGGTAGACATTTTTGCCGGGAAGTAGGTTGAAAAGAAAAGCAAAACAACCAAACCTGACCCCGCAAGTATCGTCACTCTGGGATTTAACAGCATTTCAAAGCGCAGGTCGCCATCCAGTAACTGCGTAACTTTAGGAAACAGTAGGTAAAGTGCACCCACCCCTAGTGTCAATGCGAAGAGACTGAACAATAACGTTTCAAGCGATACCTGTGATACCAATTGATATTTTCGTGCACCCAGCACTTTGCGAACGCCAGTTTCGCGTGCACGGCTGGTGAAATCCGCAATGGAAAGGTTAACATAGTTAATGGCAGCCATCATCAGCAACAAAACCCCGAGAACCGAAAAGGCATAAACGTAAGTCGCGCTACCCTTGCTACCCATTTCACCCTGATATTCAGGGTCAAGATAAATGTTTGAAATAGGTTGAAAGAAGAGATCGAATCCCACTTCCTGCCGTTCTGACTTTTTGATATGCCTGTTCAGCAATGACTCTATTTTTGAACTAAGTTGTTCCGTTACAGGTTTTTTCAGTCGAACAAAAAGGGTTGATGACTGGGCAAAGAATTCTTCGGGTGATACAATACTATTGAGCGTTGATTCGGTTTTGTCAAGTATGACTGCTTCAATACCAATGGACGTATGGCTAGGGTTTTCGATCACAGCTGTTACCTGGTAAACATCGTCCCTATTGTTAATTGTGATCAGCCTACCTAATGCGCTAGCTGCTCCGAAAAGATTTTCGGAAATTTTTCTGGTGAGCACAATGCCATTCGGATTTTTCAATGCATTGGATGAACCTTCGATAAAATCGAACTTTAATAAATCGAATAAGGTGCTGTCAGCCTCTATCAAGAAACCTCCAGAGGAAACGCTTTTATCTTCGTACCGGAGATAAGAACCATGTGCATACTTTATTCTGGCAATCGCTTCTATTTCCGGAATATTTTGTTTCAGCATAGGGCCAATGGCGTGTGGCACAATGGCATATTTTTCCACCTGATCGGCTTTTTTGCGTAGAGAGTTTACTCGGTAGACATTTTGATGGTCGGTGTGGTGTGTATCATACGATGTTTGATATGACACATACATCGCGATTGAAAGGAAACTGAAAATCGCTAATGACAATCCACCCAACTTAAAAGCAAAATTCACTTTGCTTTTGCGGATGTGTCGCATGCCCGTTACGAAATAGTTTTTGTACATAAGAAAGTAGTTTTGTTCTATGTCGATTTTGTTTCTTAGAATAATCCCTGGCCTGAAAAACCGAAAACATGCCAGGATAAATCGTAGCTTAGCTTTTCGCTTCCCCGTAGTCCTCACTTCATAGTTATATATTTCGATGAGGTCTCCCTCAATCTGTTCATAGAACTCATCAGGACAAATTGCCCGAAGTAATCTCTCTGCCCATGACGGAAGTGATTTCATTTAGCTGTTGACCATTTTTAATTGTGGCACCAACTTCCAAATTTCCGTTCTCGTTTCTTTCATGGTACGTAGTACGGCCAGACCTGCATTCGTAATGGAATAAATTCTCTTCCGCCTCCCACCACGTTCATTGGTTGCACCGCCAACTATCGATTTTATGTAGCCCTTATCTTCCAACCGGTACAGTATTACATGCACAGCACTCAGTGTTGCTTTTCTGCCCAGCCACTGCTCTATTTCGATGGTAATAGCAGCGCCATAGGCATTTTCTCGAAGAGCAGCAACAAGAGTTAAAATCAATTCCTCGAAATCATTTAAGAATTCCTTTCCCATTTCATTCTGTTTACAGAAGCAAATAAGCAAATTACTTGCAGAACTACAATAAGCTTGGCTATAAAACTATGTCAATGAGTATTGAGCACCATAAATTGAATTTCTTATTCGTTAGAATTGTCTGACGAGTCGTCGGGCCGTCTGTTTCTATTTCGTTCTTGTCGCGGGTGGGGAAGGTTGGCTCTTTTACTTGCTTTGGATCTAGGATGGATCTTGAGCGGCAAGTAAATGTGCCAATGCATTGTGCCCGCTTGTTATGCTCTGTGCGGCATTTGCACTACTCTTAAACACAAGGGTGCCAAAGCTTAGGTTGTGTGTCGGGAAGTGTGGTTTGGCATTGGTGGGGTTTTTCGAAGCCGTATCCTTAAGTTGACGTGAAGTCTAAACTGGGGTTGCTCCCCGACTCAATACAATGCATAGAATAAGTCGCCAAATTGTCGTATGAATTGTCACAGCCAACGAGTCAGAAATAAAAAAGTCATACCCGTGATTGAGTAATTTTATTATCAGGTAATGTTCTGGTCCCCTTGACGAATGGCAATGAGATCTTGCATACAAACCGCTATTTCTGAAACATCATATTAGGCGCTGCATAAGGTGCGTTCAGGAATGAAATTCAGAAATACGTCTTCCTCATTTTGTTTTAGTAAATAGAGTTGATTCTACTTTATTTTCCATTTGAATGACGAGTTGGTCAATATCACCATCCCCATTAGTTCTAAATTCAAGGGTAGTTCTATAAAAAGGAAAGAGTTCATGAGTTAAAAAATAATCGTAGTGATAATGCGATAATTTAGAGTGGTGGTCATTGCGGCTAATCTTTAACCCCTCCACATCCTTTTCTACACGTATGCTTCCATAAGCACGGTGTGAGTACGTACCACAATAAGCTTCTAAGGAGTGTGATGGATGGGTTCCCTTTATCCGATCATCTCTGTCTAAGATCTTTTGTACTTTAGTGGTTGCCTCTCGTTGTTGGCCTTCTGTGTAAGAGAGCCAATCTTTTGCTGCTTTGATGTGTACTTCGGTCAGTGGAAGTCCGAGTAAAGCTTGAAGTAATCTGTCTCTTACAATTCCGGTTGGTTGTGTCACTTCGGTGTTAGCAATAAGTATAATGCCAATTTTCATTTCCGGAACAAGCGTTAAAACAGAAGTAAACCCGTCTATCTGTCCCCGATGCTCAAGGAGCATGTATTTATCAAAGCTTTCTTGTTGAAAACCAAGGCCATAGGCTAATGCAATACCATTGGGATTTGTGTAAGGCATGATAACCACAGGACGTTGCGCTTTTAAAAGCACTTTCTCCGGGACTATGATCCGGCCCTTATAAGTTCCTTTATTCACAAGCATTTGCAGATACTTCAGCATGTCTTCCAGCGAAGAGTTAATGCTACCACACGGACCCATAGCATCAAGGTTACGAAATGCTTTTCTTTTTATCTTTCCATTGTGATAGACATAGGGATAAGAAAAGTGGGAAGACTCTTCAATTTCTTTCACAGAAAAATGAGTGGCTGACATTCCGAGTGGCTGAAGTATTTTTTTTTGGGTATAGCTTTCCCAATTGTC
Organism: Chryseolinea sp.; assembly: GCA_041747735.1. Taxonomy (GTDB): domain Bacteria; phylum Bacteroidota; class Bacteroidia; order Cytophagales; family Cyclobacteriaceae; genus Chryseolinea. The sequence continues at coordinate 54,093 of JBGTEP010000160.1, forward strand.
GCCACTTACCAGTTGAAGAATATAGCCTGCAGACATGTAGCTTAGATTACTGTATTGCCATTCCTCTCTCAGCCCTTTGTTTGGTTGCAGGTACCTTAACCCATTAAATAGTTGTTCTCTTGTTTTATCCGTCCCCCACCACATTGCGTCATGACTGGGTATGCCTGTGCGGTGAGACAGTAAATCAATGAGTGTAGTTTCACTAGTTAATAAATCATTGTAGAGCGTAAACTGAGGAACGTATTCTTTCACCGGTTGCTGAAGATTTAGTTTTCCTTCTTCTTCCAATAGGCATAGGTCTATTCCAGTAAATGTCTTTGAAATCGAAGCAATCGGAAATATTGTTTTGCTTGTTACTGGCAGCTTTGCCTCTAGGTTTCGGTATCCGTAACCTTTACTTGAGAAGATACTGTCCCCTTTGACTATACCGACCGCAAGCCCTGGAATCTTCCAATCGTTTAAAACGGTTCGAACAAATTGATCGAAATCGTTTAGGGGCATTTGACTGTAGGTAGCGAAAGAAATAAAGAATAAAAAAATGAGTAGCGAACCTTGTTTTCTCATTTGAAGATACAGTGTTTGAGGTTAAGTAATAGAGCAGCTAAGTTTGAATATATATTATTGCCTACTGGCCAGCGGTCAAATGGTTACAGTCTCTTGAGCATTTAACTTTTAGAACAAGTGACTTATATGAGTTACGAGATTCGTTTGGGGAAATTGGCCGTTTTGCCTGGTGTCGGGATGGAATGTGTGGCAAGCAAATGTGCTAATAAAGGGTAGCCACTACTCTGTCCGCACAGCGTCTATGTATAAGCAGTGGCCTGATTAGGAGGGCTTGGTAAATGACGAAGGAATGCCAAGCCCGACTTGCAGCCACCGTCCGCCGTTGAAAATGCAAATTAGTAAAAGTATGCTAAAACGAATTGCAGCATGCAGGCCCATTGATTATACATGTTGTTGTAGGGCGTTTTATTCCCCCTTCTCGGCTGAATCCTTGTCGGGGTCAATCTTGATAGAAAAAATCTTTCCGTCAACTATATTGACGTCGTCAGCGTTATTGGCTACTACTTTAAGAACTCTTCAGTGAATTGATTTTCTCCTGAGTCTAAATGTCTCCACGAAGGGGAAGCAAAAACGAGTTCTTTGCTCTGCAATAAATTAAGCCCCAACTTTTTGGCCAAGATGCTCATTGTCGTTCCTGGATTCGCCCCAGCAGCGTTGAGGTCTCTAATGAAATCATTTACTTGAGAAGTCTCATCTGTCAAACTTCTCTGTGTGATTTTCTCTATTTCGTTTTGATTCTGTGTCATAATTAAATGCCCTACAACAATCTAATACAAGCATTGCGTATTCCTATTAAAATAAACGCAATGCTGATGTTTCTTTTTTGCCGGAAGCCACGCGATTTAGGTTTCATTTTATCTGCTACTTTAAACTACCTTAACGGGCTCAAGACTACATCACTGTTCTGGGCATCTAGGTTTTAACGATTCATTCTGATTTGGTCCTGGTCTTGTTTTTCAATTTGACCTCCGTAGATTCTTATCAACTCGCAATCACTGAAACAACGGATGCCTTACGATGCATTCCACTGTAATCTCGGTAAAATTAATATTACACACAAGTACAGGCTCTACCCAGGTGACATCGGGGCTCTCCTTAGTTCTCAATCCGTTTTCAAACTTTTTACTGGGTCTGCATAAGCAGCTTTAATCGTTTGGAGGCAAATTGTCGCAAATGCAATAAGTGTAAGCATAGTGCCTGAGAAAAGGAAAATCCAAAGATTCATGTCTACTCTATAGGCAAATTCCTGCAACCACTTGTCCATTAGATACCATGACAAGGGGACACCAACAAAAGCAGCGATCGCTATTAGTACAAGGTAGTCCTTCGTTAAGAGTGTCAAAATATTAATCACGGATGATCCTAAAACTTTACGTATACCTATTTCCTTTGTTCGCTGTAAGGTGGTGACAACGGATAATCCAAAAAGACCAAGGCAGGAAATAATAATAGCGATTGTTACTAAACAAATAAAAAGTTTGCCAAATCGTCTCTCTGAATCATATTGTGAATTGTAATCTTCGTCAGTAAAAAAATAAACTAACGGCATCTCCGTTACAATGGATTTCCACTTTTTTTCGATCCTAGAAATAGTCGATGGAATGTCAGTTTGGGGAATAGTTAATGTCATGAAAGTTGAAATTCCAGAAATTTTGCCCGTTTGAAAAGTAAGTGGCTGTACCTCCTCACGAAAGGATTGAAAATGGAAATCCTTAACAACCCCGATGATGGCACCTTCCCTTCCCCATTGCGAATACATTTTTCCGATAATATATTCAGGATCATGATATCCAAGTGTTCTTACGGCAGCTTCATTAATGATCATGGCAGCGGTAGAATCGGAACTGATCTCATTCGAAAAAGATCTACCTGCTATGATCTCGATTCCATACTGATCCATGAAGTTATAATCAACAAAATAAGCATCGAAATTTGACAACTCTTCTTCGCTGCCGTGTACACTCTTAAATGTTGTTTCCAGTTTATGATTCGCCCTACCGGGCAAGCTAGACGAAACGCTTACTAGTGAAACTCCCGGAATACTCATCAATTCTCTTTTTGTAAATTCACTACCTGCTTTAGGGTCAAACTGAAAATCAATTGCCAACATATGGTCCTTCTTAAATCCAAGCTGCTGATCTTGCATAAACTGCAATTGCTTGTACAAGACAAAAGTAGCTACTATAAGGACGAAAGAAATTAGAAACTGGCTTGTTACCAATATCTTTCTGAGCCTGATTCCTTTGATGCTGGAAGTAAAACGCCCTTTAAGGCTTTCTGCTGGTCGGAAACCCGAAAGAAAAAATGCCGGGTAAAGTCCCGAAAGGACGCAGGTAATAATTGAAATTAACAGTAGGAGTCCAAGATATTGAATGTGTTCGAATAGTCCCGAGCTTATATTCTTTCCTGAAATCTGATTAAATATTGGCGTTATCAGTATAATTAATCCCAAGGAAAGCATAAATGCCAACACACCTAATATTAGTGCATCCGTGAGGAACTGGAATGTGAGTCCTGTCCGTGAGGCTCCCATCAACTTTCTAACCCCAATTTCTTTTGCGCGCTTCATGGAAAACGCTGTTGAAAGATTTATAAAATTCAAACTTGCAATAAAAAGAATCAAGGCTGCAACAACTGAACAAACGTGAAGATTAGTAGTATTTCCAGTTACAGCACTTCCGGATCTGGAACCTCGCGGCTTGCCATGAAGATAAATGCTGCGTAAGGGTTCAAGGGAAGTTATATATTCAGTTTCATTTTGATCCATCTTTGATTTCAACAGCCGATTGATCTTTGGATTTAAATCAGTTGGATCAGCGTCTGGACGAATCACCATATAGGTATTGGCACGGAGACCTTTCCAATTTTGTTCCATTGAGGGGTTCCAGGCTTTCAATAGGGTTGAAAGTGAAACTAGCATATCAATTCGGATGTGGGAGTTTAGCGGTATATCTTTCATCACACCTGTTACAGCAAAGCGGTCACGTCCATTGATTAATAAAGTTTTTCCGACCGGATTGCCTTCACCGAAATATTTCCTCGCACAGGATTCAGACAACACAACTTGATAAGGAATATTCAGAAAATTTCGCGGGCTTCCCTGTGTAAGTGGAAAGGTAAACACTGAAAATAGTGAGGAGTCAGCGTAAGCAACCTTCTCTTCATTCTGTACACCTTGATCATTCTGTATTATCAGGTAGTCCAGAAAAATTCTTGTGACTGCATTGACTTCCTGAAATGTTTCTTTAACTGCTGGTCCAATGGGTGCCGATGAGCCTCGATGATCAACGCCATTTGATGTTTTGACATCCGTTACGAGTCGGTAAATATTCTCTGAATTTTTGTGGAATGAATCATAGCTTAATTCAAAGTTGACATAAAGAAATGAAAAATAACATACTGCCAATCCTGTGGTAAGTCCTATCAGGTTGATTAACATAAATTGCTTATTATTTTTAAAGTAAGCTATCGTGGTTCCTATGTTATTTCTCAACATGGTGATCGGTCATTTTCTTCCTTCGAAGATAGTTATTACACAGTCCACTAAGTTATTTGATTTCTGTGAGCCAAGAAAGGGTTTGCTCTAGTATTTGCTGGGCCTTGCCTTTGATCGTCCGGCAAGCAAATTTGCCAACTCTCGGTGGGCTATTATGCATAATGTTTTACTTTAGGCCGTGACGTGACTAAACGTAAAATTTACAATGAACCTTTTTTTATACAGTTCATTGCTAGCGGTAGTGGCTTATTGGTCAATTAAACGATTGTCTAAACTGTAATGGAGAAAGGTTGGTTTTTGTCTTAAATAATTTGCTAAACGATTGCGAATGTTCAAAACCCAATTCGTAAGCAATTTCACTTACTGATAAATTGGTCGCCGATAGTTTTTCCTTGGCCTTGGCTATTAATTTCTCGTGTATATGTTGCTGGGTGCTTTGTCCGGTTAATACCTTTAATAAACTACTTAAATAGTTTGGCGATACGTTTAGTGATTGTGCAATGTCGTGAACGGTTGGTAAACCCTTTTCTATTAAATTGTCACTATCGAAATACTCTTTCAGTAATTCTTCTAAACGTGTTAATATTTTATGGTTTGTAATTTTTCTCGTTATGAATTGACGATGATAAAATCTATCAGCATAATTAAGGAGTAACTCAAATTGTGCAAGGATAACTGGCTGGCTAAATCTGTCAATATTTGAATGGTACTCTAGCTCAATATTCCTTAAAACTGATGTAATGATTGTTTCTTCTTTTTCTGATAGATATAGGGCTTCATTTACGGAATAACTAAAATATTCATATTGTTTTATTGTCCTTACTAGGGAAGTATTCCAAAAAAAATCGGGGTGGATCAGTAGTAACCATCCCATGTGTGTTAATGCTGAATCAGCTTCTATAGAATATACCTGACCGGGCGAAATAAAAAACATTGTCCCTTCATCAAAATCATATTCCTGCTGTCCATATTTCATTTTACAATTAGTATTCTTTTTCAATGCAATAGCATAGAAATCTTGTACGATGCTTTTTGGTTCGTCATCTCTGATATGAGTTATGGATTCAAAATTGATAACGCTAACGAAAGGATGTTCAGGCTTCGGCAAACCTCTAAATCGATGGTATTCGCCAATCGTCTTGAATTTATAGGGTTTCATAGTTCAAATTAATTAATGTCAAGGGATTTAAATTAATTTTGTTTCGTTAATAGCCCTGTTTCTTCACGATTAGTTTTGTTCAATTAGTATTTCCTCCGTAATTACTCCAGGGGCAACTGGCGCGGACAACTGAAACTTTGCAAAAGTGTTGCGTGATATAGGTTCCGTTTCCAATCTTGGAGTTATAGCGCGAATGCCATCAAGCGCCTTCGCAAGTTCCGGGTCAACTAAAGGTGTAGTGTTCATGAGAAATTTATCTAAAGTGTGTGCTGTCAAAATTTTCGAACTAATATTTTTAACTCCGGTATAATTACAACTATAATTTCTTAAAAGCCGATGCAAAATCGTCAGCAAAGTTAATGGCCTTTACTTTTCCAAAATTAGCTGGTTTGTTCACGTTGTAGTCTTCGTATAACAACCCACTATTTATTGCAGCACACATTTCTGTTAGGCCCACACCAATTTCTGGTTTCATACCAGCTGCAATCAATCCATTTTTCATTTGTTCATCAGTGATGGCTAACCATTTCAACGCTGGGTTTCCTATTGCCTTACCTAAAATACTGGCTAATTCATTATAAGTAAGCTCTTCACTTGCCACATATCGCACTTTCCGTCCCGAAAATGGAGTTGTAATCTCTTCTTCAATCGCACTCGCAATGTCAATTGGTGACACCCAAGAATTTACAACTTCATTGCCAATGTTGGAGGCAATAAATCCGTTTTTTTTTGCAGAGTAAACTTGTGGCAATAGATTGTAAAAAAACTCAGTTGGTCTAATATGAGTGATTGAAACATCAGATGATAATTTGTTTAATAAATTCTCTACGTGATGAGTACCAAGAAGAATTCCATTCCCTTTACTCAGATGCGCACCAATTGAACTTAGGTTGGTCACTCTTTTTACACCAGTCTGTTTAATGGCTTGCACATAGTTATTACCAAGTTTTTGATAATAACCAAGCAAATTAAGGCTATGGTCAAAGTAATTGGCTGGAGGTACCATACAATGCACTACCTCTGCATTTGCGAAAGCTGAAGTAATGAAATCAACATCTGCCAACGAACCAATAGCCGAAATTGCTCCTATGGATTCAATCGCCTTCTGTTTTTCAGAATTACTGCTTATGACTGTAACCGAATGGCCTTTTTTAACTAACGCTTCTGTCAATGGCTTACCAATGTGTCCGAGAGAACCAGTAATTGTAACTTTCATTTTTCAATCTTTTAATTTTGCGGAGTTGCACTGCAAAAGTCCGCAAGAACAGAAAAACGTTTGTAGTCAAATTTACTTTTGTTGTAGTCGAATATAAGGTGGGCTATTTTGTCATTGATGCTTTGGAGTGTTGTTCAACCACTACCGCTAACGGTTTGGGTATTGGCGTTGTGTGGGCATTAGTATTCCGTCAGCTGAAAGATAGCAAAAAGGCTGAAAGAAGTAATACCGTTGAACGCCAATATCTTATTACCTGCTGTGCTTAGTTGTTGGCAGTAGTAGGGTCCTCTCCTCACTTCATTCGTAGCCTTGTTTTTGGCCATCGTTAGTCAACGTACTACTTTATATAACATTATAAAATTTACGACTGCTAATAGTAACATAGGGATTCTTCTATAAGCCATGTCTGTTGATATAAGGCGTTCAATTAATTCTAAGGAAAATATTTTATCAAGCTCAACTTGAATGGGGATTTGAATAGTTATAGTTGAAACAAGGGTTATAAAATTAAAAAACAAGCCCAACCAAACTAACCACTTGGGTATAACCATCGGTCGAAACCAAAACAATAAAATCTGTGGAATGAAGGATAAGAAAAAGAAAACAACAAATAGCGGAATAATTAGCACACTATCAATATGATGAAATTCAGGAAATTCATTTGCTCCTACTGCACGCCATGTCCTGTAAGCAACCAACGAATTTACTACACCTCCACCAAAAACATAGAAAGCAAGCAGAATATAGACAGAAAATACTATGCTTGAAATTTTGTTTTGATTAGCCATTTAATAATAATTAAAACATTTTACTTGAAATTCTTTTTACAGAGTTGAGGAACATTTTAAGATACGAATGGTAGTTCATCACATTTCTCATGAGCTCAGAGCGATTTATTTTTTAAAGCCCAAGTTGTATAGCTGTTCAGTCGTCCACTGGGGAAATCTTTTTAAGTAGTTCTTCTCCATTAGTTTCTCATTTTTTTCGCCACATTGCCGCCGTTTATGTATGCGAGGTTGCTGGTCTTTGAAACGCTAAACTGTCCCACGAAACCAAACGTTTTTTAAAAAATAAAACTACAAACTTTAACTGCGCCCAGCAATCTTGCATACATTGTTGTGCAACGTCTTTATTTTCTGTCCAAAATTTTAAATCCATTTTCTGTCAAATTTGTTTCGAATCCGCTTTTATCATTTTTAAAAGCCAATAAGATTAAACCAGCCGTGAAAATTATAAAAGCCACGACAATAAAAAGTCTGTCATTGGCTAAAAATGAAGATAGACCTATCATTATAGACCCTATAATTGTCATAATTGAACTTATTGGATTTGTTCGGATGAATTTCCACGCTTGAATCGAAAGTCCGACAAAAAGCAAAGAAGGACCAACTGTCATAAATGGCATCCAAATTGATGGTCTGTTTTTTAATTGAAATATTAAATTGTTCATTTCATCAAAATTGTTTCCATAACTCCATATTACGAAATCGATTGTAGCCATTCCAATATGTGCTATAATTCCAAGGATGGTCAAAATGGTCGCGGTGGTATTAAAAATACTTTTTGGGAAAATGAAACTAAATGATATTGTGAATATGGCTCCGAAAAATAATATCCAATGTGCAAAATCAATTGGTTGAGCTTGTATAAATTCCTCTCCTCTAGAAATCATTATTTGATTTGCCGTAAGAAGTGTAAGTCCGATTATTCCGAGTAGTTTTAATTTCATTCCAAATTTTCATTTTCCAATTTTATGATGATTTTTTAACGATTACTATTTTCAGTTGCTGAATTTTGATGATAAGTCGTAAATGTTGCACAACGCTTATGTAAATGTAGTAGCGGCCAGTCTTTATTGCTACAAACGTCGGGCATCCTTAAAAATATACAAACACCTTCACACTTTCAAACCGTCGCCGCTATTGCATTTACATGTTGTTGAACTAAACCTTCGGTAGTTTGCCCACCCCCACGTTGCGTTGCTGTCGTTCAAGATAGTGATTATCCAATTTTGATGCTCATCTAAATCCAAAAAATTATGAGCTTCAAAAAAAATGAGTACTACA
>JBGTEP010000161.1:0-8593 GCA_041747735.1 Chryseolinea sp.
TAAAGAGATAAAAGAATTTTCTTTCCAATATGGTTTTACCTCGCACACTTCGATTAACACAATAGTCTTTGAATTCACGAAAAACTTCTTCGTGGGTCACTGTCCATGCAATGCAGGCAATGGGTATGGCCAAAATAAAAAGCCAAAGTATTTGTATGGAGATTGTCACGGCGCTTATTGCCTCAAATATCTTCGATCCATTTCTAACTTCTCGCCGGTTACAAATAGACTTTTAGCGTTGGCTAGAAAAATAAATCTATCCTCACCAATGCCTGAACGTTTTGTTCCACCAAAAGGAAGATCGGCTTGTGTCCAGGTAGGGTGGTTAATAAAGACCATACCAGTATCAATCTGATCGGCTATTCGTTTACCGCGTTCGATATCTTGAGTAAAAACAGAACCTCCCAAACCAAAATCAGAATCATTGGCCAGATCAATGGCAGCCTGTTCGTCTTTTACCACATAGAAGCAAGCCACCGGGCCAAATAATTCTTCATGATAAGCAGCAATGCCAGGCTTCAAATCTGTGAGTATGGTAGGTTCCATAAAGGCACCTTCTCGGTCTGCACGTTTACCGCCTAATAAAACTTTAGCACCTTCATCAACAGAACGTTTCACCTGATCAGCCAAATGAACGGCAGCTTCTTCGCTACTTAGCGGACCCAATTCAGTAGCAGGATCCATCGGATCACCTACTTTCATTTTTGATAATGCATCCTTGAACTTTTGAATAAATTCATCGGCTATGGCTTCCACTGCAATAAATCGCTTGGAGGCAACACAACTTTGACCATTGTTATTCATTCTACCCACAACTGCCCATGCTACCGTTTTATCTATATCGGCATCTTCCAGTATAATGAACACATCACTACCACCTAGCTCCAGCACCACCTTTTTTAAATGTTTTCCGGCCTCCTTGGCAATACTTGAGCCGCCTTCTTCACTTCCTGTATAGGAAACACCCTTTATTGTTTTATCAGAAACTAATTCAGATGCTTGTTTTCCGGAGATGAATAGATTAGTATACAATCCGTCAGGTGCTTCTGCTTCTTCGAAGAGTTCTTCAATGGCAGCCGCACATTGTGGCACGATGGAGGCATGCTTTAACAAAATAGTATTGCCCACCATAATGTTGGGAGCGGCAAAGCGTACTACTTGATAGTAAGGGAAGTTCCAAGGCATCACACCCAACAAGACTCCAATAGGACTGCTTCGTACAATAGCTTCTCCAAATTCCGGATCGAGTACTTTATCTGCCAAAAATGCTTCTCCGTTGCTGGCGTAATAATCAAGGATATCGGCACTCAAGTCAATTTCTCCTTCGGCCTGGGCGAGTAGTTTGCCCATTTCTAAGGTAATGGTTTTAGCAAGTTCTGATTTTTTAACTCGCATAAGTGTAGCGACTTTGCGCAGCAGATCAGCCCTTTGCTGGAAGCTGGTTTCTTTCCAGCTAGTAAAAGCCTTTTGCGCTTTGGCTACCTTAGCATCCACTGCCTTCTCTGTCATTTCTTCAAATGATTTTAATGTCTTATTGGTGTTCGGATTGATTGTTTGAATGGACATGTGCTTTAAGTTTAGAAATGAAATTCATTATGCTATGACTATTCTGTGAATACTGACTAATTTTTATCTTATATTTTGATTACTATCAATCAATGTCATCTTTCAATCAATGTCATCTTTCTTGTTTGGAGCTTTCGCTTGAACTACTTCCTATTAAGTAGACTGCTTATTATTCGGACAAAGAGGTTACACAGGCTGTTAAAGAACTTACATAATTAACACGTTGCTAAGAATGCAATGTGGCTTTCGATGAACTACTATCATTGATGACAGTAATAGCAGTAATAATGATACCACGTAAAAATTATGGATATGGATCGATGGGAGCACTATTATCAATCCCTCTGTAGAGAATGAGAGGCAGTTGGGGTATTAAATGCCGATGAACGAAGTCATCAAGAATAGGACGAAGAAGTCTTCTAAAAATTAGTAAAAGTATCGAGGGTTAAAAAAAAACAGGAAGAAAAAAATGATTTCAATAGTTGTCCAGCAGTCTCAATTTATTTTTGCTAATTGTCAATTCTTCCTGCAAATCATTTATCTGTTTCAGTAAATTGAAAACGACCTCAATGCCTTCGAGGTTGATTTCCAAATCATAATGCAGGCGTATCATTTTTTCTGCAATCGGCAGATGCTCTTCTGGTATATAAATTTCCTTTTCAACAGCAACGAGTTGAATTAAACCGCGCTCTTGCAAAGAGTTAAAAAATGAAGATTCAATTTCATGATGCTTACAGAAATGATCAATTTTGATTAACGTTCGATTTTCCATTATTTCTGATTTCTGACAGTTCCTTGAATAATGTTTTTTCCTTTTCGGAAAGGTTAGTTGGCAATTTTACCTGATAGGTAATGAACAGGTCACCGAATTCAGCATCCTTTTTATACATAGAAAAGCCTTTGCCCTTTAGTTTTACTTTTGCACCACTTTGTGTCTCTGGCGCTACTTTCAATTTCACTTTACCATCAAAGGTTTCTATCAGAAGATCACCGCCTAGCAAAGCAGTATAGAGATCCAGATCGACCGTGGTGTATAAGTTGTTATCCTCCCGTTTAAACTGGATTGAATTCTCTATAGAAAAGGTAATATATAAATCACCATGAGGGCCGCCATTAGCGCCCGGAGCTCCATGTCCAGTAATCTTAATGGTCTGACCATTTCGAATACCTGCTGGAATTGTCAAGCGGATATTTTTACCATTTACACTCAGCGTTTGCTGCTGTGTTTTGTAAACATCCTTAAGTGTAAGATGCAATTCAGTATTTAAATCCTGACCTCTGAATTTTGTTTGACGACTTCTGTTTCCAGATTGACCACCAAACATGGATTCAAAGAAATCAGAGAAATCACCTGAGAATTCGTTGCCCTGATATTGTCCGCCAGATGTTTGTTGAGTTTGCCCTTGTTGTTTCTTCGCAGCTTCGAAGGCATCCGAATGTTTCCAGTCTTTTCCGTAGGCATCGTACTTTTTTCTTTTTTCAGGATCGCTTAATACTTCGTTGGCCTCGTTAATTTTCTTGAATTTGTTTTCCGCTTCCTTGTTGTTTGGATTTACATCCGGATGATATTTTCGGGCGAGTTTGCGATAGGCGTTCTTTATATCGCCTACACTTGCGGTTTTCGCTATTTCTAAAGTCCTATAGTAATCAATAAAGTCCATTATTTCATTCTAATAACTACACGAACTGGTGTGGGCACAATTTCCGGAGTCGTGGCCTTAGTTTTGTTATTCATTTCTTGATTAAGAATTAAACATTTTTTAACGCGCTGTTTAATTTTTCACTTACTTCATTAGCATATTCTTCGATCAAAGGGTTGTCAATTGTTTTCATGGCTTCTAAAGGGTTAATCATTGCCACTTCAATTGCTTGATTTTCTAACGCACGAATAGATACATTACAGGGTAGCATCAAACTGATATGTTGATCTACGGAAAGTACTTTGTCTGCAAAAACAGGATTGCAGGCACCCAAAATAAGATGAGGTAAATAATCCTTATTCAATTTCTTCTTCATGGTTGCCTGAATGTCAATTTCCGTGAGCACACCAAATCCTTCCGCTGTTAAAGCTGCTTCAACTTTTAATCGTATACCCGTGATTGTTGTTCCCAAAAATATCCTTGAATTAAAATAGTCCATTTATTTACTTTGTTAGCTTGCAATTAAAAGTGGTTTCACCTCAATATTTATTTCCATGGTGATTTTTGATTTAATGGAATGGGCTATCAAACAAGCATCTTCCGATTTTTTTAAAATGCGCATCGCCTTATCTCTGTAATTTTCATTATGGAGCACAACAGTAGGTTTGAGTACGATTTCGCTCATCATTAATTTACCATCAACTCTTTCCAATGTTCCTGTTGCTTGACAACTGAAGCTTGTAAACTCAAGTGTGGAATTTTCTGCTATGGCTAAAAAGGTGGTCATTAAACAACTGCTAGTAGCGGCCACAAACAAATGTTCTGGAGACCAGATTCCGGCAATCCCTTTGGGAAATTCTGGTGGCGTGGCTACTTCTATGCAAACACCATTTGTCATGTTCAATTCAGGAGAACATATCATGCCTTTGCGACTGTTTTCCCAATTTATATCTACATCATAATAGTGTGATTCCATAGTTTTTCTATTTTATACGAGTATTCAAATGTTACGTCAATTCGATTGGCATTATCTTCAATTTGATGAATAGGCGGTTTCATTTTTCCAATTTTCTCTTCGTACTTATTCCAAAAGGAAAATAAAGCGGGCAAAAACCAAAGAGACAGTTTGATATCTCAACCTTTGTCTTCCTCCAGATCATTATGGCTATCGCCTCCCAAACTATAGTAATTATTTTCTTCATCCTCGCTACCAACACTTTCTTGTTGATCGTCTAATTCAGATCCGGGAACATCCAAATCATCACCCGACATATCCTCAGGAAAATACTTTTGTTTTAGAATGCTCTCGCAATAGTTCCACTAAAGAATTGTAATATTCTTCCAGTCTTTTATTATTCATTACCTCTTTTTTATGCTTTCCAGAAATTTTTGCAGGCATTTTCTTTATGTATTTCGATAATGCTGGAAATTCCTCTTTAATGTTCGTGGTGATATTCACAATGTCCTGTTGCAATTCCGCTATGGTTTTCATGCTTTGATTCTTTTAGGATTATTTGCTTGATCTATTGGCAATTGATTTGTAGACTCATTATATTTTTCTGTACTGACCGCTGCCTTCATTTTTTGTCGGGCGTGACCCCTGACGAATTTGCTTATTCCCACAGGAAATAGTTACAAGCAGTGAAAGAAGATATATGATTCCCACAGTGTAAAGATTGCATGTGACTACGATCAAATCATATCTACTGATAATATTCTTGTTATTAGTAGTAATAATGATACCAAGTAAAATGTGTGAATAGTGATCGATGGGGACATTACGATTAGTACCCATGTGGAAAATGAGATGCATTTGGGGTATTAAATGCCGATGAATGAAACAATTTTTAATGATCAACATACTTAATCTGGCATAACGAATTAAATACAGAGAAATATGATCGACTGATTTTTCACTAAGACAGGTACATAAATTGAACATGAGAAAGTCTATTTAAAAAAATATGAGGGGCAATACAGGTTGAGGAACACGCACCACCAGGTTGGGATTACAATCCGTCCGGATGGGATGATCGCATACCTATATTAGTCCTCGCTACTATCGGGACTTGCATCGCAAGCTACCTGGCACTCTACCAACTCAATTTTATAAGCACAGTTTGGGAGCCTTTTTTCGGAAGCGGAAGTGAGCGAGTATTGCATTCAGCTGTATCCAAAGTTTTGCCTATACCGGATGGCGCACTCGGTGCTATTGCTTATTTAGCAGATGTAGTAAAGGGAGCTATTGGCAGTAGGTAAACGCTGGCGAACTATGCCATGGATTGTAGTACTATTTGGAATTGCTGTAGGGACCTTGGGGTTGGTAAGCATACTGTTGGTTATACTCCAGCCTGTTGTATTCCATTCGTGGTGCACACTGTGTTTGGCGTCCGCTGTCATTTCAGTTTTTATGATTGGCCCAGCAATGGATGAATTGTTAGCCTCATTGCAATATCTAAAAGGAGTTAAGCATTCAGGCCACTCTGTATGGAAAGCTTTTTGGGGTAATTAGGAAATAGAAAAATAAAATCAACTAACGTATGTGGAGCCAAATCCTAAATGCATTGATTGGAATATGGCTGATTGTTGCGTTAACCATCCTTCATTATTCTCTGTCGGGTACCACTAGTTGCCGGATTGTGGGACCAATTTTAGCAACTTTTTCTATTGTTGCCTGCTGGGAGGTAACGCGTGCTGTAGGTAAAGTTGCCATTCTATTGGGTTTATGGCTTTTAGCAGCGCCCTGGATTTTGGGCTACGCAGAAATTCATTTGTAGGCAATACAGCTGCGCTTTCAATACAAAGCACTATTAAAAATGCTGCCATCAACCATTCTAATTTTATGGCTGTAATAGGTTCAATTATTCTTGTAATTGCCGCCACCTCTGTGTTTAGTGAAATCCAATCGTCCATTAATATAATATGGAACCTGAAAGTAAAATCAGGAAGAGGGTGGCGACAAATACTAAAAAAAAGGTTATTATCTTTTGTGCTTATTGCAGGGCTTGGAATTCTTCTGCTCTTATCTCTGCTAACAAAAGGACTGCTTGAAGGTTTTAAAAGTAACATTCAGGATCTTTTCCCTGACTTCTCCTTTGTGCTTATTTATACCGTTAATATTTTGCTCACTCTGCTCATTGTGCCTGTTTATTTGCTGTTATTTATAAAGTGATGCCTTATGCTGTTGTTCGATGGAAGGATGTGATGGAAGGAGCATTTTTTACTGCCATACTGTTTATGATAGGAAATTTTTGCATCACCATTTTCATTAGCAACGACAGCATGGATAATACTTTTAGCGCTACAGGTTCATTGGTTATACTGCTTTTATGGATTTATTTCTCATCCATCATGTTATACTTTGGTGCAGTGGTGGTCAAAATATCTGCATTAAAAAATGGTGTGATAATAAAATCCTATCAATATGTTGTAGTCGTGGGTGCAACGGAAACAGAATGTAAAGAAGACGGTTTACAGCCCGACAAATCATAACAACTAAGAAGGATAGCAAAACTTAAGCACATCAAAACATTTTGACTAGGGCATTTCAATTATTTACAAAATTTAAAATAAACAGATATCCAATATGGACAGCCTAAAATTGATATCACTTATAATAGCCATAACTTCAATACTCGCCTATATCAATATCCGATTTTTAAAGCTCCCGTCAACAATAGGTTTAATGATTCTGGCGCTCTTACTATCGCTTGTTGTTTTACTTATAGGTTCTGCTTCGCCTATTGCAGACTTCACGAAAGACTTGCTACTTCAAATTGATTTTTCCGATTTTCTTTTAGATTTTATGCTGGGCTTTTTGCTTTTCGCAGGCGCGCTTCATACTGATCTGAAAAAGCTAAGTGTGGCGAAGTGGCCTATTATTACTTTTGCTACTGTAGGAATTTTAATTTCCACCTTGTTGGTCGGGGGCTGCTTATATTTTTTGCTTCCACTATTACATCAACCAATCAGATTCATTCACTGTCTGTTGTTTGGCGCGCTGATTTCCCCTACGGATCCTATAGCGGTTCTCTCCATTTTAAAACGCGCGGGTATATCAGAGTCTATTGAAACTCAAATCACAGGGGAGTCTCTTTTTAATGATGGCGTTGGCGTGGTGGTATTCCTAACATTGTTCAGTATCGCTAGTGAGGGCTTTGCCGAAGTCTCAACATCAGAAGTTATTATTCTTTTAACGAAAGAGATCTTTGGAGGCCTAGTGCTGGGTTTACTGTTGGGTTATACTGGCTTCGCAATGCTGAAAAGAATTGATCATTATCAAACAGAAGTTTTAATAACATTGGCAATGGTTATGGGGGGTAATGTGCTCGCGCCTATGTTTCACTTTTCAGGACCATTAGCAATGGTAGTGGCGGGTTTGTTTATAGGAAATAAAGGTGTATTGGAAGCGATGTCTGCAGAGACAAATGATTATATGCATAAGTTTTGGGAAATGATTGATGAGATCTTTAATGCTATTTTATTTGTATTGATAGGTCTCGAACTTTTAATTATACCATTCGAAATACATTTCATATACATAGGTGTCATTGCCTTCGTTTTGATTATTGTCTCGCGATTGATTTCCTTAGCGATCCCTTCATACTTATTCCGATTTAATAATGATTTTCCCAGAAAAAAACTTCTGATTATGACATGGGGTGGTTTAAGAGGCGGCATATCCATTGCCTTGGCCCTTTCACTAACTGGAGTGATGGAGCGCAATCTTTTTGTTTCTATTACGTATGTAGTGGTGCTTTTTTCAATCATAGGCCAAGGACTAACACTCGAAAAAGTAGTAAAAAGACTTCAATGAAACACGTATCTGTTAATTGCATTTATTATGAAAAATCCACCGATAGAGATTAAAACCCTTGGAAAGACGGGTAGTAATTTTCTTAGGTGATGTCATATTAGTGAGGACTATTATACTTTTGAATTTTTCAGAGCCGCCCGGAAAAGACTTTGCCCACCAGGGTATTCACTTCTATGCTAATCAATTCTCCATTCCTGTAAGTATAAAAGGAATCGTTATTATCTGGTGTGCACATAACGTCAAATTATAGAACTAAGCGTGAGGAACTTAGCGAGGAAAGAGTTATATAATGGCGAGCGTTATGTTAAGTAGCTTTGGCGGAGCCTGTCCCGCTGATAGGCGGGAGGCTTACTCAATCTTAAGAAAGTTTTTTTAGCGCGGGCATTTAAGAACCGAATCTCTCTTCTTTACAACTGGCTGGGGCAGCGGCATAGAATTTCCATTGACCCAATACTTGTACTCGTTGGTATCCTGGCAATTTCAGGAGTATTTGATGTCCTGACATCAGTATCCGATACAAGCACTCGCACCATAAATGCAACTTCACTTTTTTGTTTTAGTCTGTTATAAC
>JBGTEP010000162.1:0-7769 GCA_041747735.1 Chryseolinea sp.
GTATCCGTCCGACGAACCCATCTTCCACATTTAGCCTGATTGATTTAATCTTGTGTCATGAAAAGATACGATCATGACCAGATGCAAATTTTATTCGAACAGTGGCTGGTATCGGGGTTGACCAAAAAAGATTTTGCAATAAATCACCAGATTCTCCCTGTCACGTTTTATTATTGGACCCGGAAATTTGAACAGGCCGGAGCCAGTCCGGTGTCTGGCTTTCAACAAATCACTATAGCGGAGCCGCCCAATGCCAATCAGGGAGAGTTAATGGCTGCCATCCAATACCCTTCCGGAACCCGGCTTGAGCTTTACAGTTCTTTTCAGAACCTGAGTGATTCATATGTCAAATTGCTGAAATCCTTGACTTCCTAATGCTGGCCATATCTCACCACTGTCGATACTTTTTGTACCGCACACCTTGCGATATGCGGTTTGGTATTTATTCACTGGCCGGGCTCGTGCGCAATGAGCTTGACCATGATCCTGTGAGTGGTGATGTATTTGTCTTTCTTGGCAAGCGTGGCAACCAGGTTAGACTGCTGCAATGGGACAGAGACGGATTTGCGCTATATATCAAAAAGCTTGAGCAGGGCACTTTCGAGTGGCCGACAGGCGATCAGCCAGCCATTACAAGCCATCAGCTCACCATGCTCATGGAGGGGGTAATGCTAAAATCGGTGCGCTTACGCAAGCGTTATAGTGCCTTAAAAATGGCGTAAAAAAAGATATGTTTTTATCGATAAAAACATCAGCAAAATAGCGACACATCTGGTTTTTATACTTACTTTAGAAGTATGGAAAACACAGCAGCAGACTACAAAAAACTCTACGAAGAGTCGCTGTTGACCATATCTGAGAAAGACAAATTAATTTCTGAAAAAGACGAGTTAATCTCTGAAAAAGACGAGCTGATTTCTCAACTGAACTTCCAGATGGATAAATTCCTTCGGGACCTTTATGGCAGGAAAAGCGAGAAGCTTTCGAGCCGGGAAGTTGACTTGCTTCAAATGAATCTTTTTGACTTGGGAATCACCCCAGAGCAACAAGAAGAACTTTCTGAAGAAGCAGTGAAAGTTGCAGATAAAAAAATACCAAAGAAAAGAGCCAAGGGAACGGGCCGGATGGCATTGCCTGAAAACCTGCGCAGACAGACCATCATCATCGAACCCACTGAAGATGTAAGCGGCTGCGTACAAATCGGTGAAGAAGTGACCGAAGTACTCGATCTTATTCCTGCCGAATTTTATGTCAAACGATATTTACGCCCTAAATATGCCCGCCCAAACGGAGAAGGCATCATAATAGGCGAGCTACCCGGACGCGTGATTGAGAAAGGGATCCCTTCCGACAGGGTGATCGCTCAGATGGTTCTTGATAAGTATGTCTATGGAATGCCACTTCATCGTCAGATAGACAAGTACCGCAGGCTTGGTGTCAATATCCCAGCTTCTACAGCTTCCGACTGGATGATCAAAGGGTGGAAGCACCTGATTCCACTCTGGGAACTGCTCAAACTGATGGTGATCAAACAGAAGTACCTGCAAGCAGATGAATCACCCATCAAAGTACAGGACAGAAATCACAAAAACAATATCCATAATGGATATATGTGGGTGTATCATGCCCCTTGTGACAACCTTGTACTGTTCGATTACCGAAAAAGCCGCGATCAGAGTGGGCCAAAAGAAATGTTACAGGATTTTGCAGGTATCCTTCAGACCGATGGTTATACCGTCTATGAATCGTTATACAGTGATCATCCCAGCATTATGTTGGTATATTGTATGGCACATGCCCGACGCAAATTTGTTGACGCGCTGAAATATGATAAAGCCAGAGCCACCGAAGTGTTGGAGCGTATGGGGAAACTCTACCTATTGGAGCAGGATATGCGTGATGAAGGTCTCACCTGGGAGCAGCGCACACAAAGAAGGCAGCAGAACGCGGTGCCGGTGCTCAATGAGATTAAAAAATGGATGGATGAAAACGTCCAGAAAGTTTTACCCACAAGTCCATTGGGGAAGGCCATCGCCTACACCTTACCCAGGTGGGATGGTCTGTGCGCCTTTTCCCAGCACGGTCAAATAGAAATTGATAATAATCTGGTCGAGAATGCAATCAGACCAATGGCAATAGGCAGAAAAAATTACCTGTTTGCAGGATCTCATGAAGCTGCAGATATGACTGCCGCTCTGTACTCCTTCATGTCAACCTGCAAAAAGAATGGGGTCCATGAGTTGGAGTGGCTCACCGATGTACTCAGTCGAATCCAATCTCACAATCACAAAGAACTCTATCAGCTCCTACCCAACCATTGGGAGAAATTTAGACTGGCTCAGTAAGGTATGGGTTCCTCGGACGGATACAAAGGACTGACTCAAATATAGAGGAAGTAAGTCTTTTCTCGGGAGGTCTGGATTCATTCATTGGATCGGTTGATTTACTGGAAAAATCCGATAAAATAGCTCTTGTGAGTCATCACAAGGGGGGCAATTCTGGAGAAAAATCAGTTCAGTTAAATTTGATTACACAGTTAAGGCACAACTATGATCAAAGCACTATAAAAGATTATAACTTTTATGTCCAACCAGTAAAGAAAGGAAATAAATATGGTGGTGAGGAATCTCAAAGAGCACGGTCAATTTTGTTTATTTCTTTAGGTTTGATTGTGGCCAATTCATATGGCGAACAAGTTTCTTTGGTCGTTCCAGAGAATGGACTTATTTCTCTTAATATTCCTTTGACCAAAACAAGATACGGTAGTTATAGTACGCGCACAACTCATCCCAGTTTTCTGCATAAAGTGGAGAAAATATTATCTTCAATTGCAATTCAGAATGATATAGTCAATCCATACAGATTCAAGACAAAAGGGGAAATGCTCGCTCAATCAAAAAATTATGAGCTAGTGGCTCAATTGGCTCATAAAACGAGATCATGTGCCCACCCTTCTAATAAAAGGTGGGTGAAAAGAAATGAGGATCATTGTGGTAATTGTGTGCCTTGTATCATTCGAAGGGCTTCCATGTATAAATCAGAATTAGATGCCTATTCGGATCATTATATAACTGATGTTATATCTAATCCTATTGGTCAGGATCTACGAGCCTTTAGAATTGGATTAAGTCGATACTCATCTTTTAGAGGTAACCGATTATTTGAAATTCTTAAATCTGGTCCCATTCCATGCAGTGATGATGAACTCCGTGAATATATTGATGTTTATGAAAGAGGAATGGAAGAAGTCGAGAATTTTCTAAATCAGAAGTAGTACGGATCAGAATGAATTTCATAGACACCCATTTTCATTTAGATTTATGGCCGCAGCCAAGTGAGTTGCTTCAGGCCATTGAAAAGCACAAGGTTTATACAATTGCCGTAACCAATACCCCTTCCGTTTTTAGGTACACACGAAACCTTACCCAAAACAGCAAGTATGTCAGAGCGGCTCTTGGACTACACCCTGAACTGGTTTTCGAACGACACGGAGAGTTGCCAGAATTTCGGAAGCATTTAGATATGACCAGATATATTGGAGAAGTAGGTTTGGATTATTCGAACAAGGATAAAGCTAATAATAAACTACAGAGGGATATTTTTGAGGCTATTGTGACCAGTTGTGCTGAATCACAAAACAAGATTTTAACCATACACTCGCGAAGAGCCGAGAAAGACGTTATTAATATCGTTGGAAATAAATTTCCTGGCAAGGTAATTTTGCATTGGTATTCGGGTAGCTTACGAGAGCTGGAAAGGGCCATTGATTTTGGATTCTATTTTTCCATCAACAGTGCTATGGTCAAGTCAAAAACAGGACAGGCAATAATAAAAGTGATTCCTATTCAGAGGCTTCTAACTGAATCTGATGGTCCATTTATTACAAAAGCTCCTGGAACCCCCTACTCCCCTATACAGATGCATGAAACTGTGGCTCGATTGGCAGATTTGATGGGTAGGGATAAATATACTGTTCAGCAAATTATTCACTCTAACTTCAAGGAGGTCCTGAAGTAACTATATGTGTCGATTTTCGCAAAAAATTCAGCCAACTTCAGCAGCAGGCGTTTGTTTATCCAACTGTAGCAAGTGAATGTTTATGCACGGCTGCGATATCTACGCAATGAACCATACTTGCCAGATACTCCATTTTATCAATAACTGAATCTATAGTCATTTGATGCTCTTGATTCTGCTCGAACTGTGAAGGATAATACTTCATAAACTTTTCATCAACTATCCCATTTTTGTGGGCATATAAATGTCTTATCTGAAGGATTCTCTCCAATTCCTCCTGTTGTGTATTACCAATCACGCCCAAAGAATTAATTTGCTTATTTTCAGCTACAAAACCTTTAATACTCCCTCTTTGCAGTTTCCCTAATTTTCTCTTTGCCCAGAAATCCACGAATTCTTCAATATCGGTGCAGTTTAAAACATCCTGAATCGTCACCATTTCCTCTGATTTGAGGGTGTTCGGGTTTGCTAGATATATTTCATAAAGCAGGTCAGAAAGGTAGGTTTCGAAGTTATCAGCCAAGGAAGAGAATAGAATTCTGGTTAGAATTTTTCCTTCTTGATTAGTTGTAATGGTATCCGCACCATCAGGAAAAAGCAAATTATCAAGATCATCGATAATCCTCAAAACACTTTGAAAATGGTCTATGAACTTTGTTTTTGCGCCAGTCGCTGTCTCCGTGTATCCATCTAAAGTATTAGAATAGTCTGCAATCCTCATATAGCCTGTTCGTCTGAAAGCAGGGCTTGATGGTTCAGCTAAGGATGTCTTATCTCCAATCCTGATAAAAGTCTTGCCTTGAACTAATACAGATGCCGTTGATTTTTCAACCTTGATGATAAAAAGCGTCTTTCCATCATACTCCACATAGTCGTACGCAATCATCGGTTTGGGGGAAAGTAATTCAACAGCCTTTTGAGTAATTGTACTTGCGTGAAAGTCCTTGCTTAAGCCGGATATGATCGGTTTACCCTTTGTTTCGTTTACACCAAGGACTAAGTAGCCCCCCTTGGTGTTAGCAAACGCGGAAAGAATTTGAGCAATACTCCTTGAAGGCGGCAACACAGCTTTGTACTCAAGAGTTTCACTCTCGCTTTTACCGATAATAGAATCAATCTCAGCTTTTAAACTCATATCGGAAATTTCTTGATTTGTGCTTTCTTGAGTATGTAGCCAAGGGAAATCTGCCGGGGTTCAATCCCATCATCGACCCATAATTCGGATTCCTCAAAATCAAGAATGTCCTGTTCGGCTGTGTAGTAAATAATGACTTCTCCCGTATAAGCGGGCCTGGCTACGATTTGAATGTCCCTTCCATTCTTTTGAATGCCTGCTAGGACAGTAGGCGCAGTTTCTTCTAGGTTTGAGACATCATACCCTTCAAGCGTACATAAGTACTGAATAATATTCTCCTTAGCCTGCCTTATGTGGCTCTGAGCAAAAACAAACATATCAGTGGTTGGTACAGATTCATGATCAAACAATGCCGCAAGATCTTTGTCTTCAAGAGCTTTTTCCCATTCGCCTATTGAGGTAATACCCATGCTGGCTAGTATTTCCTGTGTGATTGGTAGCAGTTCTCCTTTGCCGGATTGTCCGTTTTGGATAAGTTGTTTAAGTTCCTCAACGCTCTTTGCTCCACTTTCAGTCAACAAATCTTCAAGTTGTTCAGCTTTTCCCATACTTTCCATGATTGCATCTTCGTCATAAAGTAAGTGCATTCTTTTGTGCAATACTGGAAACAACTCTTTTGCGGAAGCTGGGTTGACCCTAAACCAGTTTAACAGCTTATTGAATGCTGTCCTATAACTTTTCGCGATTTCTCTGTCGTTGCTTTTCTCCAAGGCAACAGCGGATATTTCCTTGATTGCGTATGCTCGATCCAACTGCCGTTCTTCGGGAATTTGGATTGCGATTCTTTCGTGAGCTAAGTCTTTTCGAATATCATTTCCAAACAGCGTTAGTATGTCTTTGAAGTCACTTCCAATTTCACCGCTGTCTTCAAAAAGTTTGGCACACTTACAAAAATTTCCATGTTGATTTGGGAAAATTGCCTTACTGTTTATGATTGAATCGTAATCTTCCTCATCCATTTTTAACATGTCGTAGAAATCATTGAGCCATTCAATACAATCTTTTGGAGCAATTACCTTGCTCAGTTCATTAATTGACTTGTTGTATTCGACAAAATCAGCAAACTGCTTAGTTGTAAGTTTACCGCAGTCCTTCCAGGCAAGCCAATACCATAACTCAACATCTGATTGTCTTGGCAACGAACCGGGAAACCAGTGGCTTGCCAACCCCCAAATTTTTACTCTGATTTCTTTTTGGGAAGCAGTAGGAAACCAAATATTGACTTTGCCATCATCCGTGAGCATCGCAACTGGGGATTCATCTTTTGCTGGGTTTACAATTTTTGCCTTCAAGAGCTTTTGCCTGATTGGCTTCAAGACGTTTTCACCAAACCAATCTTTTGTAACCCATTTGTGGGATTCTTTTATGTGTCTAATGTTTGCTAAATGATGAAGATTTTTCCATTTGTTTTTAGCAGCAAACTCCAGCAGCTGAAAATACAGTTCGATTCCATTCTCCAAAATTTCCCGATTTTCTTCGGCCAATGGGTTAGATTTTTGATTACCCGTTAGGAAAATACCATCCCGTGAATCCGTTGGATTGAAATGTGGGTTATTGATAATTACCGGAAACGGAAAAACCTCCGTACCAACTAAAGGAAAATCGCAAAAGAGTCTAGGTGTTTCCTCAGAAATCTCTTGAATATAGATTTCGGTGCCAATTACTTTGACGGGAAGTGAAATACTTGTGTATCCTTTTGACAGAGTAGCAATTGAAAATAACTCCAAGTCGCTAACGCCTAAACTCTTGGCAATACCGATGCTTACCAAGTCAATGGAATCTGCCAGCGATTGAGGTTTTTTCTGTTTCTGGTATTGTTCGTTTTGAAAATGGAGACTGACTTGGTTGATTTCCGGAACGAATAAAAGTGTGTAGGGTAAACAGTTCTGCAAATCTTTTATCCCTTTCTGCGCGACTGTTACGCTGACCTTATCAATTAATGGATATGTAAACGCTGTGTTGAAAGATGTGGGATCGTATGGAGAAAATGGCGCCAACTCATCAAGATTTTCAACAGATTGTTTCGCCTCTTGGACAGCATGATCAATTGCATCAAGATCGAAACCGCTTCGATCTAATTTCAGCTCAAATTGCCTGTATTCCAAATCAGGCTCTTTTGCAATTGCATTTACCGTTACTACTTCTGATAGGAGGTGTGTTGAAAGAAAACCCGTACCAAACTTTCCGGTAGTTTTTCGTTTCCCGTACTCATCTTTCTTTCTATCTTTTGTGGAAATTTGCTCAATCAGAAACCTGATATTATCAGCAGTAAATGGTTTACCGGTATGCCTAAAAACAACTTGCTTATGATCTTGTGATGAGTCAAATTCGATTTGAATGTTAACGGAACCATTGTGATGAACATCTTTTGCATTTTGAATTAACTCCCAAACCCATCGCCTTGGCGCAGATGGTGAATCCTCTACTTGCGACCGGAGATCGCGCATCTCACGATCGATCTTTGTAGCGATGTTTTGACGATGTGCTCTGTCTTGAGATGCTTGTAATTTTCTCTTGTAGCTCATTGATGTTCGAAATTTGCAAGGGTTAGCATCCCAAGTAAGTCATTTGTTTCTTCCTCAATCCACTGCTTATGCTTGATGAGCTTTTCGATCAG
>JBGTEP010000163.1:0-2130 GCA_041747735.1 Chryseolinea sp.
ACTTTGATCCATACATTATCTCAATATTTTCAACTTCAGTATTCGTCAACCATAAGGGAAATGAGTCTATGAATTCCTGAATTCTAATTTTTTGCTCATCGTCCAGGGCTAAATGCGAAGTGGTATCGACAAGTTCGAAGCGGGCAGAATCATTGATTCTTAGTTTTAATACAATCGGTCCACTTTTCAAATGCTTTTTTAGTCCTGTGAAATTAGAAGCATAAAGCAAATAAAGACCCAAGTCATTCGGAACAATAAATGGTACGGTATTGTTGTCTTTCCATTTTATGGTTGAATAGTAGTTTGAATTGCCCGTGTAAAGCATGGTATTGCTTGTTTTATTCGCAGGTATTAAATCTCCAATACTAACTCGATATATGAAGTCTGTGTCGAGTTCAGCCGGAACCCTTTCAGCGAGTTCGGTAGCCAAATTGAGATTTGTTAATTCCCGATCGACAAAAACTTTCCTAAATTCATGATCAATGTAGTGGAGCTCATTCTTTGTTCTAATTGTGATGGTAATCGCGGGATATTGTGCTGGAAACTGATAAACAAAAAAGTCCACGATTAGAATATCTCCAGTGGGCTCCATAGTGGTCACAATATTAAATCCCTTTTTCGTGAGGACTTCGCTTACTTTATTTTCGATTTCCTTTGCACTTGTCCTAACGGTCACGAATCTTTCCCCACGAAGAATATTAGCCTTAATAAGAACTCTTGATGTACCATATGAATTGAAGCAACATAAACACAGACTTAGAAATATGACTTGTTTTGTTACTATTAGTTTTAAGTTTCTCCAACGAGCCAGATAAGTTTCGGCAGCGCAGTGATGTGGTTTATTCGTCATTGCATAATAGTGTTTATCATTTTACTTCTATCTTAAGTGTTCTATCTACTGTCTTTACTAGCAAAAATGCCAAATAGTCCCATTGTTAAGATAATTAAAACTGTTAGTATGAATATTATTTTAGTCTTCACCTTTTTAAAACTGGTGCCGCTAACGGTTTATGTATTTTGCGTAGTGGCGAAACTAAATTCATACACAACCGAGGAAATTCCATATTTCAACCATAGCGCCACTATGTAAAATACATTTTGTGTGCGCCCAGCATGGGCACAAGGTATCGAAAGATACCGATTTATCCAGAGGGTGTACGTCCCTTACAGGCGAGTTGGTGAAGCCTGTTAGTAAGTCGCAATGCCTGTCCCGCCTTATGCGGGTCTTCACAACGTCCTTGACCAACAAACTTTTGTCAGTAGATGCCGCAGGAATCGGATGAAGCTTGCCTACCGGCAGGCAGGGAATAAGCTCTTACCTGGGGAGGTCTGTATCTAGTTTTGTTTTACTAGACATACAGAAGTCAGCAGAAGCCATAGTAGTTGGATGCAACCAGCCGTAAGTACTACGGAAGCCTCACGATCCAATGAAGGGCTGAACGTTAAGTTGTTCCCAATACGGTTGGGAGGTTTGGTAATGCTAAAGGCAGTCTCCGAGTTACCAGCTAGCCCACCATAAAAGGAACAGAGTGTAACTGGTGTAAAGAGCGGTTGCATTTATACTTACACGAACCGCGAAGTACGAGACCCGTATGCTACGTGGTGTGAGAGGCGCACCTCATCAGTTACAACTGGTGGGGCAGCCTACTCGATTGGGCGCTGGCGATTTCTTTTCCCGTTGTCAAGTAGATCCGAAGTCAAGCAAAAAAGTTCCGCGACATTCTCCACGAAGCACATCATTCAAAAGTCCGATATCCGATAACAAAAAAGTCTGACAAATAGAAATGTTTCCAAAGTTCAACGTTATATTTTGCAGCGAAACACAAATGTTTCACATGCACGAAATACATTTAAGTTTGTTGAATAGGTAATGAAATATTTCTCAGCCTTTGCAAATTTGTCCAATTGCATGGTCAGTGAACGATCTTAATGATTTTTGCCTAAAGGAAAAAATTGGCTAGTCAATATACTTGGGTATTTTGTGACTTTCAAAAAAAAGATGGAGTCCCTTGGGAACTCCATCTTGATGTCCTTTTAATTAATGGTTGTTAGAATTTATATGCTGCAATGGCTCCCGCTCCAACAGAATAGAAAACCATTCCGGTTACGCCATCCATTGTATAGTTAGGC
>JBGTEP010000164.1:0-2520 GCA_041747735.1 Chryseolinea sp.
AGGGATCCTTATGAGGTATCGGGTTTACGTGATTGAGCTTTCAAAAAAGGTTTTTACGGAAAACGCGAAATTCCGTGCTGCCAATCCACAATTTAACGGTGTTCTTCAGTGTCTCTATGTAGGTATGACGAGTAAGACTCCCGCAGAGCGGTTTATACAACATAGAACCGGATACATTAACAAAAAAGGTCATAAGCTATCGGCCAGTATTGTGCTGAAATACGGATCCTATTTACGACCGAGTTTATACGAACATCTCAACCTCAAACCGATGACAAGGGAACAGGCTTTGATAACGGAGGAAAAACTTGCATGGGACCTGAGGAGGCAAGGTTATGCAGTTTGGTTCAATTGATTGAAGCCCGATGTGACCGCGCATATTTTCAATTCATTTTTAAGTCTGCATGGCTGGTAGCTACAATCCGGGGAGCTTCTGTGGCTGGAATTCTTCCACTTCTTACTAAAGACTTTTTTAGACTTATTGCAATTTCTGAGTGATTGCTACAACTATTTCATGGTTTAATCTATCTGAAGGATTAAATGATACGTTATGTACAAAAACTATTTCAAAATCGCGTGGCGGAATCTTTTAGGTAGTAAAAGTCATTCGCTAATCAATATCTGTGGATTGGCGATAGGTATGGCAGTCGCGATGCTCATCGGACTCTGGGTTTTCGAAGAACTAAGTTTTAATAAGTCTTTTAAAAACTATGACCGGTTATACAACGTCTATCACAGTCTTACCTTTGGCAGCGATACATTTACTGATAGCGGCGTATCGCCTCTATTTGTCAACGAACTACGAACCAATTACGCAGAGTTTGAACGCGTCGCGTTGACATCCTATCGATCCGATCACATTGTTCAGTACAATGAAGAAAAGTTTTCGAAACGCGGACTTTTTATAGAGCCTGAGTTTTTTGAAATGTTTTCGCTGCGCATGGTAAGCGGAACGACAGATGCTTCGAAGAATATGCATTCCATTTGGTTGTCTAAAACCTTGGCGGACGTTGTTGTGGGTGATGACCCCATAGGCAAGACAGTGAGATTTGACAATCGCGATAATCTGATCGTAGTCGGGGTGTACGAAGATTTTCCTGTTAATTCCGAATTCAGTGAATTACACATGCTGGCACCCATGGAATATTATTTTTCCACCAGTGAGGCGGCCAAAAATCAAATGAATAGCTGGGACGATATTTCTTTTCAGTGTTTTGTTTTGCTGAATAATAATGCTTCCCTGGCAGAAGCCGAGTCTAAAATAAAAACTTTACTATTTGATAAAGGTTCAGACGATATGAAGTCAATGAATCCGGAAGGGCTGTTGTTCCCAATGGAAAAATGGCACCTGTATGCTGAATTCGAAGACGGAAAAAACATCGGTGGAAAAATTAAGTTTGTCTGGATGTTTGGTCTTGTCGGCGTATTTGTATTACTACTGGCGTGTATCAATTTTATGAATCTATCTACCGCACAAAGTGAAAAGCGGGCAAAGGAAGTAGGCATCCGTAAAGTGATGGGGTCGTTTCGCAAGCAGTTAGTAAATCAGTTTTTAACTGAGTCGCTGATGGTCGTGACCATTTCTTTTTTAATGGCGATCGGGATGGTGCTTTTATGTTTGCCTTTTTTCAATGAAATAGCGGATAAGAAAATGACAATTCCGTGGAGCAGTCCCTATTTCATTTGCATCACACTTACCTTTATAGTCGCAACCAGTATTCTTGCCGGAAGTTATCCAGCCTTATACCTGTCATCATTCAATCCTGTAAGAGTACTTAAAGGAACTTTTAAAGCCGGACGATTTGCTTCTCTTCCACGTAAGGTTACGGTAGTGTTTCAATTTACAATTTCTATCGTGCTCATTATTGGCACTGTAGTAGTATTCCAGCAAATTCAACATGCAAAAGACAGACCAGTGGGCTTTGATCGTGAGGGCATTATTCATATTCGGGTACACACAGAAGACCTGGCAAAGGCAGATTATAATTTACTGCGCCACGATTTATTAGCCACAGGAGTAGTGGTTGATATGGCCAAATCCGATTTCCCGATAACGGGTGGGATGTGGGCTGATCCATCATTGACATGGGAAGGAAAAGATCCAGCCAGTCAACCATTGGTTGCACTCAACACTTGCAGTCATGATTTTCCGAAGACTAATGGGTTTCAGTTTATAGAAGGGCGTGACTTTTCACGCGAGTTCAGCACCGACTCATCGGCAGCGATTGTCAATGAAATGGCCGCAAAACTTTTATCCAGCGAAAGCGTGATCGGCAAAAAAATCAGATTTGGGCATCGAAAGGACAGAGAAATTGTTGGTGTAATTAAGAATCAAATTCGCTCGACACCTTTTTCAAAACAATTTCCGCACATCTATTTCGTCGACTATGTTGCGACAGGGTATTTGACGATTCGTATAGATGGTGATGTTGGTATATCTGATGCATTGGATAGAGTTAAGGCAACTATAGTAAAGCATGATGCAGGTGCCCCATTTGATTATAAATTTCAGGATGATGA
>JBGTEP010000165.1:0-9443 GCA_041747735.1 Chryseolinea sp.
ACTTTGATAGAGGGGAAAGTTCTAATTGAAAAAGAAACCGGAGTTAACTCCGTAGCTGAAACCATTGAACTCTCCCCTAATCAAAAGGCAACTTTTAATAAAGAGAGCAGGCATTTGGTGCTGGAAAAAATCAAGTTGGAAAATCAAGCGACCTGGGTGAAAGGATCGTTGGTTTTTGAAGACCAGCTTTTTTCGGAAATTATACGTGATCTGGAAAGATGGTATGGTGTTACCATAACTGTAAAAGACGAAGCTTCCTTAAGATGCAGATTTAATACGAGGATCGAAAATGAAACACTAGAAGATGTATTGAGGCTATTCAGTTCGAGTGGAGATGTAAAGTGGCAGATCTTGAAGGATAATCATGTATTGATAGAAGGGAGCCTTTGCGATTATCAAAACAAAAATGAATAATTAAAACTGTTAATAGTTTCAATTGCCTATGAGATAATACAAAAATACCGGAAAGCACCCAGGGTGCCCTCCGGCTCTCGGATGATTGTTAATGAACATCTCGCGAAAGACTGGTTAACATTCATCCACAGGTCCAATTATGCAATCAAACCATAATAAAGGTATGAATAAAATATCACAATGTGAACCGTGCGTTACAGCGCAAATTGACGTAAAGGAAACCCGTGTTTTTATGCTGTTTTTAATATTGACTAGTTTGTATGCATTTCCATTGCAAGCAGAAGGGGCACTAATAAATGTGAACGTTTCAATTATGTTGGAAGATGCCACTGTGAGGCAGGCTCTGCATGCGCTGGAAAAACAAAGTGACTACAAATTCTTTTACAGTAGTGATCAGTTTGATACAAAAAGGAAAGTTACTTTGAATTTTCATGGTAATATGCATGATGCGCTTGAACTCTTGTTGGGCAAACAAATGTCTTATGTATTATCCGGAAAGCACATCATTCTAAAGAAGAAATTAGTTTTGAAATCCGGCACAAATCAAAATAATGAGCGGGCTGGAATTTCATGGGATTCTCTTGAATCATTTAAATCGGAAGTGAAAATGGATGCTCCTGTTGAGCCGCTTGATCTGACGATTGGCGGAACTGTGAGAGATGAATCCAGCAGTCCTCTTCCTGGGGTAAATGTTATTGTAAAGGGAACCACTATTGGGACTACCACTGATACTAATGGTGATTACAGAATTAATGTTGTTGATGCATCTGCTGTTTTAGTCTTTTCGTTTATTGGTTATCAGACAGTGGAACTTACCGTTGGAAATGAGACCATCCTAAACGTCTTTCTTCAGCCTGATATGAAAACGCTTGACGAAGTTGTAGTAGTGGGCTATGGAGCAGTTAAAAAGAGCGATCTCACCGGAGCCGTATCAAGCATTAGTAAGGAAGATATTGGAGACAGACAAGTAACGTCCCTGGCTTCTTTAATTCAGGGCAGGGCGGCAGGAGTCGATGTTTCTCAAGGTACTATTAGGATTCGCGGGATAACATCCTTTAACAATACAGACCCGCTGGTAGTGATCGATGGATTCATTGGCGGTAACTATTCGACCGTCAATCCAAATGACATTATAAATATTGAAATTCTGAAAGACGCGTCTTCTACTGCAATCTATGGATCAAGGGGAGCGAATGGCGTAATATTGGTGACTACCAAGTCTGGGAAGCCCGGCCCTTTAGTTGTCAACCTCAATTACTACGAAGGCATATCCCAGGTTCCCAGAAAATTGGATCTTCTAAATGCTAATCAGTATACAGACTATGTTCTCAATCTGCTGGATAATTCCGTGATGGAACCAACACCTAAATTACTTTCCGATGAAGTACGTGTTGACAGAACCGACTGGCAGGACGAAGTTTTCAAGACAGGCCACAACCGGGAATTAACGACAGATTTATCTGGCGGATCTGAAAATGCTTCCTATTTTCTTAGCCTGGGTTACAGGCACACGGAGAACCCTACGTACAGGGGTAAAGCCGATGATCTTTTTTACTTTCGGAACAGGAATAACTTCAACGTTAAAAAGTGGTTGAGGGCTGGTAATAATTTTGCCTTCTCGTATAATTACTATGAAGGAGGGGGAGAGAATGGTAATCCTGGAAATCTTGACCATACGTTAAATGCGCCTCCCTATGTGCCGGTGATGGATGAATTTGGAAACTACTCAGTTACAGACAGGAATACTGATATAATAGAGTTTGCAAATCCAATAACAACGGCAGTACACAATCATATTCAGGGTAACAATCTCAACTATCAAGTTGCACTTTGGGCTGAAATAGAACCAGTAAAAGGATTAACGTACAAGATTCAGGCAGGGGTTAGCGGAGATTTTGGAAGGAACCAATACTCTAATGATTCATATACAGGCGGAATCGCAGGATCTGCAACACTTCCTTCAAGACTCACTAAAGTGTATTATCATGGGATTTCTCCTTTGATTGAACAGTACATAACCTATCAAAACACTTTGGGCAAGCATGAATTTTCAGCTATGGTTGGTAACACATGGCAGAATGGATCAAGTAGTGGAAGCATCGGGGTTCGTGGCCAGGAACTTGACCTGAGTATTGAAAATGTGCTTACGGCCAAAACCAATCTCGTTACACAGGATGCCATCGGAAAGTACGCATACCTATCTTATTTTGGAAGGATCAATTATCAGTTTGCCGGTAAATATTTGTTGACCGTGAATCTACGGAAAGATGCTTCCCCAAAATTTGCACCTGATAACCGATGGGGTACATTCCCTTCCGTCGCAGTAGCCTGGAAGTTGCACGAAGAGGAGTTTATTAAATCAATTAATATTTTTGATCAGCTAAAGCTACGAGTAGGATGGGGTGTATCCGGTAATGATGCCATCGGAGATTTCAGATATCTATCCCAGGTATATAACAACAATGTTTATTACCCATTCGGGGATCAGGGAACGCGTACGAATGGTGCTACAGTGTTGAATAATTCAGCCCCAGGTATTCAATGGGAATCCGCGGAAGCAACCTCCATTGGTGCAGATATGGCCTTTTTTGGTAACAAACTTACCATTACCGCGGACTATTATATAAAACTAACCAGCGACATTTTGTTTGAAGTCCCAAGGGCCCTATCGCTTGGATATGGCAACACTGGATCGAGCGGGAGCGCTATTGCAAATGCTGCGTCCATGGAGAACAGGGGAATTGAATTTCAAATAGGATATCGATCAAAAATCGGAGGTCTCGGATATTCTATCAATGCAAATTATACATACAACAAAAACGAGGTGACTTCCTTAGGTGATGGTTCCTATCTGGACCGAGTCAACAGAACCGAC
The DNA here is from genome assembly GCA_041747735.1 of Chryseolinea sp. GTDB lineage: Bacteria > Bacteroidota > Bacteroidia > Cytophagales > Cyclobacteriaceae > Chryseolinea. The sequence goes on from JBGTEP010000165.1 coordinate 3,290, forward strand.
ATCGGCAATCCAATAGGTTATTTCTACGGTTTTATTGCAGATGGCATATTTATGACGCAAGCTGAGTTGGATAATGCCAATGCTTCCGCTCAGGAAAAAGGATTTACCTCATACCAATTGGCAACCACCCGCCCAGGCGATGTGAGGTTCGTAGATGTGAATGGTGATGGTCGCGTTGATAATAATGACCGTACAAAAATTGGAAGCCCGCATCCCTCCAATCTCTTTGGGATGAACCTTAGACTGGATTACAAAGGCTTTGACTTTGAGCTACTCTTACAGGGGATAACCGGATCAAGTATTTATGATGGCAATTATAACAGAATACGGGGAGGTAACTTTGTTTTGAATCAATCTACGTATGTTCTTGACCGGTGGCGGGACGAAGAAAACCCCGGGAATGGCATTGTTCCAAGAGCTGTGATTGGGGATCCTGCAGAAAATAATAGACCATCTACCCTCAGGTTGACCAGCGGGAATTATTTGAAAGTAAGACAATTGTCTATCGGATATACCCTGCCTGGTACACTGGCCAACAGGATCGGTATGAATCATGTAAGGTGTTATGTTGCTGCCCAGAACTTACTAACATGGTCAAAGTACGACTTTGGATATGATCCGGAAGTTGGTGGTGGAAATTTAGAAAGAGGTGTCGACGGTGGGAACCGGTGGCCGGATCCGAGAATGATGGCCCTTGGTGTGCAGATTCGTCTTTAATGATAAATTCAATTCTTATGAAAACACTATATTATATAAAAAGCTGTGGCCTGGTCGTTGCTCTGTTGATCGTTGCATCTTGCGATACAGATATTTTAAATTATCCCGACCCTAACGCCAAAAATACTGACACCTTCTTCAATACGCCGGAGGAAATTGAATTGGGATCAATTGCCATTTATTCATCTTTCTTCCATAATAACGCCTTTACCTGGGAGTTACCGGAAATGTTTGACGCTTTAGCCAATGAATTTGACGGCAGACCGTCGTCAGGTGGCGAAGCCGAAATTCAACTGGTACGGCGATATCAGCATACTAACGTTATAAGACCCATACGTGGTTACTGGAGGCTCTTGTACAGAATGATCTTGCGTTCTAATCTGGTGATCTACAAAGCGGGACAGTATGTTGAGAAGAATGGAGAACACGAAATTGTTTCACGTTCTCTTGGAGATGCATATTTCTTGAGAGGCTGGGCGTACAGTCAACTGGCATTTCATTGGGGTAGCGTTCCTCTCCGAACCTCTTATATATATGAGGGCAACGGAGATGCTGCACGTGCTCCTGTAGAACAAATTTGGCAACAATCAGAAGCTGATTTTAAAATGGCACAGACGCTATTACCAGACGTCTGGTCGCCGGCGTTCCTGGGAAGAGCAACCAAAGGTGCGGCTACCGGCTTTCTCGGAAAATTGTATTTGTACAATGAAAGATATGCTGAGGCGGAGGTTGAATTTGCCAAACTGGCGGGTAGTTATAGTCTGCTTTCGGGGGAAAGTTGGGATGACAATTTTGGCGAGGTGAATGAAAATAATGAGGAAAGCGTGTTTGAAATTCAGTGTTCAAATATTCCCGGAACCAATCAGTTTTCGTCTATGTTCGGAGATCCTGAAGAAAATGGAAACCCTGGAAGGCAAAATGGACGTGCGCAGTTGTATAGCTGGACTGATTGGGCAAACTGGGCTTTTCAACCCCGACGGGTGGCGGATTTTCAATATCAGAATGAGAGTAGCAATCCTTATATAGATCCGCGTGCGCCACTTACCTTTTATGGAGGAATCGGTGATCCAACCTGGTGCGATAACTGCCCGGATGGTGTAAAGACTTTTGACTTTGCAACCCACGGCTATTGGTACAGAAAGTATACTAATAAAGAAAACAAACCTTCCGAAGACGGAATCCAGACAGGGAATAATATTCGCCTGATGCGTTATGCTGATGTTTTGTTAATGCGGGCAGAATGTCAAATTAAGCTTGGGAATCTTGCCGCGGGAATGGATTTCATCAATCAGGTTCGAACCAGAATAGGTGCTTTTGCCTATACACAATCCTATACCCAAAATCAGGCATTTGAACTATTGAAGCGTGAAAGACAGCTTGAATTTATGGGTGAGCAGATCAGATACAATGACCTGAAGCGCTGGGGTATTTTAAAGGAGACGATGAATATTGAAATGGTGGCCATGTGGGGAGCTCCGAACGTGGAGGACAAACATTATCTGTTTCCAATACCTCAGTTAGAATTGGATACAAACACGCAGTTTGGATCTGTTTCAGATAATTGGAATTAACAGATATTCCAATAATTCATCATGGGAGTATTTTGTTACTCCCATGATGAATTAAACTTTTGACCTTTAATCAATCGTTGACGATTTCTATTCGTTGTCAACGTCAATCCATTAATTAAATAGGTATAGCGCTAAGTGAATTTAATCTTAATGGCACTTCTAGAACCCAGGTAAGAATTGTGAAAATAATCGCATGTATAACTGTATTGTACAACATTGTAACAACCTATTTGTGAAGTATGGAAAATAAGAAATGCTATGAGGACACATACATTATTTTAGAATGAGGAAGGAGCTTACTAACTTGGCAAAGATGAGACACTAACTCCAGATAAACTGAAAGCTGTACTCAGTATCAAAGGGGTGAAAGCATCGGGTCTTATAGCATTTTATATATTAAAACTATTCTTATGAAAAAAGTTGTTTTAATCACTTTGCTACAGGTCATTTTTCTGTCAGTCTTTGCGCAAGACTATACATTCCCTCTGAAAATTAGCCCGAACCAGCGATACCTGATTGACCAGAAACGAAAACCTTTTTTATACAATGCTGATACAGGCTGGAAGTTATTTTTAAAATTGAACAAGTCCGATGTTATAGATTATCTCGTGGATAGAAAAAATAAAAGGTTTACCGTTGTTCAGACAATGCTTACGGGATTTGAAGGTGAGAAGAATATTTACGGCCAGAAACCTTTTGAAGATTCTAATGATTTTTCCACTATTAACAGTGCGTACTTTGATCATGTAGACTGGGTGATGAGACAAGCAGATTCATTAGGATTGCTCATTGCTATTGCTCCATTATGGGCGGGTTGCTGTGGTGAGGGCTATGGAGGCAAGGGTGCAGTTGGACCTAAAAGTTTTATGGATTCAAATGGTGAAGCTAAGTCGAAATGGTTTGGTGAATATGTTGGGAGAAAGTTTAAAAAATATAATAATGTTTTTTGGATTATAGGAGGAGATATTGATCCATTCGAGGACAAGAAGACAATGGATCAGCTTGCTCTTGGGATCAAATCTCAGGCACCTCACCAATTGATGACATACCATCCATCTTCTTCGCATTCCAGTACCGATGTTTGGGATAATGTAAGCTGGCTTGATGTGACCATGACGTATACATACTTCAGGGGATTCAATAAAGCCTGGACTCAAGACCAACCGGACGTTTATGAAATAAATTTTAAGGAATATTCCAGAATTCCTGTAAGACCTTTTTTTCTGGGTGAATCAACCTATGAAGGGATGCACGGTGATTGGGGCTCACCCGAACAGGCAAGAAAGCAAGCCTATTGGTCTATACTTTCCGGGGGAATGGGTCATGCCTACGGTACGCCTATGTGGGACTTTCCTAACAACTGGAAATCCTACCTGGAACTTCCGGGGGGCAACTCGCTTAAGCATTTGTTTACCTTGTTTCACGACACACCCTGGTTCCAGATTGTTCCCGATCCGGAATCGAAAATAATTATTGAGGGTCACGGTACCTATGCACAAAACGATTATGCAGTTGCTGGTGCTGACGAGAAGGGTCAGTTTATCGTCGCGTACATTCCATCAGGAAGGGACTTCAAAGTTAATACCACCAGATTGAAAGGGAAGGAAATAAAGGCCAGGTGGTATAATCCAAGGGAAGGTACTTGGCTTTCAATTGGTAAGTATAAGGGACAGGGCACTGTTTCATTTAGTACCCCGGATCAGACGGATTGGGTATTAGTACTGGATAGCTTAAACTGATTATTCACGGAGCGGAAATGTTGTACAATTTTTTTGCCTACGCTAATACTGATATCAATGACGATGAAAATTTTTGCAACTGAAGTAAATCGGAAAGTAATTCTATTTATACTATTGCTGATTTTATTACCAACTTTTTCCAATGCACAGTTTAGTAATGATCATCCATACACTGTAGAGAATGGTATAATTTACAGTCCAAAGGGTATCCCTCAACAACCGAGATGGTTTGCTGACAACCGGCTGGCGTTCCAATTTGATGAAAGGGGCATTTCTCAGGTGGACTATTATTATTCTGGTGCTGGTCAAAATTTACCGACGCTGTTTTTAAGGCAACTATGGGATGGGTTTAGATATTTTATTGAACAGGATAACAAGACATTCAAACCGGATTATACGAGTTCCAAGGTATGGCCATTCGGAGTTGAATCTGAATGGAACTTTGAAGGCGCAATCATTAACCATCGTGTAATGGCCGTTGATGAGTCTATCATCATTCAACTGGTGGTGCCGGACAAAATTCCCGGCAACCTTCGATTCAAATTGGAATTTTTTGAATCCTTTGCATTAACCAAAGGCAGTTCAGATGACCTAAGGTTTTCGAACGGAACCACATCAAGACAATGGGATGATTGGGAATTTTCAACAGGTGCAAACACACTTCATGGAAGTGTAATCTCCTATCCTCAGCCTACCAAAAAAATACCCAACCAGAAACCGTTTAAAATTTACTGCCTGATCGGTGCAGACTTTCCTTTAGAACACAGTGTAAGTCAGGTAAACCATAAGCACTCTTTAAAAAGCCAGTCGGTTGAGGCCGGGAAAACCTACAACTTTATTATCAGTTTCGGTCAGTCTAAACCTGAGTTGGTTGATAAAAACAAGCTGCTTGTTGATTCGTTAACTCAAGTTATTCAAAAACAATTTGAACGATACAATAGAGTAGCAGAGAATAGTCCGGTTTTAGTGAGCCCTTATACAGAGTTAAATAATTTTATCAGCCTTGCGCCGATGTATCATGAATCCTTAAAAATTCTTAAAACCCCAGGGGCATTGCGTGCAAAGACCTCTAACTACTGGGTTTGGGGATGGGATGGTATGACCAGTAATTATGCAACGGCCTACTGGGGCGATGTTGAACATATTAAGAATATGCTTCACTTTTACGAGGTAACAGCTGACAGCCTGGAGGGTATCGGACATGGATTTGATTTTGATATGACCCCGAGTAGTACCAGTGCACTACCGGCACAAGGAATGTATGTCACACTGCTGCAACTGTATTATGCCAACTCCGGTGATATAAATTGGGTGAAAGAAAGATACCCCTTCGCAAAAACCATTTTTAATCGAATTGCATTGAGTGAAGTGGCGGAAACAGGATTTTGTAAAGGAAGCTCGCTCTTCCCTGATTTCCCAGAGGCAATGAGTGAAACAGGGAACGATATTAGTGGATTTAACAATACTGTTTTTTACTGTGCAGCCCGCTCAATGGAATCATTGGCCAGTCTGATGGGTGATACCAATCAGCAAAAGAAAGCCCTGGGAATCGCCCGCAGGTTTGAACGCAACTTTGTACCGTTATTCTTTAACAAGGAAAAAAAATTCATTACTTCCTCTATTGATTCCAGAACATTGGAACAGCGTGATTCTTACAATACGAATTCGATAAGGTGGGAGAATAATTACTGCGCCGATATTACCGAAAGTATTCAGACTGCATCGCTTGATTTTTTTAAGAAAAATTCAATTACCCCAATGGGGCTACGTGAAATTCCATTATGGAATAAGTCATATGACATGGACGCCAATCAACTTCACTGCTGGTGGCCAGTTACTGGCGAATATTTCATGAGACTGATCAATACCCATGATGAAAAGGCGCTAGTTGAGCAATGGGTAAAATGGGTAAGTTATTGGACAAACCATCTGACAGTTCCGGAGGGAATTTCGTACTATATAGAGACAGATGAACCAGAGTTTGACCGCTGGACTTCACAAAAGGGAACCTGGCAGGCGTATTCCATTAGAGGCTGGTACCAGGCCGCATTGCACGGCGTGGTTGGCGTAGGTACGGATGTCGGCGGTATAACGTTCTATCCCTATGCCGGGGAAGAGATGACGTTG
>JBGTEP010000166.1:0-1631 GCA_041747735.1 Chryseolinea sp.
CAGTTCAAGTCACAAATGAAAATAATGCCCAACTGGATATCATGAGTATGTTTTCAAATGAAGAAAAAGATTATCTGCACATTAAAGTATCGGATGTGGAGGACATTATGGCAAACTATGACTTCAATAACTTGAGTGGTATTGGCTTAATGTTCAACGTGGAGAGTTTTAACAAAATCAATGAGGAAGGTTCTATCTGGATTACGTTCGTCAATATGGGAACAAAAGAAGTATTGTTTACAGAGCGTATGGTAGCACCACCAAAGGGATTTGGAATGCGCAATTTTTGGGCGGGATGCATTTATACGATCATCACGAAAATGCAGAAGAAAGAATTTGAAATGTGGCGGAAGAAACACTATCGTCCCTAAACAACAGTATAAGGTTTGGCAAATGCGGATACCAAATCTGCACACGCTGCACTTTGGTTTAAAACAATTGAATGCTAAGTCACGAGACAGAAGTTATCGTAAGGTTCAATGAGGCCGATCCTCTTGGAATTGTTTGGCATGGTCATTACCTCAGGTACTTTGAGGATGGAAGGGAAGCTTTCGGGAAAATTCACGGGATCTCCTACATGGACTGTTATCAGCATGGGCTTGCCGTTCCTGTCGTCTCAGTTCAATGTGATTACAGCAAGCCATTGCGATACGGTGATACGGTGATCGTGCATACTACATTTATTAACTCTTCAGCAGCGAAGCTTATTTTTGAATATAGAATTTTTGAAGCAAAACATAGAACGCTTGTCGCAAAGGGTTCTTCAGTACAGGTATTTGTCGATGCGAAGAGTTTTGAGCTTCAGTTAACGCTTCCCGATTTTTTTCAGGCGTGGAAATCAAAACAGAATCTGATCTGAAGTCATGAAGAAAGTTTGGATAGCTTCAGATTCTATAGTGTCACCGCTGGGCGCTACTACTTTTGATAATTATGAGCACCTTAGAAAAGGGATTTCAGGGATACATCTGATTGATGACCCGATCATAAGCACTCAAAAATTTTTTGGGGCCAGAATTGAAGATGAAGTATACCATCCAAACCTGACAAAATTTGAGGCTATTTGCAGTAGGGCGATTCATCAGGCATTAGATGCTCTCCCGAAACATCCAGATCCTAAACGTTCGGTTTTAATTTTGTCTTCTACGAAAGGAAATATTACTCTTTTGGAAGAAGGTCACCCCGATGATCCAAGAATTTACCTGCATACTACTGCTTCTTTTCTCGCAGAAAGATTTGGATTTTCAAAACATCTGGTTGTATCTAATGCCTGTATCTCGGGCGTAATGGCATTAATTGTCGGGAAGCGAATGATCGAGTCCGGGCAGGTTCATCATGCAGTGATCATCGGCGCAGATGTTCTCAGTCGTTTTGTCGTTTCAGGATTTCAAAGTCTTCAGGCGTTGAGTCCGGAGATTTGTAAGCCCTTTGATGTAGCGCGTAAAGGTATCAATCTCGGGGAGTGCGCGGCGGCAATTGTTTTAACTTCGGAGCCTGAAAGTCTGGGAGTTCAACAAAGTATCAGGATTTCCGGAGGTGGATTCAGCAATGATGCAAACCATATCTCCGGTCCGTCACGAACAGGCGATGAACTGGGTTATGCTATTCAACAAGCTATGGATGAAGCGAAAATT
>JBGTEP010000167.1:0-7083 GCA_041747735.1 Chryseolinea sp.
TGAAAAAAACTTTGCTTTCCTACAAACGTATTCGCAGCATAAGATTATTTACGGTATCAACACCGGGTTAGGGCCAATGGCTCAATATAAGATTAGCGAGGACGATCAGCGGCAGCTTCAATATAATTTAATACGCAGTCATAGTGCTGGATCAGGGCAACCGTTGTCGGAAGATCTTTCGCGAGCGACCATGCTCGCCCGCTTGAACAGTTTAATGCAGGGTTTCTCGGGAATACATCCTTCCGCAGTAGTGTTGTTACAAGAGTTGTTGAACGAGAAAATCACCGCTTGCATTTTTGAACGCGGTGGAGTTGGCGCCAGCGGCGATTTGGTCCAGCTTGCACACCTTGCTCTAAACTTAATTGGTGAAGGGGAAGTGCTGGTAGACGGATCCTGGAAATCAACAAAAGAAGTTTTTGCATCACGAAACATAAAACCACTGGAAGTTCACCTTCGTGAAGGACTGGGTTTGATGAATGGCACCTCCGCTATGACGGGCGTGGGGATGGTAAACATTATACACGCACACTACCTTCTGGGATGTTCTGTCGTGCTTTCAGCCATTACAAATGAATTAATGAAATCTTTTGATGATCACTTTTCATTTGAACTTAACCGCGTAAAGCATCATCATGGTCAATCAAAAATTGCCGAAGCAATTCGCACCGTACTTGACGATAGTAAACTAATTCGCAAGCGGCCGGACCACTTATATCATCGTAAAATTGAAGAGGCAATTTTCACCGATAAGGTGCAAGAGTATTACTCACTTCGTTGTGTTCCTCAGATTCTCGGACCTATTTACGATACTGTTCTGGAGGTGCAAAAGGTATTGGAGGATGAAGTGAATTCGGTGAATGATAATCCGATCATCGATCACGAGCGGGAAAATGTATATCATGGTGGTAATTTCCATGGCGACTATGTTTCTCTGGCGATGGATAAATTGAAAATTGTGACAACAAAGCTTTCTATGCTTTCGGAAAGACAATTGAATTACCTGTTGAATGACAAGCTCAATCAAAAACTGACACCGTTTATTAATTTGGGTAAGCTTGGTTTGAATTTCGGATTGCAGGGAATGCAGTTTACAGCCACCTCAACCGTTGCCGAAAATCAGACGCTGTCCTTTCCGATGTATTTGCATAGTATCTCAAATAACAACGACAATCAGGATATCGTCAGCATGGGATGTAATGCGGCGCTCATGACGCGGAAAGTAATTGATAACAGTTTCGACGTTTTAGCTATTCAGGCGCTTGCGCTAGCTCAGGCCATCGATTACCTGAAGTGTCATTCTCGTCTCTCCACATTCTCGCATAAATTTTATGAAGAAGTAAGAAGTCTGGTTGGTCCGATTGTAGAGGATCAGCCCAGGTATAAGGATATTCAATCCATTCGAAAGTATTTAATCACTTTGGGTTCGGCTGTAAAATTATAAATGAAGTACGCACTAGTAACCGGAGGATCACGTGGAATTGGAAGAGCCATTTGCATAAAACTTGCAGAACAGGGATATCATATCCTGATCAACTTCAAGAGTAACGAAGTGGAAGCTCAGAAAACTGCTGAATTGGTGCGGGAGAAAAACACCACTGCAGAGCTGCTTCAATTCGATGTTTCGAACAAAGAGGAAGTTGAAGGAGCGCTTGGTGAGTGGATAGAAAAAAATAAGGATAAGACCATTGAAGTTTTGATTAACAATGCAGGTATCCGTGAAGATGCCCTGATGATCTGGATGACGAATGAACAATGGAAAAATGTGTTGGGATCCAGTCTCGACGCATTTTATTATGTTTCAAGGTTGGTCATAAACGGCATGCTGGCTAATCGATATGGACGTATCGTTAGTGTTGTTTCTTTGTCTGGTCTGAAAGGAATGCCTGGTCAAACAAACTATTCCGCTGCAAAAGCCGGCGTAATCGGTGCGACAAAGGCATTAGCGCAAGAAGTGGCCCGTAGGGGGGTGACTGTAAATGCCGTAGCACCGGGGTTTATCAAAACTGATATGACTCAGGATTTAAATGAGGCCGAGTTAAAGCCGTTGATTCCCATGAAACGATTCGGTGAACCGGAAGAAGTTGCAGATGTGGTAGTGTTCCTGGCATCGTCGAAAGCATCCTATATCACCGGTGAAGTACTTTCCATCAATGGCGGACTGTATTCTTAAGAGGAATATTCTTCGTCTTCCTATTACTACCCAGAACGTCTACTTCATTTTGTAAAATTCTCAGCTGATTTCATTCAGGCATTTTTTGATATTTCTAAGTTTAAAAGTTATATTTTTGCCCTCCTTTACGGGGGATTCGATTGCATTAATGGAGGGTAATCGTTTGTATAGGAGTTGATCTTAAATGAATAGAGTTGTAATCACAGGTATAGGAATTTATTCCTCAATAGGCAAGAGTCTGGAGGAAGTAAAACAATCGCTTTACGAAGGTAAGTCGGGGATTATTCTTGACCCTGCGCGTAAGGCAATGGGTTATCGCTCGGGCCTTACCGGATTTGTCGAACGACCTGCCCTGAAAGGGGTGCTGGATCGTCGTGCGCGTGTGATGCTTCCCGAACAAGGTGAATTTGCGTACATGGCTACCTGTGAGGCCCTGCGTGGTGCTGGAATCGATCAGGATTTTTTAGACAGACACGAAGTCGGCATAATTTACGGAAATGACAGCTCAGCCCAGCCCGTAATAGAGGCTATTGATATAATCCGTGACAAGAAAGATACGATGATGGTAGGTTCCGGAAACGTTTTTCAGGTGCTGAACTCTACAATCAACATGAATCTGGCGACTATCTTTCGCCTGAAAGGTATAAACTTTACGGTAAGTGCAGCGTGTGCCAGTGGATCACATGCGATTGGGCTGGCGTCGATGTTTATCCGTAGCGGAATGCAAGATCGTATTATCTGTGGTGGAGCACAGGAAATTAATGTTTATTCCATGGGTAACTTTGATGCCTTAGGAGCTTTCTCTGTCCGCGAAAACAATCCGGCTGCTGCATCACGACCGTTCGATAAAAATCGTGATGGATTAGTCCCCAGCGGTGGCGCGGCGACAGTTATTCTTGAAAGCCTTGAGTCAGCACAGCAACGTGGTGCCACGATACTTGGAGAATTGATTGGGTATGGCTTTTCTTCAAATGGAGAACATATTTCAAATCCCAGCGTACATGGCCCCTCCAGGTCCCTGCAAATGGCGATGAAAGCATCAGGATTAAAGGCATCGGAAATTGATTACGTTAACGCGCATGCAACCTCCACACCGGCAGGTGATACCAGTGAAGCCAAGGCTATATTTGAAGTTTTTGGACAGGTAAACACACCCGTAAGTTCAACAAAATCAATGACGGGCCACGAATGCTGGATGGCTGGCGCAAGTGAAATAGTCTATTCAATTCTGATGATGCAAAATTCTTTCATTGCCCCAAATATCAATTTCGAGACTCCTGATGAGGATTCGGCCAAGCTCAACATCATTGCAACCACAATGAATAAAAATATTGATGTATTTTTGTCAAATTCTTTCGGATTTGGAGGAACAAATTCGACTTTGATTGTTAAAAAGTGGAGGTAATCGCGATGGAAACAGCTAGCATTATTGAGAAAGTTAACGGGTTTTTGGTAGAGGAATTTGAGGTAGATCCGGGTAAGATTCACCCTGCCGCCAATTTGAGAGAAACCCTTGAACTAGACAGTCTGGATTATATTGACCTTGTCGTGGTAATTGAAAACAATTTTGGTTTTAAAGTAAAACCTGAAGACTTCACCAACATAGACACGTTCAGTAGCTTTTATGATTATGTCATAAAGCGCGTTGGTGAGAAAGTAGCGCCCTGATTATGCCGCGCTGGCAAGGGAAATCTAAAGGAACCCCACTAGGGTACAAAATCTTCATATTTGTTTGCAGAAATTTTGGCGTCCTGCCTGCATACTTCATCCTGAGATTCGTAGCCTTTTACTATCTGCTTTTTTCCTGGAGTACTTCGCGCCATACGTATCACTATTTCAGAAACCGACATGGTTATGGTGTGCTTAAGGCATGTTTAAGCATTTATCGTAACTATTTTATCTTTGGCCAGACCCTGTTGGATAAGGTTGTCGTCATGGCAGACATCGACAATAAATTCAGCTACGATTTTGATGGAGAAGATAATCTCCGCGAAATCGTTAAAGGTGGCAAAGGTGGAATTCTGTTAAGTGCTCATGTCGGCAATTGGGAGGCTGCCGGGCATCTGTTGCGCCGACTTGAGACGCCCATAAACGTGGTAATGTATGATGGTGAGCATGAACAGATCAAGGCATACCTCGAAAGTGTAACCGGTGGAAGAAATGTAAATATCATCCTGATTAAAACGGATATGTCTCACGTGTACGCTATGGGAGAAGCGCTTCAAAAGAATGAACTGATATGTCTTCATGCCGATCGTTTTCTGGAGGGCAATAAAACAATTCTGAAGACCTTTCTGGGAGAGGATGCTCATTTTCCGTTAGGACCGTTTTTATTATCATCAAGTTTTCGAGTACCGGTTTCTATCGTTTTTGCTTTTAAAGAATCGCGAACCCATTACCATTTTTATGGCAGCTCTCTGGTCATTAGGGGAGATACTGAGTCTAAGGCAGATTTCATGGACCGACTTCTTGCTGAGTTTATTCAGCAACTGCAACAAAAAGTGAAGTTGTATCCGGAACAGTGGTTTAATTATTATAACTTTTGGGCGAAATAGTCAATTTTGCAAAAACATAATGCTGGCAGGAAGACAAGATATTCTTAAATACATACCGCAACGCAATCCCATTGTAATGGTTCACGCCTTGGTGGAAGCAACCGATGATCTGGCCGTTACACAGCTAAATATTGAAGCTGATAACGTTTTTGTGTCGGCTGAGTTTTTCGCAGAGCCCGGACTCGTTGAGAATATAGCCCAGACAGCAGCAGTTCACGTTGGATACCAATGCTCATTACGAGGCATTCCAATTCCGATTGGCTATATTGCTGCGATCAAGGATTTAAAAATTGATGCGTTACCCCGCCAGAACTCGGTAATTACAACATCCGTGAAAGTGACCAATAAAGTGCTGGACATAACTGTGGTACAAGGGAAAGTTGAGCAGGAGGGAAAAGTGTTATGCAGCTGCGAGATGAGGATTTTTGCCAAAACACAATCGTAAAATTGTAGGTATATGAAACTTAAACAGTCTACCCTATTACTTTTTTTGTTTATCTCAGCTTCGGCTCTTGGGCAAACGAAAAGCGATGTTTTCACTAAGGACGTACCCGTAACCTGGCTCGGCCTTGATTTCTCTAGCACAAAACTCATAGGCGACAGAGAGCGTTTTGGCTCCGAGTCAGACGTACGCCACCTCCTTGATTCGTGGAACCAGTTAATCTTAAATGAACCTGACAAGTTTGATGTCGCGAAGGCTATCAGCAGACCAAGGGTAGAGAATGCAGTTCAAGTCACAAATGAAAATAATGCCCAACTGGATATCATGAGTATGTTTTCAAATGAAGAAAAAGATTATCTGCATATTAAAGTATCGGATGTTGAGGACATTGTTGCAAGCTATGACTTCAATAATTTAAGTGGTATTGGCTTAATGTTCAACGTGGAGAGTTTTAACAAAATCAATGAGGAAGGGTCTATCTGGATCACGTTCATCAATATGGGAACGAAAGAAGTTCTCTTTACAGAGCGTATGGTAGCACCACCAAAGGGTTTTGGAATGCGCAATTTTTGGGCTGGATGCATCTATACGATCATCACGAAAATGCAGAAGAAAGAATTTGAAATGTGGCGTAAGAAACACTATCGTCCTTAGACGAAAGCATAAGGTATGGCATACGCGGATACTAAATCTGTACCCGCTGCACTTTGGTTTTTAAAACAATTGAATGCTAAGTCACGAGACAGAAGTTATCGTAAGGTTCAATGAGGCCGACCCTCTGGGAATTGTTTGGCATGGTCATTATCTCAGGTACTTTGAGGATGGTCGGGAAGCTTTTGGGAAAATTCATGGGATCTCCTACATGGACTGTTATCAACATGGACTGGCCGTTCCTGTCGTTTCGGTTCAATGTGACTATAGCAAGCCACTGCGATACGGTGATACGGTAATCGTGCATACTACATTTATTAACTCGTCTGCAGCGAAGCTTGTTTTTGAATATCGAATTTTTGAGGCTACACAAAGAACGCTTGTTGCAAAAGGTTCTTCAGTACAGGTATTTGTCGATGCGAAGAGCTTTGAGCTTCAGTTAACGCTTCCCGATTTTTTTCAGGCGTGGAAATCAAAACAGAATCTGATCTGAAGTCATGAAGAAGGTTTGGATAGCGTCAGATTCTATAGTGTCACCGCTGGGCGCTACTACTTTTGATAATTATGAGCACCTTAGACAAGGGATTTCGGCGATACGTCTGATTGATGACCCGATGATAAGCACTCAGAAGTTTTTTGGGGCCAGAATTGAAGATGAGGTATACCATCCAACCCTGACAAAATTTGAGGCAATTTGCAGTAGGGCGATTCATCAGGCATTAGATGCTCTCCCGAATTATCCAGATCCTAAACGTTCGGTTTTAATTTTGTCTTCTACGAAGGGAAATATCTCCCTCCTGGATGATGGTCGCCGGGATGATCCAAGAATTCACCTGCATGCTACCGCTTCTTTTCTCGCTGAAAGATTTGGGTTTTCAAAACACCTGGTTGTGTCCAATGCCTGCATTTCCGGAGTAATGGCGATAGTAGTTGGTAAACGAATGATTGAGGCAGATCAGGTTGATCATGCGGTGATTGTAGGCGCAGATACGCTCAGTCGATTTGTCGTTTCTGGATTTCAGAGTCTTCAGGCCTTAAGTCCTGAAATTTGTAAGCCCTTTGATGTAGCGCGTAAAGGTATCAATCTCGGGGAGTGCGCGGCGGCAATTGTTTTAACTTCGGATCCTGAAAGTCTGGGAGTTCAACAAAGTATCAGGATTTCCGGAGGTGGATTCAGCAATGATGCAAACCATATCTCCGGTCCGTCACGAACAGGCGATGAACTGGGTTATGCTATTCAACAAGCTATGGATGAAGCGAAAATT
>JBGTEP010000168.1:0-6261 GCA_041747735.1 Chryseolinea sp.
AATACAGTACTAGCTAAAAGAGATGGGTCTTTTTTTTTGGAGGACTTATCGCCATTTCTCTCGGAATTGTAGAACTCAAAAGGAAAGCAAAAGAGAATCATAAAACGGCCAGAATATGTCTTAACCTAATTTTGGTTGTAATTATTCTGGGCTTATTAGTATTTATTTTTGCCTACCAGATTACCTCGAAATCTCAGGTGGAAAACTCATTTTCAGATGCAATGATTATCTGGATGCGAAAGGATTGTATCCATTTCATTCATAACTCGAATTGAAGCATCATTGCCATCTTCCCAAGATGGTCGAAAAGGCTCAATTTTATCTGTCTCAGATTTTATTTTCTAAAAAGATCCGATAGTTGGTTCTCTCCAGTTACAGGAATAATCGGGGAAAATCTATCTATGTATAATAGAGCATACTTAATCCAATTCAGTGATGCAGGTTCGAAGGTTGGGTAATAGACTAGATTTTCCATTATGTTCTTTTAATATTCGCAAAATGATATTTGGATCGTTAATTTTTTATTCAATAACTCGTACTTCTCCCGCCTCCTTTTTCCCTTTCTAAAATTTCTTTTTCAATCAAATCCTGAATATCCCTTAACGCTGTATCAGGTGAACACTTCGCAATCTTCGCCCAGTTTGATGAAGTTAACTTTCCTTCAAATCCGTCCTTCAACTTATTCAGCATTTTGCGCTGTCTCTCGTTTAGAGGAACACCCTGATGCGATTCCCAGAACTTTGCCTTCTGCGTTACACCTGATAAATTTTCTTCTGATAAAGTAATAGCTCTGTCAAGACATTCGATAAACCACAATAGCCATTTCGTGATGTCGAGATTTTCTTTTTGAGTTTTCTCCAGAATATCGTAGTAAACGTTTCGCTCACGCTGTATTTGCGCGGACATACTGTAGAAGCGTTGACGACTTGCATCCGCTCTCGCTAACAGCATGTCTGCAATGGCTCTGGCGATACGACCGTTTCCATCATCGAAAGGGTGAATGGTAACAAACCATAAATGTGCTATGGCAGCTTTCAGTACCGGGTCCATCGTAGTGGGTTGGTTAATCCATTCGAGGAACTTATTCATTTCTACATTAAGCTTTTTTGCTTCGGGTGCTTCATAGTGGACTTTCTCTCTACCTATTGCACCAGATACAACTTGCATCGGACCTTTTGCATCATCGCGCCAGCCACCAACTTGTATTTTATGCATACCACTGCGACCGGTTGGAAACAGTGATGCATGCCATCCGAATAAGCGCTCGCTAGTTAGCAGCGTATCATATCGTTGAGTTGCGTCCAACATCATTTCAACTACACCTTCAACATTTCTACTCGCGGTTACTTCACCTGCGATTTCAATTCCGAGACGTCTCGCAATTGATGAACGAACCTGGTCAGCGGGCAATTTTTCTCCTTCAATTTCGCTGGATTTAATTACATCCTGAGTTAGCGTTTCAAGTGTAGCTTCTTCCCTTAGCCGAAATTCTCCGCACATTCAACTCATTCTCCGCATTTATGCGGAGAATGCTTGTTTATTCTCCGCAGCTAAGGCAGTTAATTTCTTCGTAATACTGAACCGTAAGTTAAACTTCAATTAACCTTTTGATTACCAATTTTTTACAAAACGAAGATGTGAAGTTGCTAAAGATCTATCGGTTGATCCTTAGATTACCGGCCGTTGCAAAAATGACAATCCGAATGGCCATTAGAAACTAAACTAAATCGACTCAAACTTATTTTTACGATTCATGGTTAGCCTACCCTTTAACTTCACCATATCCGAGCATATTTTCTTCTGCACAATCTTTCCATAAATCTGAGTGGTGCGAATATCGGTGTGACCCAATAGTTCCATTGCCGTTTCCATGGGGACATCATTCAACAATAAAACGGTCGTCGCAAAGGTATGCCTGGCAGTATGGGTCGTCAGCTTCTTTTTAATTCTTGATTGTCCACTTTATGTTGGGTCTCGTAGCCAAATTAGCTGCTTCGATCTTACTCGCATGGGAATAAGATGTAGCAAAGATCACAATAACAAATGCAGATCGACCTTTCGCGCTAAATTTGAAACCAGCTATAATATCATCGACGCTGCTCAGTTACCGGGCGTCAAACGGAATCTGCTGAAGATCTTCATCAACATTGTTCAAAAAGTGCTCAACCCGCGTTTTTTCGGGATGAATGATATCTAAACGGATGCTATTCTTCATGAGTGAAAATAAATTGATTTGGCCGCTAAAATCCAATTAATACTTGAACGCCTTAGCCACTGCATTCCTCTCCGATTTTGGTATCCCAACTTTTTCTGCAATTGACTCCCATTTAGAAACCTCGGCCTGGTTAACGCAAATAATTTCGGTTGCCTTTTCATCAGAAACTCTAAAGTACCCGGCCACTTCGAGCGCAAGATCTATTGACAACGCGTTATCTGTAGTCGAAATATTTAAACTGAGTCCGGTCCCTGTTGGGACGGGATTAATATCATATGCAGGTGAAAGTGTCCACCCCCTATCAGTTAATAAGAATCCATGATTTCGTAAATGATCATCGGTATTACTGATCGAGATATAAAAGACAATCCTTCGCCATAACTCTTCAAGATCTGCATTTGGACTAGCACCATTTTGCATTATAAACTCAGCTAAATCCAAATAGCTCGCACCTGAGGAGTAATTTGTTCCATCCGTATGTCCAAGCAATGTCATAGCCGAGGCAAAGTGTATGCGCTCACCTTTGGGTGTACGATCAAATCGTTTTGTTAAAAATGTGTGCTTCTTACTGGTAAATTTTCCTGTCACTGATTCCGGTACATTAATTCCTGCATTTCTTGCCAGGTCATAAGCAACTTTTTCCCAACCTCCTATGTCGCGATCATCTTGCAGACTAGGAAACTTTGCTATCCATAATTCACCATGCTCATCTAACACGCTTGCCTTCGGACGCGCGCCTCCGAGAGAAGATCCAGGTGTGAGTAGCAGATTTATCCATTTCAAATTTTCGGCATCATCTCCCGTGTTTTCCTCTAACGTGAGACTTGCATGTTCAAGTTCACGAATTGAAGTCCAGGGAGGAGTTGCCATCGCAATGTTACTGTTTAAGAATGGCCCTTCAAACGAATCTCTAAATCTAATGGCACCCATACGATGACCATCATAAACTCCAAGAAGATAATCTGTTTCAAAAAGATTTTTCGGTTGACGTCCTTCGCTTCGGGCTATTGCAGCTTCGCGTCTTTCCATTAGTGATCGTCCCCAACGGTCAGGGGATGAGTCAAGGAAAATTCCAAAGTTTGGTTTTTCATCATTGAGATATTGTATCCCACTAAAAAAACCAAGATCGGGATCAAGAGTCTGTGAGCTTCGCGATTTTAGCCAGGCATCGTCATACTCAAATGAAAATATCTCTTTTCCTCTAAGAAGCGTTGAATGAAGTAAACCCATCAAGGCGGGCTGCCCCAGGCCCAGCCAGTCGGCATAAACGTATATCGTTCGATGTGCACCTTTCTTAGCCATTTTTATTGGAGTTTTTTGGCGCGCGTTCTTTCACTATGAGTTCGGCATCCTGAAGTTTTCTACCTAATGGATCGTCCCCTGCCAGTTTCATTAAGTCCTTTTCAAGACCCAAAACAAAGAGGACCTGAGCGTAAGCGGCTATGGCTACGCCTCCGGCTCCTTTTTCAATATTCCAAAGGGTCGGTCTGCTAATATTTGCACGCTCTGCAACCTGTTCAGCACTTAGCTTTCGTCGAAGTCGGGCTAGTTTTATATTCTCCCCTACCTGACCAAGCACCTTTTCCATTTTCGGAAGTAGCATGACCTTTCTTGCCTTCATAATGTTAATTATATTTAACAAATATAGCCAATTTGATAATAATATTTATCATTATAAGCATAAATGTCAGTAGCGCCGGCATCAGGAATTTGAATTTGAGTCGCAAACCTGTATCTAGGGTTACTAACCGTGACAGGTCTGCCCGCTTCAGCTGCGTCTTAGCTATAAACGTTGAATGGAATTCGCTCCGGAAAAAAATTGGCTAATGATTTATGGAATTTGTGACAAGACGGCATCGTACTATAAAAAAACTATGAGACTTACATTTACAATCCTCAGCCTCCTTATTATTTCTGACCTATTTTCTCAGACCTTCAAGGAGAAGGAGTTAAAAACAGAAATCAAAGAGGTAACGGTCTTCCTCAACGGAGCACAGATTTTTGAGACTGGAGCCGTAAATATTGCAGCAGGAAAGACGATTTTAAAAGTAAAGAACCTTTCACCTTACCTTGACGACAAAAGTATTCAGGTGAAAGCAGACGGAGATTTTACAATTCTTTCTGTAAATCACAAATTCAATTTTCTCAATGAATTAAAAAAAGACGAGAAAATTGACAGTCTACAAAACGCGGCGGACGTTTTGGAATTAGCTATTTCACGAGAAAATGCAAGGCTAACGGTATTAAAGGAAAAGCAAAGTTTACTTAATGAAAATAAAAATCTTGGCGGACAGACTTCGGGGGCAACGATTACTCAACTTAAACAAGCCATTGAATTTTACGAGACCGAGATTTCAAAGATTAAAGAAGAGGAAATAAAGATAAATAAAAGCATTGAACTGAAGAAAAAGGAAGAAGGTAAAATTGAGCAACAACTTAGGGAGCTAAATGAAATGAATTCTTTACCCAGTAGTGAAATTGAAATCAGAGTTGCGTCCGACAACCAAGTCACTTCGAAAGTCAGTTTGACCTATCTAGTTGCAAACGCGGGTTGGTATCCGAAGTATGATATTCGTGTAGAAAATATCAAAACCCCTTTAGAGCTGACCTATAAGGCAGAGGTATTTCAAAACACAGGAGTGGACTGGAAGAATGTTAAACTTAGATTCTCAAATGGTGACCCTAACCAAAGCGGAGTAGTACCAGAATTAAGTACCTGGAATCTTACGTATGCCAGAAATACCACTTTTGAAAACTCAATTTATGGAATGGCTACTTCGATAAGAAACGTAAGAGGTACAGTAATAGGTGCGGAAGATGGTAAACCGCTACCTGGAGTAAATGTTGTTGTAAAGGGGACAACCATTGGAACGGTAACTGACGTGAATGGGAATTACAGTCTTACTTTACCTAATAATGCTACCACGCTGATATTTTCATTCATAGGACTTACTACACAGGAAGTTGCAATCTCGAGACCAGACATAAGTGTGAGCATGCAAAACGATGTAACACAATTATCAGAAGTCGTTGTTACAGGTTACGGCATAGAAAGACAACTAAAAGGAAGAGTACCTGGTGTCCAGATCAGAGGCGCTGCAAGTATTGCAAAGACAGTTCCAACAGCTGTAATCGAAAACCAGACAACCGTAGAAATTGAAGTCTCAACTCCTTATTCAATAAAATCAAACGGAGAAAAGCTTCAAGTCGATTTAAAAAAGCATCAGATAGATGCTGTCTATGAATACTATGCTGTACCCAAGTTAGACAAAGACGCCTTTTTGATTGCACAAATAATCAATTGGGACCAATATAATTTACTTGAAGGTGAAGCAAACTTGTATTTTGAAGATGCTTACGTAGGCAGAACCATTTTAGATGCCAAATCCCTTCAAGACACACTAAGTATATCATTAGGCAGAGATAAGAATATAGTAATCGGACGAGAAAAGAACGAACAATTCTCAAAGAGACGAACTATTGGTAGCAATGTTGTCGAGACGCGTGGTTTCAGGATAATTGCCCGTAATAAAAAATCCCAACCTATTAAGCTGACAATATTTGACCAGATACCCCTTTCAATTGTGAGTGACATTAATGTAAGTGCTGTAGAGTTGACATCCGGGAAGCTTGATATTGAGACTGGCAAGGTAACATGGGAGATAACAATAGACGGGCAACAACAAAAGGATATCAACCTTCAATATGAGGTGAAGTATCCAAAGAGGGAGAAAATTATATTGGAATAGGGCAAAATGTTCGGATTCACTTTTTGGTGATACAGTCGTGTAAGCCTGGTGCATTATACAGATTAAATGGGATTTGTTTAACTATCTAACTAGATTGCCTGGCTCAATTTAAGTTTGTAGTTTGGTTTGCAAAAAAACAATTTGTTGTGAGAAGGTTGTCTTAGCCCCCTAATAGACTGCACAGATTCTGAAAAACGGATTTGTACAACTAAATTAGGGAAAGATGACAAGAACAAGACGAACATTTTCACCTGAAGATCGGCTGAGCCTTCTTCGGGAAGCGGAGAAAGAAGGATT
>JBGTEP010000169.1:0-30105 GCA_041747735.1 Chryseolinea sp.
CAAACCGTAATCGATTGTTTTAGCAGGGCAAGAAATATTTTGGGAAATCGGAATATGCTACATTCAGCAACGTATACGCGAAAAATTAAATGAAATTGTGGAATGGCAAGCTCTGGCTGCAATTGGACTAAGGAGTTGCAAACACGCAACACGGCCAGGGAGTGGGCTCTAAGGAGCAAAATTAGCGGTCACAAATCATTGCCCACTTTCATTCGCTAAATCCTCTTTTCTTGTTTTTAACCTCCCGACAATAAATTCCCCGATAGCTTTACCTTCTTCAACGCCAACATCACAAGCGGGTCGATAGTGTATACCACCATACATTCTGCTTACTGCAGCTTCCTGACTGGCTTCCATGAATGAGTTGAAACTCCTTGCCGTGAGGCCAAACTCAATCTCAGTAGAATCTGTGAATGCAAAATTATCGCCGAATAAATCGGTTAGAGCTACAGCAGCTGAACTTGAAATCACACTATGTCCGCTGGTATACTCCGGAAATGGCGGCGTTTGCAGCAAGGGTACCCAATCTTCATTAATATACTGATTGATATACGTCTCCGGACGAATTAACCTGCTGCGATACTTTTCATCCCAGCACGAAATAAACCCATCGACAAGTGCTACAGAAACACGTGCATAAGCTTCCGCAGATTGAACGAAATCAATATCCTTCATCACACAAGCAACATGCGTGATATTCATCCAATGCCCTCCAGGCGAAATTTTCTTCGTTGCAAACATCACGTGACCTTTGACATTCATCACAAAAGGATTACAATCCCAAAACGAAGCAATCTGGCGTTGTTCCTCAGTAAGATTCATACCCATGTCGTGTACCGCTAAAGCTTCCTTATAAAACTGACTGTCTTTATCGGTCGAGAAGTCCGTTGGGGCTTTCGGCTTGAACTGCCCTGCCGAGTCAATTGCAAAAGTTCTGATTTTATTCCAGTGTGGTTCAATTGCATCCATGTATGCCGGTGGTGTCGGTTTCCAGGTAGATGGATCATCCAGAATGGAGTATTTCGGAAAGGACCTGCTTTGTTTGTAATTATCTTTCGACGACCAGGCCATTACGTGATCAGCCACCTGCGTTCCGAACGCTACAGAACGATCAAAGACATCCTCCGGCATACCGGTGTCTTTAAACTCCTGCATTACTTTATCATAAAATGCATCAAGCTTATCCTCAGAAAATATCAGTGCACGTCCTACTTTCAATACAGCTTGTACGGAAGCGAGTGAATAACAATATTCCTTACTGGCATCGGGTTGCGGAAATGGTTCGAGCCCGTTTAGCTGACCTGCAAGTGTAACGAATCGCTGATCATTGTGTATAGCAGCTTCATAACCCGCGACGCTGATATAGGCGTAAATACGCGATGCTACCGGTGGAGAAAAAATATCATGAACAATAATGTCTGTTACCTGCTTCACGGAGCGGTGCAGGAATTCAGGACGTTGCGCTTCCGTCCTCCATTCTTTATTATTTTGTGAGCACGAAGTAACAATCAAACTCAGAAAAAAAACCTTAAGCAAAAATCCTCTCATTGTAATTCTGTTAATATCATCAAAATTATTGTTTCTACAGGAAAAAAAAATGATTTAGATCATGGATGGTCTACTTCACACTAAAATTCTTCTTCTCTATGCCCACACCTTTCACTTCAATTCTTTTCCATTTCCGGGGAAGGGAAGTCTTGTTTTGTACAATTCCCTGATCGGTAATCTGAAGTCCGGCAAAACCGAACAATACAGCCTGCAGCATACCGCCTGCACCTGTTGCGAAATAGGGATTTGTTCCCCCAGCAGTCTCCGCAATGACACCGAAAGGTGGTACCTCGTTAGGTTTATAGCTGTTGTTAAATATTTCATAGGCTTTTTCCGGATTACCGAGTTTGGAATGCAACGTTGCCAGAACAGAAAATCCCATGGCAGGTCCTTCAGGTGACATTCTGGGTTCGTAGTACTTGAGGTCTTTTTCAATCTGCGTACGATCAACCACTATTTCTAATGGAAAGGCCAACAAATTAACATCAGCCTGTTTGATCTGCACTCCATCATAGGTAGCGTTTTCTTTCGTAACACCATCGGGAAATTTTAAAATTGGTATATTCTTAGAAACGTGTTCCCAATCCGGATCAGCATTCAAGCCCAATTCTTTGGAGGCCTGGGTAGCATAGCGTAGCGTTGTAATTGCCATACCATTTGTAAACGCGTTGTTATCGATGTTCTCCTGCCATTCATTGGCTCCAATTACATTGTTTATCTCATATCGGCCGGGGCCCTTACGCTCAACGCGACTTGACCAAAAATCTGCAACCTCTTTCAAAATTGGGTATCCCCGTTCGCGTAGCCAAACTTTGTCCTTTGTAACCTGATAATATTTCCAGGCAGCCCACCCGACACATCCGGTAATATGGTGTTGAAACGGGCCGGTAAGAGCCCACACGGGTGTATCTTCAGATCCTTCATCAGATGACTCCCACGGAAACATTGCACCTTTGTATCCATGTGAGAAAGCATTTTGCTTCGCTGCGTCCAATCTTTCAAACCTATATTCCAAAATAGATTTAGCTATGTCCGGTTGTAACACAAGCAGAGGCGGATACATCCAAAGCTCAGTATCCCAAAATACGTGGCCATTATATCCAAGACCTGACAAGCCCATCGGTGATAAGCTGTAAGCCGTTCCTGCACGGGCAAAGGAATATAAATGATATAAAGCAAAACGGATGTCTTTCTGTGCCTGAAGATCACCCTCCACTACGATATCGCCTTTCCAAAGTTCGTTCCATGCGGCTTCATGACGCGTCAACAGACGTTCGCTACGTTCCAGGGCAGCAAAAATAGTGAGGCGTTCGGCTTCGTTTAGCGGATCTTGAAAATGTTCTGTCGAGGTGGCAGACGAAACGATACTAAAGCTATAGGTCTCGCCAGCCTTTAACTCTTTATTAAACTTCGCCAGGTGCATATTGTAATCCCAGTCTTCATGAATAAGGTCTGGCTCTGAACCATGCGCTTCTGAAAAAATGAAACTATTGCTCACTGCGACTGTATGTCTGCCTGAAGGACTCTTGGCTACGGAAGTAAGCAACGGGATTTTTACATGGGGCCTGTCGATTTCGCTAAAGAGGTTGCGCACATCGGCCAAATGGTTTGGTGCTTCGATAACACTCATGGGTGTAATACGAACATTTTTTTTGGCTTTGATTGTAACCATTGTTAACGCTGTAAAAGGGAGGTGCCGTAACGCCATCAGGGTATGTTTCACCTCGAGTTTATCTTGCACATTAAACGTAGTCGTCAGTGCTGCCTTTTTCATATCCAACACTTGTTTGTACTCACTGATCTGTTTTTGCGAAATCCGAATGCCGTCTACATCCAAATTCATATTTACATGATTGAATGTTTTCAGGATGTTTGAAACACGTCCCCGCTGATAATAATCAAATACACCATTTAACACTACATCATTTACTTTCATCGGCTCAGGCGAAGATACCAGCCCAATCATACCATTAGCTACCGTTACCCCAAAGTAGTTTTTTGGGTCTATCGTTTCTGATTCAATCAGCCATTCTGTATGGGATTGACACCACGCGAAACCAGAATAAAAAAGAAGTAAAAAAAGAAAAAGTCTTCCCATGGTTTTTATATTTAATAGGCACCAGATTATTATTTGTCGCTTACCAAGCAAGTTAAGGTTTTCTCCTTTTGCAGTCTCATTATTTGAGTATTTCCACCGTTCACAACACCTGTTGTTGCTACATTTTCACCTACTTTATCGGCAGGTAGACATCGGCCCGCCATTCAATCTCATTCATTCCTAAATTTGGATTGTTATAGAAATATTCAATTGGAAATCCGTTAATTTCATAACCATTCTTTTCAGCGTAGTGAATTAACTCATACCATGCTCTGTCGGAAGTAATGTAATTGCCGTAGTACTCAGCTTTCAAAGCCCTCTTTTGCGGAATTCGTTGATAGAAAATTGACTCCGCTACCGGAAGTGAATCTGAACGAAGGATGGGAAAACAAAAATCAAAGGTTAGAGATCCCTCAGAATGATTCCAGGCTACTACTTTGACCAATGGAGGCCCCTCTACTTCCAGTTTAAAATGAACAATAAATTCAGTTAAAATGGAGTAATCCTTCATCATACCATTAGCTTTTTCAATTTGATTAGTTTTGATAGATTTACAAACACAAAATGAGGAATCTAACGTAACCTCACCAATCATGTTAACGCGAGTTACTTCCATATGCGATTTTTGAATGGCGTAAAACTCCCGGACGATCTCTTCGGTATCTGCCTCGATAGGTTGCTTCGTGAAGGGAATAAGGATTTTATTCCAGAAGCCTCGACCAGGCTGTGCAATTTTGATATTTACTTTTGTGTAAGAATTTTCATTAACTGTAAAGTTCCAGTTGTAAACGTAGTTCCGATCACCCCGGACAATAGTCTGTTTTAATCTGCTGAAGGAATCAACCTCGACTATATTTGCACTGTCTAACGATCTGTTCCAAATACGTATTGTTTCAATTAAATCACCAGGTAAAGTTCGCGCCTTTAAATTGGCTTCAAATTCAAATGGTTTAATAAGTAAATAATATAGCAAAAAGAACAATACGCTAATACTTGCTATCCACAAAACCTTCTTCACTTATTTCGCCAGTTTATAAAGTTGTGCCTTACCATCGTTAATTGTTACCATCAGATAGTCTTGCTTTTTAAAAGAAATAATATTGAAATGTCGTACTGACTTATTAACCAGATTCAGCCCTAATCTTTCACCACTTACAATCTCATTGCTATTGTGAATGAGGGCACCTGGAAATGACCCATACCTTCCTTGAAAAGGTTGTACGCCAAAATAATTTCCACCTAGTAAAACCTCCTGCTTTCCATCTGAATCAAAATCATATCTGATCTGCGCCATAATTGGAGATAATTGTAAACCCGGAGGGAATTCAACAAACTTATACTTCCCATTAACATTTTCTAAATAACCTGAGGCTAACTGATGCACCTCGTAAAGCAAAGCTCCTTTTAATGATTTAACAGAAAAAACTTCTTCCATCGTTTTACCTGCAAATGAAGAATAACTTTGATAGGTTTTACGAAGGTTTGGCATTTGACTGGCCAGCATATCAAGTCCATCCAATGGGTAGTAGCTTCCCTTCTTTTGAATAGCAATGACCGACTCAGACTTATCATTTCCATCAAAGTCGCTATAATACATTTTCATAGGATACGATTCGGATGCCACAAACTTCGAGTTGAGTCCCCAATTGCCAAGAATATAATCAATATCACCATCACCGTCAATATCAAATGGCATGATTGATTGCCAAAGCCCGCTTAGCTTTTCCTTAACCACATTGTCTTTAAAAAAGTCCCCGTCCAAGTTTTTGTAGAAAGTAGGTTCCATCCATTCCCCCACAACAATTAAATCCATCTGACCATCATTATTGTAATCGTCCCATACAGCATCAGTAACCATCCCGATGTTCTCGAATAAATCTTTCTGTACGGGTGCAAATTTTCCGCCGTTGTTAACAAGGAGGTAAGACTTGGGAACGCTCCCAAAGTCATTGGATACTGATTGATTTCCAACAAACAGATCTAAATCACCATCACCGTCAAAGTCAAACGACTTCACACAAGACGCATTCTCAAAATAGTCCGGTATTTCTTTCAATGTGAAGCCCGAATTATCCGACATATAATAACTATCCAAAAGCGGGCGAGATTTATTGTAAAAATCTGCACCACCTGTACCTATAAATAAATCAGTTTTACCATCCAGATTAAAGTCTCCCATAACAGCTTCAACATCTTCCTTAACGGAGTCTTTTGTTATAAAAGGAATATGGTATCGCTTAAATCCGCTGTCTGTTTGAACGAAGAATTGTCCCGGTATGTGTTTAGATCCACCAAAATATATGTCCTTTAGGCCATCGTTGTTTATGTCTCCGACAGCAGTTGCAGGCCCCCTATCAGAGTGTTGATAAGGTAAAAGCTTTATACGATCAAAATCGGTATAATTATCCTCCTTATGCATAAAATCAATTCCCAGTTCATCAGGGTCAGTAAACTGAAAAATTTGCTCAGAAGTCTTTTCAAGCGGTAGTCGGGCTATTTCGTTGGTGTCCGTGTAAGAGACCACTAATTTTTGATTGGTAGGTACGTTGCTAATTTTTTGAATTTTCCCATCTGGCCAAACTACTCTTATCGAATCAATGAATGTACCATCGCCGTATCCAAAGTGAATGATCGGTTCCGATGACGCTTGAAACCCTCTCACGGTATACATCTCCTTAAACTGTAAAATGCCTTCATGATAGGAATATACGCGAGTTCCAATACCATAAACATTTGGAGTTTTATATTTTAATTGGAGTTTTAGATAATTAGCCGAGCCATTTGTCTGGTTAATATAAATAGCGGACTTGCTATCTACATTGTTAATAACGATATCCAGGTCACCATCATTATCTAAATCCGCCAGGGCTGTTGCCGTCGAGCAAGTCAATTCGTCAGGCAACCAACTTGCCGACATATCCCTAAAATGAAAATTTCCTGAACCTTTAAAAATATAATTTTGAGACATACCAGAGGGCATCAGTGACAAGGCCTTTTCGTCAACTAAGTTTGTTGTTTCCATGGTATTTACAATTTGTTCACTGGAAACATATTTTATATAATCCAAGTCGTTTGGTCTTCGCGGTATTCCATTAGAAATAAATAAATCCTGATGGCCATCCTGATCAAAATCTGAAAAAAGAGCACTCCAACTCCAATCAGTAGCTGCGACATTACTCATCAGTCCTGTTTCAATGAACCTTCCATTACCAAGATTAAAATGCAGCATATTTCGCTGAAACTGGTAATTATAGCCGTACTCTTTGGTACGCATTTTCATTATACCAATATTCTCATCGCTCTCTGAACGCTTTAGTATCACTTCGTCCTCTGGCAACATATCCAGCGTGATCAAATCTGGATATCCATCATGATTTACATCAGCCACATCATTCCCCATTGAAAACTTACTTGTTGATGTGAAAGCTTCCTTACTTGCTTCTGTAAATGTTCCATCCCGATTATTTATGTAGTAATAATCGTCTTCATGGAAATCATTACCTATGTATATATCGGGATAGCCATCCTGATTAAAATCGGAAATAGCTATACCCAAACCATAACCGGTTATACCTCCAAAAATGTTAGCTGACTCACTTACATCTACAAACTTCCCGTTATCATTTCTAAGAAGTTTGTCGCCCGACTCATACGATCTTGTATTTCTCATATTAGCATGACCGAATGATCCCGCGGTATGTACAGCATGATTGAGCAAGTAGATATCCAAATCACCATCCTGATCGTAATCCAAAAACGCCGCAGAAGAACTGTACGATTCGAAATCCAACCCATATTCAGCTGACATTTCCGAAAAAGTATTGTCACCATTATTAATGAATAATTCATTGTGGCCAGTCAGATTTTTTAAACCTACCACAGCACACACATAGATATCAACTAAACCATCTCCATTCACATCTCCCATGATACTTCCAGTGTTCCACGAACTGTTTCCCGATACGCCTGCCTTCTCAGTGATATCCTCAAACTGCAAATTTCCTAGGTTGAGGTATAATTTATTTTTGACCTGGTTCCCAGAAAAAAATAAATCTGGTAAACCATCATTGTTGATGTCACCAATTGCCACACCTCCTCCATTGTAAAAATAAAGGTAGTCGATAATGTTAAAATCCGGAGTTGGCGTTAATTTATTTTCAAAATCAATACCGATATCAGCATTCTCTAATTTTTCAAACAATCGCTTATTATTGTCACATCCTGCAAACAGAAACAAAACAATAAGTATGGCAATACCTCTATTGCTATTTATCTCCTTCATAGGATACTGCTATTTTTTATTGTATTCAAAAATCCTGGGCTCATCATTATTGACAGCCGCAAACATAAATTTCCTGCCAGTTTTATCCGTGAAAGATTTCAAATGTCGTATTTCATTTCGAACAAAAAACCCGCTTTCAGAATAGGTTGCCAACTCGAAACCAAGCTTACCATCACCAAGAAGCACATGACCATAACTTGCATCCTGGCGAGAATACTGAGGTTTAAATTCAAAATTATTTCCTCCCATCACCAAATCAACAAAACCGTCACCATTAACATCCGCGCATGAAATCCCACAAACACATGACCACTGAACTTTGTCAGGCAGTTCAACAATCGAAAACTTCCCTGCACCTTCGTTTACAGCAATTATTGATTTTGAGATTGTAACCTCTTTCAAAAGGGAATTCTTTAATACTTCAGGACTGAACAGATCTTGTATGGTTCTTTTCGCATAGTCGGAAGCCTTTAAGTTTTGTTTTTTGAGACCGAGCAATTGTGAAGTCATTTCGCGTCTCATATGTATGGGATAATCGCCATCATTGTAATGTGATGTTGTAATTTGTTCAATGGTTCCATTCGCATCAAAATCATTTATCCATAATTTCATCGGGTTCTCTTTCGTGCCTGGAAACGGAATATTCAACCCGGCATTACCAAGGATTAAATCTTGATCTCCATCCCCGTCCAGATCAGAGAACTCCACCACGTTCCACCAACCGTTAAGCGAATCAAGATTACACTCCCATTTAGTAAGTCTTTTACCTGAGTTTTTTAAGATTAATGGCGCACCCCATTCCGAGACAACTACTAAATCTTTCTTGCCATCCTGATCCATATCAACCCACTTAGCGTCAGTTACCATACCCGCATTTTTCAAATCATAAGCATGTCTCTCTGTACCATCTACAAAGGTTCCATCTCCATTATTGAGCAACAACATGTGTTGTGGATTAACGCCATATACTCCGGGCACACTTCGGGATCCTATAAATAAGTCCACATCGCCATCACCATCAAAATCATGTGGAGAAATGATCGATACATTTGTCTTTAAGGAAGGTAAAATACTTTCCGATTTGGTAAACCCTCCTCGCCCGTCATTGATATATAAACGGGTAACATAGGTAGCTTTTTCCTCTGCTATGTTGCCTCCGCTGCCCACGACCAAATCTAAATCACCATCCCCATCGGCATCAAAAAAAGAGGCCGCCGTATCTTCGAAACCAGCATCCCCATCAAAGCATGTGCTTTTCAATAAATTAACCTTCCCATTTCCTGTATGCAGATAAATTTTACCTTCCTGCCCCTTTGCTCCTCCCACAAATATGTCTTCATTCCCATCGTTGTTAAGGTCTCCTATAGCTAATGCGGGCCCCTCCTTAGACAGATGTTTCCTTATCAAACCCTCCTGATTAAAGTCATCAAAAAGATCCTCTTGATGGCTCTCGAGCTCATTGCCTTTAACCTCGACAAGAAGTTGATGGTTAGATAATGTTTTAGCTGAAGGTTCGGGAACAACAGCATCGCGTTGTGAAAGTTTCAATTTTTGATTTACAGTTACATCCCTCATAGAAGTTATTCTATTGTTAGGCCAGGTCACCGTCAATGAATCAATTTTACTGCTGGTGCCTAAACCAAAAGTCAGGACATAGTCCATAGAAGATTGAAACCCCCTTGAGGGCTGCAATTCCTGGTTCATTATATGTTCCCCGACAAAAAGTTTTACAGTGGCCCCTATTGCAAAAGAATTCCCATTATCACCCTGTAATTGAAACTGTATAAAGTTATGATCCGATATTTGTCTGCTTTCGTTTCGAAAAATGAAAGCTTCCATGTTAACATTATTCACAACCAGGTCGAGATCACCGTCTCCGTCTAAATCGCCATAAGCACATCCATTGGAAAAACTTGGAATTTCAAGACCCCAGTTTTTTGTAGCATTTGTAAAAGTAAAGTCCTTGTTATTTTGATATGCGTAATTTGACAACGGAGTAGAAGGCATTTTATTTATAATAGAAAGAACTTCGTCTTTATCTCCAGTTAAAACCATACTCCGAATAACTTCATTGGCGAGAAAATCTACAAAGTCTATGTCTGTAAGATCGTGAATGATTCCATTGGTGATGTAAATGTCTTTAAAGCCGTCGTTATCCATGTCAAAAATTAAGCCGGCCCAACTCCAGTCGGTTTTAGCAACTCCCCCATAATATGCAATCTCAGAAAACGAATTATTTCCGTTGTTTACTTGTAAAGTATTTTGAATGTACTGCTGATAAAAATCTCGTCCTTGTTTTAATTTAAAGACATCATAATTCTCAAATTCCATCACACCCTTCGTTCTTTCAGTGCCTTCGGGCATCATATCGGTGATAAAAATATCATTTAAGCCATCGTTATTGATGTCTGCAACATCAACTCCCATTGCAGATAAACAAAGGTGAGAGGTCCAATTCTTTATTTCCTCTGAGAAGGTACCATCTTTTTGATTGACATAAAGATAATCGCGCTCATAAAAATCATTTGTAACATAAATATCGGGATAGCTATCATTATTGATATCACAAACTAAAACACCAAGACCAAAGCCTATCAAACTACCGTAAATACCTGCCTCCTCACTAACGTCAACAAATTTGCCGTTATCATTTCGAAGCAACACATCCCCAACTCCTCTGAATTTTTCCGGTATATTGTCCCAATCGCTTGCTCTTTTCTCACGATCTGCTGCGTAGCCCAGGCTGCTAACGGGAATATTACTGTTGTTTAATAAATAAACATCAAGATCACCGTCTTTATCATAGTCAAAAAATGATGCATGCGTGGAAAAGCCACTCTTCGCCAGATTGTATTCCGCTGCCCTCTCTGTAAACGTCAGATCACCATTGTTTATATAAAGGTCATTGTCATGATTATTGCCTTCCAGATTACCAGCGTTACTCACAT
Source organism: Chryseolinea sp. (assembly GCA_041747735.1). Taxonomy (GTDB): domain Bacteria; phylum Bacteroidota; class Bacteroidia; order Cytophagales; family Cyclobacteriaceae; genus Chryseolinea. The sequence goes on from JBGTEP010000169.1 coordinate 10,877, forward strand.
AAATATCTAAAAGACCATCTCCATTCACATCCGCCATGACCACACCTGTACTCCACGGCTTATTGCCACCCACTCCTGCGGAATCCGTTATATCTTCAAATTTAAAATCGCCTTTGTTTAGGAAGAGGCGATTCTTTTTCATGTTGGCCGTAAAAAAAATATCCGGCAGTCCATCATTATTAATGTCGCCTATTGCGACACCTCCCCCATTATAAAAATTTCTGTATTTGAAAATGTTAAAGTCTTTTTGATCCTGTATTTCATTCACAAATGAGATACCTGTTTGTTCAGGAGTGAGCCTGACAAATAAAGGGTTTGCGTTTGATTCATCACTCAGCTTGGTATTCTTATCACAAGAGAATACCAAAAAAGAAAGTAATGCAACTACTCTAATTCTATTCAGTATCATTAATACACTTCCTCAAAAAAATCGGGCTGCTATTATTTATTGTCACAATGTAGTACCTGTCATTATTTACTGTAATGGTCCCGATATCACGTGCAGGGCCGGCAATATTGAAATTTTGATTCGAATACTGCTTAAAAAAGCCATTACGATCGTTTAATAGCAAAACACCGTGAGATGCATCCAACCCTCCAAGTTGGGTACTTATTTCATAGTTATTTCCTACCAGTAAGACATCTTTGAATCCATCACTGTTAAAATCATCAATGAATACATCATTAACTGAAGATTGCTGCGCTCCTTCCGGCAAAATATGGGGCTTAAAAGTGTTATCTCCAATATTCTCAAAATAACAACTTGACAACATCTTTACCTCTTTTCGCGTCGCCGCTTTCAATTTATCAAGCGGCCAAATGTCTTCAATACCTGCTTGCGCAAATTCGCTGTACAGTTGATACTTCTTTTTAACAAAAGCCATCGCCTTATGAAGTTCGTCCTTTGAAGACAATAGTGTGCGTTTACCTTTATGATAATATGTGATTAGTGTTTCATCTGTGCCATTGTCGTCAAAATCACTTCGATACAATTCGATAGGTTCCTTCTTAGAAGTAGCAAGACGGGTGTTTTGTCCCCAATTTCCCGCAACAACGTCAATATCTCCATCCAGATCAAAATCACCTACTGCCACCGACTTCCACCAACCTTCGCTATCGGGAATCTTAACAGCTTTTAATGACTTTCCATCATTAAAAAATATTGTTATCGGCATCCAGTAACCCCCAACTACAAAGTCATTGAACCCATTCCCATCAAAGTCAGAAACTGCCAGATCATTTACAAGACCAGCATACTTGAAATCAGTACCAAACAATTCTGTCTCATCCGTAAATACACCGGACCCATTGTTGATAAACAAGAAATTTTGGGAGGTTTCTCCAAATTTACCTGGCAACGAATTTGAACAAATTATTATATCCTTGTCACCATCATTATCTATATCAATAGCTTTAACAACAGATGCATTGATAGATACACCCTTGAACGCCTCTGCCTCATATCGAAATTGACCGGAGTCATTGAAATATAACCTGGGCTTTAAAGGATCCCCGCCAACGAATTCGTTTCCACCCGATACAACCAGTAAATCAACATCGCCGTCGTTGTTAGCATCAAAAAACACGTGATCAATGTCTTCACTTTTGGCATGTTCACTAAACAATTCAGTCTGATGCTTTATAAAATGACCGGCTTTACTTTGCAAATACAACACACTCGGTTGCATTTTTGCACCGCCTATAAATACATCATCCAATGAATCGTTATTAACATCAGCAATGGAAATTCCTGGCCCCTCATTACTTAAAGCAAAAGGAATTAATGGGTCTCTGTCAAAGTCAAGGGTCGTTTCTTCATGGTGAGTAAAATCCAATAATGCAGAGGCATTGCATAAAAGGGCTTGTTTTTCGGAATGTTTAGTCTTAGATTTTGGGCTTGCATTTTTAAAATGAAATGTAAACACTCTATTGACATCAACTTTGTATAATGTTTCAACAGAGAAATCGGGCCACGTAATACGTAGTGAATCTAAAATCACCCGATCACCAAGACCTATTACCACTTCGTTTGGCACTGATGACAAGTATGATTTTACGGGAAAATGTTCCTCGTAAACGTATAAGCTACCGGAAAACATCTCTATTTTGGCGCCTATACCAAACCTGTTTTTCTCTTGCCCATTAAATTTGATTGTTATAAAGTTATGCTCCTTGTGGTCATTCATTAAGTTTTCATATACAAATGCATGTTGATTAACATTGTTAACAACAAGATCAAGATCTCCGTCATTATCCAAATCACCATATGCACTTCCATTGCTGAAGGACACCCTGGAATCAAACCAATCATGTGAAACGTCCGTGAAGGTTAGATTGCTATTATTTTTAATAGCATAATTATTAGTTTTCTTTTCGGGAATGTGTTTGGTAAAATCCAGGCTGTTTTCTGTTTGCCCAATTTTGCGCTGAATATGATCCTGAGAGATGAAATTAATATAGTCCATATCATTTGTGGCACCCAAAATTCCATTAGTTATGTACAAATCCTTCCATCCATCCATATCAAAATCAGCAGCTAAAACTCCCCACGACCATTCAGTTGCTGCAATACCCGATTGAAAGCCGATTTCACTAAACATTTGATGACCTCTGTTCAAATGCAATGTGTTTTGCATATACTGTGGCGAATAACCATCCTTTAAAAATCGATTGTAGGTAGAAAAACCATCTTCCACTCCGGAAGTTTTCAACGTTACTAAATCGTCCGGCAGCATGTCCATACTAAGTATATCTATACGACCATCGTTGTTAATATCGGCCATACAATTTCCCATGGAATAATGAGATGTATGACCAAAAATGGTCTGATCACTGGAAATCAATTCGGTGAAAGTCTTATCTCCGTTGTTGCGATAGTAATAGTCATTCTCAAAAAAATCGTTGCCAATATAAATGTCAGGAAATCCATCCTTATCTACATCGCCGACAGCAACTCCCAAACCATAACCAATTTTACTTTGAAAAATTCCGGTAGCTTCTGTAACATCCAAAAATTTTCCTTCTATATTCTCAAATAGCCTGTTCCCGGTAATTGAATCTCTTACTAACCGATTCTTACCATGGCCATAAGAACGGTTTGGGTGGGTGGAGTGTGTCAGTAAAAACATATCCAGATCTCCATCCAAGTCATAATCAAAAAAAACGGCTTGGGTAGATAACGTAGATATATTCAATCCATAGGTTGTCGCATTTTCCGTAAAAACAGGGACTCCGTTCTCATTATTACCTTGATTAACAAATAACAAGTTCGCGCCTTCAATGGATTTATGATTTCCAACTTTACAAATATAAAGATCCAATAGTCCATCGTTGTTGATGTCTACATGTGTGACCCCTGTAGTCCATCCTGACGAATTTTGGATCCCAGACACTTCTGTTATATCTTCAAAAACCAGATTTCCCTTGTTAAGGTATAATTTATCGGAGCTTTGATTACCAGAAAGATAAATATCGTTAAGGTTATCATTGTTAAAGTCGGCAATTATAACGCCTCCACCATTGTAATAGTACAAGTACGTTAGAATATTAAGCTCGTCCGTTGGATTTAGTTGATTCACAAATTCAATCCCGGATTCATTTGGCTGAAGCAACTTGAACTTTTTTTTCTCGGTGTGACAAGAAATAAGAACGGGAATACTTAAACTCGCAGTTACAAAAAAAAGAACTCCCTTCATTTCAGCAATACATCATCTTCGCAAGGCAAAAGTAGTATAAAAAAAAGAGGGTTTACACCCTCTTTTTCTACCAATTCAAAACAATATTTAGTAACCAGGATTCTGTACCAAATTAGGATTTGACAGTAAGGCACTTGCCGGTATTGGAAACAGATCTGTATGACCATCGCCAGCGTCCTTGAACTGCCATGAATTCTTAAATACTCCAAATCGAATCATATCATTTCTTCTCCAACCTTCAGTATAAAGCTCTCTCGCTCTTTCGTCAAGCAACGTAGCTTCAGTCACTGTTGCTAACGCAGAAGTATTATCACGAAGCGCCCTAAGATCATTTACTTCAGTGAGAGCGCCTGCAGTATTTCCTGCTCTAAACATAGCCTCGGCTCTCATCAAATGTGCATCCGCGAATCTCGCCATCACCACACCACCAGTAAACGCACCATTCGCCGGAGAGTATTTCAACAATCTTATCCCTGTCCGTTCGTTATTACCCACTAAACCAGGCAGTTCCTTAGTGAAGACCAATGGGTTGCCAACACGGTCATTTAAAGCTACCGCCTTAGGAACGCCGTCGACTGTTCTCCATCCATGCATCTGTCCCAACTGGAACCCGAAACCGAAGCCCAAATTGGAAGCATTCGTTGACGCTAAGGTCTGTGTAAAACCCCGTCTTTCCTCTTGCGGACCTCCCAAGGTGTTGTCATTCGCTGGTCCTTCGAATTTATCATAGAACTCAGCCAAGGTGGTGAAGCCGTTCCATCCTCCGCCACCGTTATCAGGATGTGATTGGTTGTAGTGAAGACCATTCCACATCCTGTTTCCTGCCCCGGCAGTTACGTACCAAATTACATCACTATTGGTAAAGGTAGGTCCCTTAAAGATGGTAAAGTAATCACCAACCAAAGAGTATCCTTCCTCCTCGATATCATCTACAAGATCAATTACCGTCTGCAAGTCATTAGCCCCGTAACTACCTTTATAGATTTCAGCATTTAAGATCACTTTAGCCAACAGAAATCTAGCAGTTGCCTTAACAGGCCTTGTTTTATCAGCTGCTGCTGGATTACTTACAGGTAACCCTTCAATAGCATCATTTAAATCTTGAACAACCATCTCGTAAGCTTCTTCACTCGTCATTACGGAAGGAAGCACCTCAGGGCCATCTTGTGGATTTCTAAATGGCGCAATACCGAAGAAGTCTATAACAATCCCCATATTGTAAGCTCTTGCAAATTTTGCCTCTGCAACCTGCAAGGGAGTAGCACTACTCAATGGATCAATAACTTCCGTGGCACGCAGAACACCATTATTTTTTTCATTCCAAACATTCAGAATCTGCGGATGAGTAGGTCCCCAGGTGTGGGAATGGATAGTTCTCCAAACACCGTTATCTCCCCAATCGGTACCTCGTGTTGGTACCACCAATTCGTCTGTAGAAACTTCAGTAAGGGCATATAAATTTGCCTGATCACCAATTTGTCCTGAAATATTGTTATAAATGGTGTTTAACGAAGATTCAACATTCTCAACACCATTAAAAATGGCCGATTCACCAACCGTAATGAGTGAATCTGTTTCTTCAATATCTAAGCTACAGGCAGTCAGAAAAACCCCAGCTAATATGGAAGGGGCCCAGAATCTGCTTTTCAACTTTCTTAAGATTATCATTTTCATTTAATTTAGATATTCTAGTTCACTTAAAAATTAGCAATTAGACCAATTGTATAAACGCGTGGTCTTGGATATGCTGCGTAATCTATACCAGCCGTAGGCAAACCATTAAGTAAATTAAAGCTGGCAGGACTTGAGCTTACTTCGGGATCAAGGCCATTATAATCCGTTATTACAAACAAGTTTTGACCGGTGGCATAAAATCTCAATTTCTTGAGGAATTTCATTTCCTTTAAATCAACGTTATAGCCCAATGTCAGATTTTGCATCCGCATAAAATCACCGCTGTATAAAAATCTAGTAGAAACAGCTGCTTCTGCTGAACCTGCTTCTCCGCTAGTCAAGACATCCCGAGTAACATTTCTTGCATTATTAATCGAACCTGCTGTAAAGAAAGCATTCTGAGTATTGTTGTAAATATAATGACCAAACTGACCAGTCATGTACATTGCAAGATCGAAAGCCTTATATCTGGCATTTAAAGAGAAGCCCATATTCCATGTTGGTAGTGCGGTTTTGCCTATGAAATCCTGGTTATCCCCGATAGGCTGGCCATTGTCATCAAATCCTTCAAACTCTCTGAGATGATAGGAGAATAGTGGATATCCTCCAGATAATCTTTGAGCGTAGGCACCTGACAACCCTTGTCCATAAATAGTTCCTGCATCTAGTGCTCCAGAAAAATCCTTAAGCATATTCTCGTTGTATGAAACGTTTCCACTTATTGTAAAGGAAGCTTCTGATTCCTCAATTGCGTTCCATGACAGGCCCAACTCCCAGCCATTATTTTCAACAACTGCATCCAAATTCTGGAAAAGTAAGCCAACAACCGGTGACGGTGCTGCTGGCTGCACGCGTAGCAGCAAATCAGTTGTACTTTTTGAATATACGTCAAATGAACCACTTAGCTTATCACCGAAAATACCAAAATCAATTCCCACTCCGAGAGTCGTAGTTTGTTCCCACCTTAATTCATCATTGATATTTCCAGTTGCAGAGGTACCTGGAAATGTAATCTGACGATCCTCGCCAATCCCTACATCTCCAAATCTTTCTCTTCTTCTGAACTCTCCATAACCCAAACCATCCTGATTACCAACGAGGCCATAACCTAACCTTAACTTCAAGGTACTAACAGCATCGGGCATAAAATCCTCTTCATGTATTTTCCAAGCAACAGCTGCAGAAGGAAAAACACCATACTTATTCTTATCCCCGAATTTTGATGATCCATCAACACGGACAGTTGCTGTAAGCAGATATTTATCTGAGAAGGTAAAATTACCCCTTGCAAAATAGGACTGCAAAAAATCTGTCTGATCATAGAAATTGGCACCAACCGCGTCCATTGTTGCACCGGCAGGTCTCGCAAAAAATGATTGTTCTAAAGAACGCTCCTTTAAATTTATTCCACTAACAAATCCACCAGATGTTGGATTACCTGTACCCGTATTTCGCAGGTCATCGGTTACACCCCAGTTATTATAGTCACTGTAGAGGGAACTAGCCCTGGCGTCAACCGCATCAAAATTGTTACGAAGCTCAGACTCCATGTTAGAAAAACTATTAGGATCAGTAAATCCTCTGCCCGTTACCCAATGCCATTTATTGCTGAAGTTCTGATACGAATATCCGCCCACTGCTTCGATTTTTACATTGCCTAATTCCTTGGTATAGTTTAAGGTTAATTCTACAAGGTTATTTGTGTTCCGATTCTCATTGATCTGTCCCTGACCGAATCCAGTAACTCCATTTCCTCCATTGATTGTCTGTCCTGAAGCCAACGTAACCGTTTCGCCTTTCGACCAATCAAGTCCATAAGTACCTTTAACTGACAAATCTTTGTTTAACTTATACGTGGCCGAAATGTTATTTAGAAATCTATTTGTAGTACCAATACTTTGATAGTATGCAAGCATATTAGCGGGACTCCGTTGACCTCCTGTTGGGAAATCAGGATCCGTTGGCCAGGTAGGATTACCCGAATAGGCAGCTCCTAGCAAATCTCCCTGAAAACCTGCACTAGCACTAATCGCTGGGTCTTCCCTATTTACATTTGAGAAAGTTGAAGACAAGTCAATAGTTAACTTGTCACCAAGGAATGACTTACTTCCATTTACTCTTCCAGTAAGTCTCTTCATGTATGAGTTTTCAATGACGCCGACCTGATTATCGTATCCCAGTGAAGCTCTGAAAAAGCCACCATTAAAACCTTTAGAATAAGAAAGATTCTGTGTATTTGAGACCGACGTACGGGTGATATAATCCTGCCAATCCGTTTCTGAACCAAAATTCTGCGCGATAGGATCTCCACCAAATTGCTCAACCGCACCGACGAATTCGGAAGGGCTCAATAAATCATATTTGGATTGAGGTGATGCAATACTAACACTTGATGCTAGCGAAAACACACCTTTGTTAGCTCCCTTTCCGCTTTTAGTGGTAATAATAACTACACCATTTGCTCCACGAGAACCATAAATTGCTGTAGCAGAAGCATCTTTCAAAATGCTCATGCTCTCGATATCATTTGGATTAATGAAATTTAAAGGGTTCGTATCCTGATTTGTTCCAAAACCAACATCTGCGGCTCCTGGCTGAACTCCACCAGCTAACGGAACTCCATCTACCACAAACAGAGGATTGTTGTTTGATCGAATGGAATTTGTTCCCCTGATTCTAAATTGAACGGCAGCCCCAGGTTGACCGCTGGCTGAAACCATTTGGACACCTGCAACTTTACCTTGGATTAATTGCTCCGGAGAAGAAATCAGTCCTCCATTGAAATCTTTAGCACTGACGGCAGCTACAGCACCCGTAGCATCCTTTACTCTCGTTTCACCATACCCAATAACCACTACTTCAGAAAGAGCTGTTACATCGGGTTGTAGTAGAACATTTAACGTGGACTGGCCACCAGCGTTAACTTCCTGAGAGACATATCCCACGAAAGAAAATACAAGTGTTGCGTTCGCGCTTACACTAATCTGGTAATTTCCCTCTCCATCAGTCACCGATCCGTTGCCGGTGCCCTTCTCTAAGATATTAACTCCCGGAAATCCTGAGCCGTCATCGGCCGCTGTCACTTTACCTGAAATGGTTTGTTGAGCGAAACCTGCCAAAGTTCCTAACATCAATAAAACGGTCAGATACCTGCGAACATACAGATAAAATTTTCTCATACGGTTTTGTTTGGGTTAAATTAATTTATCGAATCTCCCGTGCATAGCTGAACACACGTTTGCAATTCAATTTGTAAGGTAAACACAGGTTTTTTAATTCTGTTCCTAAAAATTGATTTATTTTTTCAGAAATCGAATTCGCAATCGTTTGAAATATGCAAATTCGAATTTTGCAAACGTTTTCAATTGATAATCTTTGTTCTCCCTCGAATTTTTCCGTGTGACTGGGTGCGATAAACCTCGTGTGATTCTCTAGACATGAATTCACCAGTCCAAATCCCCAACTTTTGCTAGAATTCAGGGTGATATTTTACCGTGTTTTCCAGAAAAATATATAAATACTGGAAAAAATGGGTTCTGAATTCTTTCTGCAATCGTTTGCGGCTCAAAAAAATAAATTGCGGTACGTTTGCGATGATTACGATCAGAATTTGCAATCTTGCAGCATGAAGTACAATCAAGTAACCATCAAGGATATTGCCCGAGAGTTGGGTATTTCTCCTTCTACTGTTTCAAGGGCTCTTAAGGATCATCCCGACATCAGCCCGCAAACCAAGAAAGCAGTTAACGAACTGGCTGAAAAACTGAATTATCAACCCAATATAGTTGCGCTTAGCCTGCGACAAAGCAAGACCAATACCTTGGGCGTTATTATTCCTGAACTTGTTCACTTCTTCTTCTCTACTGTTATTAGCGGAATTGAAGATGTAGCCTACAGTGCCGGCTATAACGTTATCATTACCCAGTCTAATGAGTCCCTTCAACGGGAGAAGATTGATATTAAAGCACTCTTTAATAGTCGTGTGGACGGAATGCTGATTTCGCTGTCGCGCGAAACCAATACCTTTGAACATATTGAAGGTATCCTGGCAAAGGGAGTTCCGATGGTGTTTTTCGATCGCGTTTATGAGAATGCTAATTCCAGTATGGTCATCGTTGACGACTTAAGCGGTGCCAAAGAAGCAACTCAACACTTAATTGATCAGGGCTGTAAAAGAATCGCCCATTTGGAAGGTCCCCCAAATCTAGGGATCACGAAACAACGTCTGGAAGGATATCTTGAAGCGCTCAAGGAAAATAACATGACCGTTAATAAAGATCTTATTGTGTCTTGCCCTTTAGGAACTATTGAAGAAGGTAAAAGTGCAACACAGCAACTTCTTAAAATGGATAATCCGCCCGACGCCATCTTTGCAACAAACGATCCTGCCGCGATGGGCTCAATGCAGGCTATAAAAGAAGCCGGGCTTAAGATTCCGAAAGACATCGCTGTTGTTGGGTTTAGCAACTGGGTCTTTAGTGCCCTGCTTGATCCTGCGTTAACGTCCGTCGATCAACCTGGATTTGAAATGGGTCAGGAAGCTGCCAAGTTACTTATCCGTCAGATTGAGTTTAAATCGAAGGATAATGAGGATCCCACACCGGAAACTAAAATCCTGAAGACACGTCTGGTCGTCAGAGATTCTTCTTTGAAGAAAGATCTGGCAAAGAAGTAAAAGACTAAGAAGTAAAAAATTAAGATTAGTTGGCGCAGGATTCATTCCTGCGCTTTTTTTATAGTGTTCCCGCAATCGATTCCTGATTTTTGTCCCCGCTGTTTTACGTTTGGTGTTGTTAATTATCTTTACTTCAAAAGATAATTTGCTTCTTACATGACAAAATCTCTCAACTCAATGCGCAGCCAAAGTCTGGGCTCTCTGGTGAAATGGTCGGCAGAACAGAATGGTTTAATTGGGGAAACTGACCTGGGTAAATTTAAAATTCTCTTTTATAATCATGACATCGCCAGAATAACAATTACACTTAAGGAAGAATTCGAAGACTTTTCTTACGCCGTTGTAGCATCTCCTCAAGCCAATAATCACACTATCACTGAAGGTTCAGATGCGCTTGAAATCAGAACAGAATCCTTCGTTTTGTCAATCACAAAAAGCCCCGTGCGTTTTAGCTTTCGAACACATAGTGGTCAGGTCATCAACGAAGACGATACTGGTTTTGGAACTTGTTGGAATGGAGAGCAGGTTACGACCTACAAAAAATTACAAGATGGTGAACGCTTTATCGGCCTGGGTGAAAAAACAGGACCCCTTGATCGCAGAGGTAAGGGATATCAAAACTGGAACACAGACAGTTTCGGCTATGGATCCGGTGCTGATCCGCTATACAGTACGATCCCATTCTACATTGGTATTCATAATCATTTGACGTACGGTATATTCTTCGACAATACCTATAAATCATTCTTTAATTTCGGTGCATCCAACAATCGCTTTTCAAGTTTCGCGGCGGATGGCGGTGAGATGAACTACTATTTTATTAATGGGAACTCTGTTGCTGACATTATCAAAGAATACACTCACCTCACCGGAAGGATGGAAATGCCTCCCCTCTGGAGTATCGGCTTTCAACAATGTCGTTATAGCTACTATCCGGATAAAGAAGTGTTAACCCTGGCACGTACGTTTCGGGATAAAGACATTCCTGCGGATGCTATCGTCTTCGACATCCATTATATGGAGCACTACAAAATTTTTTCATGGAGTCAAAAGGATTTTCCCGATCCTGCAACATTGCTGGGGCAACTCCGGGAATTAGGGTTTGATGCTGTGGTAATGTGTGACCCGGGTATCAAGGTAGAAGAAGGTTATAAAACGTATGATGACGGCATCAAACAAGATGTGTTCATAAAATACCCTGATGGTACAAACTACACCGGACAAGTATGGCCGGGGTGGTGTCATTTTCCTGATTTCACCAATCCAAAAACACGACTTTGGTGGCAAGAACAATTCCATGATTACATAAAACTTGGTATTGAAGGATTCTGGAACGACATGAATGAAATAGCATCATGGGGTAATATGCTACCGGAAAACATTGAAATGAGCTTTGAAGGTAACCATGCCTCTATGCGCCGTGGTAGAAATATTTACGGCTTTCAGATGGCACGTAGTACCTACGAAGGAACTAAAGCTTTATTGAAAGGCAAACGCCCGTTCAATCTAACGCGCTCCAGTTATTCCGGAATTCAACGTTACGCCGCCGTATGGACCGGTGATAATGTGGCATACGATGAGCATATGTTATTGGGCGTACGAATGGTATCAAGCATGGGCCTGGGTGGAATTGCCTTCGCGGGATATGATATAGGCGGGTTTGTCGGAGATGCTAATACAAAACTTTTCGCAAGATGGATTTCCATCGGTGCCTTCTCCCCTTTCTTTCGTGTACATGCTATGATTAATAGCAGAGACTCCGAACCGTGGTCGTATGGAGAAGAGGTTGAACAGATTTCGCGAAACTACATCAAATTCAGGTATCAGATCCTCCCCTATATCTACTCCTTGTTTTATGATGCCAGTGAAACCGGTATACCTGTTCAGCGATCGCTGGCAATTGATTACACGCACGACTATAAAGTATATGACGGGCAATTCCATAATCAATTTTTGCTTGGTCCTTACTTCCTCGTTGCCCCGGTAGAAAGTGATAAGAATTTTGTTAAGGTGTATTTCCCTGATGGTGAATGGTACTCGTTATACAATGGTCATAAATATTCCGGTAACTCAGAGGTGATTCTGGAATGTCCGTTGAATAAATTACCAGTCTTTGTAAAGGCAGGCGCAATTATTCCAATGCAGCCGGCAAAATCAAACACAAAACAAATAACGGATACACTATTGCTCCACGTATACTCCGGCAGAAGTTCGTCCTTTACTTTTTATGAAGATGATGGCTCAACCTTCTCTTATCAGGATGGTGAGTATTCCAGGAAACAGATCAGCTATTACGCGGATAAAAGAGAAGTCGTCTTATCCGCAACAGAGGGTAACTTTATATCACATTCCAAAAAACTGAAGGTCATATTCCATGGCCTGGATCGCTATACAAATAACATAAATGTAAACGGATCGGATAAGCCATTAGACCATGGTATCAATAAGTTCTTCGAAAGTCTTGAAAAGTTTGATCCATTTTACGATCCCGAGCCCGCTCCACAGGAACATGTACATGTAATTGAGGTTGAATACAAAACTGAAGAGCTAATATTAAGATGGTAGCGTTGACGAAAGACAACGTTATTGTCAGTAACTAAACACAAGAACAACAAACAATGAGTACATCTGTAACATCCCAAAAGCCCCGATTGTCATTCTGGAAAATCTGGAACATGAGCTTTGGGTTTTTGGGCATTCAGTTTGGATTTGCCCTGCAAAACGGTAATGCTTCCCGTATTCTCGGAATTTTTGGAGCTGAGGTAGAACATCTCTCCTGGTTTTGGCTTGCTGCTCCGCTCACGGGAATGATCATCCAACCCATCATAGGCCATTATAGCGATCGGACGTGGACTTCTTTAGGACGAAGACGACCCTACTTTTTGGTGGGTGCAATTTTGGCATCGATTGCATTAGTGTTCATGCCAAATGCTGATATTCTCGTGAATGTGCTTCCCCCTCTTTACGTCGGTGCAGGTATTCTAATGATCATGGACGCATCTTTTAACGTAGCGATGGAACCTTTCAGGGCATTGGTGGCGGACTTACTTCCATCAGACCAAAGGACGCTCGGTTTTTCAATACAAACCTTTTTGATTGGCTTAGGCGCAGTCATTGGTTCCTGGCTGCCGTATATTTTTGCTGAGTTTTTTAATATCGCGAAAAACGCTGACCCGGGTGAAGTTCCGGATAATGTTGTCTACTCTTTTTATATCGGCGCGGCGGTCTTTTTGACAGCGATCCTATGGACTGTAATCACAACGAAAGAAATTCCACCGGATGAACATGAAAACGATGACAAGAATAAGACGCTTCCTCAAAAAGGACTAGGCCAAATCCTCATTGATTTTACAGAAATGCCGACCACCATGAAACAGTTGGGTGTTGTACAGTTCTTTTCATGGTTTGCGCTTTTTTCGATGTGGGTGTTCTCTACTCCGGCCATCGCGACGCATGTTTATGGTCTACCGGTGGGCGATACATCCTCGGCAGAATATCAGGATGCCGGCAATTGGGTAAGTGGTTTGTTTGGAATTTATAATGGTGTGTCTGCCGTATATGCCTTGTTACTGCCTGCTATCGCGTTAAAAATCGGACGTAAGCTTACTCATTCGATGTCGTTGACCATGGGAGGGTTAGCGCTTATATCCATTTATTTCATTCACGATCCTTTTTTGCTCATCGTACCGATGATTGGTATTGGCATGGCCTGGGCAAGCATACTCGCAATGCCTTATGCTATGCTGGCCGGGGCCATACCAGCTCATAAAATGGGAATTTATATGGGTCTTTTTAATTTCTTTATCACCATCCCTCAGATCGTCAATGGGGTGATAGGAGGCCCGATTGTTAAATATGTGTATGGCTCCCAGGCAATCTATAGTCTGGTAATGGCTGGTGTATTTCTACTGATCGCTGCATTTTCGGTAAGATTTGTTGAAGATAAAGATGATCGGGTATTGGCATAGAAATATTCGAGAATACCAGACTGCTGCCTGATGTAATTTATCGATGATTTTCGTGCATATTGTTACGTAACAACCCTGTATCTTTCGGCCGTTTAATCATGTCCCCAGTAATCTTATAATCATGAAGCCTTACAATACCTTAATTGCATTTTCATTGCTGGTTGCTTTCGCCTGCAGCTCCGGGAAGAAAGCGTATGAGCGGGGCAATTATTACGACGCAGTTATGAAATCTGTGGCCCGTTTGCGGCAGAATCCTGATCATTCAAAATCCTCGGAAGCACTACGGAATGCTTATCCACTGGCTGTTGAGTTTTATGAAAACGAAGCTAATAATCAAATTGCATCGAACTCAAACTTCAAGTGGAAAAATGCAATTCAATCATACGGCTATATCAATAATTTATATGAAGCTATCCGACAGTGCCCCGGATGTAAACAGGCTGTACCGAATCCGAAGAATTATTATTCGGAAATAGGACCCCTAAAAGAAAAGGCTGCTGACGAAAGTTACAATGCAGGTATCGATGCACTCATGAAAGGCAATCGAAACGAGGCGAAGCGAGCATACTTTAACTTCGTTGATGCCCAGAATTATGTACCCGGTTTTAAGGATGTAGTTGAGTATCTGGATAAATCAAAATTTGAAGCAACCCTGAAAGTAATTGTTGAGCAGATTCCCGTTCCAGCGCGTTATAATTTGAGTGGTGGTTTCTTTCAGGATAAAGTAGAAGAGTTCCTGCGATCTAACTATCCGGAAAATGCTTTCATCAAATTTTATACACCTGAAGAAGCAAAGATTGTCGATCTGCCTTACGCAGACCAAATCATCCGTATTCAGTTCGATGATTTCTCAGTAGGCAATGCGGTGTTGAAAGAAAGAGAAGAAACGGTAACCAAGGATAGCGTAAAGGTTGGAGAAGTAAAGATAGAAGGAAAGACTGTACCAGCTTACAATACAGTCAAAGCCAAGTTGACCACGTACCGTAAAGAACTTATTTCAAACGGCTTGCTCAGCATGGTCATTGTTGATGCTAAAACCAATGGTGTTTTAGCGCATCGGAAATTCAATGGCGAGTATGTCTGGGTTAGTCAGTGGGCACGCTTTAACGGAGACGAACGTGCATTGTCGGATCAGCAATTGAAGGCATGTAAGCTCAGCGAACAGCAGCCGCCTTATGCACAAGACTTGTTCCTTGAATTTACAAGACCTATTTACAATCAGCTTGTCCCGGCAATAAGGGGATTCTATCAAAATTATTTATAATATTTCCCCGTCACAAAATTTACTATTGATGCCCTTGTCAGCACTACTGCCGGAAACAGCGGGGCTGATGTTCGTACACTCATCTTTACACGACTATTTTACTGACTTGACAAACCATTTTCGTTCCAGGTTGGTTAATACCACAACGTAAAACGTAAGTTGTCTTGCATCCCCATTTTCTGGGATAGCATCGAAGCGTGGATAAAAATTTATATGACAAATAATATGAAAACGGAAGGCCTACAGGTAGCAACGTTTGGTACAGGTTGTTTCTGGTGCACAGAGGCTGTTTTCCAGCGTTTAGAAGGTGTGGTTCAGGTAGAATCAGGTTACTCGGGTGGAAAGCTAAAAAATCCAACGTACAAAGAAATATGCAGTGGTTTGACAGGACATGCGGAAGTTGTTCAAGTGACTTACGATCCTCAAAAAATCAGCTTCGAATCACTCCTTGAAATTTTCTGGCAAACGCACGACCCCACGACCTTAAACCGACAGGGAAACGATGTTGGAACGCAGTATCGCTCTGTCATATTCTTTCATGATGAAGTTCAAAAGCAGCTTGCGGAAGAATATAAACAAAATCTTGAAAGCGAAAAGGTATTCGATCAGACGATTGTAACTGAGATAGCTCCCGTGTCAATTTTTTATAAAGCAGAAGATTATCACCAAAACTATTTCAATCAGAACGGCAACGCTCCGTACTGTACTTATATTGTACAACCCAAGGTCGAAAAGTTTAAAAAGGTTTTTAGTGAGAAAATCAAAAAATAATAAAGGTTTTTTTTAACGAGACGTAACCTACACCAGAGCATCCCGTTAATAGTTCTTGAGTAGAGTAATTCTTCTCATAGGTTTAGGTTTAGGTAAACAAAAAAGCCCAGAGACGCTGGGCTTTTTTGCATTTATGAGGTTTATAAAATCACTGCTTCTAGACTGAATCATCGTCTTTCTCTTCATCCTTATTATCCTTATTATATTCCTCCTCCAGATTGTGCAACTGCTGATTTAAAAGATTAATTCTTACCAGCAGATTAAGTACAAGCGCATCCTTCACCTTTTGACTTGGACTGGTTTTCATTTCCTCTTTAAGGACCAGGTACATAGCTTCCAACTGCTGAAAATCCTGTGTAAAACCATTCAACCCTTCGTTCTTTTGGAATTCGTCGATCAACTCTACCTTCTGTGAAATTTGTTGGAAATAGAAGGCTTCTACGTCATTAAATTCTTTCATCCCTGGGTCTTTTGCACTCACTTTTTCAATGACTTCAGGGATAAGAAGATAACCGGAAAGAGCCATAAATACTATTGCAGCAGCGCGCCAAAGCATAACTGAGTTCCAAAGACTTTTCGATTTAAAAGCCATATCTGATTCAATGCTTTTCCAGACTTTTTCAGATGGCGCCTTATCATCAAAGGCCGACCTGTTTTGCTGAATAAATTCCTTCAGTGGATCGCTCATTTCTTTTTGGTAAAAATCTTTTTAAAAAACCCTATGAAACAGCAGTGAGTAGCATTCGTAACTTGCTTTTCGCCCTGTTGAGCTGCGACTTAGAAGTTGACTCAGTGATTCCCAGAATCTCTGCAATCTCCTGATGGTCGTAACCTTCAAGCAAATATAACGAGAGCACCGATCTGTAACCATCGGGCAGTTGCTCGATACCCCGCTTCACTCGCTCAACAGTCAATTCATTCCCATAATCAACAGGCTCCTCCTCCTCTGCAACATCGAATGTTTCATCTTCGGGGAAGGATTCATGCTTTCTTTTGTTTAATGCATTGATCGCCTTATTAATTACAATACGCTTGAGCCAGGCCCCAAACGTTGAATCTCCCCGATAATGGTCCAGACTGCGAAAGGCGCTCACGAAAGCCTCCTGCAGAACATCCTCCGCCTCATCTTCATTGCGGATAATGCGATAACCGACATTGTACATCGCCTTCGAATACATTTTATACAAACTATAATGGGCCTCCTGATCACCCGCCTTACAGCGCGCAATTAGCGCATCTACCATGTTTAAAACGGGTTGGCTCAAACTTAATTCAACTTTTTTGTTCTAAAGACCAGGAATAACAAAAAGGGTTGCACCGCTTATGACTTATCACCATCAACAAGTCCTTTCTCGCAAGCGATTCTCATGACCAGTGCCAGTGCTTCCTGCCTGTCATTTTTTATCTCTCCTTCGAGGATTGCCTCTTTGACCTGCTCTTTGATATCACCAATAATTCTACCTGGCGGGATTTGAAACATCTGCATAATTTCATCGCCGGTCACAGGAGGCTGAAAATTCCGGATATGATCTTTCTGCTCTACCTCCGCAATTTTTTGTTCAACGAGGTCAAAATTCTTTAAAAAGCGATTTACCTTATCAAAATTCTTTGATGTAATATCTGCACGACAAAGTTTCATCAGGGCATCGATATCATCGCCAGCATCAAAAAGCAATCTTCGTATGGCTGCGTCTGTAACTTCTTTTGAAAGCGGAATAGGTCGCAGGTGCAATCGTACTAGATTTTGAACAAATAGCATCCTGTCATTCAACGGTAGTTTAAGTCTCTTAAAAATTCCGGGCGTCATTCTCGCGCCTTTGTCTTCATGTCCATGAAATGTCCAACCGTGATTTTTGTCGTAACGTTTTGTTGCAGGCTTTGCAATATCATGAAGGATAGCGGCCCAACGAAGCCATAGATCATCCGACATGTGAGAAACGTTGTCAAGTACCTGAAGCGTATGAAAGAAGTTATCTTTATGAGCACGGTTACCAATGTATTCCACGCCATGTAAAGCGACTAACTCCGGGAAAAACTGATTTAGCAATCCCGCATGAAAAAGTAGTTTGAAACCATATGAGGGCACCGGACTCAGAATAATTTTATTCAGTTCATCCGTAATGCGTTCCTGGGAAATAATTTTTAATCTTTCTGCCTGGCTGATGATTGCCTGGAAAGTATCGGCTTCAATATCAAACCCCAACTGAGCAGCAAAGCGCACTGCACGCATCATTCTCAATGGATCATCGGAGAATGTGATCTCAGGATCGAGGGGTGTCCGGATGATCTTTTTTTTCATATCGTCCCGTCCACCAAAAGGATCGATCAGGTTCCCGAAACTTTCTGTGTTGAGGCTGATCGCGAGCGCATTGATGGTGAAATCTCGTCGTTTCTGATCATCCTCAAGTGTTCCATCTTCGACGATGGGTTTTCGTGAATCATTGCGATACGATTCTCTGCGGGCGCCAACAAATTCGAGATCCAGGTCTTCAAAGCGAATCTGCGCAGTTCCAAAATTCTTAAAGATATTCACCCTTACATCCGAGCCCAAAGCTTTCGCAACATTTTGAGCCAGTTGTATACCACTTCCCACACACACAAAATCAATATCTTTTGATGGACGCCCCAGGATTAGATCGCGCGTATAACCTCCTACTACATATGTCTCTACATTCTGCTGGTCAGCAACAGCGCCGATTTTCTGAAATATGGGATGTGTGAGTGAAGATGCTAAGTTCATTGATGATGGTTATTGCCGGATTTCGTACAGGCGAAGAATTTCAATTCGAAAATTAATGAGATAATTTGGTAATGCGTTAATTTGGTAATGGGATAATTTGATAATGGGATAATGGGGTAATGGGCGCGTTAGGTTGGTATTGAGTTAGCTAATGAGATGATGGTATGAAACAGGAATTATTTGAAAACAATCCGTTGCTGAAATTGAGTTTTAATTTCTCTTTGGCCATTATTGAGTATGGTGAAAGGCTTGAGTCGGAAAGGAAATATGTGATCGCCAGGCAATTGTTGAAATCAGGAACATCCATTGGTGCTAATTCGATGGAAGCACAAAACGCTAAAGTAAGGCTGACTTTATTCATAAACTTAAAATAGCAGCTAAAGAATCAGATGAAACGCAGTATTGGCTATAACTTTGTAAACATGCACCTGGTTATCCTATG
>JBGTEP010000170.1:0-8627 GCA_041747735.1 Chryseolinea sp.
ATTGGTGAACAAAAACTCGAAGGAGAATTTTTGCGCATAGCCAAAGAAGTAAACTACATGGTGAAGCAGTTGAACCTGTTCTCCATGGAAGTAACACGTGTTGCCCGGGAGGTAGGTTCTGAAGGTAAACTTGGCGGACAAGCTAAAGTAAAAGGCGTTGGTGGTGTATGGAAAGACTTAACCGATTCTGTAAACCAAATGGCAGGTAACCTTACCGATCAGGTGCGGAATATTGCTGAAGTAACAACAGCGATTGCCCGCGGGAATTTGTCCAAGAAAATTACTGTGGATGTAAAAGGAGAAATGCTTGAATTAAAAAACACCATTAACACCATGGTGGATCAGATGAATTCTTTTGGTTCCGAAGTAACCCGTGTGGCACTTGAAGTGGGTACAGAAGGCAGACTAGGCGGACAGGCTACAGTTAAAGGTGTTGGTGGTGTATGGAAAGATTTGACAGACTCCGTAAATCAGATGGCGGGCAATTTAACGGCACAGGTTCGGAACATTGCAGGTGTTACTACAGCGGTGGCGAAAGGAGATTTATCAAAAAAAATTACCGTTGATGCAAAGGGAGAGCTCTTGGAATTAAAAAACACCATCAATACAATGGTGGATCAGCTCAACTCTTTTTCTTCTGAAGTAACGCGTGTAGCGCGCGAGGTAGGCTCTGAAGGGCAGCTTGGCGGACAGGCGGATGTACCGGGCGTTGGTGGTACCTGGAAAGATCTTACGGACTCCGTGAATCAGATGGCAGGTAACCTTACCAACCAGGTTCGGAACATTGCAGGTGTAACTACTGCCGTTGCTAATGGTGACTTGTCTAAAAAGATTACAGTAGATGTACGGGGTGAAATGCTGGATTTGAAGAATACCATTAATACGATGGTGGATCAGCTTAACTCTTTCGGATCGGAAGTAACGCGTGTAGCGCTTGAGGTCGGTACGGAAGGAAAACTCGGTGGACAAGCAACTGTAAAAGGGGTAGGAGGGATATGGAAAGACCTGACCGACTCTGTAAACCAGATGGCCTCCAACTTAACCGGTCAGGTACGAAATATTGCCGGCGTGACAACCGCTGTAGCCAATGGAGATTTGTCGAAGAAAATTACCGTGGACGTTCGCGGTGAAATGCTCGAGTTGAAAAATACTATTAACACGATGGTGGATCAGCTCAATTCATTCGGCTCTGAAGTAACGCGTGTGGCGCTGGAAGTAGGAACAGAAGGACAGCTTGGTGGTCAGGCAAGGGTAAAAGGCGTCGGTGGTGTATGGAAAGATCTTACCGACTCGGTAAACCAAATGGCCGGTAACTTAACAACCCAGGTGCGGAATATTGCCGGTGTTACCACTGCGATTGCCAAGGGAGATTTGTCCAAGAAAATCACTGTGGATGCCAAAGGTGAATTGCTTGAGCTAAAAAATACAATTAATACTACGGTAGATCAGCTTAACTCTTTCTCGTCTGAAGTAACGCGTGTAGCGCGGGAAGTAGGTTCTGAAGGTCAGCTCGGTGGCCAGGCCAAAGTACCCGGTGTTGGTGGCACATGGAAAGATTTGACCGACTCGGTAAATCAGATGGCATCAAACTTAACGAACCAGGTACGTAACATCGCAGAAGTTACAACGGCCGTTGCGAAAGGAGATTTGTCCAAGAAAATCGCGGTGGATGTTCGCGGCGAGATGCTTGAGTTGAAGAACACAATCAATACCATGGTGGATCAGCTGAACGGATTTGGTTCAGAGGTAACACGTGTTGCGCGGGAAGTGGGATCGGAAGGTCAGCTTGGTGGTCAGGCAGATGTACCAGGGGTTGGTGGTACATGGAAAGATTTAACGGACTCCGTAAATAAAATGGCTGATAACCTGACCAACCAGGTTCGGAATATTGCGGAGGTAACCACGGCTGTTGCGAAGGGTGATCTGTCAAAAAAAATTACGGTGGATGTTAAGGGTGAAATGCTGGAGCTGAAAGACACGATAAATACGATGGTTGATCAGCTGAACTCCTTTGCATCTGAAGTAACGCGTGTTGCGAGTGAAGTGGGAAGTGAAGGAAAGCTCGGCGGACAAGCAACTGTTAAAGGTGTTGGCGGGGTATGGAAAGGTTTGACGGACTCCGTAAATCAAATGGCGGGTAATCTTACAGCACAGATCCGTAACATTGCTAACGTAGCGATTGCTGTGGCAAACGGTGATTTGTCAAAAAAGATTACCGTGGATGTTCGGGGCGAAATTCTGCAGTTGAAAGATACTTTGAATACCATGGTGGATCAGCTCCGTGGATTTGCCTCCGAAGTAACACGGGTTGCACGTGAAGTAGGTACTGAAGGTAAGTTGGGTGGTCAGGCTTTTGTACCAGGTGTTGGAGGAACCTGGAAAGATTTGACTGACTCCGTAAACCAGATGGCAGGTAACTTAACGGACCAGGTACGAAATATCGCCGGTGTTACAACCGCAGTAGCGAATGGTGACTTGTCCAAGAAAATTACAGTAGACGTTCGCGGAGAGATGCTCGAGTTGAAAAACACCATCAATACTATGGTGGAACAGTTGAACTCCTTTGCCTTTGAAGTAACGCGGGTAGCGCGCGAGGTAGGTACTGAAGGAAAACTCGGAGGGCAAGCTGAAGTTCGCGGTGTAGCCGGTACGTGGAAGGATCTTACTGACTCGGTAAACCAGATGGCATCGAACCTTACAGGACAGGTTCGCGGAATTGCAAAGGTTGTAACATCGGTAGCGAAGGGAAATCTTAAACAAAAACTTTCGATCAATGCCCTTGGTGAATTAGCACAGTTAACCGATACCATAAATGAAATGATCGATACCCTCGCGGTGTTTGCTGAACAGGTGACTACAGTTGCCCGCGAAGTAGGAGTTGAAGGCCGTCTTGGGGGTCAGGCTTCGGTTCCGGGTGCCTCAGGTACTTGGAAAGATTTGACAGAAAATGTAAACCAGCTTGCAGCGAACCTTACTACTCAGGTGCGTTCTATTTCCGAAGTGGCATCGGCCGTAACGAAGGGAGATTTAACACGAACGATACGCGTCGATGCCAAGGGTGAGTTGGAAGCTTTAAAAGATACAATCAACCAGATGATCACCAACCTTCGTCAAACTACGCAGCGGAATCAGGATCAGGACTGGTTGAAGTCCAACCTCGCGGAGTTTACACAGATGCTTCAGGGTCAGAAAGACCTCCGGGCTATGGCCAAAAAAATTCTCTCAGAATTAGCGCAGGTAGTCTCAACACATTATGGAGCTTTCTACATTCTACAGCAAGATGAAGAATCGCAGCAGGTTAAATTGAGTTTGTTTGCTGCCTATGCCTATAGAGAAGAAAAAAGTATTCCCAGGGAATTTGCAATAGGTGAAGGGTTGGTTGGACAGTGTGCTTATGAGAAAGAAAAGATCATGCTTACAAATGTACCGCAGGGCTACGTTAAAATAAATTCAGGATTGGGGAAAGCTAAACCTGCCAGCCTTATTATCCTTCCCATCTTATTTGAAAATAAAGTTAAAGCGGTTATTGAGTTAGCTTCACTTGATATTTTCAGCGAAACGCACCTTGACTTTCTCGACCAGTTAACGGAAAGTTTAGGTATTGTATTGAATACGATTGAAACCAACACCCGTACGGAAGAACTGTTGGCCCAGTCACAGTCATTAGCTGGTGAATTAAAAACACAACAGGAAGAACTTCGCCGAACCAACGATGAGTTACAGGATAAGGCGTTGCTGCTGGTAAAACAAAAAGATGAAGTAGAAGCGAAGAACAAGGAAGTAGAAGAAGCGCGAAAATCACTCGAGGAAAAAGCCGAACAGCTCACCCTTACCTCGAAATACAAATCTGAGTTTCTTGCAAACATGTCACATGAACTTAGAACACCCCTCAACAGCTTGCTTATTCTTGCACAACAGCTCTACGAAAATGCAGAGGGTAACCTTAATGATAAACAAATCCGTTATGCTAAAACTATTCACTCGTGTGGAGATGACCTTATACAGCTGATCAATGATATTCTCGATTTATCAAAAATCGAATCCGGATTTATATCCGCTAATATTTCATCCGTACGGTTTAGCGAAATCGCGAGCTTTGTCGAAACAACCTTTAAACCGATTTCAGAAGCCCGGAATCTTAAGTTCAGAATTGAAACGGAGTTTACACTTCCCGTTGCTATTGAAACAGATATTCAGCGGCTTAACCAGATTCTGAAAAATCTTCTGTCCAATGCCTTTAAGTTTACTGAAAAAGGAGAGGTATCACTTAAAATATTTGAATCAAGGAAAAGCTGGCGCTCAGGAGTTCCTACGCTTGATGAAGCAAGCAGAGTAGTCGGATTCTCAATCTCAGATACAGGTATAGGTATTCCGCAGGAAAAACAATTGATAATTTTCGAAGCCTTCCAGCAGGCTGAGGGATCAACCAGTCGCAAGTATGGAGGAACAGGGTTAGGCCTCTCAATCAGTCGCGGTTTAGCAGACCTTCTTGGCGGAACCATCGAACTGGAAAGTCAGGCGGGTAAAGGTAGTACGTTTACCTTATTTATTCCTTTGCATAATACCGACGGGCAGGCTCTTGAAGCACCTGAAAGTATTAAAGTTATTCAAGAGTTGAACCAGGATTCTAATGGTAATCAAAATAGAGGATCAATTTCTAAGCATCGTTTTCCTAATCCGGTTACCGAAGCCCGTAACCTGGATGTCGTTAGTGAAATGATAAATGAAACCAGCGATGACCGGAATAATCTACTTCAGGATGATAAAATTATTCTGGTGGTGGAAGATGATCTGCGGTTTGGAAAAATAATGGTTGAAAAAGCACATCAAAAAGATCTGAAAGTTGTGGTTGCAAAAAACTATCTAGAAGTCTTTGATTTCATCAATCGCTTTTCTCCCATCGCTATCACCCTCGATGTTCAATTATCGGAAACCAGCGGATGGAAGGTGATCGACCTTCTGAAAAGTGATCTAGCTTACAGGCATATTCCAATCCATGTTATTTCGGGTGAGGAAAATGCAGCCCTGGCGTTGAAACGAGGAGCACTGAGTTTTCTTTTGAAGCCGCTTAGCAATGATCTGCTCAATTCCCTGTTCGATAAAATTATAGCGTATCACAACAGAGAGCGAAAACATATTCTAATTGTTGAGGATAATGAATTAGATGCTTCACAAATTGCCAAAATGCTGGAGGATGAAAGTCTTTTGTCGTTAACCATCGTGAATACAGGAAACGAGGCCTTGCAGTTAATTCAAGAGAAGGAATTTGACTGCGTTATTCTCGACTTTATGATTCCGGATTTTGACGGTAAGGTTCTTATGCAGGAGATCAATAAATCCAAAAAGGACATGACGCGTGTAATCGTTTATTCTGCTAAGGATTTTAATCAGGCAGAACTCAATGCCATAAACCTAAATTCAAGCGCTCATATTACAAAAGGTATCCATTCAATTGAATACTTGCTGGAGGAATCAGTAACACGGTTGCACATCGATCACAAAAAGCTTGCACCGGAAAAGCGCAGAATAATTGAAAACATCAGAAATAAAGAAGATATTCTCAGTGGAAAACATATCCTTGTTGTAGATGATGACGTTCGAAATCTGTTTGCTTTAACTACAGTCTTTGAGCGTTTCAATATAAACGTTGTTACCGCGGAGAGTGGAAAAGAAGCTATAACTATTTTAACAGAAAACCCCAAAATTGAAATGGTGCTAATGGATATTATGATGCCCGAAATGGATGGGTATGAAACAACCCAGAAAATCCGCAGAGAACATAAAAACAACCTTCTTCCAATCATTGCAGTAACGGCAAAAGCTATGAAAGGTGATCGTCAAAAATGTATTGAGGCTGGTGCGTCAGACTACATTACTAAGCCTGTAAAAGTAGATCAGTTGCTTTCTTTAATGCGGCTGTGGTTTTGTAAATAAAAGTGCACATGTCTCCAAAAATACTACTAGTCGATGACAGAGAAGATAATCTGATATCCATTGAAGCTATTTTGGCCCCCATGGGCTATCAATTTGTCCGGGCTAATTCAGGCAGGCAGGCTTTAAGGGTTCTACTCACTGAATTCGAATTTGCCATGATTCTTATGGACGTGCGTATGCCAAATCTTAATGGGTTTGAAACCGCGGCGCTCATTTATGAGCGCGAAAAACTCAAACATATACCCATTATTTTTATTACCGCTAATAACTACGGTGATGAGAACATGTATAAGGGGTATCAGTCAGGGGCAATCGATTATATCTTTAAACCTATTCATCCCGATATCCTTCGAGCCAAGGTGGGTATATTGGTAGAATTATATAAGAAAAACCGATTGCTGAGTGAACAGGAACGGAAGCTGATTGCCGTCAACATGAACCTCCAACGCGAGATTGAAGAGCGTAAAGCCAATGAGGATAAAGTAAAGCGATTGAACCAACGTTTACTGGATAACATCTCCAGTCTTGAATCAGCAAATAAAGATTTGGAGCGATTTGCATTTATGGCTTCTCATGATCTTCAGGAACCCTTGCGGAAAATCAGACTTTTCAGCGATCGTTTATTCAAGAAATACAGTGAAGGATCTGAAGAGGATGCAAAGGCGATTTCACGCATTCAAAAGGCTGCTGAAAGAATGCACGCCTTGATCATTGATATACTTTCATTCTCTAAGTTGTCCACGGATACATCGAATTTCCTTCAAACGGATTTGAATACCGTATTAGCGGATATTCTAGCTGAAGTAAAGGAAGATGTAGGTGAAAATAAAATTAAGTTCTCTGTAGAACCAATGCCTTCATTATTTGTCAACCGAAATCTCATATCCATACTACTTCAAAATTTGATTAGTAATGCAGTAAAATATCGCAGAAAGGATGTTGAAACGAAAATTATCATAAGGCACGAAATCAGTTCAGGTTTTAACGGACAAAGTAAAAACCTCGTCGATAAGTACTGCCGTATTTTTGTAGAAGATAATGGTATTGGTATTGACTCCAGATATTCAGAAGAAATTTTTGGGATGTTCAAAAGATTGCACCGTAATAATGAATATTCAGGAACAGGTGTGGGGTTGGCGCTGTGCAAAAAGATTGCTGAGATTCATAATGGGCACATTGCTGTTCGGAGTAAGGTAGGAGAAGGGTCAACGTTTATTTTTTCTGTCCCCGTTATGCAGGAGAAATAAGGCGCAGGTTACCATTTTTTAGAAAGAACACTTCTAAGTTCATCGCAAAGAGCATCAAAACTTGTCGACTTAATCAGGTAGTGCTGCGCGCCGAAATCTTTAAATTCCTTTATATCCCTATCTCCAAAAAAGGTTGAATACATAATAACCGGAACGCTTTTTACCAAATCCAGACTCTTCAATTGTTTTAATATTTCTTTTCCATTTACCCTGGGCATGTTCAAATCCACAAAGAATAAATCGGGTACAGGGAGCTCATTTGTTGATAATTTCTTCAATACAGTTTCACCTTCCATATCACAATAACACTGTATAGATGGCGCTATCGTCCGAAGCGCGTCTATGAATATTTCCTGATCATCAATGTCATCGTCAATCAGAACAATTGACTGATAGAGAGAAGTGAACATATTAGTTGCTTAAACCTTATCTTTTCAGGATGCAAGATAAAGGAAAGAAACAATATGTTATAATGGCTAAACCGAATTCACGGTTTACAGTGCAATAACTTTAGGGATTACGTTGCAAGGACCTTACGCCTTATTTCTCTGCGGGTAATTTCTTTTTGTCTCTTAACAGGGCGTGGAGCCGAAAGAGCATTTCGTCTGCCTAACTCTTTTTCAGTATAAAAAGGGAATAGCATTTTTCCTAACAGAAAACAAATGCCCATAAAACAAGCATATGCTCCTATAAATGCGGCAGAAAGTAATAAGATATCTTTCATAACAATCTCGTTTTTCTTTGTAGGATAAATATCATGCCATGTGAAAACAGGCCAAAATGAAGTTATTTATCCACTGAGTTGTGGAATTTAACCTCAGTGATGGTATACAATTCAACATTATCTTTGCCCAAAACCCAAGTTCGTTGAGGTGTAAAATCTTCCTGGCCAGCTCCTCATTTAAAATTCCTACCCTCTCCAAAAAGTTTTCCCTGAACCATTTGATTCTCCTGCGTTTTGTTGCTTAAGAACGGTGAAGTAATTTCATCCGAACGTGATAATTGTGTTTTTGAAAAATCTTCTTTTGAAGTATTCAGCTGGTTCAACATTCCCGAGAAATTAAAACAACGTTTTACAATAACATGAATTACTTCACCTTCTTTCTGTAACTGACCTTCGACCATTAAAAGCTTTGACTGTATGATCTCTTTCCGATACGTATCAAATAACTTTTGAAATACCACCAGGTTCGCTATTCCGGTTTCATCCTCAATAGTAATGAAGCAAATACCACTGGCTGTTCCAGGCCTTTGTCGTACGAGAATAAGTCCGGCGACTTTAACATAATCTCCGTTCGTTGCATTTGCCAAAGCCCTCGCTGAACAAATATGAAGTTGCTCTAATTGCTTACGGATAAAACTTACCGGATGTGCTTTTAAGGATAAAGAGGAAGTAGCGTAATCCTGAACTACATGCTCTGACAATGACATTTCAGGAAGTTGTAT
>JBGTEP010000171.1:0-28976 GCA_041747735.1 Chryseolinea sp.
AATACAGGAGAAGCACTGACCAATAGCAGGCTAATAAGAAATGGCTTTGTCATTGGATTGGTCTTTTCGTTTCATTAAATTTCGTTAATAACTCTCATTCATGAAAGACCCCTCCACACGTTTAATTTGGTTCATCGCCATTATGCTTGTGTTCGTACATCCTGATTCAATAGCCCAAATTATCGGTGAGATCAATCATGAACCGTTCCGCGACAAAGTTTTGATAACCTATAATTTGAACGGACTGGCCAGCCATCAGCGTATGGAAGTAAACTTATATTGTTCTGACGACGATTTTAAAGAGGGCTTAAAAAATATTAGTGGCAACGGAACCGGCGCGAACGTAACCGGCAATGGCCAGAAGACCATAATCTGGGATGTGCTGAAAGACCGAACCAGTCTTTCGGGTAAAATTTCCTTCGAGATTCGAGCGCTGGTATTCAACGACAACAATACAACGGCATCGCTAAACACAGTAGCGGTTATACCATTGACGAATGAAGAAAAGAAATCTGCGCTGTATGCAGACATATCCGGAACGCTGGGATCCTTTATTATTGAGGCCAAAGATCTTGTAAATGCTTTTCGGCAGGCAAATACCGGAATCTTTGAGGATAATCTAAGTCTCCGGAAAATTACGGATGCCATCATTCAATACAATGACGCATTCAACAAGCTTAACGGTGAAAGAATGTCTTATGAAAAACAAGTATTGACCTTCTGGAAAAATGAAGCCTTATATAATGACGTACGCTATCTCTATGACTATGCCCTGGGAGAGCTTCATGCAGTGAACGTACTGGAACTCAATAATGCATTAAGTACTATCAATGATATCAACACCGGAAAAATATCGGGCCGGAAAAATGAAAAAGAAGCCAAAGAAAAAGTTTTGGGAGACATTTTTCAGAATACAAATCAATTGGATAAACGGATACAGGAATTGGAGCGAAGGGCAAATCGGATACTATATACACTTTCAAACCGGTAAAACAGGCATGAAACGCATCTACCTTCTGTCGATAGTGACCTTGCTCACTATACAATGCCTCGCGCAAAATGCTAACCAATACAAGAATATTAATCAATACCGGCTCTTAAGAATGCGCGATTCGCTCGATTATTTGCTGATGGTAAATCCGTCAGCATCAACTATCCTGGTTAAAAAGGGCGAGATCGAACTTTATTCTTTTAATGGATTTCTTAGCAGTGCCCAATTCAATGACAAGCAGGGAAACAATTCCAATCTGTTGGGTAAACAAATTCTTTTCAACTCTTTATTTCAGGTTAACTATGGTTTGGCCCGAAACCGCCGGGTTAACGTTGGCCTCGATTTAAGTTACCGCGCTTATCGTTATGACCTGGACAAAAGTGCTTCCTTATTTTCTGTCTTTGAAAGTGAGCAGGGAAACGTCAGATCACTGACATACGCAGGTCCGAGGGTGCGCATACAACCCTTCAGAAAGATTAAACATTTTACTTATCAGAGTTATGTGTGGTTACCCATCGCGAAAGATACCCGTCAGACACCTTTGGGGAGTACGAAGATAAATTGGGGGAATACTTTTTTTTACTATCGGTATCTTACCAGCAGGGTAGGAATGTTTGCCCAGGCTAATTTTACACTCGCTGTTCCGGGACCGCATAGCGAAGAAAACAATACTACGGAGTTCTATCTGCCCTTAAGTCTTTCCCTTAGTCTTGTAGCAACATCAAAAGATATTTTCTTTGGATCACTTTCTTACAGCTGGGTAAGCTATGACATTAATAATGTTTTTGAAGGTGCTGACAGTGACTTTTCTCAATACGGAATCGGCTACCAACGCATTTTTTCAAAACGCTTCTTTGCCAACGTCAGTTATAATGGTACCGTTTTCGCCAGGAATAATGGTAGATGGAGCGGCATCAATCTTGGAATCCGGTATTTATACTAGTGATCCATTGAAACATTAGTCATGCAATTTGCTGTTCTCGAAGATATATGTAACCGATAGTTCATGGTAGTAATTCTTGTGCCCTGATTTGCTATGAACCACTAGTCGCAATTGGTATCGAACGTTTCTACAGAAAACTCCGAGGATTGTTCAATTCTCAATTGCCTGCCTTGATTATCAGTCAGGATTATATAGAGTGGAGGCCCCTGTACGACATGTCCTGTTAGTGTCAACCCTCCTGCACTACTAAGGTTTATTCTTCCGCGATCCCATGTTCCCGTCCACGCTCTCACCAGAGTTTCTTCCTGTGTACCTTGATCTTCATCCTTAACAATCAAGATTTCTTCAAAGTGACAAAACGATCCGGAAGAAAAAATTAGGTTATTATCACTCTGAAATTCTCCACGAATATTGTAACAAACAGCAGTGTTACCATCTCCAG
This sequence comes from Chryseolinea sp., assembly GCA_041747735.1. Classification (GTDB taxonomy): domain Bacteria; phylum Bacteroidota; class Bacteroidia; order Cytophagales; family Cyclobacteriaceae; genus Chryseolinea. Next base: position 2,377 of record JBGTEP010000171.1, read on the forward strand.
AAAGAGAATACGTATTAATCCAGGTTGCCGCCAAATCATTTTGAACAAAATTCACCGGTAATGGAGGAGGTATTATGATTGTAGGAGGTGGAAAGATCCCGGGAGGAGGCGCGCTCAACACCTGGTAATCTATGGTTAAAACACCAACGTCATCATTTGTGTAGTATAGTGCAAGCGTTTTATTCTGATTTGAGGGAACATTGATATCATCAGGAACCTTCGTGGTTAAATAATTAAATCCTTTTTGACCAATTCCGTTGACACCTACCGTAGGAATTTTGTTATCGAGTCTTACTCTTTTTACATTTCCAAGATTTGTACCTTCAATCAGGAAGGCCCACGAGGCCGGATTATTACCAGGGGAAAGTTTGGTAATGGTTGGTGTGCCTAGCAATGAGAACGTTTGATTATTCGAATTGTCAGTTGTCGTTTTAACGTTTACATTAATGCTACGACTAAATGCACCGTTTACAGTAGATGGAACACGCACCTCGATTCTGGTTGGTGTTGTTGATATAAAAGTCGTTGTCGAAACCCCATCAAAAGATACGGATACAGGATTTGAAAGGTTTGTTCCATTGATCGCAACGATTTCATTTATCGTTCCGCTTGCAGGTACGATAGATACAATAGAAGGTTTGCCTACTAATGTGAAATCAGTTCCACTCGCAACAGCAGTTGAAACGGCATCCGTCCTCACGGTGATTCTTCCTGTAACCGCGCCCGGTGGAACATCAACCAAAAGTTGGGTTGCAGAAGCTGATTTTATTGTCGCTAGTACATTATTCGCAAATCGTACTTCGGGGTTAAAGTGAAGGTTTGAACCCGTTATCGTTATCGGCGTACCTGTCGGGCCGCTAATAGGAGTAAAACCTGTTATAACAGGTGGAGGAATGATGGCAAAATCTGCGGGACTGTTTGAACTACCTGCGGCATTCGTAGCACTTATTCTGCCGGTAACTGTTCCTGCCGGAACTCTTATCACAACCTGATTGTCCGTCCCAGCTCCTACTTTCGTCGCAGTTAGATCATTTGCAAACTTGAAAGTTGCACCTGTAAAATAAGAACCTGTTAATGTCACCTCTCTATCTACGCCTCCCTGCAACGGAGTGACACCGGTAATTGCAGGTTTGGCGCTAACCACAAAATCGGCGGGACTAAGTGCTCCATTAACGTTTATCCTACCCGTTGTGGCACCCAGCGGTACCTGACAAACAATCTCAGTGGGTGTTGCTTTAGATACCGTTGCAGTTACACCTCCGGCAAAAGTGACAACGGGTGCTCCTGAAAAATTTGAACCTGTTATGGTAACTACCGTACCTACTATACCCGAAAGTGGCGTTACGGTTGTAATCTGTGGTGATCCCGCGATAGTAAATAATTCGGTTGTTTCAAAAGTATTACCAGCGCTCAACACAACTATCCTACCGGTCACGCTACCCGCTAGCACTTCCACTTCTATTTTTGTGTCAGTCTTTGAAATAATTTGCAGGTCTGTTGCTCCTATCCGCGCAGAGGTAACAACCAATAGATTGAGACCTGTCAGCGTAATCTTTGTGCCCGTTCCCCCGAAGGTTGGCGAAAAACTACTTACCAGCGGGGCACCTGACACGGCAAATATTTCCGCCGATGTGCCTGTACCGGCTGGTGTTGTTATTGAAATTTTTCCACTTCCCGCGGTTGCCGGGACTTTAGTTTTCAACACAGTTCCTGTATTAGAAGTAATTAGCGCGGGCGTTGTACCAAATTTAACCTCAAAGGCCCCTTGAAAATTCAAGCCGGTAATTGTGACTTCAGTCCCTACCGCTCCCGACAGCTTATCTAATGACGAAATTTGTGGAGGGGGCGACACTACAAACTTTTTGTTCGTTTTAGCAATTCCGGATGCACTCCGAATATGGATAGTATCAGTCAATGCCCCAAGGGGTACCCGAAGATCAAGTGTCCCTTCAGTGACAGAAATTATCTCGGCGTCTACATTCCCAAATCTTGCTTGATCGATGAAACTCAATCGCTGCCCTATAATGCGGATAATTGAACCAACTGTACCTTGTTCCGGGGTAAAGGCAGTAATTGAAGGTGGCAGCAAAACCGTAAAGGCTGCCGGTGGTTCTGTTTCACCACTTGCTGTAACCACACGAATATCGGCAGCATCCGGTGACAAACCAGCGGGTACTGTTACCTTAAGAGTATCTACCGCCAGCTTTTCAAACAACGCGGCAATCTCCGTCGTTTGGTCGGGCGATTTAAAATTGACAGCAAGCACTTCGTTAAAATAGCGACCTGCAATTTTAATCGTGGTGCCAATACCCGCCTTATCGGGTATGACTTTGGTGATGGTTGGCTTCGGAGGATTGATTGTAATTGATAACCCTGAAGATTTACCGTATTTCGTCTGTGCAAACAGCTGAACTTCAGTAGAAGACTCTACCACGGGAACAATTATTCTCGCTTCTGTCAGCGTTGGTGTACCTGCCGGAGAAACCGCATTATCTCCAATAAGGATTTGAAGCGTTGCAGCATCAAAGTAGTTACCCGATACAACTAGTATTTCTCCGGATGAAACGGGTGTCTTATCCACCGCAGTAAGCACAGGCGGCAATAGTACTTCATCACGAATACATCCATTTACGAATGTAAGCAGTGCGATAATAAAAAATCTGGATAACTTTAATACTTTCATCGCTGGATCAGAATTCGTTTAGAGATTCGTTGTCCATCATCAGTGACCAGAATAAGGAAGTATATCCCATTTGCTAAATGAGAACCATCTACCGCTGTGTTAACTTCCGAAGTCATTTCATTCTTTAAAACCTGCATACCACGAGAGTCATATACTTCAAAACTATGTGGCGCCGTATACCCTACGTTAAACAGACCTTTTGAAGGATTAGGTGTTACAGCCAGATTACTGTTTTTATGTTCGACTGCGGTAATGATACAGTCATTATTCCACTCGATAGAATCCGAACAAACCCCTGCCTCTTTTACAATAACATAAACGCCACTCTTTACGGCAGATTGAAGCCCGTTCAGTGCATCCGAATTTCCCTTGCGGAATATTAAATAATCACCGAAGACATTATTATTATCAATTACAATTGAAGACCATTCGGCTGGAAACTGTTCACAATCAATTCCAATAAGCGAAAGACTTGGTTTTGGATTAATCTGTAGTTGGATCGGATCTGTCAGCAATATTTTACCACAATCGGATTCTACTTCACAGGTGTAAAAACCCTGATCCGTAAAGGTTGTATTTGCGAGTGAAAGGGTTGCTGTTGTTGCACCGGTGACAAATGATGAGTTAGAAACATTTACACCGTTTTTTTTCCATTGATAACGTTGAGCCTGCCCGACAATTCGGACTACCATAGAAACTTCGCCTCCATTACACCCCTGTTGAATCTTCATGCCTTGTTCGATCACCAACTCATTCGCAAGTTCCAGTTTAATCACTCCACTTACCTGCACCGTACCACAACCTGATGATACCTCGCAAGTATAACTTCCAACATCACTTCCCTTGACACTGGATATAAAAAGATCCTTTGTAGTACTTCCAACTATTCCTTCACCATCCGCTAATGCGCTGCCATCTTTTTTCCACTGATAGGCTACTTCTCCGGCAGAAACTGAAACAGACATTTTTGCCACTTCACCTTCACATTGTATTAAGTCTGGTGATGTTCCTGAAATAACCGGCGCATTTCCAATCGACAGTTGACCAACCGTCGATATTGCATCCGATCCGCACGTAGCTGAGACTGCACATGAATACTGCCCTTCCTCTGCGGTGGTGGTTGAAGAAATATTCAACGTTGCCGTATTGACACCACTATATTTTCCGCCATTAGTCAGGGTTGTGTTTCCCTTTCTCCAACTATACGACAATATCGGTCCCGTGGCAACAACCGAAAATGTTGTAGCACCTCCAGAACATATTTCTTTGTTAACAGGTTGTTGAGTAATCTGAACAGAGGGGGTAACATTCAATGCAGCAGAAGATGTGACAGGAGCACCGCATAATCCGGTTACAACACACGAGTAACTGCCTGCGTCACCGACTTTAATATTGTTGATACTGAGGACGGCCGACTTAGTACCAATAAAGAAAGAATTTTCCGTCAGGCTTGTAGTTCCCTTCATCCATTGATAAGTAATATCGGCACCAACTGCGACAACTTCAAATATAGCCGTCGAACCAACGCACGTTGAAACCGCTACCGGTGGATTCGAAATGGAAGTCGAACCTAATACCGTTAACGAAGCTTCCTGACTTATCAAGGGAGAATCAAAACAATCACTGGTCACTTCACAATAGTACTTTACCGCATCTGCCGACGTAATACCCTTAAGGGTAAGAATGTTAGTCTTGGTTCCCACTACAGTTGGACTTTCGGTTAATGCACTGGCACCTTTCTTCCATTGATATTTTACATTCTGTCCGCCTGATGTGGAAATCTGAAAAACAGCATCGCCTCCTGCACATTGACTTACATTCAAGGGTTGAGCGGAAATACTGCTGGCTGTAGTAAAATTAATGCTCACTACCTGGCTCGTGAGCTTTCGCTCCGGAGAAGCCAGCGGAACATAACATGCATCAAATACTTCACACGTAAATGAGCCGGCATCATCGATTGGGTTCGCGTTTCTCACCGTCAGGGTTGCTGAATTCACGCCTGCATATTTAGTGCTGTTTGTAAGAATAACCGATCCCTTTTTCCATTGATAAAGTAAACCCTCACCACTGACAGAGAAGGTAAACTGTGCATCTGATCCCTGACAAACTGTAGCACTGGTTGGTTGGGCAGAAATCGAAAAGGCTACCTTCCCGCAAGGGGTAAGTTTCTTCAGGCAATCATAATCTGTGGCAAGTAAATAACTGCCTTGATCATCAACAGCATGACCTGTGTTGGGAACTTCAAATTGCAGTACATCATCGATGTATTCACCCGAAGCATTCATTCTGTAAAACGTACTGGATCGTTCATCAAACCCACTAATAACGTTTGCTGTCACTGTTCCATCCGCTTCAACCTCGAGGGATTTATAATCAAAACTTCGATAGACAAAAGTTTGCAGGTCGCGAAAAACATCCCCGGTAAAATTGGTGCTGATTTTAAAAATCGAGTGCCGCCCATTGCCGAGAGTACCCAGAACAAATATTGTATTACCCGGCCCAAACTGCGCGACAATATTTCCATAATCAAGGATAATATTATCGACTGTGATTCCTGTAGTCGGATTTATCTTATAAATGACACTTGTAAATTCATCGTAAAGGAAAGCGTACAGATTGTTATCGGGTCCTAACTTTAAGTACCGGGCGGAAATGTTATTATTGATAGCAGATTGCCATTGGAGTGTTCCATCAGAGGAGTACTTTAAAAGCATCGACCCCCCATTGGTAAAATCATATCCAACTACATACACATCACCTGTTGTGGAGACAACTAAAGCGTTTCCAATTCCGCCGCCGATTGTTTTCTGCCAGAGCAATGTTCCTGCTGAAGAATATTTAATCAGGAGTAATCCAGATGTATTGTCATGCCCTGTAACATAAACATTATTAGAGTTATCTGTAACAATCCGGTATACAAGCTGCGTTGAGAAGGTTTTCTCCCAGGCAAGATTGCCATTAGCATTGTATTTAATTAATCGGGTTGCATTGTTATGGATAGCTAGTACGTTGCCAGCATCATCAATACCATAATCGTCGATATCTGCACTTACAGTTCTCTCCCAAAGCTTCGATCCTTCTTTGGAAACTCTAAAAAGCTTTGAATCACCAACCATAACAAATTCCTTGCTGGAATTGTAACGAATAGTAGACTTAAAGTTATAGCCGTTGCCATTATCCGGATCATCCGAAAAACCACTAACCGTTAAACATCGCTCATAATACTGACCTATCGCTGGCACAGCAATAGCAAGGAGAAAAAGTAGACTTAGATTTCCTTTCATTGAAAAGCCGACTATGGAGGATATGTAAGTTATGGAAATTCAATTAACCTCCAAAAAAGAGGAAGAAATTTAAATTCAAGTATGAGGATGCCAATACAAATTTAGCATGAAACAGCCCTGAAAACGGGGATGACGGAATGGTGAAATCAATCAACACAAAGGTTTGAAATCCGCTCAAAGACGCTGACCTTTACAGTAACAAAAACACAACAAAATGGCTTTCCTGTTTGATTCATTTGAGGGTTGGAAAAATTATTGCGACCAACAAAAACGATCGCTTACTGCCGTTGTGTTAGATTACGAAGAGGAACAAAAAGGAAGAAGCGAGGCAGAAACAAGGAGTGGCTTACGTACTGCATGGGAGGTTATGAAGGACGCGGTACATTCTGGACTAAATGACGAAATGACCTCGCGGTCGGGAATGATTAACAATGGCGCAAAAAAAGTATACCGATATCCAAAAGCTGTAATATCAAAAGAATTTCAAAACCTGATCTCGCGGGCTCTTGCCGCTAAAGAAGTAAACTCCTGCATGGGACGAATCGTTGCTGCGCCCACAGCTGGAGCCAGTGGTATTATGCCCGGTGTACTCTATACGCTTCAGGAAATTCACAAAATAGAAGATGAAAAAATAATTGATGCGATGCTCCTGGCAGCAGGTATCGCGTTGATCATGGAACAAAAGGCATCTATATCTGGTGCCGTGGGAGGCTGTCAGGCAGAAACCGGTACAGCTGCCGCGATGGGCGCGGGCGCAATTGTATTTTGTCTCGATGGAAATACTGAACAAATATTTAATGCTGTAGCCATAACCGTACAGTGTATGCTGGGCCTGGTTTGCGATCCGGTCGCAGGTTTAGTGGAGGTCCCTTGTGTGGTTCGCAACGCCAGCGCTGCTGCTATTGCCAACACAGCTGCTCAGATTGCTTTGGCTGATGTGAGCAGTGTCATTCCTGTTGATGAAGTAATTGAAGCCATGGGAGAAATCGGCGCAAGTATGGAGACACGATACAAAGAAACCGCTATGGGAGGATTAGCTGCAACAAAAACCGGACAAGCAATAGCAAAGAAGGTTTTGATAAGAGATATTGAAATCCTACCCGATGAAGATTAGGAATAACCTGACTCAAGAATGAATTACAAACCTTTGTTATTTTAAGTAATCCGGAAACATCTCATTCCCAAAAAAGTAAACCACGAAACTGAATAATACCGACCATGCAGAAGCGCTTATAAACATATATAGTATTATCTTCTCCTTGGGACTGCCAGAACTTACTGCAAGCAACGTACCTCCTATTGGAGTAAGTAACAGGGGCGTGAGAAAGGCAACCCCTATCAAACCATACCTCTTCCAAATACCAACAAACTTCCTGCTGCGGGCAGAGAATTTGTTTGGCTTACCAAAAAATCTAAAAAATATTCTCAGCCGAATCCAGTCACCCGCAAACGTCAAAAGTAACACAACCGTCATCGTTCCTGCGACAGTAACCACAATCGTTGTGATTAACTGAAGTCCGGCGGCATATCCGCCAAGCGGACCGAATACAAACTTGAGCATACTTGCAAAGTAAACCGGAGCAGCCCTCAACAATTCTTCCCACATAAAACAACAAGTACTTTAAAGTTTCGGGCCATAACAAAGGTCTCCGGCATCCCCAAGACCGGGTACGATATAAAACTGCTCGTTCAATCGTTCATCAACAGCAAAGGTGAATATAGAATGTGGCAAGTTTAGATTTTCGGTTATAAATTTTATTCCCTCAGGCACAGAAACCAGAGAAGCAACATAGAGATGTGATGGTGTTCCATGTTTTAATAATGCATTAATGGAGCGAATGAATGATTTTCCTGTGGCTAACATTGGATCAATCATTATAACCTCACGATGATTAATCGATGGGGAAGCAAGATATTCAAGGTTGATCACAATCTCATCCGTACCTTCCTGTCTGTAAGCACCAATAAATCCCGAATCAGCATGATCAAAAAAATCAAGAAACCCTTCAAAATACGGCAACCCTGCACGCATAACTGGTATTAAAACGGGGTTCTCTCCGATTAGGTTTATGTGTGATGTTCCTAAAGGTGTTTCAACCGATTTTGGCCGATATAAAAGTTTGCGGGATATCTCATACGCCATAATCTGCCCCAACCGCTGAACATTTTTTCTAAACCTGATACGGTCGTGTTGAATAGTTTTGTCGCGCAGCTCGGCAATAAACTGATTTGCAATGGAATTCTGGTCTCCTATATTGAAAAGCATATATCACATTTTTTTCTCTCCAAAATTTAGAATAAAGTTGTGGGAAGAACTAATAGCTGAAGTCCGGATAACAGATACTTCCTTTCGGACGACTCACAAATTATCATGAAACTACTTAAGCAACTTTGCGAAATACACGCTCCTTCCGGAAACGAGATAGCAATGAAGAACTTCTTGCTGGACTATATTAAAAAGGAGAAAAAGAAATGGAAAGTGAAGCCCGAAATTTTTGCAGGAGAAGAGCTTCAAGACTGTATCATCCTAAAATTTGGTAAGCCCAGGACTGCGATTTTCGCACATATGGATAGTATCGGATTTACTGTACGTTATTTTAACCAACTCCTGCCAATCGGTAGTCCGGATGCAGAAATGGGCACTGTGCTGGTTGGGGAGGATAGCATTGGCCCTATCGAGTGTGAACTGGAGTTTGACAAAGACAATCACGCGTTCTATAAATTTGGAAGACAAATTGAACGGGGAACTGAACTAACCTACAAAATAAATTTCCGGGACAGCAAACAGTTTATTCAATCAGCATACCTTGATAATCGGCTAGGAATCTATAATGCCTTGAAGGTTGCTGAAACGTTGAAAGATGGCGTGATCGTTTTTAGTTGCTGGGAAGAACATGGCGGCGGATCTGTTCCTTACCTGGCAAAGTTCATTTCAGAAAAATGGAATATTACGCAAGCCCTTATTTCCGATATAACGTGGGTAAGCGATGGAGTTCATCCCGGCAAGGGTGTCGCTATTTCCATTCGTGATAGAAATTTACCTCGCCGAAGTTATGTCAATCGAATTATTGCTATCGCCGAAAAAAGAAAAATTGACCACCAATTGGAAGTTGAGGGTGGTGGATCCAGCGATGGTCGGGAATTACAAACTTCACCTTATCCGTTTGACTGGTGTTTTGTAGGGGCTCCCGAACAAAATCCTCATACGCCAGGCGAAAAAGTTCACAAACATGATATCAAAACAATGATTAACTTATATGAAGTATTAATGAAGGACTTATAAATCCTAGTTACTAACTTCAACGTATCGCGTTGACGGATTTCGAAAATAACTGTTTTGTTTTTCTTTGTGACCCACACAAAAACCACATAAAATGAAAAAAGCAACTACAACCAGAAGAAGTTTTATAAAATCAACAGCTCTTGCCGGCGCAGGAGTTTCGATACTTCCGTCAGGAATTCTGTTTGCAAAAGATCCTGTACAGAAGGTAAGACTGGGATTTATCGGTGTGGGTATGCGCGGACAAAATCACCTCAACCTGGCTTTAAGAAGAAGTGATGTGGATGTCGTTGCTATCTGTGATGTACAGCAACGGATGATCGCTGATAGTAAGGCGCTGATAACCAAGTCAGGCAAACCTCTTCCTCAAATTATTAATGACGGCCCGCACGGCTACAAGAAACTGCTGGAAAATAAAAATATTGATGCTGTTGTAATATCCACACCCTGGGAATGGCATACTGTGATGTGTCTTGATGCTATGAATGCGGGCAAATACGTAGGATGCGAAGTAATCACAGGCATGACGGTAGAAGAATGCTGGCAGTTGGTTCATACTTCCGAACGAACCGGCATGCCTTTAATGATGCTCGAGAATGTTTGCTACAGACGCGACGTCATGGCGATCCTGAATATGGTCCGACAAAACATCTTCGGCGAAATCATCCATCTGCAAGGTGGGTATCAGCACGATTTGCGAGAAGTGAAATTTAACGATGGCAAAAAGCCATATGGCGGAGGCGTTGAATTTGGCGAAAAAGGGTTTTCAGAAGCAAGCTGGCGGACATTACATTCACTCAATCGCGACGGTGATCTATACCCCACACACGGCATCGGTCCCGTTGCTATGATGATAGACATTAACCGGGGAAACCGGTTGACAGAATTGGTCTCCTTTTCCTCCAAAGCACGCGGCCTCCACGATTATGTTGTGAACGTAGGAGGCGAAAATCACCCTAACGCAAAAGTAAATTTCAAACTTGGCGATGTTGTCACTACTATGATTAAATGTACTAAAGGAGAAACTATTCTTTTGCAACACGATACAAACCTTCCTCGCCCGTACTCCCTTGGATTCAGGGTACAGGGAACCAAAGGCATCTGGATGGATATAAACAACTCTATTTATATTGAAAACAAAAGTAAGAAAGCTCACCAATGGGACGATGCAACTGAATGGCTATCCAACAACGACCATCCCCTTTGGAAAAAATACGGAAATGATGCAGCAGGAGCAGGTCACGGAGGGATGGACTGGTTTGTCCTGAATGCTTTTATAGAAGCCGCAAAAAGAAAAGTAAATACACCTCAGGATGTCTATGACGCTGTAACCTGGAGTGCGATCACACCACTTTCAGAAACATCGATCCGCCTCGGAGGCGAAACAGTTGAATTTCCCGATTTCACGCAAGGACAATGGATGTATCGCAAAAATGATTTTGCTCAAAACGATTCATATTAAAATGGCTGTGGCTCATTGGTCTTTCATGAGAAAAAACCATACTGAAACATTAGTAAATTTGATGCCTGACGCCAAGGAAAATAAAAGGTGGTAAGAATCCGTGATATCTATTCAGAGGACACAGAATTTTGTAGATCATGCACTAAGAATATGACAACAACTTGACAACTAGAGCAAAGTCTACATTATATTATTTACTCTTTATCTTGACATATACAGGGTTATATTTCTTGACGTCGTTTTATCTAATGGGCTATGAAGATTTTTGGGACGACTCGAAAGGTAAGATATGGACTCTGGAATCGATGAATGTAAAAGAAAAAATCGCTTATATAGTTTGGTTTGTGCCAAACTTTCCGCTTGGACTCATTATTAACAAAGGACTAGTCAACCTGGTTTCGGTCTGTATAATAAACCCAATTATTGTTGGGTGGACGATTCAAAAAGTATTCGATCGACAAAGAGTTAAGATAAAAAAATACGGAATTATAATAAATACAATTTTGATATTACTAATTCTCTTGGCCTTGACAAGCCTGCTTTGGTAACAAGCCCTGGTAATTAGCGATGAACACGACCCATCAAATTAAATTAAGAATTAACTGACGACAACGCAAACCGAAGCGTCAGATTGTTAGAAATGGTCTTCATTCCACAACTCGTTTGGCATTCTTTTTATTAATTTACAATTACTATGACGGACGGTGGCTACAAGTCATTACCTATACACATAATAAACACACATGCTAATTACGATTTCATTCCTGACACTATTCTTTACCAGCCTTCAGGATCCTTTCTTCGGAAAATTATCGGATGCTGCTATTGAGTTAACTTCTCAACAAGTTCAGTATGACCCTTCTTACTTCTCCATCACATATCCCAATGGTGATGTTCCGGCCAATAAAGGAGTATGTACTGATGTAATCATTCGCGCCTATAGAAAGCTGGGAACGGATCTTCAAAAAGAAGTGCATGAAGACATGAGGAAAATTTTTCAGTTGTACCCCAACCTCTGGGGATTAAAACAAACCGATAAAAACATCGATCACCGACGAGTTCCAAATCTCATAAAATACTTCGAACGTCACGGAGTCACATTAAAAAAATCTAAGACCCCATCAGACTATGAACCAGGAGATGTTGTAACCTGGGATCTTGGAAAAGGTATTGGGCATATCGGCATTGTAATAAACAAAAAATCCGCTGACAATAACCGGCACCTGATTGTCCACAACATCGGAAACGGACAGGAGGTCAGTGATTGTTTATTTTCCTACCCGGTGACCGGTCATTACAGGTACAAACCAAAAGATTGAACTCAGAAAGGTTATTGAATTCACCCATAGCAATAAATGTATTTCCTATGATTTGTAAGATTCTGCTATTTTTGCACTCCTTATTGTGTGGAAGTATATGCAGGTTAAAGATCTTACGTTCAAAAAATTTATTGCCAAATCGAAAGTTCAGCAGCAGGTGAAAGCCATGGCTGAGCTGATTAATCAAGACTACCGGGAAAAATCACCAGTTTTTCTGCCGATTTTAAATGGTTCATTCATCTTTGCAGCCGATCTCATAAAAATGATAGATGTGCCTTGCAAAGTATCTTTTGTTAAAGTTTCATCATATGTAGGCAATGCCAGTTCAGGGCAACTAAAGACCTTGATTGGGCTGGAAGAAAGTCTTTTCAATCAGGATGTGATAATCATCGAAGATATCATTGATACCGGCCTCACATTACAAAAGATTGTTGAAGAATTAAAAAGCCTCGGTACCAAATCAGTTGAAGTTGCTTCGCTCCTACGAAAGCAGGAAGCCCGTGAAAAGTCGGTTGAAGTTAAATACACCGGATTCGAAATTGATAATGAATTTGTTTTGGGCTATGGGCTGGACTATGATGGATATGGACGAAACCTCGAAGATATCTATCAATCCACCACTTAAAATTTCAATACTTTCGTACATATATCCTGCGTCATTCCTTATCTTCGTCGGCTAAACCAGAGTCAAAAGCCACTCCAAACGATAAATCAGACAGTTCATGATCAACCTAATTCTCTTCGGCCCTCCGGGCGCGGGTAAGGGCACACAAAGCACCAAACTCATTGAAAAGTATTCGTTAACGCATATTTCAACCGGAGACTTATTTCGAAAACATTTGAAGGAAGGAACAGCACTAGGTAAACTAGCGCAGGATTATATGACAAAAGGAAATCTCGTTCCTGACCAGGTCGTGATTGACATGGTTGATGACAAAATAAAAAACAGCGAAGGTATTAACGGAATTATTTTCGACGGCTTTCCACGTACCACACCACAAGCCGAGGCTCTTGACAAACTGTTAGAAACGAAAAATGCTCCGATAAAGGTTTTAATCGAACTCGTAGTACCCGAAGAAGAATTGAAGAAGAGGCTTGCAGAACGTGCATTAAAAGAAAATCGTCCTGATGATGCAAAGCCGGAAGTGATTGAAAACCGTATTTCAGTTTATAAAGCTGAGACGGTCTCTGTTGCCGATTATTATAAAAAGAATGGCAAGTATTCTTCCGTCGTAGGTGTTGGAGAAATTGAAAATATATTTGCAAATCTTTGCGTAGAAATCGATAAGAGCCTGCTTTTATAAAATTATTCGTAGTGGTGGTGACGCCTTACTCAATCAGAATTAAAAACCGTAAAGCTGTAACTACTTGGCTTCTCCTAACTTCATAGACTACATAAAATTCTGCTCACGCTCGGGACACGGCGGTGCCGGATACTTACATTTTCACCGTGAAAAATTCATACAACATGGCGGCCCGGATGGTGGAGATGGTGGCCGGGGAGGTAGTGTAATTCTAAAAGGTAACGCACAACTCTGGACATTACTTCACCTGAAGTACAGGAAGCACGTGATCGCAACACCAGGCAACCGAGGCGAAGAACAAGACAGAACCGGAGCTGATGGCAAAGATGAAATTTTAGAAGTGCCGTTAGGTACCTTAGCAAAAAGAGCGGACACGGATGAAGTGTTATTTGAAATCACAGAAGATGGAAAGGAATACGTTCTAACACCTGGCGGGCGCGGTGGAAGAGGAAATGCTTTTTTCGCAACATCAACCAATCAGGCACCACAACACGCTCAGCCGGGAGAACCGGGAAAAGAAGAGTGGATTGTCCTTGAACTCAAGCTTCTTGCCGACGTGGGTCTCGTCGGTTTCCCGAATGCCGGCAAATCGACGTTACTGTCTGTTGTCTCTGCTGCAAAACCAAAAATCGGTGACTACCCTTTTACTACCCTTACGCCAAATCTGGGAGTGGTTTCTTATCGGAACGATCGGTCATTTGTGATGGCTGATATTCCTGGTATTATTGAAGGAGCCGCTGAGGGGAAAGGCCTTGGAATACGGTTTCTGCGCCATATTGAACGAAATTCGCTCCTTTTATTTCTGATTCCTGCTGATGCCAACGACATTAAAAAAGAATATGAAATACTTCTGCATGAACTTCAGAAATACAATGCTGAACTCTTAGATAAAAAACGCTTGCTGGCAATTTCAAAGTCAGATATGTTGGATGAGGAGTTGAAAGGCGCAATCAAACGGGAATTGCCTGAAGATCTCCCTAGTTTATTCATTTCTTCCCTTACTAATCAAGGTCTGGTGGAACTGAAAGACCTGATCTGGAAGAATCTTCATTAATACATACCATTTTTGCGTTTTGGACAGCTCAGGCAATTGTATGTCCGTCCTCGTCAACTTAATGTCAGTTTGGCATTTTACCAGCTTTGGCAAAATTGTTGACAATTGCCCATTGTTCAAATTTCGCGCTTGAAATCCAGCGTTAGTTCTTAAAAACAAAAGAAAATGAATCAAAACGAAGAAATTCTCTCCGAAAACAACGAAGCGACAGAAAATATGGCAGCTTCTCAGGAAACTGAGTCTGGTACAGAAGAAACCAACCAGGTTAATGACTTACTGAGGCTCCAGAATGAACTCTCTGAGCAAAAAGATAAATACATCCGTCTATATTCTGAGTTTGAAAACTTCAGACGCAGAACGGCAAAAGAAAAACTTGAGATGATACAATCAGCGAACGAGCAACTTCTTAAAACCCTGCTTCCGGTAGCGGATGATTTTGATCGGGCTGAAAAGTCGTTCAACGACAAGAATGATAAGGAATTGGAAGGTTTCTTTTTGATCTACAATAAATTCAAAAAAACCATTGATCAAGCCGGTGTGAAGATTATGGATGTAAAGGCTGGAAGTGATTTTGATGCCGATTTGCATGAAGCTATCACCCAAATACCTGCTGCCGACGAGTCGCTTAAGGGCAAGGTTGCAGATGTAATTGAGAACGGATATCTATTAAATGATAAAGTAATACGCTACGCAAAAGTTGTTGTAGGAAGCTAATTTCCATCAGCATCCATTCAAAATCAAATCCATGTCAACCAAAAGAGACTATTACGAAATACTGGGCGTAAGCAAAACCGCAACTCCTGAAGAAATAAAAAAAGCTTATCGTAAGGTGGCTATTCAGTTTCACCCTGATAAAAATCCGGATAATAAGGAAGCCGAAGAAAAATTTAAGGAGGCAGCGGAGGCATACGAAATATTAAGCGATGCCGACAAGCGCGCCAAATACGACCGCTTTGGTCATGCCAGAGCCGGAAACGGTGGTTATGGCGGTGGACATGAGATGAACATGGACGATATCTTCAGCCAGTTCGGTGATATCTTCGGAGGAGGAGGAGGCAGCCCGTTTGATAGTTTTTTTGGTGGCGGATCAAGCAGAGGAGGCAGGCGTCAGCGCAAGGGTTCTAACCTTCGCATAAAACTTAAACTCTCTCTTGACGAGATTGCCAACGGCGTAGACAAGAAAATTAAAGTTAACAGGTTGATGCAGGCGGAAGGCGTAACCTTCAAAACCTGTACGAGCTGTCAGGGATCTGGACAGGTAAGAAAAGTTGTCAATACCATGCTGGGCCAGATGGTTTCAGCGAGTACTTGTCCAAGCTGTGATGGCTCTGGTCAGATCATTGAAAAACGACCTGCAGGAGTAGATAACTCAGGTTTAGTGTCAAAAGAGGAGATAATCAGTGTGAAGATACCCGCCGGCGTAGCGGATGGTATGCAATTGTCAATGTCTGGCAAAGGAAATGAAGCTCCTGGAGGAGGAATCGCTGGTGATTTGCTGATCCTTATCGAAGAACAAGAAGATAAATTTCTGAAGCGCGACGGCAATAACCTCGTTTATGACCTTTATATCAGCTTTATCGATGCGGCGATCGGAACTGCGATTGAAGTTCCTTCTGTAAATGGCAAGGTTAAGATCAAAATTGAACCTGGCACTCAAAGCGGGAAAATATTAAGATTGAGAGGAAAAGGCCTCAAGGATGTGAATGGATACGAAGTTGGGGATCAACTCATTTATGTAAACGTTTGGACTCCTAAAAAACTTACTTCCGAGGAAAGAGCCAAACTTGAAAGTTTACGCGAATCACCCAATTTTGAACCCCATCCTGACTTAAATGAAAAAGGCTTTTTCGAGCGAATGAAAGAATTTTTCAACTGACAAAAATCCTAAACTATTCTTTCTACAGCCCGTTTAACCCAATTAGCGGGTTTATTTTCTAACTATTTCCGCTTAAAACTTACAAATACAAACTTAAGAGGGGCTAGTCCGTAAACATTCGTCATGCAGAGAAAGATTTGGTTAACAGGTTGCGGGATGGCAATCGTGGGGTTGGCGTTTGGGCAGATAAAGAAGCAATTCACCGTTGAGGATACTCAATCGTGCGAATTCATAAATCTTTCTGTTAAGGCTAATAGTGGGAATTGCTTTGTAAAACCCAGTCAGAATACTGAAATCCTTAACGTTTTCAGTAACCAGGCAGAGTCTGCCTACGAACACAATTTCAAAAAAGAAGTGAAAGGAAAGGTTTGTGACATTAGCCTCAACCTTGAAGAAGTTCGTGCCGAAGGCCTAAGTCAGACAATTTCCACCCGTTTTTTTGGCGCTTCTGAAAAATCTTCCTCCAGCAAGCTCTGGAAAATGTATCTAACAGACTCCAAGCCCTATTTCCTTGAATTAAATTATGGTGTTGGAAATGCTAACATTGATCTTTCCGGCCTTGCGATCAAGAAGTTGAAAATCAATACTGGAAGTGCTGATGTAAATGTGGGATATTACTCTTCATTGGAAAATCAGGTTGATATGGATACTTTCTATGTTAAAGTAGATCTCGGTTCCGTGAATGTTAAAAACCTCAATTTATCACGCACCCAATTTGTAATGGCAGATGTAGGATTTGGAAACATGACGCTGGATTTTGCAAGCAACCCTTTGGTTAGCAGCAGGATTAAAGGAAGTGTCGGCGCTGGTAATCTAACTATTATACTGCCCGGAGACAGAATACCTGTGTTGGTAAAAATTCGTGATTCGTGGTTATGTAGCGTCAGGCTTCCTTCTACTTTGAAAAAAATATCCGAAAACACATTTGCTAACGCAGCCTACACGAAAGATGCCAAAAACTCATTGACTTTTGATCTCGATGTATCAATGGGTAATATCGTTTTCAAATAGTAGGTCATTTTATTTTTTCTTTAACCTTTCTGTTTTTGTAATTCCATGCGATTATTTGACACTAACTTAGCTGTCGAATCTATACTAAAAATCTGTGGAGGCATTATTAGCAAATCATGTGACCAAGCGTTACACCAATCATCTTGCGCTTGACGATGTAAGCGTTACCATCCCGCAAAAGACCATTTTCGGACTTCTTGGTCCGAATGGAGCCGGAAAGACCACCTTAATCAGAATCATCAATCAAATTATTAATTCTGACGCAGGAGAAATTTTAATCTTCGGAGAGCCTTTGCAACAAAAGCATATCGGTACCATTGGATATTTGCCCGAGGAACGTGGGCTTTATAAGAAACTTAAAGTTGGGGAACAACTTATTTATCTGGCTCAATTAAAAGGCCTTAGTAAAAAAGCTGCCACTGAAAAAAGTAAAGCGTGGATTAAGAAATTTGAAGTCACCGACTGGTGGAATAAAAAAGTTGAAGACCTCAGCAAAGGGATGGCTCAAAAAGTGCAGTTCATCAGTACCGTCATGCATGAACCAAGACTGATTATCCTCGACGAACCTTTCTCTGGATTCGATCCGGTAAATGCACAACTCATTACAAAAGAAATACTTGAGCTTAAAGAAAAGGGATGTACTATCATCTTCTCAACTCATCGAATGGAGACTGTAGAAGATCTTTGTGATCATATTGCCCTCATTGATAAATCCAAAAAAATTCTGGAAGGCTCAAAAAAACAGGTAAAGCAAACCTATCGGACCAATACCTTCTGGGTTGAACATAATGGAGCATTTTCGCTTGCAAAAGAAAAGTATCAATTGATCGAACAGAAAAATTTAGAAGATGCCTTCTTCAAATCTATGATTCGCGTTAGTGACACTTTATCTCCCAATGAACTTATACGCGACCTTACTGAGGTTACAGAAGTACATAGCTTTGTCGAAAAAATACCTACCATGAGTGAAATATTTATCAGTTTAGTGAAAGGAGGAAGTGATGAATAAAATCATGCTGATTGTCCAACGCGAGATCCTGAATCGGGTTCAAAAGAAATCCTTCCTCATTGCGACCATTTTAATTCCATTAATATTTCCAGCCATTATGGCTGTGCTTGTATACGTGGCAGTACAGCAAAAGAAAAATGCAACCAAACAGGTAATTTATTATGTAGATGAAAGTGGACACTTCTCTCCTGATACAGCAAAATTTGAATTCAGAAAATTTGAAGGAAGTGTGAATGATGCAAAAAAAGCATTTCTTGTAACGGATAGCTATGGTTTGTTGTATGTTCCCTCGTTCGAACTATCAAACCCGAAAGGGATTTCACTTTATACTAAAGTAAATCCAAGTCCAAATGAGATTGGTGATCTTGAAAGCATGTTGGAAAATAGAATCAAGGATCTGAAGATGCAAAAATTCAACCTTGACAAGAAAGTGTTAGACAGCTTAAAAACTAATATATCTATCCAAAGCGTAAATCTATCTGACAGCGGTCAGGAGAAAACGTCTGACTCAAAAGTATTATTCGCGCTGGGCATGACGTGCGGGATATTGATGTACATGTTCATATTTATTTATGGCGCACAAATCATGCAGGGTATTATTGAAGAGAAGACAAGTAAAGTTGTCGAGATCATCGTTTCCTCAGTAAAGCCCTTTCAGTTAATGATGGGCAAAATTATAGGGCTTGCCTCTGTTGGTCTGTTGCAGTTTCTGATATGGATCCTTTTAATCACCACGCTGTCTTCGGTAGTACTTGGGATGTTTGGACTTGAAATGCCCCAACAGCAAATGATGAATGAGATGAGCGAACAAGGTGCTGCCATGCAAAATCAGGGAGCAACGGAACTCCTGAAGATGATGGGGCAGATTCCATTTGGTTACATGATCTTTAATTTTCTGTTTTATTTCCTGGGTGGATACCTGCTTTACGGTGCATTGTTTGCAGCTGTGGGCTCCGCGGTTGACAGTCCGGCAGAAGCTCAACAATTTATGTTTCCGATTACCATCCCAATGCTGATTGCATACTTTGGTCTTTTTACTTTCATACTGGAAGATCCGCATGGACCGATCAGCATCTGGCTCTCCATTATACCTTTCACCTCTCCTATTGCCATGATGGGTAGAATTGCTTTCGGGGTGCCCGACTGGCAGCTTGCCCTTTCAATGCTTTTGCTGATTGCAGGTTTTATTTTCACTACATGGGTAGCAGGAAGAATTTACCGGGTTGGCATCCTGATGCATGGAACAAAAATCAACTATAAAGTGATGGCCAAATGGTTTATGATGAAGGGCTAAGCAATCAACCACTCAAAGAATAGTTAAAACTTATAAAACCGGATGAAGCCCATCCGGTTTTTTATTTATCTTTCAAGATCCTGAATTAAGCTGCAATCCAATTCAATAATCAATGACAGCGAAACATAACGGCAGATGTTTTTTGAATACCTGATTTTTGCGAGATTCCATTTTGACAAACAATGAGCAAAAAAGGCACCATACCATCCCTTGAATTTTCTCAGAACAATTCCAATCTGAAATGGGTAGTCTTGGCCGCATCAGTAGTGATCAGCATAGGCTCAATCTATTACACAAACATATTGGTAAATCAACTTAAGGTACGCGAGAGACAACAAGTGCAGCTTTATGCAAAAGCAATTGAATATACAGCCAATGGTGAAGATACCTTCGGAGACGTCAATTTTATAGCCCAGGAAATTCTTTTTCAAAATAACTCAATTCCTATTATCCAGGTGGGCGACAGCGGAAGAGTATTATCTTCGAGGAATGTGGATTTAAACGATGCATGGTCCGAAAAGAGAAAAAACACATTCCTGAGAGGCGAGTTAAAATTAATGGCACAAACCTATGAACCTATCACCGTAACCCTGCGCGATCCTCAAACAGGAGAGGTATTTGGAACGCAATTTATTTATTACAAAAACTCTTTCCTTTTAAAACAACTGATTGCCTATCCATACATTCAACTATCAGTTATCGCCATCTTTGCTTTTATAGCTTACCTCGCATTCAACTACTCAAAGGCAGCAGAGCAAAACAGGGTATGGGTCGGACTAGCAAAAGAAACAGCACACCAACTGGGCACACCGTTGTCATCGCTTATGGCCTGGGTTGAAGTAATTCGCGACGATCCTGATATGAAGAATAAAGGTATGGTCGAGGAATTAGAAAAAGATATTCAAAAATTAAGGATCGTAACCGAACGGTTTTCAAGCATCGGCTCTATTCCTGCGCTTAGAAAAGAGAATGTCGTTTCACTCGTCAACAATGTGGTGACCTATCTACGTCCACGCGTTTCTTCGAAGGTTCAAATGGAAGTCTTTACCCTTTCCGATAACATTTTTGCCAATGTTCATGCACCGTTGTTTGAATGGGTCATTGAGAATCTGTCCAAAAACGCTGTAGATGCAATGGGCAATACCGGTACAATTGCGATCAAAATTTTGCGTGGGAATGAGGGCAAGGTTTTTATTGACATTTCAGATACCGGTAAAGGGATTCCCCGCTCTAAGATTGACCATGTCTTCAGGCCGGGTTTTACAACAAAAAAAAGAGGGTGGGGCCTTGGTCTTACTCTCGCCAAGAGAATCATTGAAACCTATCACGATGGCAAAATCTTCGTAAAGTCTTCCGATGAGAACATAGGCACAACCTTTAGAATTGTGCTTCATGCCGCTGTAAATCCTTGAAATTCGCATCAAAAAACCCACTGGATTTTATAGTGCCATTTTCTGTTAAACATCCGCAATTATTCAAGCGCCGCACTTTGTACTTCGTCCATAAACGGCTACTTTTGCGCTCGAATTTTCAGACCTTAATTTTCAAAAATCACATAAACAATGGCAAATACTGGTAAGATCACGCAGGTAATTGGTCCTGTAGTAGACGTTGCCTTCGATGGCGAAGGGACTAAACTCCCTAACATCCTTGATTCTCTTATAGTTACAAAGGGCGATGGCACAAAAGTAGTACTGGAATGCCAGCAGCACCTTGGTGAAGACCGCGTTCGTACAATCTCTATGGAGGGCACTGAAGGCCTGGTACGAGGTATGAAGGTAACTGACACGGGCTCACCCATTCAGATGACCGTTGGAGAAGATATTAAAGGGCGTCTTTTCAACGTGGTAGGGGATGCTATTGACGGCATTAAACAACCTAAAGGTACTTCTACTTTACCAATCCACCGCCAGGCACCTTTGTTTGAGGATCTTTCTACATCTACCGAAGTGCTTTTTACCGGTATCAAAGTTATTGACCTGATTGAACCCTACGCGAAAGGTGGTAAAATTGGATTATTCGGTGGTGCCGGTGTCGGTAAAACGGTATTGATCCAGGAGCTGATCAACAATATTGCTAAAGCTTATTCAGGTCTGTCTGTGTTTGCTGGGGTAGGTGAAAGAACAAGAGAAGGAAATGACCTTCTTCGTGAGATGATCGAAGCTGGTATTGTGAATTACGGTGAAGAATTTATGAAATCACTTCACGCCGGCGGATGGGATCTTTCTACAGTGGATGAAGAAAAATTAAGAGACTCTAAGGCTACCTTCGTCTTTGGCCAAATGAATGAACCTCCCGGAGCACGTGCACGGGTTGCCCTTTCTGGTCTTACCGTTGCCGAATATTTCCGTGATGGTGATGGTACAGGAAAAGGACGCGATATTCTGTTCTTCGTTGATAACATTTTCCGTTTCACACAAGCTGGTTCTGAAGTGTCGGCCCTTTTAGGTCGTATGCCTTCGGCCGTAGGTTACCAACCTACATTAGCAACTGAAATGGGTGCGATGCAGGAACGAATTACTTCCACAAAAAACGGTTCAATCACTTCTGTACAGGCTGTATACGTGCCTGCAGATGACTTGACTGACCCTGCTCCTGCTACGACCTTTGCTCACCTTGATGCAACAACGGTATTGTCGCGTAAGATTTCAGAACTTGGAATTTACCCTGCCGTAGATCCATTGGATTCTACATCCAGAATTCTTCGTCCGGAGATTGTGGGCGACGAGCATTACAATTGTGCTCAACGCGTAAAAAGCATACTTCAGCGTTACAAAGAATTACAAGACATTATCGCCATCCTGGGTATGGATGAATTGTCCGATGAAGACAAGCAGGTCGTTTATCGCGCCAGACGTGTACAACGTTTCTTATCTCAACCTTTCCACGTGGCAGAAGCCTTTACAGGTCTGAAAGGTGTATTGGTAGACATTAAGGATACTATAAAAGGATTCAATGCAATTATGGACGGCGAATACGATCATCTGCCAGAAATGGCATTCAACCTTGTAGGTAGCATCGAACAAGCTATCGAAAAAGGTGAGAGAATGATGGCCGAAGCCAAAGGATAAGAAAAATTCTGAAGGTTGATAACTCTGCAAATCCGGGTTATCAACCTTAAAATCTTCTAACTGAAAACAGGATGCTGCTTGAGATCTTAACACCAGAAAAAAAAGTATTTGAAGGAGAAGTTTCCATAGTAACTTTTCCAGGCGCTGACGGCATGTTCCAGGTTATGGATAATCATGCACCATTGATCAGTTTACTGAAGGAGGGCGTTGTGGAATATAAAGGTAAGGAAGGCACCATCAACCTCGGAATAAAAGGAGGCATGGTGGAAGTGGTTAAAAATAAGGTTATTCTTTTAGCCACTGGACTTACAAACTGATCCCTTTTGATCTTGGATATAACAAAAGAACCTGGGTAACTCCAGGTTCTTTTGTGTAGAATAGTTTTTTCCTGTAAGCAAAAACTCATTTTCAATTATACCTTCGAGCTTAGTCACAAAACGAAACACAAGCCTGAGACTATTTTCCCTAGCCTCCACGTTGAACAAGAAACGTCCACATGTAACTGGCTTTAAAAAAATTATCGTTTACTGAGAAGTTATTTTCTGGACCTTCTGAAAATCCTATTAAAAAATCTTTTTTCGAATTCCCAAAAGAAACTGAATTGACCGAATAAAAATCCGTAGGCCAGTAAGATAAGGTTGTAGAGCGGCAGAATCAAGAGGTAATAAAGAATAGAAGCAAGTGTACTGTCACCCTTCGATCCCGCCAAAAAGTGAAGTATTGGTTTTTTGATAAGCAAGATGGTAAAGCCCGTACAGGCAAAAACAAGCAGGACAACAAATACCTGAAATGTACTTCCCAGTTTCCATCGTTGCTTAAGTTTCTCCATCCAGGATGCGTCCGCCATAAATGTCAGTTTAATCAAATTTTGCGAAATGTTTCCACATCCCCATGGACGGAACTGGAGCAACAAATGTTACCGATTCTTTTTTAACAGGATGTATAAATGAAAGTTTCCGCGCATGAAGATAAATGCTACCATCTTCATTTGGATCATGATCACCATACTTGACATCCCCTTTAATCACACTTCCCATACTAGCCAGCTGAACTCTTATCTGGTGAGATCGACCGGTGATCGGATTCACCTCCAATAAGTAATGCCCTTCCGCGGTTCCGATAACACTGTAACTCAATTCCGAACGCAAGGCACCAACGGTTTCCTTTTTAAATGCAGTGGTTTTGTTTTTCCTTTCGTCTTTCGATAACCAGTGTATAAGTACACCTTCGGGGTGGGGTGGTTTATTTTTAACGATCGCCCAGTATGTTTTCGTGGTTTCCTTTTCCCGAAACAATTCATTCATCCGCTCCAGCGCCTTGGATGTACGTGCCAAAACCACTACACCACTTACGGGTCGGTCCAGCCGGTGTACGACTCCAAGAAATACATCACCAGGTTTTTTATACTTCTCCTTGATGTAGACTTTGGCCAGTTCCACTAACGGCACATCTCCGGTAGCATCACCTTGCACCAATACTCCCGGCGATTTATTAACAACCAGCAAATGATTATCTTCAAAAATTATACTGAAAGGAAGCTGCATCTATGGATTCTGAAACCGCAAAAGTATAGTTATAAAGTCACAAGTTAAATAAACCTGGAAGATCCCGGTTAAAACCAGAACAGCATGTCAACAAAAATTTTTAACACAACTCTAGTACTGGTGCTGATATCTTTTGCCGCTGTCAACGCTCAAACCAAACCCAACACGGTAAAGAC
Organism: Chryseolinea sp.; assembly: GCA_041747735.1. Classification (GTDB taxonomy): domain Bacteria; phylum Bacteroidota; class Bacteroidia; order Cytophagales; family Cyclobacteriaceae; genus Chryseolinea. The sequence goes on from JBGTEP010000171.1 coordinate 26,744, forward strand.
TCTTAAACTTACGATTCTGTCAACCATGCTGACTGACTTTAACGGAATAGGTGAATGGGGTTTTTGTGCATTGGTAGAGGTTGACGGGAAAAAAATACTATTTGATACCGGTGCAAGGCCGGAAACAGTATTAAATAACATCCGCGAATTGCAAATTGATCTGACGGATGTCACAGAAGTTTTCATAAGTCACAACCATCAGGATCATACTGGTGGTTTAAACAGCCTTAAGAAAGTGTTGTCCGAGACTAATCCAAACGCATTGTCAGTTGCACATATTGGTGACGGAGCATTTTATCGGAGGCCTCGTGCAATGGGAGATACAACAGCATCATATATGATCTCGGCTCAAAGGGAATTTGAAAAAGCGGGTGGGAAATTTATCGTCTACAAGGAAACAAAAGAAATTTATCCAGGTGTATGGATCACAGGGCCTGTTCCGCGGGTACATCCGGAACGAAATTGGATGGGCCAGGGAAAAATGATCCTTCCCAACGGGAAAGTGGTCGAAGATATAATACCCGAAGATCAATCCATGATCTTCAATACAGTGGATGGTCTGGTTATTTTATCTGGATGTGGTCACGCAGGCGTAGTAAATACCATGGAGTATGCACGAAAACAAATTGGTGTGCCGGTAGTGAAAACATTGATTGGTGGCTTTCACCTTTTCAATTTACCGGATGAAAAAATACGCTGGACAGCAACCAAAATGAAAGAATTTGGTGTGCAGAATTTTATCGGCGCACATTGTACTGGTGTAAATGCCGTGTTCGATCTACGACAACAAATCGGACTGGGTAGAAATAATGCAGTGGTCGGCGCTGTGGGATCATCATTTGAACTGGGCAAAGGAATATCGCCTGGAATGATTGCAAAATAGGACTCGAAATATTCATGACTCAACCTAAATACACAACCTATCCGGCTACCTATCTCAAGGAGTTCACTGCAAAAGTCTTCATGCACTTTAAGTTAAGTGATGAAGACGCTTGGCAAGCGGCCGATATATTGTCGAAAGCCGATTTACGGGGTATTGATACGCACGGTGTTGCCAGGCTTAAAAGCTACGTTGATATGTTTTCTATCGGAAGGATTAATCCAAAACCCAACGTTAAGGTTATACGCGAAAGAAAGAGTGTGGCTACAGTTGACGGAGACAGTGGATTAGGTCTGGTCGTTGGCCCGAAAGCAAATAAGATTGCGATGGATAAAGCTGCAGAATTTGGATCTGGATGGGTAAGTGTTTGCAATACCAATCACTACGGCATTGCATCGTATTACTCACTCCAGGCACTCGAACGTGATATGATCGGTTGGTCGATGACGAATTCATCAAAGATAGTCGTTCCTCTTTGGGGCGCCGAGCGAATGCTGGGAACAAATCCAATATCAATTGCCTTCCCAGGTTTAAAAAATCCACCGATCGTTATTGATCTAGCCACCAGTGTTGTTGCATTTGGAAAAATAGAACAGGCAAAACGACAAGGAAAAAAAGTTCCGGAAGGATGGATGATCGACGGACTTGGAAACTCAACAACAGATCCAGAGGATGTGTATGCGGGAGGCCTCCTGCCACTCGGCTCGACACATGAGCACGGTGGACACAAAGGTTATGCATTGTCAGCTATGGTCGATATCCTCACTTGCGTATTAAGCGGTGCCAACTGGGGACCGTTTGCTCCACCCTTCGCTCTTTTTGAAGAAACACCAAAAGCGAGCGTTGGAAAAGGCATTGGACATTTCTTTGGCGCAATGGAAATTGATGGCTTCGAAGATGTTGATGTGTTTAAAAAACGAATTGATCATTGGATCGAGGTGTTCAGAAAGACAAAACCTGCATTGGGGCATGAGGCTGTATTAATTCCGGGAGATCCCGAGCATGAGGCAGAGCAACTCCGTAGTGTTGAAGGCATACCGGTTATACAGGCGGTGGTTGAGGACCTAACGTCTATTGCAAAAAAGACGGGAATAAACTTTTAATGTCTCCAAATATTTCTTCCGAAATTAAAAAGTTTGAGTTTATTCTGAGGTCATTATCGAAATCAATTTCAAACTAACGGATTCAGATTACAGTTTCCAGCGGCATCCGACTATCTCTAACCTTATTTTTACCGCTCACCCAATCCGGGTGTATTCAGACTGGTTATTTTGCTATTTTGTAAAGTGTATTAGTTGTCACATTGCCGGCACATTAAATTATAAACCGTGAAAAAAAAGTTATACTATTCGC
>JBGTEP010000172.1:0-4113 GCA_041747735.1 Chryseolinea sp.
TACTGATACTACTACATCATTTGTCCCCCTCGCCAGATTTACCGTTATCTTACCTTCTTCGGGTGTAAATTTTATTGCATTCGCGATCAGGTTTCGGACAACAGTATTGACAGAATTCTTATGTGCACTAATGATAACCTCTTCTGAACTTTCATTCATCAGTGTAATCTTCTTATTCTGTGCCTGTCCTTTTAACAGTTCCTTATTTTCTTCCAGCAAGGCACCCAGATCAAAAGGTTCGGGCGTAAATTCAATATTGCCGGTTTGAGATCGTGACCATTCCAGGAGATTCTCCAGTAAGGAAAAAAGATTTTTTAATGATTTATCAAAGTCCTTCGCAAACATCCTGATCTCCTCTTTAGAAAGATGTTCTGTATGGTTAATCAGCAAACTGGAAAACGATGTAAGTGAATTCAACGGCCCTTTGAGATCATGACTGATGATTGAGAAGAATTTATCTTTCGTGGCATTTAGCTCCTGCAATTCGATATTCTGACTGGTCACTTTCGCCTGCTCTGCTGTCAGAAGTGAATTCAATCGCTGCTGCTGCCGATAGTAGTAAAAAATAAGTCCGGCTATAACCAGACAAAGGCCGGCGAGTACAATAAAAAAATTCCTGAATCTCTTCTCTTCTCTCAATTCGTTCTCCCTTTGAATGCGAACCAATTCCAGTCTTTTGATCTGATTCTCCTTCTGGCTGATGAAATACCGGGTCTGCGTTTCGATCAGACTCTGTTCATATTTATCCCCTTCAATGAGGTTGTTGATCGCAAAAAACAAATCCTTGTATTCAAGTGCCTTTTTGTAATCACCTGCTTTTTCAAAACATGCGCTAAGGTATTCATAGCTTTTCATGATTTGATTTTGGGTCTGCGATTCCTGTGCGGCCTGCAACGCCAGCTGTATGTTTGCTGCCGCCCGTTGATAGTTTTTCTGATTGTAATATAAAACGCCAATATTGTTATACGATTCAGCCAACCCTCTTTTATCCTTCAACTCCTGCCTGATTTCAAGGGCGACAAGATGATTGGCCATAGCCTTCTCTTTGTTCTTCATCAACTCATAAAGCTTCCCGATATCATTCAGTGAAAGCGCTTCGTTCTTTCGGTCGCGAATGGCACGACGAAGTGCAAGTGCCCGTTTATGATTATCAAGTGCTTCTTTGTATTTGCCTTGTAATGTAAAAAGATGGCCGAGGTTAAAAAGTGCCTCGGCTTCGACATCGGGTTTGTTTATATCATCACGCAATGCTAATACCTGCTGATAGTTTTCAAAGGCATCTTCAATCCTTCCACTTGATGCGTTAACTTTTCCCAATTCATTAAGACCCAAAGCACGAATCTGCAAGCTTTGAACAGATCTGTTCGCCTCCATCGCCATCGTTAGGAATTCGAAACTTTTATAATATTCACGTACCTCTTCGAATACCTGGGCCATTGCCAGATAAGTAAAAATTCTTCTTGTGGTAAGCCCGAGAGAATCTTCCAGTGTAAGCGCCTGTATCAGATAATCCATGGCGAGCTGATAATTGTATGTGCGCGTGAGATGTAGCAGACCCATTTCGGTAAGCGCTCTAGCTGCATCTTCCGCATCGCCACCTTCCCTGGCTGTGGCAATACTTTCCTCCCCTTGCGCCAAAGCCCTTTCAATGCTGAGGGATTTCTTTTCCTGAAAGAAACTTTGATACCATTCGACATCAGGGTCGGTATCCTGCATGGCCAACACGGGCAATGTGATGGAGGTCAGAATGATTAATCCAAAAAATTTATTGATAATCCGGAACATGCAGCAAACTTTTTCCAAATGTGAAGAAAAAGTAACAGGATATTAAATGGAGTGGCGGCAAATGGATAGTAATTATCACAAATTTTCGAGCTGACTTTCTGTTTTTACTAAGAAAAAAGTGACAAAAAAATTGCATACGTGTTTGCAGGCAGGACGACTACCGCGTCAACTAATCATCTTTCTTAAGCTTAAATCCGATCTTGCTCTCTCAGGTAATCAAAAACTACTTTTAAGTTTTCATCATGCTTACTCACTTTTCCTTCCAGCTTTTCCAATTGGTGTAAAATGTCTTTGTGATCCATTATCATCCCTTTCAGATTGCTGTAGATCCGCATGATCTGGATGTTCACCTGGATGGCCCGTTCGCTGTTCAAAACACTTGACAACATCAGGACACCATGTTCGGTAAAGGCATAGGGTGCGTACCTTCTACCACCCTTTCCTTTCTTTGAGATCGCAATTTGCGATCTCAAAGATTCCCATTCTTCATTAGCCAGCTGGAACATAAAATCTTGAGGGAATCTGTCTGCATTCCGTTTTACCTGTTCGTTGAGCCTCCCGGTTTCTACTTGATAAAGTTCTGCCAGGTCAATATCCAACATTATTTTATGATTTCGAATCAGGTAGATTTTACTGTTACAACTTCATCGGGTATGGCGATTTTTTTTGTCATGGCTAACATTTTAAAGCGTTCAAAAGTATTTTAAAGTTTCTTGAGAACCGGAGATAATCGCCTTATTCTCCTGTGATCTCTTTCAGCTTTGTAAAGAACTGCTTCTTCCGATCAGAACGGATTCCCCAATCGACAGGCACACTCTGATATCCCGACTCAAAGCCTTCGTCTTTCATACGGTAATCAAAATATCCCCAGGAACAATACGCTTTTACTGCCGCAACAAAATTATTCTCCGGTGCCTCAAAATTAAAGTGGTCATCTTCATTGATCACAATGGGTTTCAGGGTATACTTTTCCACCTTTCTTGTTGCGTTTACCAACGCAGTGATTTGAACGGGTTCTTTCAGTCCATTTCCGTGTAACAAAACGTAGTCAGACACCTCGACCACATTAGGCAATGGCACAAAACCACCTCCGTAACTGGTGCTTACCAAAAGTCTGTTTCCATTTTTCGTCATCTCTTTAACGCGTTTAATTAACTCATGAACACGGTCGGGCTGGAGTATAGCATGATCGTACTTTATGTTACACTCATTGTTGATCTCAACCAAAATATTACGATATCCCTTTTCAAGAATCCAGTTTGTGATGTTGTCCACTGCACGGATTACAGCAGCTTCATCTTCAAGATATTCATCTTGTCCGAAATAAAAATAACCCAGCATTACAACCATCCCAAGTTCGTCAGCCTTATTCAGAATGCGTTCAAGCCTGTTTATATAAGCAACTCTTAGGTCCCCCTTCGCATCAAAAGCTGAATTTATCCAGCCATGATTGCCATATCCCAAAGGACTTCCCCCCTGGAGATTAAGCGTAAAGGCAAGCAAGCCATAATTCCGCCATTCCTGCATGGCAGCAACAAACTCACTCGTGTTACGGTTTGCGTCCCAGATGCCCGTATCCGCATACTTAAATCTTTCCTTAGTTTCAGGATTAAGATCATCGAATATACCTTGTACCATGCGCGAATTATGAAGCAGCCCTTCAATTTTGTTTCCTTGCCAGTAACGACTTTTATAGGTTGGCTCGCCGTTAATATAAAATTGATCGCCTGCGATGGATACAACGGTTCTGGGATCCGGATTAGAAAATGACGAGGTAGTCAATACGAGGACACTTAGTATAAGGACACTGGTCAATCTTGAAACCTTCATATACGAGTATTTAAATTGTCTACATTTCAAACGATTCACTAATCCTTTCATTTGCTGAAAGACAGTCCGGCCTCCTTTAATGCACTCTTGAGTTTCGGTATTGAACCCGGGCCCATACCGTGAAATTTCAGAACATCTTTCTCTGAATATTTCGCCAGATGTTTCAAGGTCTTGATGCCATTGTGCTCCAACGCCCTTCGCGCCGGGGCACTGATCGTGGAAAGAAAACCCTCGGTAGGTCTTTTTGCTGCTTCGCATATCGGGCACGTTGGACAATCACTGGATTTAGTATACGTATGACCCTTGCGACACGTCCTCGAATTTTTCTTTGCTGCCTTTTCAAGATTTTCTTTAACGCGAAACTTCACAATCTCTTTTATCAGCGCAAGAGGAAGGGGTTTGTCAATTGGAAACCTCACAGAACCTTTGCCTGCAGTATAACCTGCCAACTCCTTTTTGAATTTTTCCGTTCCTGATGGAGCCGGATATAAACCGATA